>CAZXWK010000006.1:0-80389 GCA_964644675.1 uncultured Eubacteriales bacterium | reverse complement strand
CGGTGCGGCGATCGCGTCACTCGTACGCGATCGCCTCGGCGACGCTGACGCGCGCCGCGCGATAGGCGGGCAGCAGGCTCGCGAGCACCGCGATGACAACCACGAACCCGAGCCACAGCGCGACGCCGCTCGGCGAGTAGGCGAACGTGAGCTGGAAGTTCATCGCCTTGCCGAGCGCCGCTGTCAGCAGCAACGACATCGGCAGGCTCAGCACCACACCGAGCAACCACGAGAACAGCCCGACCACGACCGCCTCGGTGATGAAGATCTGGTAGATCGACGCGTTGGACGCGCCGACCGCGCGCATGACGCCGATCTCGCGCGTGGACTCGAGCACGTTGATGCTCATCGTCCCTGAGAGCCCGATGCCGCCGACCGTCGCGAGCAGTGCGGCCATGATCACCAGGAACACCACGATGATGTTGAGCGAGTCCGAGATGATCTGCTGCAGGTCGCGCTGGGTCATGGTCTCGGCGACACGGATCTGCCGCTCTGACATGCGGTCGGTCAGGGCTCGTGCGACCTCGGACTGCGTCGCCGCGTCGTGCTTGTCGGTGGCGATCATGATCGTGTCGACCTTGCCGGTGGCTCCGAACTGCGCGTCGAGGTAGTCATGCGGCGTGTACGCGTAGGGATAGAGCAGGTCTCCCCGCGCGATGCCCACCACCTTGAAGTGCCGCTCCACCTCGCGCATCTTCAGCGTGAGCACGCTGCCGACGGTGATGTCGGGATCGGACTTGGTCACCCCGGTGTCGACGACGATCGCGTTGGTGTCGCCGGGCTTCAGCCAGCGCCCCTCCTGGATCTCCGGGTGCATGTACTTGGTGTTCGGCGGCAGCCCCTGCACGACGAGCGAGGGTGACTCGCCCCCGCCCGGCCGAAGGCGGACGGCGGTCCGCGCCATCCAGCCCTCGACGTCGGTGACGCCGGGGACGCGCAGGGCCTCTCGGCTGACCTCGGCGAAGGGCTGCGGCGGGTAGAAGTTCGCCCACAGGTCCATCGACCGGTGCTGCCCGACCAGATCGACGGTGTGCTTGATCGAGCTCTGCACGCTCGCCACCGCCATGAATACCGACGCCGCGAGCGTGAGCGTGATGAGCGTGAGGGCGAGTCGGCCCTTTCGGCGGAACGTGTTGCGCAGCGCGAGCGCGACGGGGCGCGACAGGCCGCGGATGCCGCCGAGCACCCGGTCGGTGAGGCTGTCGCCGAACTGCTTGTTCGACCCCCCGGTCGTGTAGAGCGCTCGGGCCACGGGCATCCGCATGCCCGAGACGACCGGGACGACTGCCGCAAGGAGCGGGACCAGGAGCCCGACAGCGAGCTCGATCGCCAGGATCGGCCCGGGAAGCCGGTAGTCCGAGACCAGGTAGTTCATCTGCGAGCTGCCGAAGTCCACGAACCGGTTGGTGGCCAGCTGCCCGAGCGGCAACGCGACCAGCAAGCCCAACACGCCGTACGCGAGCACCATGACCAGGAACATCCCGACCAGCTGCCCAGTACGCGCGCCCACCGCCTTCATCACGCCGATCTGCCGGGTCTGCTGCGTGACCAGCGCGCTGATCGTGTTGACGACGAGAAACGCGCTGAGCAGCAGCGTCATCGCGCCGACCACGACGAGCAGCATCGTGATCGCCTTGAAGGTGTCGGCGAGGTTCTGGACGCCCGGCTCGTGCGCGTTCATCCGCACCACCATGACGCCGTTCTTCTCGATGACGTCGTCGCGCAGCGCCGCGCCGATCTCGGTGACTTGGTCGAGCGTCTTGGGTTGCCCAGCCGCGACCACGTCGAGCTGGTTGAACATCTGCGTCTCACCCAGGTCGGCGAGCGTGTCCCAGTTCACGTAGCCCACCGAGCGGCCCGACATCATGGGCACCACGGCGTTGATGTCGTGAACGGTGCCGCTGACGCGCACGGTGGGATTGGGCTCCTCGGCGGTCTTCAACTCGATGGTGTCGCCCACCTTGAGCCCCGAGTACGCGATCGATCCGCGCTCGAGCAGCATCTCGCCGCGCCGCGGCCACTCGGTCCCGACCGGCAAATCGAGCCTGGCGACACGGACCGCTTCGTAGTCCTTGAACGCGTTGAGCGTGATGCTCTTCCACGGACCGCCGTTGACGCGGTAGCTGATCTGCATGGAATGGCGCCCCTGGGCGTCGGCGACCGAGGGCTGCTCGGCGACGGTGCGCTCGAAGTGCTCGTCGAACGGCGTGGTGCCGTAGGTGATCGAAGGCGGGTTCGAGAGCGGGAAGGACTGGTCGAGGGCGCGGATCAGCACCGCGCGACCGCCCATCATCACCGCGACCGCGAAGATCCCCACCGCGATCGAGAGCACGACGAGCACCGTGCGGACCTTGTGCGCGAGCAGGTCGCGCACGACCTTGGTCCAGCGAGGTCGGATGGCGGGCCTCCGCGGCGTCCGGCGTCAGGTACCAGCCGAGCGTAGCAGAGCCTCGCGCGCCGGGCCGTAGCGGTCGCCAGCAGATCGCCGCCGAGGCGCGCGGGCCGTCCGCGGGAACACACAGTGCAGGCCACCGTCCCCTACCCGCCCGCCAGGAGCCCCGTGACCGAGCGCCCCGACACTCCCAAGCGCTACCGCCAGAGCGCAGGCATCCTCCTCTACCGCCGCCGTGATAACACGGTCGAGGTTCTGCTCGGCCATCCCGGCGGGCCGTACTGGGCGCACAAGGACGAGGGCAGCTGGACGATCTTCAAGGGTGAGTTCGACTTCGCCGCCGAGAAGCCCCTGGACGCTGCTCGCCGGGAGTTCGAGGAGGAGACCGGGCTCGAGCTCGACGGGAGCTGCGGCTCCGAGCTGCTCGACCTCGGCACGGTACGCCAGCCCAGCGGCAAGCTCGTCTACGCGTTCGCGTGCGAGGGCGACGCCGACGCGACCGCGGTCGAGAGCAACCTCTTCGACCTGGAGTGGCCGCCCCGCTCCGGGCGCTTCGAACAGCATCCCGAGATCGACCGCGCGGCGTGGTTCGACCTGCCGCGCGCCCGGACGATGATCATGCGCGGTCAGGTCGAGTTCCTCGCTCGGCTCGAGCGGGCGCTCGACGGCCGCTGACGGGTCGCGCCGCGGCTCGACCGCGACGCTCGAGTTCGGAAGGGCACGCGGCTCCTGCGTCGAAATGCACCTGCGCGGCGAGCGTGCGCTTCGCGGACGACCGCACGCGCTGACCGCGCCCGACCAGGAGGAGGAACGTGACCGGAGCAAGCGCCCACATCGTGAACTCGGCTACGCACCGCGCCTCGGGCATGGCGTGGCTCGCGCTCGCGCTCGTGGTGCTCGCGCTCGTACCGGTGCCGGCGGTCGCGGTCGCGGTACGGCTGGGACTCCCGGGGGCGACGGCGGGCGGCGTGCAAGACCTGCTGCGCGCGCTCCTGCTCTCCACCCCGCTGTTCGCCCTGCCGCCGTTCGTGCTGGGCGGTGGGCTCGGCTCGTTCTTCCACCTGGTGGTCACCGCGCCGGAGCGCTTCGCCGCGCTCGAGGCGGGCCGCTCGGCGACGCTGAACCCCTCCGAGCTCGTGGGGCGATCGCTCGTCACCGGCGCGGTGCTCGCGTCGTGCGGACTCATCCTCGCCGAGACACTCCTTCGCTTCTGACCCGAATCACCATGTGGTAAGCGGCGAACCACGCCGATGTGGTGGTAGGGTAATGCTGGTGGAGGGATATCGCGAGGAGGAATCGGAATGGCCGACAAGCTCGACGAGCTGAAGTCCAACGTCGAAGAGATCGTCCTCTCCTGGCCCGGCGTGAAGCGCAAAGAGGTGTTCGGACACCCGGGATTCGTACGGGGCAACGGGATGTTCGCGTTCTTCCCCGACAAGGGCGAAGCGGCGTTCAAGGCGGCGACATCGCAGGAGGCCGAGACGCTCTACGCCTCCAACCGGGCCAAGCCGTTCGTCTACAACGTGCGGATGCAGATGCGCGCGTGGCCGGTGCTGCCGCTGCGCACCGATGCGGATCTCCAGGAGGTCCTCACCCGCATGCGCTCGGCGTACGACTCGATCCGCTAGGCGGACCGGGCCGACGGCCGGACGGTCCTAGACCAGATCGACCGCCCGCCACGCGCCCGCGGCTATCCCGAACGACGGCAGGTACCACATCACGGCGCCCGTCACGTAGATCGTGATGTCCTTGCGCGCCAGCGCCTTGAGCTCGCCCGGCCCCCGCAGCATCAGATACGCCACGCCGGCAGCGACGGCAAGACCGACAAGCAGCGCGGCCAGCTGCACCAGTGACCGCCACGTCAGGCGTGTGCGCACGCGCTTCACGACCGCGAACACGAGCGGCGATGCGAGGAGCGCGAGCAGGGCCACGACGAACGGCGTCGTCGTGCCGTAGTTCTCGGGATTGAGGTAGGGGCTGACCGGGACCGCGGTGAGCGATCCCACGAACAGGACGGTCACGCCCGTGACCACCGCGAGCGGCACCAGGATCGCCGACCTGATCAGCTTGGTCTTGAGGCCGTCGGCGCTATCGGTGAAGAACGTCGCCGCCAACCCCAGCAGGATCGGGAAGCCGAACGCGCCCACGTACTGGAACGTGTAGGTGCGGAACGGCAGCGTGCTCATGTAGAGCAGGCCGGGGACCAGAAACGTCAGGCTGAACCCGTAGACCAGCGCGTAGGTGTCGAAGAAGCGAGGCTGGGCGGCCTGCGCGGATTCGACACCGGCCTGCGCCGTGTCTGCGCGGCTCGCCTCGGCGCGCGCGGGGTCGATGGTCTTGCGCGCGGAACCGGCGCTCTGGGGATCCACTGCGATCTGGTGCGACATTCGGGGCCTCCTGCAACGGTGACTGCACCCTGAGAATGCCGCGCGCGCGAAGCCGGTTCTTTGACCGAGGTCAAAACCGCGAAAGAACTGCCGAGCAGTGCGACGAGCCGCTACGCGTCGGCCGGAGCAGTATCCGCCACGCCGGTCTGCCGCCCCGAAACATCTTCGGCGGAATCCTCGGCGAAAGCGGTGTCGTCCGCTGACGCCGCAGGGCGGCCCTTGAGCTGCACCAGCGCGACACCCGCGATCGCCACCACGCCTCCCGCGAGAGCGGACGGAGGCGGCATCTCACCCAGTAACAGCACGCCCATCACGAACGCGGCGACCGGCACGCAGTACAGCGCCGAGGTGGCGACGACGACTTCGAGCCGCTTGATCGCGTACGCCCAGACCAGGAAGCCTGCGACCGACGATCCGGCCGCGAGCCAGACCACCGCCGCGGTCGCCGAGGACGGCGCGGTCGCGACGGCGCGCGGGAGCGACAGCGCGAACGGGAGCAGCGCGAGCGCACCGATCCACATGGGCCAGGCGGTCAGCTCGAGCGGCTCGTAGCGGCCGGCGACGGTCTTCTGCAGCACGAGGAACCCCGCCCACAGGCACGTGGCCGCGACCACCATCAGCACCCCGGCTCCTCCGCGCAGCGAGGCGCCCGCCGAGATGGCGATGGTCGCCGCACCCCCGAACGCGAGTACGGTTCCGAACCACCCGACAGGAGTCATGCGCTCGCCCAGGAACGCGACCGCAAGCAGGGACGCGAGAATGGGCGCGCACGAGACCAGCAGCGCCGCCGTGCCGCCGTCCACGCTCTGCTCGCCGGTGTTGAGCAGGAGGTGGTATGCGGCCTGCCCCATGACGCCGAGCGCAATGAAGACCAGCCAGTCTCGCCCCTGCGGCAACCGCACCCCGCCACGCGTGAGCGCGAGCGCGCCCAGCAGCACCGCCGCGAGCCCGATCCGCGCCGCCGAGAGCTGCGCGGGAGTATAGGCGCCGCTCGCCACCACCGCGCGAATCGCGATGAACGCCGATGCCCACAGCACCACCGCCGAGACGAGGGCCGCGAGTGCCTTGAGACGCTCTGTTGCCGAGAGATGCTTCATGTGACCCATGGTGCGCCAGAGCTAGCGTCAGGTCTATTTACGCTTTGTGTCGTTGAGCGTAAGGTCACCTTATGCTCAATCAACCGCTGAACACCAGCCGCCTCCGCGTCCTCCGCGAGATCGCCGAGCGCGGCTCGATCAGTGCTGCCGCCGAGGCGCTCTGGCTCACTCCGTCTGCAGTCTCGCAACAGATGGCCGCCCTCGAGCGCGAGGTCGGCGTGGCGCTGCTCGAGCGCACCCCACGCAGCGTCGAGCTCACCGACGCCGGCAGGCTCTTGGTCGCCCGCGCCGAGCGCATCCTCGCCGAGTGCGAGGCCGCCGTCGCCGACCTCGAGTCGATCGGCGGCACCGTGACGGGCACCGTGCGCGTCTCGGCGTTCCCCACCGCCGCCCAGGCGTTCCTGGTGCCCGCACTCGCGCGACTCAGACGCTCGCACCCGTCGCTCACCGTGCTGGCGACGGACCTCGAGCCCCACGAGGCCATGCCCGCGCTCAAGTCGGGACAGCTCGACGTCGTGATCAGCCACGAGTACAACCTGCTGCCCCCCTACTCGGACCCGGGCATCGAGCGAACCGACCTGCTCACCGAGCGCATGCTGCTCGCGCTGCCCGCGACCCACCCCCTCGCCGATGCGCCCGCGCGCCTCGCCGACTTCGCCCGCGAGCGATGGATCGTCGGCCGAGAGGCAACGTTCTGCCGCGATGCGGTGGTGCGCGCCGCGCACCTCGCAGGCTTCGAACCGATCATCGAGTTCCAGAGCAACGAGTTCCGCGTGATCGCCGAAGCGGTCCGAAACGGGCTGGGCGCCGCACTCATCCCGCGCGTGGCCGACCTGCGCGGCATTCGCGGGCTCTCGCTTCGCGCCCTGGAGGAACCGCGGCTGGAGCGCACGATCTTCTCGGCGGTGCGGAGCGGGTCGGGCACGGCGCCGGGGATCTCGGCGGTGGTCGACGCCCTCAGGGAGGCCGCGGAAGCGAGCTAGCGCCGACTCCGGATCGGCCTCGCGCGCGACGGACGGCCGCCTTGCGGCATCGCTGCGAAGCGGAAGCCGCTACACGACCGCGTCGAAGGGGCGGGCGAACTCCGCGGTCCCGCTCACGCCCTCGAGCGATCCGGGACGCAGCTCGAGCGCCATCCACGCCTCGCCCGGGACGTCCCATCCCTCGGGTGGGTCGATGCCCAGCGGCCCCGCCGGCACGAAGCCGAGGCGCGAGTAGTAGCCGGGATAGCCGAGCACCACGATTCCGCGCTCGCCCGCCGCACGCGCGCGTCGGGCGCAATCGAGCACCATCAGCCTGCCGAGGCCCTGGTCCTGCGAACCTGGTTCGACGGCGACCGGCCCCAGCGCGAGCAGCGGGTGGACCGATCCGTTCTCGGACTGCACCCAGAGCCGCGTCGCCAGCGCATGACCGACGATCGTGTCGCCGTCCAGCGCCACGAGCGAGAACTCGGGGATGTAGGCCTCGTCGTCGACGAGCTCCGCGACGAGGTCGGCCTCTGCTCCGGTCTCGAACGCCGCGCGGTCGATGCGCTGGACCTGGGCGAGATCCTCCGGACGGGCGGTGCGCAGGTGCATCGAGCTGCCCCCTATCGGCACCGGGGGACGGCGGTTCACCGCCATCCCCCGGTCCGTGTCAGCGGATCCGGAACGAGTCCGGCACGAAGTGCTTGGCAAGTACCTCCCCAGAAGGGCCGATCCTTGCACGGGGCCGCTCGGAGCTCGAAGCCGAGACGTGCGTGCGGCGAGCGGACGCGCGGTCGAGCGCGTGCGCGAGACGAAGGGTCGCCGCGCCGGTCATCGCGAGCGTCCAGACGGCGATCGCGGGCACGTCGAACACGTGCCGGGGGCGCGTGAGCGCCGAGGTGTGTTGATCGAACATCGCGGGTTCCTCCCCAACGGGGTGCCCGCGACGCGTGAGAAGGTCAGGCGGCGCGGCGCACCGGAATACGGACGAGACGAGCGGACATCGGCAGCCCGCCGCTCTGGGTGACGCGCAAGGCGCCAAGCTGAACCGTATGCTTCATGTCTCATCCCTCCTTCCGGTCGCGCGAACTCGACTGACAGTACGAGACTGCATGATACCAAACCCGGATTGCATAGCAACCCACATCTTGCCAGTACTTCGAGAGGAACCGGGGGCTTGGCCGATGCTGAGAATCCGGTGCGCGAGCGTCAGCTGCGGGGCGTGGTGTCCTCGAACGCGATGACACTGCCGCCGATGTCAGCGACCCCGCTGGCCATAGGCGTGACGCTCAAGGTGAGCTCCGTCACCTGGCCATCCGGCCAGGTCGCCCTGAGCGGCCTTCGCACCAGCTCGCCCCCGGACGCGAGCTCCGCGAACGTGACCTCTTCACCGGTCAGGGGGTCGGAGAGCCGCCACGGAGGCGTGATGCGCAGCGATCCGCCTTCGTCCGACGCGAGACCGAGGACGCGCTCCGCGCCTTCGTTGGCGAAGGTCACTCCGCCGGTCGGATCGACCAGGACGATGCCGCCGGGAACGGTGTCCACGATGTTGAGCAGCAGGTCGTTCTGGCGCATCTGCGCGCGGGCGGCCAGATTGCTCTTCCGCAGCTCAGAAGTGAGATAGACCGAGTTAGCGACGTAGGCGAGCGCCGGGATGAAGAGAATCTCGGCGAAGTCCTCGTAGTAGTCGTACTTCGCGGTGATGCCCGCGTGCTCGAGTACGTTCGAAATGCCGACGAACACGTAGAGCAACATGGCGGCGACCAGGATCGCGCGAGCGGGCTTGGTCAGGATCTCGTCGTACGGCAGCACGGCAACGAGCACGGCGGCCACGAGGAACGCGAGCGTGGAGAGGACGTCGGCGAAGGCGACCGCGTTCACTATCTCCGACCTCCCGTCATCACCGTGCTGGCCATGATGGCAAGAGCCGCAAAAGCCACGCCTGCACCGAGATACGACAAGTGCTCGAGGAGATTGAAGAGGTCGGCAGCGATGAACCCTTCGAGGATGGTGAAGGTGTACGCCGCAGCCATGAAGCCGTACGCCACGTACGCCGCAACGGTCCACGGCGCGTGTACGCGCCGCACGGTGCCGATGATGATCGGCGTGAGCGCTATAAGCAGTATGAGATCGGCAATCTCGCTCGGCTGATACGTCACCGGGAACCCTCTGTCATCGTGCGGGCACGCGCACTCGGCATCGGCAAATCATCTCAGATAATGATAGCTACCCTCACAGACCCAGAACACCAACAACTTCGGACGGAAAGTAGGTGGACGGCGCAGGCGGCTCGGGGTCTTGGGCCTGACCGGACCAGGCACCGTTCTCGTACCGGCACCAGAACACCAGCGCCTCGTAGCTGTTTCCCTCGCTCGGCGAGGGCTGGACGACCGCCAGTCCCCACCAGTTGCCCTTCGAGTCCTTGGCAACCTTGGCGGTCTCCACCTTGTACGGCTTGCCGACGCCGCCCATCATGCTGTCAGCCCAGCCCTGGGCCGACTTCGCGAGGCTCGCCTTGAGCTGCGCCGCGCTCGCGGGCTTGGCGAACTTCCAGTCGACCTTGTCCAGCAGCGCGCTCGAGAACGTGGGTAGCGCGGTGGTCGCGGCCGCAAGGCTCGCGCCCGAGGAGCCGAACGGCTCGCTCCAGACGGCGACCCATTCCGGCCCGCGCCACGCGACGAAGTAGCGCTTGCCGCCGCTCACGGTCTCGATGTCGCCGATCGCGGCGTCACCCTGCACGTAGAGCTGGTTGACCACGAACTGCGAGGTCGTGCTCAGCCGCGTGCGCGCGGCGTCCATCAGCGCGGTCCGAACCGCGGTACCTGCGGCGGGGGTACTGACAGGGCCGCTCGACACCGAGTCGGTCTGCGGCTGGTTCGTCGGAGTCGTGACGACCGAGGGGGTCGTCTCGGCCTGGTGGGGCTGGCCGCGGCCCGGCTCGGTCGAACTCGGGGTCTGACGCTTGCATCCCGCCGAGGTCAGCAGAACGGCCACTACGACTGCGATGCCCAGCAGGGAGATGATCCGTCGGTTCATCGGTGGTCCTCCTCGCTATCCGGTGCGACCGGTCGCGTACGTGTCGGGGTCGGGGCCGATGCGCTCGTCACGATCGAGCTTGCCGATGACCGCCATCTCGTCCCCGGACAGCTCGAAGTCGAACACGTCGGCGTTCTCGGCGATGCGCTCCTCGTGGATGGACTTGGGGATGGTGACCATCCCGCGCTGCAGGATCCAGCGGATCGAGACCTGCGCAGGGGTCTTGCCGTGGCGCTTGGCGATCTGTTGCAGCTCGGGAATCCCGTTCACGCGACCGCGCATCACGGGGGCCCACGCCTGGAGTGTGATTCCGGCGTCCCGACACGAGCGCTGCAGCGCGACGCGCTGGAGACGCGGGTGCAACTCGGCCTGGTCCACCGCCGGCGGCACCTTGGCGAACGACAGTAGCTCCTGAAGGTGGTGCGGGAGGAAGTTGCACACGCCGATCGCCCGGGTGCGTCCCGAGTCCAGGATCTCCTCCATCGCGCTCCAGGTCTCCTGCATCAGGCCCGGCACCGGCCAATGGATCAGATACAGGTCGACGTAGTCGAAGCCGAGACGGGCCAGGCTCGCGTCGAACGCCGAGAAGGTCGACCTGTACCCCTGATCGGAGTTCCAGAGCTTGGTCGTGACGAAGACGTCCTCGCGGGGGATCCCGCTCGCCCGGATCGCAGCACCGACGCTGTGCTCGTTGCCGTAGAGCGCGGCCGTGTCCACGAGGCGATAGCCAACGGACAGCCCATACGCGACCTCGCCCTCGACGTCGGGGCCCTCGTCGGCGCGGTACGTGCCCAGACCGAGCCGCGGCATCTCCACGCCGGGCGCGATCTCGACCGTGCTCGCAAGCGATGTGAGTTCGAAGTCCGCCATTCGCTTCCTTCTTGGCGAGGAAGTCCGTTCGGCCGCAGTGAACGCACGCCGTTCTCAAACCACTGTAGTCGTCAGCGTGGCCGGCTGTCGAAGGGGCCCGGCATGTGGCGGGGCGCGACCCCCTCTGCACCGCGCACAATAGTTACATCGTGCGCGAGTGGCTCGCGGGTTGCATAATGGCGTGCGCACGCGCGGAGGGGCCGATTCGGGCCGCCCGCGACCTCAGGAGGCTCGCACATGGCTCACGTTCGATCGCTGTTCTTCAAGGGCCCGCTCGCGGAAGTCGAGAACAAGGCCGTCACGGCGTACAAGCTCGGCCGGCCGAGCGACGTGATCTGGAACATCACCAACCGGTGCAACCTGCTCTGCGACCACTGCTACATGGCCGCCGACCACACCGGCCGTCCCGAGGAGCTCACCGACGAGGAGACCATCGCTCTGGTGACGCAGATGGGCGAGAGCGGCCTGCCGGCCCTGTTCCTGTCCGGTGGCGAGCCGATGATGCGCAAGAACTTCTGGGAGATCCTCGAGCTCGCGCGCGGCTACGGCATCCGCGTGACGGTGTCGACCAACTGCACGCTCATGGACCGTGACGCCGCCAAGCGCCTCAAGGCTGCCGGGATCGACTGGATCGCGACGTCGCTCTACGGCCCCGCCGAGTTCCACGACCCCATGGTCGGCGTGCCCGGCACGCACGACCGCGTCGTCGAGGCGATCAAGGTCCTGCGCGAGGAAGGCGTCGGCGTCGCGATCAAGACCGCGATCTCCCAGGACACCTGGCCTCACGTCTACGACCTCATCGCCGAGGCCAAGGAGCTCGACTGCGGCCTCATCTACTTCTGCGACCTCATCACCGCCGGCCGTAGCGAGGGCGAGGACGACGGCCGCATCACCGCCGAGCAGTGGCGCGAGCTGGGCGACTTCATCGTCGAGGACATCCTGTCCGAGGAGTCCAAGCTCGAGTGGGACATCGGCGCGATGCCGAGCTTCATCCCCTTCGTCGCCGAGAAGTTCGTCGAGCGCGGTATCGACGTCTCCAACGGCCTTGAGCGCCTCAAGACCATCTCGGCGTGCCCGGTGGGCAAGGGCCACATGAACATCAACTCCGAGGGCGGCATCATGCCCTGCCAGTTCGCCCAGGACTGGACGATCGGCAGCATCCGCGAGATGACGCTGCAGGACGCCGTGGGCGAGCTCTACAAGCTCGACCAGCAGGAGTCCAAGGGCGTCTGCGCCCCCGAGGCGTGCGAGTACTCGCGAATCTGCCGCGGTTGCCGCGCGAAGGCGTGGCAGCGCACCGGCGACCCGATGGCCGAGGACACCACGTGCCTGCTGCATGCGGAGTCCGATCGCAGCGGCCTGGTCGCGCACATCGAAGCGACCCCCGAGTTCGTCCGCTCGGCCCCGTGCTCGGCGCCGGGCACCTGCTAGACCCACCCGCGCGTCGGCTCCGACCCGGCGCGATACCTCAAGCGCGCGAAAAGGGCCCCCCAGCTGGGGGGCCCTTCGTGTTCCGCTCTGGTGCGCCTAGCGCCCTGAACTCGCGCTAGCCGAGCAGCTTGGCCTTCGCTGCGGCGAACTCCTCGTCGCTCAGGATGCCCTGGGCCTTGAGGTCGGCGAGCTTCTGGAGCTCGGCCGTGAGGTCCGTGCCGGCCGGAGCCGCCACGGGCGGCGCCGCGACGACCGCTCCGGGCGAAGGGCCGGCGCCCACCGCGACGGGCGGGGCCGCGTAGCCCTGCTCGGCCTGGTACTGCTGCTGCGCGTTGCCGTAGGCCTCGACGTTCTTCTGGGCCATGCGGCGGTTGACCGCGTTCGACGTGGCGGTCGCGGTGCCCGCGATGACCGCCGTGCGGGCTACGCCTCTGATGAGTGCTGGCATCTCGTCCTCCTCTACTTGCCGGCGGCGATCGCCGCGTACAGCTCGGACACGACCGGCGCGGGGACCCTGAAGCTGGTCGCGACCTCGGCGCCCGCGTTGTAGAACGCGTTCGCGAGACCGATCGCCCAGACGTGCTCGATGGCGAACGCGGCGACGGTAGAACCGGCGACCATGCCCTCCATGAGCGCTGCCGCGTCCTCGGCATCGAACATGCCGCGCGTGCCCGTCTCGATGAATCCGAGCTTGGCCTTCTCCTCTTCGGGCAGGTCCTCGAGATCGACGCCGTACGCGGCGCCGTCCTCGTCTTTCACCACGACCATCGCGTCGAGCACGCGGATCGTGCCGGCCTCTGCGAGCCGCTCCAGCTCAGCGAGCACGCTGCCGTCGAAACGCGGTTCGCCGGTCGCGATTGCGATGACGTCTACAGGTCCGTGTTCCACGATTCACTCCCCTCAGTCCGAATCGAATCAGATGCATATCGAGTGTACCCGAGGAGGCCACTCGGTACCGCGAATCCACGAATGTCACACAGGCCTCGGCGCCACAGGAGCGAGCCAGCCACGTCGGCAGTCTGAACGCAAAGAAGAGGGCCCCGTCTCCGAGGCCCTCTCCCATCGCTGCCGAACAGCGACGTTGGTGCTATTCGCGAGTATCGCGTTGCGTTGCGCATCGGGCGGGTGAGGCCCTGCAACGCCGCTGTTCTAGGCGGTGCCGACCTCCGCGTGAGCGGAAACGGTCGGGACCAGTGCAGCGATGTGACTACTTCGCACTACTGGCTCACCTCCTCTACAACGGCGGGTCGCGGGATTGCGCCCTCGGGATTCACCCGTGCACGTTGATGAGCGATTCCCGTGCCGAACAGACGCCGTTCAGCGTGACCGTTCGGTCTACCGTGAAGGAGTCTGAGCCGCACGTGAGACGCGCGCGGCACGGGCGTTGCTCCTGTTCGACCCATGCGGATACATCGGCTACAGGGAATCGCGGCGTACAGCCACCTCATCGAGACCGACGAGGCGCTGTTCCTGATCGACGCGGGCATGGTCGGCCACGGCAAGACGGTGCTCGCCAAGATCGCCTCCCTCGGCCGGTCGCCCAACGAGCTGCGGCTTGCGGTGGTCACGCACGGTCACGCCGACCACTTCGGCGGGCTGCCCGAGATACAGGACGTCGCCGGCCCCTTCGACGTGGTCGCGCATCCGGAGCACGCGCGCATCGTCGCTACCGGCGCGATGATCGCGTCGCCCGGACTCAACCCCTACTCGCGCGTGTACGAACGGCTCGCGATGACCTGGCTCCCGCGGATGGGGCTACGCGGAGCCGGCACCGTGCTCGGCCTCGACGACGGTGCCCGGCTCGACGAGTACGGCCTGCCGGGCCGCGTCGTCTACACCCCCGGGCACAGCGACGGTGACCTCACCGTCATTCTCGACGACGGCTCGGCGTTCGTCGGCGACACGGTGCAGGGCCGGCGGATCCCCGGCGTGACGCCGCCCGAGCTCCCGAACATGGCGCTCGACGTCGAGCAGGTGCTCGACAGCTGGCAGCTGCTGCTCGACGAGGGCGCGACCACCATCTACCCGGCGCACGGGAGCGTGGTCACCTCCGACGAGCTGCGGCCCGTGCTCGATCGCCTGCGGCGCCGCTCAGCCGCCACGACGGGCGCCGTGTAGGGCGGGACGCCGCTTCCTCAGCTCCGGCCTCGTGTCATACTCACCTGCGAGGTGAGCGCATGAAGTCAGTTCCCGGTGCCCCCGAGGGCGCCGTCCACATCGCCGGTTCCACCGCCTACCTGCCCGGACTCACCAACTCGGGCTACTGCGACGGACTCGTCGTCGACACCGGACCCGAGGAGTCGGCGTACGCCGGCTCGAGTTGCGACAAGCTCGCGATCACGCACGGGCACGCCGACCACTTCTCGGCGGCCGCCTTCGTACGCGAGCGCGGCGCGACGGTCGTCGCCGCGCGTGACGACGCGACGCTCGTCGAGAATCCCGACGTGAACGTGCGTGGCATGTTCTCGTGGGCAAAGCCGAGCGACCTGCTCGTGACCAAGCTCTTCAAGGGGACGCCGTGCGAAGTGGACTCCGTCGTCGAGACGTGGGACGACGAGCGCGCCACCCCGGTCCGCCTGCCCGGGCATACGCTCGGCCACACGGGCTTCCTCACCGCAGACAAGGTGCTGTTCTCGGGCGACGCGCTCTACCTCGAGCGGCTCTGGGAGCGGCACCGGCTCCCCTACGCGATCGACCCCGACCTGGTCGCCGAGTCGCTGCGCACCATCCGCGGACTCGACTTCGAATGGCTCGTCCCCGGTCACGGAGTACTCGTCGACCGCACCACCGCCGAGAAGGACATCGAGTTCCACCTCTCGCAGATCGCCCAGATCGAGCAGCTCATCCTCGATCGGCTCAAGACGCCGCACACCACCGAGGAGGCCATCGCGATGGTCTCTGCGGAGCGCGGGCTCTCGGACAACCCGGCCCAGTACTGGCTCGCGGTCACCACGGTGAAGGGGTTTCTCGGCGGGTTGCTCGGCAAGGGACTGCTCGAGTTCAGCGTCGAGAACCACGCGGGGGTGTGGCGGGCGGTCTGAGGGCGCGAAACGGGGCGACGCCGGCCGTACGTGCCGAACGCCGCCCCGGGGATCTCGCAAGGGCTACTCGAGCCGCAGCTCCACCGACCCGACGCCGCGGGTGAGCGCGATCTCGATCTTGGGCCCTGAGCCGGCGTAGGCCGCGTTGACCAGCGCCCCGCCCTGCTGGGTGAACCCGTTCGAGCTCAGATCGCCGACACCCTCCTTGCCGCCCGTGACCCGGACACCCACGTCCTTGGGCAGCTTGATCGTGAGCTCACCGATGCCGGACTCGACGTCCGCGGTGACGGTCGCCGTCCGCGCGCCGGTGAGGTCGAGCGTCGTCGAGCCTACGCCAGTGACGAGCTCGAGCGTCCGGATGTCCACGTCGCTGAGGTCCACGTTGCTCGTGCCCACGCCCAACTTGAGCGAGAGGTCGGTGGGCACGCCGCTCGCGAGCTTGACCTTCCAGCTGTTCTCCATGTTCGGCCACGACTGGCCCTTGACCTCGGGCTGGTCGATCCACAGCGACGCGATGGCTGCGGCGGTGCCCTCGGCCGAGCCCGGCGGCTCGTACCTCACGACCGGCTTCCAGGTCTTGGGCTGGTAGTGCATCGACGCGTCGAACGCCTGGCCGGCGGTCGCGCCTCCCGACAGCGACAGGTCGCCGACGGCCATGCGCAGGCGTGCGTTCAGCGCCTGCGCCCCGCCGAGCGGCGCGGTGGTCGTCTCGGTCGAGGCCGGTGCGGTCGTGACGGTGACGACGCCCTTCTGGTAGTCGGAGAGTTCGACGCGGCGGCAGCCGGCGACGGCGAGCACGCCCAGCGCCAGGCCGACCACGATCGCGATCCGTAGCGACTTGTTCATGGTCGACTCCCTTCTAGCCGGCCTGCGGCGGGGTCGGAACGGCCACGTTCTCGCTCGACGGCTGGGCCGCGACCACGGCCGGCGCATCGTACGCGCCGACCGGCTCGAAGCGACCGACCAGCATCGTCTTCGCCCACATCCCATGCACGTACCCGATGCCCTTGCACATCCACAGCGTGACGAAGAAGCCGAGCGCTCCAATCGCCACGAAGAGCGGCAGCGCCCATGCGTAGGGCATGTAGCCGTACTCGCCGTTGACGATGATCGGCTGGTTGAGCACGAGCGAGGCGACGGGTGCCGCGACGGCCGCGACCGACAGAGACAGCGCGACGGTCACCACGGTGAAGTAGATGATGCCGAGCGGGAGCTGCAGCACCATGTAGAGCATCGTCGTCCACGAGCGGTAGTCGGTGAGCCAGCCCTTCACGCGCGCCCAGAAACCGCCCTGCACGCCGAGGGTCCTGGGACGACGGGGCATCCGCACGCCGAGAAGCCCCTCGACCATGCGACCCTCGGCCAGCGAGATCGCCCGGACCGTCGCCAGGAACAGCAGCGCGAACGGGATCCCGATGATGAGGATGAACAGGCCGAACGTGAGCGAGAGCCCGGTGACGACGACCGTGAAGTAGATGACGCCGGTCGCGAGCGCGAGCAGCATGTAGAACAGCGCGCCCCACGCACTCGGGTCGACCACGATCCCGAAGAAGCGCCCGAGCGCCGTGGCGCGGAAGCCCTGCGCCGGGACCACCGGCTTGGGCTTGCGAAGCGCCGCCGAGACGATCGCCTCGTTCTCGCGGTACGCGTCGGCGACCTCCTCGGGCGCGCCGTACGCCTCGATCGCGGCTTCGAGCGCCTCCGGACTCCCGTCGCCCTCGGCCACCGCGTTGCGCAGGTACTCCTCGGCGTCGTACAGGGCGTCCTGCACCAGTGCCGGGTCGGCGCCTGCGAGCGCCTTCCTGAGTTCAGCGAGGTATCCCTCGACCGTGTTAGCCAACGTTCCCCTCCAGCGTCGCATCGACGAACGAGCGCGTGCGCTCCCACGCCGCCTTCCACTCCCCGAGCACGGCTCGCCCGTGATCGGTGATCCAGTAGTACTTGCGGGGCGGTCCCGAGACGCTCGGCTCCACCCGGCTCATGAGCAACCCCGCCTCCTCCATCGAGCGCAGGACCGGATAGAGCGTCCCTTGCTTGACCGGCACGCCGTCGCCCCAGGCTCCCTCGATGCTCTTCGCGATCTGGTAGCCGTACAGGGCATCCGGCGAGCGGTCGAGAATGGCCAGCAGGACCAGCGAGACCGTCCCGCCGTTGAGCTCCTTCTGGAACTTCTTCAGCGCGTTCTCCGCTGTCAGTACCATGGCCACCTCCCTCCCTCTCGAATGGTGTTCGCAACTTGGTAGTAGTACGAACTTCATACTAGTCACGACGCATACTACTACTAACTTCGCACTAGTCAACCCCGACTTCCCCGTGACCGTTTGATGCACCCGTGGACGGGAATCCTTCTCCCTAGACCATCCCTGTCCCCCGACCCCGAGAGGAGCGCCCATGGCAAGCATCAAGGGCAGCAAGACCGAGCAGAACCTGCTCAAGTCGTTCGCGGGCGAGTCCCAGGCTCGCAACCGCTACACGTACTTCGCCAGCGTCGCGAAGAAGGAGGGCTACGAGCAGATCTCGGCCCTGTTCTTGGAGACCGCCGAGAACGAGAAGGAGCACGCGAAGGTCTTCTTCAAGTACCTGGAGGGCGGCGAGGTCGAGATCACGGCCTCCTATCCCGCCGGGGTCATCGGCTCCACCGCCGAGAACCTGCTCGCGGCCGCCGAGGGTGAACTCATGGAGTGGGGCACGCTCTACCCGGACTTCGCGAACGTCGCCGAGGCGGAGGGATTCGCCGACGTCGCCGAGAGCTACCGCGAGATCGCGAAGGTCGAGGCGTGGCACGAGAAGCGGTACCGCAAGCTCCTCGCGAACGTCGAGAGCGGCGAGGTCTTCAAGCGCGCGACGCCGGTCAAGTGGCTCTGCCGCAACTGCGGCTACGTCTTCGAGGGCACCACGGCGCCCGACCTGTGCCCCGCGTGCCAACACCCGCAGTCGTTCTACGAGGTCTACCCGGACAACTACTAGGAACCCGGGCGCCTGCAACGGTCGGATCAGGTGAGCCGGCCGGCGCTCGTCCGGCGAGTACGAACCGGCGCCCCCGTCGCCCCGCGGCGGGGGCGCCTTCGCGTCTCAGCCCAGGAGGCCGAACGCCCCGGCGACGGTCAGCGCGACGCCGATGAGCGCGACCGGGAGCGCGACCGCCCACGGCTTGACCGTGGGCATGCGTGTGGTGAGTGCGGTGAAACGCTCGGTCGACCACTGCGGCACGAAGATCCGTAGCAGGATCGGGGCCCACAGCGTCGCGGTCCCCAGCACCGTCCACAGCAGCGCCGCAAGACCGACGACCAGGAGGCTGTTGCGCGATGCCGTGGCCGCACCGCCCAGAGTGAGTATCTGCCACACGAACTCGAGCAGGTTCGCGAACATGATCGTGATCCCAAGGGCGAACGCCGGCCAGATGCGGGCCTCCCTGTCCGTGGCGACTTCGAGCCCACGATCGGAGAGCATCGAGGGCGGACGTTTCCACAGACGGTACGCGACGAATACCACCGCGAGACCGATCACGACGTTCATCCAGGGATGAGAGCGATTGGCCATCTGCCTGATCTCGTCCGCGAGCTGATCGGCATTGGCGTTCATGACGATGAGCGCCCAGACGATGACGCCGCTCGCGACCGTGAGCACGACTCCACGACCGACCGTGTAGGCGATCGACTGCGCGATGGGGCGCTTGGGCTGGATGAGGTAGACCATGTTGGGACCCCAGACGAACGCACTGGAGTTCGCGATGAGCGCCATGAGGGCGACGAAGGTAAGCGTGAGCAGGTCTCGGACGAATACGCTCACTCAGGTCGCCCCGTCCCGCGCTGCGGTCGCCCCCGGGTTGTCCAGCCGCATCTGCCGTGCGAGCCACAAGGCGATGACGATCTGCCCGACCAGGAACGCAACCGGCTCGAGCAGCGCCGCCGACTCGAGCCCGTACGGCTTCCATGCCTGGACCGCGGCCGGATACGAGACCGCGAGCGCCAGCGCCGCGCCGATAAGGCCCCACACCACCCATGCGCGCTGGCGCAGCAAGAAGACGGGTATGGTCACGCGCGGGCGCGCGGTCGCGTCGGCTTCGAGCCGCGCGTGCTCGCGCTGCCAGAAGAGCCGGTTCGCGTTCGCTCCCGCCCACAGGCGGATGTAGGCGACCAAGGCGTCCGAGATCACCGTCACGCCGATGACCGCCGAGACGGACGGGGAGCCCGAGCCCGACGAAGCCGCCAGCACGAGCGAACTCAGCGTGAGCGGAACGAGCAGCGCGAACGCCCAGATCGCGACGAGGTGCCAGACCCGATAGCCGACACCCCACAGGACCGGCACCAGGAACGCACCCCAGTTGAACCGCTGGACCTCTGGCGGCATCTCGCCCCGGCCGAACGCGTCGACGGGCTCCGCGGCGCGGGGGTCCGCCTCGTAGTGGTGCGACACGCACTCGGCGTCATGGCCGTTCGGGCACGCGCCTTCAGCGTCGACCCAGACCCACTCTCGGCACTCCCGGCACCAACCCGCACGCGGCATGAGACCCCCCTTCTCACGAGACAGTGTGACACAGGCCAGAGCGGCAGATGACGGCGGCGTCGAGCGGGCCCGGCTACTCCATGACCTTGGTGGCTTCGGCGAGGTCGAGGCGGAAGATCCTGCGCACCGGCGGTATCTCGGAGAGCAACAACACGATCAGCATGAGCACGCAGATCTGGGCGATGCTGCTGGGGTAGATGTGTGCCCTGAGCTCGAATCCCTCGACGTCGAAGTAGGCGAACAGGGCGTTGGCGGCCTGGACGCCCAGCCAGATCCCCAAGGGGACGGCCGCGAGCGCGATGGCGAGATTCTCGAGCGTGATCATGACCGTGAGGCGCACGTTGTCCTCGCCGATCGTCCGCATCGTCGCTATCTCGCGCGTTCGCTCGGTGACGTTGGCGGTGAACGTCGTGAACACGACCACGAACGCAAGTGCGGCCCCAAAGCCAAGCAGCACCACGCCGAAGAAGTCGAAGAGCTGCAGCCACTTCTTGAGCTGCTCCACGTAGCTCGCCTTGACCTGAACGGCCGACGCCCCCGGCAGGTCGTAGATGTCCTGCCTGATCCGGTTGGCGCGCGCGGGATCGGCGTCGATGTAGAGCACGTTGAACGCGGTCACCGCGCTTCCCGTCAGCCTCGAGGCGGCCTCGAGCGACACGAACACCGGCTGGCCGAGCATCTCGTCGGACAGCGTTCCCACGCGCATCATCACGGGATCGTCGACGAGCGGCGAATCCACAGACACGCTGTCGCCCGGCACCACCCGGAGGGTACGGGCCGTCGATGCCGAGAGAACCAGATCGCCGTCGGCCAGACTGTCGGAAGGCGGAGGCCCGCCGACCGGCTCGAACCCGTGGAAGTCAGCGTCCGGGTTCGTGGCGGTCACGACCACGTCCTCCTCGGCACCGTTGGCCGAGATCGTCACCGGCAGCATGAGCGCCACTTGGACCCGCTGAACGCCGCTCATGTCGCGCACCTCGGCCATGCGAGCCGTGCCGAACGGCTGGTCGAAGACGGCCATGATGTCCCAGCGCTCGATGCCGGTGAACGCCCTGTTCATGATGTAGTCGATCGAGTCGAACATCGCCACGGTCGCCACCGAGAGCACCATGGCGAAGGCGATGCCGAGGATCGTGTACACGGTGCGGCGCTTCGCCCGGAAGACGTTGCGCAGCGGAACCCGGAAGGTGAACGAACGTGGCAGGATCGGGCGCAACACGCGTTCCACGACCGGGATGTGGCCACCGGTGAGCGAGACGTTGGGGTCGGAGTGCATCGCCATCGCCGGTGCCAGCCGAGCGGAGCGCCACGCGGGCACAGCCGCCGCAAGCAGGCATGCCACCACGGCAAGGGCCACGGCGATGGCCGCAACGTCGGGGTAGAAGCCGCCGGTCAGGAACGGCAGCCCCAACATCGACACGTACATGGCGGCGACACCTTGCGCCCCCCAGACGCCCAGGGCCAACCCGATGACCGAGCCCGAGACGGCGACGATCAGTGCGATCGTCAGGTAGTGACCCAGGATCCGCCGGTCGCTGTAGCCGAGCGCTTTTGCGAGACCGATCTCGCCGCGCTGCGCCTGAACCAGTCGCGAGAGCGCGATGAAGAGCGACATCGCGCTGATGGCGAGCACGAGCGCGGGCATGGAGCGGGCCATCAGACGGTTCTGCTCGAGCTCGGACTCGAGCCCGGCGTAGCTCGGCATGTCGTCGCGAAGGATGGTCGAGTCCAACCCATACGGGCGCAGCTCGTCCTCCACCTCCTCGGAGAGCGCCTCGACGGCGACGCCGGGCTTCGCGACGACAGCCACGTCGTTACCGGAGTGCGACGTGCCGAACAGGTACTCGATGCCCTTCTCGGAGGTGTAGACGAGCGCGAAGGTGCCGGGCGCGGGCAGGGTGCCCTCGCTCTGCATCGCGTACATGTTCTCCGGGTCCACGCCGATGCCGACCACGCGCACGGGTACTCGGTGGCCGCCGATCAGGAGCGTGATCTCGTCGCCAGGCCGCGTGGCCGTGTCCCGCGCGAACTGCGTGCTCAGCGCGACCTCATCGCGCGCGCCCGGCGCAGGGTAGCGGCCCTCCTCGAGGTGGACGGCGTCAATCTTGGCCGAGGGACCCGCCGAGCTGATCACGCGGGCCGTCGCCTGCTCGCCGTTGCCCCGCTCGATGCCCACATCGTTGACGGTCCGCACGATCGCGCGCTCCACTCCGGGCACACGCTCCACCGCGCGCGCCGCCGCGAGTGGAACGCGGTCGACGCGCACGGTGAAGTCCGCGAGGCGCAGCGTCGAATACGCGTGGTCGAGCGATGCCTTCAGGTTGTAGTAGCCGTTCTGGAACGTGACGTAGCTCGTGATCCCTATCGCGATGAGGACGACGAGCGAGATGAACTGCCCCTTGTGGGCCTTCATGTCGCGCCAGGCCTTGAGGGTCAGCATGCTGATGCCCCGGCGCCGTTTCACCAGCTCACGTCCTCCGGATCGACCGGGTGCTCGTTGATTTGCTCGGAGACGATGTGTCCGTCGCGGAGTTGCAGGACCCGGTCGGCGATCGCGGCAAGCGGCTGGTTGTGCGTGACGAGCACGACCGCCGCTCCGGCGTCGCGGTTCACTTCGCGCAGCACCTTGAGCACGAGCTTGCCCGTGCGGAAGTCGAGGTTGCCGGTCGGCTCGTCGCCCAAGATGAGCTCCGGCGCCTTCGCGAGCGCACGGGCCACGGCGACGCGCTGCTGCTCACCGCCCGACAGTTGCGCCGGGAAGTGCTCTCTGCGCTCCGCGAGGCCGACCTTCGCGAGCAGCTCGGCCGGGTCGAGGTCCGGGCCACTGCCGTCCCGCCACGCCAGGTCGAGGGCGAACCGGACGTTCTCCTCGGCGGTGAGCGTGGGGATCAGGTTGAAGAACTGGAAGACGAAGCCGATGTGCTCGCGCCGGAACAGCGTGAGCTCACGGCGGTTGAGGCGCGAGATGTCGTGCTCGGCGAAGGTGATCGTCCCGGTCGTGGCCGCGTCGATCCCGCCGAGCAGGTTCAGGAGCGTCGTCTTGCCCGAACCCGACGGGCCCAGGATGGCGACGAACTCGCCTCGGCGGATGACGAGCTCGTCGACGTGAAGCGCCTCGACCTCGACCTCGCCCATACGGTAGATGCGACGAACGTCGCGCATGACGATGAGGCGGTCGTCCGCCTCATCCTCGCCTGGCTGTCGCGCCGCGACCGGCTCTACGCTCGGCATCCCGCACACCTCCCTTGCTCGGTGCGGTCTGTCAAAACGCTGATCGGTGCCTACGGCGCCTGGGATGACCCGCATGCCCTCGGCTTCCCATAGCGTGTACCCGCACGTTCACGGGCGTAACGCTGACGTGACGAGTGGCCCGCGCCGAACCCGCCTTCACGTCGCCGCGACGCCCGCCGAGGATCGCGGGCCGCTACTTCACGATCTTGCTGATGGGGATCTCGAGGATGTCCTCGGCTCCCGCGGCCTTCAGGCGCGGGATGAGGATGTTGACGCCGGCCTTGTCGGCGACGGTCGTGACCTCGAGGTCGGTCGACCCGTAGAGCGTTGAGACCGTGGGGTGCTTCATCGAGGGGAGCTGGGCGATGACGGCGTCGAGCTTGGCCTCGGGGACGTTCATCGACAGCAGCACGCGGCCGCGCGCCTCGATGACGCCCAGCAGCAGCGTCCGTATCTCCTCGATCTCGCGGCGCTTCTCGGCATCCTCCCAGGCGTCCTTGTTCGCGAGCAGCCGGGTCGTGGAGGTGAGCACGGTGTCGACGATCTTCAGCCCGTTGCGCCGCAGCGTCGAGCCGGTCTCGGTGAGGTCCACGAGCGCGTCCATCATGTCCGGGACCTTGGCCTCGGTCGCGCCGTAGCTGAAGTGCACCTCGACCGGAATGCCCAGCTCCTCGAAGTACGCCTTGGTGACGTTGGGGAACTCGGTGGTGATGCGGCTGCCCGGCCGGATGTCCTTCGCCGAGGACACCGGCGACTCGTCCGGGACGGCGAGCACCATGTTCACGACACCGGTGCCGGTCTTTGCGTAGGGCAGCTCGGCGACCTCGACGACGTCGGCGCCCGACTCGGTGACCCAGTCGTATCCCGAGATGCCCAGGTCGAAGTCGCCCGCCTCGACGAACAGCGGGATCTCCTGCGGACGGAGGATCTTGACCTTGCAGATGCGCGGATCGGCGATGGTCGGGTTGTACTCGCGACTCGACTTCTTCACCTCGAGGTCGGCCTGCGAGAAGAGGAGCATCGTCTGCTCCTCGAGCGATCCCTTGGGCAGTGCGATCCTGAGCATGGTTCCTCCGAGACGTCCGATGATTCGATTCCGCGCAGCGCGCGTGCGCTCGACAGCGCGGCGGTGCGCTCTACCACTCTAGCATGGTGGAGTGTTACCTGTCGCGTGGACCGGGCTCTCCCGCAGAGGACGAAAAAGCGCCCCGCGGGGAGCGGGGCGCTTTCGGGGACGTCGATGCGGGGGGATGACCGCACCGGACGCAAGGGGGACGAGAGGTACTAGAGCAGGTGGAGCAGCACCGACATGGCGATCACGCCGATGATGGCGAGTGCCGTGCGACCGTAGAAGACTCCGCCTTCGCTGAAGTTGTCATGCATGTTCAACGCCTCCTTCAAGCGGTGACTCCGTTTGTCGACCGCGGTGGTTCTACAGCTATCATCGGGCCGTTCATGCAGTAGAACAATTGTCCCTATCTAATGCATAGCGTAAGCTCGTCTACATCATGTTGAACGTGAACCGGCTCCGCATGCTCCGTGAAGTCGCCGCGCGTGGCACCATCGCCGCCGCCGCCGAGGCGCTCTTCATGACACCGTCGGCCGTCTCCCAGCAGATGGCGGTCCTCGAGCGCGAGGCGGGTACGCCGCTTCTCGAGCGGCAGGGCCGAGGCGTCCGTCTCACCGACGCGGGCGCACGGCTCGTCGCCAACACCGAGCTGATCCTCGCCGACATCGAGCGGGCCGAGGCCGACCTCGCCGCGGCGTCTCGCGGCGTCGTCGGACACGTGCGCGTGTCCGCCTTCCCCACCGCGGCGCGGGCGCTCCTCATCCCCGTTCTGTCGAAGCTCCGGGACGCCTACCCGAACCTGCGGGTCTCCATGGTGGACCTGGAGCCCGAGGAATCGGTGCCCGCGCTCAAGGCGCGCGACCTCGACGTCGTGGTCGCGTACGAGTGGGACCTCCTCCCCCGCCTGCAGGACCGCGGGCTCGAGCGCGAGGAGCTGTTCTCGGAACCGGTCTACCTGGCGCTGCCGGCGGCCCACCGGCTGGCCGGCGCGGGGCCGGTGCGGCTCGCCGACCTCACCGAGGAAGAGTGGATCGTGGGCCGAGACTCGACCTCGATGCTGGACCTGGTCGTCGCGGCGACCCGTCGGGCGGGGTACGAACCGCAGACGGATTTCCACTCGATGGACTTCCAGGTCATCCTCGCCGCCGTCGGCCAAGGGCTGGGCGTCGCACTCGTCCCGCCGCTCGCGCTTATCGGCACGTACCCGAACGTCGAGTTCACCACCGTCTCCGACCTGCAGCTCGACCGGACGATCTGGGCAAGCATCCGCAGGGGAAGCCGCGGCACGCCGGGTATCTCCGCGGTGCTGAGCGCGCTGCGCGAGCAGGCCAGCCTGGTCGCCGTCCGCATCCCCGACACCGCCGAGGAGCCCCCGGCGGAACCGGTCGTCTGACGTCGGGAGCGCAGCCGCGAACGGCTGAGCCGGGCACGCTGGAGCCCGAGGGCTCGCGGTCGGAAGGTCGGGTGCGGTCAGCCGCCGATGACGACGGTTCTGCGCCAGTACGTGTCGGTCTCGAGCGCCTTGACCAGCACCGAGGCGACGTCGGCGCGCGGGATGCGTGTCGACTTGGGCAGCAGCGAGCCGTCGAGCGACACGCGGTAGTGCCCGCTCGGAGGGTCGTCGGTGAGCCCGACCGGGCGGACGATCGTCCAGTCGAGGTCGGACGCCATGATGCGGCGCTCCATCGCCTCGAGGTCGTCGTAGACCGGTCGCAGCGTGGTCGCCACCATCGCGCGATACGCGAGCGAGAGGTTGCGGTCCGTCCGGGCGAAGGTGCCTGCCGCGCTCACCACCGCTAGGCGCGTCGCCATGTCCTCGGCCATCGCGTAGATGACGTTCGCGATGCCTTGCTCGTGCACGTGCGCGCCGCCGCCGGAACCCTGCGAGAGCGCGAAGGCGACCCCGCTGTTTCCGGCGACGGCGGCACGCACGGTATCGAGGTCGCGCACGTCACCGCGCACGACCGTCAGGTGCTCGTCTTCGAGCGACAGCGGGGTCTTGTGGACGAGCGCCGTCACGTCGTGCCCGTGCCCGAGGGCTCGGGTCACGACGTGACGGCCGGTACGTCCTGCGGCGCCGACGACGAGAAGCCGCACGCTACTTCACCGGAACCTTGATCGCGACCTCTTTGCCGTCGATGAAGAACGGCTGATCGGCGCTGTTCACGGTGTCTTCCATATCGAAGTTGAAAAGCTCGGGGTCGGCCTTGTCGGCATGGAGCGCGACGAGCAGGTTGTCGGTCAGCGGGAGCGGATCGAGCTTGACGACCACGTTGCTCGTCTCGCCCGCGCGGACGTGCACCAGACCCACGCGGCTTCCGGGCGCACCGTCCTTCTCGAGGTGCACGACGACCCACGCGTCGCTCGGAGCCAGGACGTTGCCGACAACGAGTTCGCTCGTGGCGCCCGGCTGGTCCGACGCCGTCAGGGACGCCTCGCCGGGAGCCGCCTCAATCCCGTACTGCCGGACCGTTGCCACCTTGGCGAGTTCCGAGCCGCCGACGAAGAACGGGCGGTCCGGGCTCATCTCCTTGTTCATCATGTCGAAGTCGAACTTATCGGCGGTGCCCTTGTCGGCGTGGACGGCGACGATGACCTTGGGGGTCGTCACGTCCTTGAGCGGGACCTTCACGTCGAGCGATTCGCCGCGCTTCACGTGGGCGAGGCCCACGCGCATGCCCGGCTTGCCGTTCATGTCGGCGTGGACGACGACCCACGCGTCGCTCGGGGCGAGTACGCGCTTGACGACCAGGGACTTCGCGCCGTCTTGCTGCTCGTCGAGTTCGAGTTGGGCCTTGTCGGCCGAGGCGACGTAGCCCCAGACCTTGGAGGTGTCGGTCTCGGCCTGCTTGGAGGTGGTGCAACCGGTGGCCACGAGGGCGGCCCCGGCAAGCGCGAGCATCACGCTCGCGAGGAGGATGCGCTTCATTGACGGTCCTTTCAGGCGGCGGCCGGCTCGGCCACCGCGGGAGGGGTGTCTGTCGGGGGCGTGGTCTTCTCGGCGGTCCTGAGGCTGGGCTTGAAGAGCCGCAGGAGCAGCGAGTTGGTGACCACCGAGACGCTCGAGAACGCCATGGCGGCACCGGCGACCCACGGGAACGGCGAGAGCAGGCCGACCGCGGCCACCGGCATCAGCACGGTGTTGTAGCCGAGCGCCCAGAAGAAGTTCTGGCGGATCTTGCGCATGGTCGCGCGGGACAGCTCGATGGCGGTCACCACGTCGCGCAGGTCGTTCTTGATGAGCACGATACCGCCGGTCTCCATCGCGACGTCGGTGCCGGCGCCCATCGCGATGCCGACGTCGGCTTGCGCGAGCGCGGGCGTGTCGTTGATGCCGTCTCCGACCATGGCTACGGTCAACCCCTGCGCCTGGAGCTTCGCGACCTCTTCGGCCTTGTGCTCCGGCAGGACCTCGGCGAGGACCTGGTCGGGGGTGATGCCGGCCTCGGACGCGATGGCGCGAGCGGTGCGGGCGTTGTCGCCGGTGATCATGAATACCTTGACGCCCATCGCGGTGAGACGACTGACGGCCTCGGCGGAGTTGGGCTTGAGCGTGTCGGCGACGGCGACCATGCCCGCGAGCTTGGCGCCGTTGACGCCGACGAGCATGACGGTCTTGCCCTCGTCCTCGAGCGCGCTGATGCGCTCTTCCCAGGCCGAGATATCGATGTTCTCGCGCGCCATGAGCTTGCGGTTGCCGAACGCGACCTTCATGCCCATGACGGTGCCCTCGACCCCGTGCCCCGGTACCGCCGAGAAACCCTCGACGGCCGGCAGCTCGATGCCGTCGGCCTTGGCGCGGGCGACGACCGCCTCGGCGAGCGGGTGCTCGGAGTTGCGCTCGAGCGCGGCGGCAAGCTTGAAGACGCGGTCCACGTCGTGACCATCGGCGAGCACGATGTCGGTGACCTCGGGCTTGCCGTGGGTGAGCGTTCCGGTCTTATCGAAGACGATCGCCGAGATCTTGTACGCGGTCTCGAGCGCGTCTCCGGACTTGATGAGGATGCCGTTCTCGGCGCCTCGGCCGGTGCCGACCATGATCGCGGTCGGGGTGGCCAGACCCAGCGCGCACGGGCACGCGATGACGACGACGGCGATGCCGGCGAGCAGCGCGGCGATCCACCAGCCGTTGGTCGCAGCGGCCATGGTGATCGGCTCGAAGAGCGGGAACACCGCCGACGGGTCGGGCTGCGCGCCGAAGATGACGGGTCCCGCGAACGCCCAGAAGAAGAAGGTGAGCAGCGAGGCCCCGATGACGAACGGGACGAACACGGCGCTGATGCGGTCAGCGAAACGCTGGACCGGCGCCTTGGAGCCCTGGGCCTCTTCGACGAGCCGGACGATCTGGGCGAGCGCGGTGTCGGCGCCGACCTTGGTCGCGCGGAACGTGAAGCTGCCGAGCTTGTTGATGGTGGCGCCGATGACCTGGTCGCCCTCGTGCTTCTCGACCGGCAGCGACTCGCCGGTGAGCATGGACTCGTCGATCGCCGAGGAGCCCTCGATGACGACGCCGTCGACCGGGACCTTCTCGCCCGGGCGCACGACCACGAGGTCGCCGACGATGACCTGCTCGACGGGGATGTCGATCTCCTCGCCGCCGCGCACGACGCGTGCGGTCTTGGCGGCGAGCCCCATGAGCTTCTTGATCGCGTCGGAGGTCTTGCCCTTCGCCCGCGCCTCGAGCAGCTTGCCCAGGAGCACGAACGTGATGAGGAGCGCAGACGTCTCGTAGAACGCGGGCTCCATCTCGACCGCCGGGATGAACGTGGCGGCCACCGAGTAGAAGTACGCGGCCGACGTGCCGATCGCCACGAGCAGGTCCATGTTGCCCGACCCTCGCTTGATGGCGTGGTACGCGCCCTTGTAGAACCGCGCGCCGGCGTAGAACTGCACCGGCGTCGCCAGCAGGAACATCAGGTACTTGCCGACCATCATGGGATCCCACGCTCCGCCGACGGTGGCGGCGAGCCACTCGGAGACCTTGAGCGGGACCAGATCCATGAACGGCGGCACCATCGCGATGACGAACAGCGGTACCGAGAAGGCCACCGCGAACCAGAACATGAACACTTCGTGCTTGTACGCCTTGGCCTGCGCCTCGGCCTGCACGTCGACGGTGTCGGAAGCGCCGGGGATCTGCTCGACCTTCACCATCGCGTCGTAGCCCGCGCCACGCACCGCCGAGATGAGCTCGTCGATGCCGATGACGTTGGGGTCGAACTCCACCGTGCCGCTGTTGGCGGCGAGGTTGACGGTCGCCGACTTCACGCCGGGAAGCTTGGTGAGCGTCTTCTCGATGACGGCGGCGCACGAAGCGCACGTCATGCCGAGCAGACCGAGCGTGACCTTTCCGGGCACTTCGGCCGCGACGGCGGGAGCGCCGAGCAGCATCGCCGAGTACCCGAGGCCGTCCACGGTCGCCTTGATGCCGTCCGTGTCGATGACGTCGGGGTCGTAGGCGACCGACAGCTTCTCGGTCGCGAGGTTGACCGTCGCCGACTCGACGCCGGCGGTCTTGCCGAGCGTCTTCTCGATGATTGCCGAGCAGGACGCGCACGTCATGCCGCCCACCGCGAAGGTGGCGTCGCGCACCGCGAGCGGTTGCGTGACGGGAGCGGCGTACGCGTCGCGCGGCTCGGAGGCCGCAGCCACAGCCGGTTCGGGCTCCGGGGGGAGCACCGGGCACGCGCTCGTGACGGGAGCGGCGGGCTCGGGAGTGGGCGCGGCGGGAGCGGCGGCTACCGTGGAAGCGACTGCGACTGCCGCAGGGGCCGCCTCGACGACAGCGGGAGCGGCGCTCGGCGCGGGCGCGGCCTCAGCCGGCGTGGCACCGGGCAGCTCGCTCACGACGGCGACGCCCAGCACGAGCGGGGTGCCCGGCGTGAAGCCCGCGGCCAAGATCGCGCCGGCGAGATCGTCGGTCGAGACCTCGCGGTCGAGGTAGACCGTGAGTGTCTGGGCCTCGGCGTCGCCTTCGGCTGCGACCACGCCGTCGATCTGCTTGGCGTGCATGGTGACGAGCTTCTCGCACGCGCCGCAGTGCATGCCGACCGAACTCAGCTTCAGGCGGCGGTAGCGCGCAGGAGCTTCGGACGCGGGCGTGGTGGCCTCGGGTTCGGGCTCGGGCTCGGGCTCGGGTTCGGGCTCGGGCTCGATCACGAGTACCGGCTCGGCCGGTGCCGGCTCGGGCTCGGCGGGCGCAGCGGCCTCCGCAGCCTCGACGGCTGCGACCGGCCCCAGCACGACCTCAGGCTCGACGAAGCCGCCTGCAATTTCGGTGCCCGGTGCCGCGATCGGCTCCGGGACCGTGATCTCGACGTCGTTCTCGTCGAACAGGCTCTGCTGCTCGCGGTCGCCGACCGGGTAGCCACTCGCCTCGACGGACGCGATCGCGTCGCGAAGGGCCTGGGCGACCGCCTCGTCGGACTTCTCGGCTTGTATGGGGAGCTCGACGGCCGCCTCGGCGTCGGGGTCCTCGATGACGCTCGGGGCGCCGGGCAGGAAGCCAGCGCGCATGATCGCCTTGATCATGTCCTCGAACTGCACGCCCTCGAGGGCGTAGATGGTCACGCGGCTCTCGGCGTAGCTGGCATCCACGGACTCGACGCCCTCGATGTCGCTCAGCCACGCGGTGAGCTTGCGCTCACACGAGTGGCATCGCATGCCATCGACGCGCAGCCGCACGACCACGGTGTCGGGATTGGTATGCATAGTCTGTCGCCTCGTTCTACTCGACGACGATCTTGCCGAAGACCATGTCCATGCCGCACGAGAACGCGTAGGTGCCGGGCTGGAGGCCCTGCAGCTTCACGGTCTTGGGGCCGGCCGAGAGGTCCTCTTCGAACCCGAGGTCGGCGGAGTGCACGATACCCGTGCACCCGGCGGCCTGGCTGAAGGTGATCTCGGCGGGGACACCGGCCTTGAGCTTGATGACGTTGGGGTTGTAGACGGTCGTCACGTCGACCGAGATCCTCTGCACGCCGTCCGCGAGCGTCGCGACGCCCTCGGTCTCGGTTCCGGTCACGCCGTTGGTCGTCGGCGTACCCGAGCCGCCGCAGCACGCGCAGCCGGCACCGGAGCTTGAGCCCGAACCGCCGGCCTGGGTGGAGGGGGCGGTTCCGTTGGCCGCCGTCTGGACGCCGGTCGACCCAGCACCGCCGGTCGCGCCGGCCCCCTGGGCCGCCGTGGTCGGGGATTGGGCCGCGGCAAGGCTGCTGCGAGCGGACGCGAACCGGTACGCGCCAAAGAACGCGACGACCACGAGCAGGGCGATGGCGGCCCAGCGGATGGTGTCGGATGAGGTGGTCGGCTTGTTCATAGCCATGGGGTCTGTCTCCTTCGTCGATTCGATTCTAGTGCTTGGATGACTTCTTGGATTGGGACTTGGTCGCCGGCTTGGTCGCCGGCTTGGGCGAGGACTTTGCCGCGGGCTTGTGATCAGCCGCGTCCTTCTCGGCGGTCGACTTGCGGCTCGCGAGGAAGACCGCGCCGCCGGCCGCGCCCAGTGCGAGCGCGAGCCAGATCCACGGCGTCGAACTCGAGACCGGCGCAGCGCCCGATCCCGAGATCACGATGAGCTGGCCGTCCATCATGCCCATGCCGCACGTCATCTGATACGTGCCGGCGGCCGTCGCCGGGATGTCGACCTTGGTCACGCCGTTGGGCGCGAGCGCGGCGTCGATTCCGAGCTCGCGGATCACGAGTCTGTCCGAGCAGGCCGCATCCTCCTGGCGGTCGATCACCAGGCGCACCGGCTGGTTGGCCGGGACGGTGACCTGCTTCGGCTGGTACTGCGTGTTGATGATGGCGAGCGGGACCTCGACGACGCCATCGGCGCCCTTCTTGAAGTCCGTGCTCCCCGCGGTGGGGCTCGTGCCGACGACAGCGGTCTTGACGCTGCCGAACGTGACCGGCGAACCAAGGAGCATCGCGGCCCGGTTGATGAACACGAGGCCGAACACCATCACGACGATGGCGAGCACGATGTTGAGTCGATGCTTCCAGTTCATCGGGATCATGCTGGCCGTGGTGCCGAACAGCAGCATGAGCGGCACCGTGCCGAGGCCGAACGCGAGCATCGCGACGCCTCCGGTGATGGCGCTGCCCGTGGCAGCCGCCGCGATCTGAGCGCCCTGGAGCGGCGCGCACGGCATGAAGCCCGTCAGGAGCCCGAACGAGATGGGCGTCGCCAGGGTGGACTCGCCTTCACTGGCGTCGTCCTTGGCCTTGCGGCGCAGATTCGAGAGCGCGGTGATGAGGAACTTGGGGGGACGCGGGGTGAGACGAGCGGCCCACGGCACCTTTCCGGTCATCCCGAGCCCCAAGATGATCATGAAGACGCCGGCGGCGAGCATGATCCAGGGGCGGATGCCGTTGAGGTTGAACGCCGAGCCGATCGCACCCAGCGCCAGGCCCACGAGCACGTAGCTCGTGATCTTGGCTATCTGGTACGCCGCGTTGGGGATGAGCTTGCGGTACCAGGGACCTGACTCCTCGCCCTTGACGGCGTAGGTGACGACCATGGGCCCGCACATCCCGATGCAGTGGAGGCTCGTGGCGAGCCCCAACGCGAACATGGATGCGAACAGTGGTGACACTTCAGGTGACTCCTCGTAGATGAAGGCGGACGGCACCCTCGGAACAGAGGGTACCCGCGGACAGCGTCAGAGAGCGCACAAACGCGCAGCTCAGACACTTACGAGGAGGGTATTAGACTCGGAATCGCTCTCCGCGAGGGTCCTCGGGCGGCGGTGGAGGCTGCGCCGAGAACGCGAAGACCGGGCGCGCCGACAGCTGCGGCGCGAAGAGGACGACCGCCATCACGACAGCGACGGCGAACGAAAGCAGGAGCGACTCGGCGCCACCGGGGACGACGCCCTTGGGACCCGTCGTGGTCAGCCACTCGCCGCCACACGCGGGATTGTAGATGCCCAGGCCACGGGGCATGAACGGCATGCCCTTGCTCATGTCCATCTCGCAGTTGATCATCCGGCAGGTGGGCACGGCGATAGCGACGATCGCCAACACGACCACCAGCGGCAACGCGATCCTGCGAATGTGAGCTGTGGAGAACACTCGATCCCCTCAACGGGTGCGACTTCGTACGCGCTAACGCAAGTTCCATGCCGAGAAGGCCCCGAAACCGCACCTTCACGAGCACTCCACGAGGGGCCACAGCGGCTCGCTCGCGGGTTCAGTCGGTCGCCGGCGCCTCTCCGGGCTCGAACTCGATCGAGACCGAGTTGATGCAGTAGCGCAGCCCCGTCGGCTCCGGGCCGTCCGTGAACACGTGGCCCAGGTGTCCGTCGCAGACCGCGCACAGCACCTCGACCCGGTGCATGCCGAAGCTGTAGTCCGGATGCTCGGTCACCGCATCGGGCTCGATCGGCTCCCAGAAGCTCGGCCAGCCACAGCCCGAGTGGAACTTGGCCGCCGAGGAGAACAGCGTCGAGCCGCACCCTGCGCACACGTAGGTGCCCGGCTCGAAGGTATCGGTGAGTGCCCCGGAGAACGCCGGTTCCGTGCCCGCGCGCCGCAGCACGCGGAACTGCTCGGGCGTCAGCCTCGCGCGCCACTCATCGTCGGTCAGTTGCAGCTTCTCGCGCATCGCGGCTCCTCTCGGGTGGGCGGGTCGTCCGCACGCGCTCGGTCGCGCACTCAGCTTGTACCCGAGCGGGGCGACCGGAACGCCGAGTCCACCACGCGGGTACAGACACTCTGTGACAGGAGGCGACGCGGTTCGTCGCCCCGAGAGGAGATGACCCGCGATGATGGGTCGAGGATACGGCTACGGCTACAACATGATGGGCGGATACAACCCGTACGGCGGACTGCTCATCTTCCTGTTCGCGGTGCTGCTGATCGTGGCGATCGCGCTACTCGTCGTCTGGGCGGTGAAGGCGTCGCGAGGCCACGAGTCGGCTTCGCCCACGCTTCCGGCAGGTGACGCGGGACACGACGAGGCGGTCGCCATCGCCAAGCGGCGCCTGGCGAGTGGCGAGATCACGCCCGAGCAGTACCAGGAGATCCTGCGCACCCTGGGCGGATGATGGTGAGCGATAACCACCGCACGGAGCCCACCCACCATGGCACGCCGGTCGACCACCCCCAAGCGAGCGGGCGCGAGCACGGCTCGCACGACGCCGGCCGCCACGAGGGCCACTCGATCGCGGACTTCAGACGCCGCTTCTGGGTGAGCCTGGCGCTCACGGTTCCGGTGCTCCTCATCTCGCCGGGCGTGCCGCTCGTCCCCGGAGGCCGCATCGTCGCCGTGCCGGGCGCGGACTGGATCCTGCTGGCGCTCTCTACCGTGCTCTACATCTACGGTGGACTCCCCTTCCTCAAGGGCATGGTTCGGGAGCTTCGTGCACGCACACCCGGCATGATGACGCTGGTCGCGGTCGCCATCACGGTGGCCTACGGCTACAGCGCCGCGACGGTTCTGGGCGTCGAAGGCATGCCGTTCTTCTGGGAGCTCGCCACGCTCATCGACGTGATGCTTCTGGGCCACTGGATCGAGATGCGCTCGATAGGCGAGGCCTCGAAGGCGCTCGAATCGCTCGCCGCGCTGTTGCCGCCGGCCGCGCACCGCGTGGACGCCGAGGGCGCGATCGCCGACGTCCCGCTGGCCGACCTCGTGCCTGGTGACGTCGTCCTCGTCCGCCCCGCCGAGAAGGTCCCCGCCGACGGCGCCGTGACCGAGGGAGTCTCGGCGGTGGACGAGTCGCTGCTCACCGGCGAGTCCGTCCCCGTGCGCCGCGCGCCGGGCGACACCGTCATCGGCGGGTCGGTCAACGGTGACGGAGCGTTGTACGTCCGCGTCGCGAAGACCGGCGACGAGTCCTACCTCGCGCAGGTCGTCGAGCTGGTCCGCCAGGCGCAGTCGTCGAAGTCGCGTACGCAGGACCTCGCGGACCGAGCTGCGATGTGGCTCACGATCGTCGCGCTCGCGGGCGGGGCGGTCACCTTCGGCGCATGGCTCGCCCTGGGCCAGCCGCTTGCGTTCGCGATGGAGCGCGCGGTGACCGTGATGGTGGTCGCGTGTCCGCACGCCCTGGGGCTCGCGATCCCACTCGTCGTCGCGGTTTCCACGGCACTCGGCGCGCGCTCCGGCCTGCTCGTGCGTAACCGGATGGCCTTCGAGAACGCGCGGCTCATCGACACCGTCGTCTTCGACAAGACCGGCACGCTGACGCTCGGCCGCTTCGGCGTCGACGAGATCCTGAGCTGGGGTGATCTCTCCACCGATGACGTCCTCGCGCTCGCCGGCTCCCTCGAGCGACTCTCGGAGCACCCCGTCGCGCGGGCCATCGCCGCCGCGACCGACGCGTCGGTGCCGGTCGGCGAGTTCCGCGCGATCCCGGGCAGGGGCGTCACCGGGACGATCGGCCCCGACCGGATCTCCGTCGTCGGCCCTGGCTACCTCGCCGAGAACCCCGCGGTCGTAGTCCCCGACGCCGCGGAGGACCTCTCCCGATCCGGCCGCACCGTGGCGTTCGTGCTCCGCGATGACCGCGCTATCGGCGCGATCACCCTCTCCGACCTCGCGAGGCCCGAGTCGAAGGCCGCGATCGACCGGCTGACGGCCATGGGCGTCGAGCCCGTCATGCTCACCGGCGACACCGAGGCGGTTGCATCCGCCGTCGCCCGTGTCCTCGGGATCTCCCGGATCTTCTCGCGAGTCCTCCCCGCCGAGAAGGCCGAGACCGTCCGCCGGATACAGCGCGAGGGGCGCGTCGTCGCGATGGTCGGCGACGGGGTCAACGACGCCCCGCCGCTGGCGGCGGCCGACGTCGGCATCGCGATCGGGGCAGGCACGGACGTCGCGGTCGCGACCGCCGACGTGGTGCTGGTGCGGAGCGACCCCCGAGACGTACCCGCCGTCATCGAGCTGTCGCGCGCCACCTACGCGAAGATGGTGCAGAACCTGTGGTGGGCGCTCGGCTACAACGTGATCGCGCTACCGCTCGCGGCCGGGGTGTTCGCGGGCGCCGGCATCATGATGAGCCCGGCCGTGGGCGGCCTGCTCATGTCGGCATCGACGGTGATCGTCGCCGTGAACGCCCGGCTGCTCCGGGTCCATGCCGGCTGAGCGCTCGCCTGCGGCGCTGCTTCGACGCGAGCCCATCGACGCGTCACGAAGCCGCAGCAGCCTCCAGCTCGGCGATGACGAGCTTGGTCTGCCCGAGCATCACCTCGGTGACGCGCCGCGCGGTCTCAGGATCGGACTCCGACAGCAGCTGCGTGAGCCGAACCGGCGTCACCTGCCACGAGACTCCGAACTTGTCCTTGAGCCAGCCGCACTGCCCGGTCTCACCGCCGTCGGCCGAGAGTATGTCCCAGTAGTAGTCGACCTCTTCCTGGGAGTCGCACGGTATCTGGAACGAGACCGCCTCAGTGAACGGGAAGAGCGGACCTCCGTTGATCCCGAAGAACCGCATCTCCCCGATCCTCCACGAGGCGGTCATCGCCGACCCCGCAGGCCCTGGGCCGGCCTCGGTGTAGCGCACGACGTCTCCGACCTCGGCGTCGGGGAAGACCGACGCGTAGTACTCGGCTGCCCGCTCGGCCTGGGTGTCGAACCACAGGCACGTGATGATCGGCTGCATGATGTCTCCTCCGACGATCCGGCGCGTAGAGACTACCTACCCCTCGCCGAGGAACGTCGCGACTCGCCCTAGCGTTCGAGCTCGTTGGCGAGGTGCTCGAGGAAGAGCCCGACGTCGGTGACGATACCGACCGTCTGCCACGAGCCCCGGTCAGCGAGCTTGGTCACGACGGCCGGGTTGATGTCGACGCATACGGTGGTGGTCGAGGCCGGCAACATGTTCCCCGTCGCGATCGAATGCAGCATCGTCGAGAGCATCAGGCACGCGCCCGCACCCTGCGCGTAGCGACGCATCTCGGCCTGGGCCACCACGACGTCGGTGATGACATCGGGGAGCGGGCCGTCGTCTCGGATCGAGCCGGCGAGCACGAACGGCGTCCCCGTCTTGACGAGCGTGTGCATGAGCCCCTTCGTGAGGAGGCCCTGCTCGACGGCCGCGGCGATCGAACCCGCACCGCGGATCGCGTTGATCGCGCGCAGGTGGTGCTCGTGGCCGCCAAGGGCCGGCACGCCGTCGGCGAGTCCCACGCCGAGCGAGGTGCCGTACAGCGCGCTCTCGATGTCGTGCGTGGCGACGGCGTTGCCGCCGAAGAGCACGGTGACGTAGCCCAGCTCGACCAGCCGCGCGAGCTCGCCCGCCGCGCCCGTGTGCACGACGGCCGGCCCGACGACGGCGATGACGTCGCGGCCCGCCGCACGCGTCTCGCGCAGCATGCGCGCCACGTCGGCGACGACCTGGGCCTTGGGCTTCTCGCTCGAGACCGACGACGACATGAATTCGAACGCTTGCTTGTCGCGCGGTCGCTCGACGGGGTGGACGCGAATGCCGGCGTGGCCGACGACGTAGAGGTCCCCGGCGCGCACGTCGGCCATCGGCACGCTCTCGGCGGTGCCCGCGGCCGGATCCACGCGCACGCCCAGGTCCATCTCGGGATTCGTCGCGCGGACCCACGCCCCGCCGATGCGCACGTCGGTGTCCATGTTGGTCGTGGAGTAGAAACCCTCGGGGAAGACGCCGTCCATCGCCGCCGGGGCGAGCTTCGCGTCGCTCGGATCCACGGAGACGGCGCCGTGCAGCTGGATCTCGCCGAGGATCGCGTCGAGCTGCTCCTGGCTGGACGCCCGCACGCGGATCAGAGCCACCGAGGCGTCCTCGTTGGTGCGACCCACCTCGAACGAGAGCGTCTCGAACTCACCACCCATGGCGATGATGTCGTCCATGACGCCCGACATCAGCCCGGAGTCGATCAGATGGCCCTCGATGCGTACGTCCTCGTACACCACGTGCTGCATACCGCCTCCCGCAGGATGAATGGCGCCGTGCTGGCGGCGCAGTGGGAACAGTATCGCCGACGTGTCGCGCGCTGAGAACCCGAGCGGATCGGAGCGCGCTCGAGCGGGTCCGACGTCTAGTCGGAGTAGCGCCCATGTTCGCCGAGAAGCCCCTGCTCGCAGGGCTCGAGATCGCCTGCCGCATTGAAGGAGTAGGCTCCCTCGGCGATCGTGGGGAACTGCGAATCGGCCGGAGCGGGCGCGGACGGACAGCGAGGCGGCGAAGCGATGATCCCGTCCGCGATCAGCGGGTGGTTGCTGTCCACCACGCCGACGATCGAACTGGTGTCATGGACGTCGGGATCCTGGGCCTGCCACGTGGGAACGGCGCCTTCCACGGTGCGCTGGTTGGCGAAACAGGTCTTCTGCTCGGCGCGCGCGCGCGTCGCGAAGAACACGGGCATCGCGATGGCGACGAGGATTCCGATTATGAGCACCACGATCAGGACTTCGATGACCGTGAAGCCTCGGTCTCCCCCTGTGCGTTCCCCCACTGCCGACTCACCCCCCTGAGTCCGCGTCCGTTCAGGTATACGTTGTATCGGCATCGCGGGGTGACAGCGTGAGCGTCCGGTTACCCGAAAGCCACCGCGTCACGCCTCGGCCATGCGCCTCTTCAAGTCGACGATCCGTTCGCGATACTCAGGCATCGAGGTGCCCAGTATCTGAGTGGCGAGAATGGCGGCGTTCTTGGCGCCGTTGATCGCGACGCACGCAACCGGCACTCCGGTCGGCATCTGCACCATCGAGAGCAGCGAATCGAGGCCCCCAAGGTCACTCGTTTTCATCGGGACGGTGATGACCGGCAGAGGGGTGAACGCGGCGACGACGCCGCCCAGGTGCGCCGCCTTGCCCGCCGCGGCAACGACGACCTTCATGCCGCGGTCCGCCGCCGTCGAGGCCCACTCGTGGACCCGGTCCGGGTTGCGATGAGCACTCGCGACCACCAGTTCGAAGGGCACGCCCAGCTCCTCGAGCTGCTCGGCGCACAGCTCCATCACGCCCATGTCGGACTGCGAGCCCATGATGATTCCGACCAGCGGCTCTTCGGCCATCAGACCCTCCCAGCGCGTCTCCGTCACGCCCCCTGAACCCGGGGGCGCATCCCTCGGCGGGAAGCGTACCAGAAACGGGCCGGAGCGCGGCGTCTGCTAGGGAAGGACCGAGTGCTCGGCGCTCTCCGTGTCGGCGACGGCCGCGGCGACCGCCTCGTCGGCCGAGGGAGCGCACGGGCTCTCTCCGTCGCCGAAGAGCAGCTCCTTCTCGGGGGTCGTCAGCGCGCTTCGTGCCTGATCGCGGAGGTTGTTCACGCCGACGAAGAACTCCCGCATCATCGCGACGAGCAGGTAGCGCCCCGTCGCCGAGAGAACCAACTCGTCCGCGTTGTCGATCGTGAAGGCACCCGCCGAGCGCATGAACGCCATCTCGACGGCGAGCCCCAAGTCGATGCTCACGCCGAAGTCCTCGGCGAACTGCCGCTTGTCGAGCCGCATGCCGAAGAGCGACATGAGGAAGCGGTAGCGCATGCGGTCCTTGCGGTCGAAGCGACGCATCTGCGTCGCGGGCGTCTTGCGCGCACCGATCCGCTCGGCATAGCTCTTCAGCGAGAAGGTGTTCACGTACAGCGCGCCCTCGAGGAAGGAGAAGGCGCCGCTCCCGATGCCCACGTAGTCCTCGTAGTCCACGATGTACTCGTCGATCATGCCGCCACCGGTGCGCGAGAACGTCCACGCGCTCGCCGGGGCGAAGGTGTCCGAGAGCCCCTCGGCGATCTGCTTGTAGTAGCGGGCCTCACGAGCGTAGTCCACCGGCCCGACGGTCCGCTTGAGCGACTCCCGCACCGCCGGCGACGCCATGAGCGGGTAGAAGGTCGTCTGGTTGGCACGCGTCGCCTTGAGCAGCTCGATGTCGCGCGCGAGCTTCTCGGGAGTCTGGCTCGGGAAGTTGAAGATCATGTCGACGTTGAGCGAGTGGAACCGGCCCTCGATCGACTGGAGCCGCTCCAGGATCTGCTCGGCCGAGCCGTACTTGTCGTAGCGGTCCATCTGCTTGAGCAAGTCGTCGTCGAGCGATTGGACTCCGACGCTGAAGCGGTCGACGCGCTCGACGAGCGGGTCGATCCACTGGGGGTAGAGGTGGTTGGGGTTGGTCTCGGCGGAGACCTCCTTGATGGAGAAGAGCGACTTCGCGAGGTCGATGGTCTGAACGAGCTCGTCGATGTCGATCGTCGGCGTGCCGCCCCCGATGTACATCGCGGGGAAGTCGTAGCCCAGGTCCGCCACCATGCGCATCTCTTCGCGAAGCTGGGCGAAGTAGGCCGTAGCGCGCTCGGCGTGGTACGGGAAGCGGTTGAACGAGCAGTAGGGGCAGAGCCGCTCGCAGAACGGCACGTGCACGTAGAGCAGGTACGGCCGGTCGGCCACCGGGGCGGGCAGCTGGTCGGCGTCCGACGGGCCGAGCGTGAGATAGCGGTCGTTCGTGCGGCGCATGACCGCGGTCAGAAGACGCTCGGATAGCATGTGCCGGGGCTCCTTGGCGTGGCTACTCGGACGCCGGCTGTCCGGCGACCGCGCGATTGGCGATGTCGTGACGGTAGAAGGCGCCGTCGAACGAGATCTTCGAGACCGCCTCGTAGGCCTTCTGGATGGCGCTCGCGAAGTCCTCGGCGAACGCGGTGACGTTGAGGACGCGGCCGCCTGCGGTGACGAGCGAACCGTCGTCGAGGCGCTTGGTGCCGGCATGGTAGACCACGACACCCGGATCGGCCTCCGCCGCTTCGATCCCCGAGATCGGCTTGCCGGTCTCGTAGTCACCCGGATAGCCACCGCTCGCGACGACGACCGAGACGGCGACGTCGCGCGACCACGAGAGCCCGCCGAGCGACTCGAGCTCGCCAAGAGCCACCGCCTGAAGCACCTGCGCGAGGTCGGTCTCGAGACGCGGCAGCAGCACCTGCGTCTCGGGGTCGCCGAAGCGGGCGTTGTACTCGAGTACCTTGGGGCCCTCGTCGGTCAGGATGAAGCCGCCGTACAGGATGCCGCGATACATGATCCCCTCGGCGACCAATGCGCCGGCCGTTCGCTCCAGGATGCTGACCATGTCGCCGTAGACGTCGGCGGGGATGCCGGGGACGGGCGAGTAGACGCCCATGCCGCCGGTGTTCGGACCGGTGTCGCCGTCGCCCACGCGCTTGTGGTCCTGCGCGGGAGCCATCGGGAGCACGGTGGTGCCGTCGACGAAGGCGAGGAGCGAAACCTCGGGTCCGACGAGGCACTCCTCGATCACCACGGTCATGCCCGCATCGCCGAAGCGGCCATCGAAGCACTCCTCGACGGCGGCGGCGGCGGTCGCGATGTCGGGGGCGACGGTCACGCCCTTGCCGGCCGCGAGGCCGTCAGCCTTCACGACGACCGGCGCGCCCAGCGTGGCCAGGTAGGCCAGCGCCTCTCCTCTTTCGGTGAACGCTCGTCCCTCTGCCGTGGGAACGTGGGCGCGCAGCATGAGGTCCTTCGCGAACGACTTGCTGCCTTCGAGCGCGGCACCTCGCGAACCCGGGCCCACGGTGGGGATCTGGGCGGCCCGCAGGTCGTCGGCAAGCCCGGCCACCAGCGGTGCCTCGGGACCGATCACCGCCAGGTCCACGCGGTTCTCCTGCGCGAACGCGACCACCGCGTCGTGGTCGGTCACGTCGAGCTGCACGTTCACGGCCGCCCGCTCGCCTGAGGTGCCGCCGTTGCCCGGCGCCGCGAAGATGGCCTCGACCTGGGGCGACCCGGCCAGCGCATGCACGATGGCGTGCTCGCGTCCGCCAGAACCGATGACGAGTACGCGCATGGGTACCACCTGCCGCTCTCGAGTGGGGACGTTGCCTCGGCCGCGCTAGCCGGCCTTCTGGGGCTCCGGGGCCGTGAAGCGCTTCGGGGTGACCTTGTAGCCGAGCGGGATCCCCAGCAGCAGCCGGGTCTGCGCGCTGAGCGCGGGCGCCATGCCAAGGTAGAACCCGATGACCGGCAGCAGGAACCACATGAGCATGAGCTCGACCGCCGTCTTGAGCTTCGAGACGGAGTCGGGCGGCGGGCAACGCCACAGCTCGACCACGATCGAACCGATCATGACGCTACCGCCGATGGTCATCATGAACCGCAGTACCGCGAGGTTCTGCGCGACTGAAGCGTGCCAGCCCAAGTCGTACCAGTGCAGCTGCGTGTAGTACGCGCTCAGCGCGTACACGCTCATCAGGAAGACCCAGCCGATGACCCGCATCACGTGGTCGTGCAAGACCTGCGCGAAACGGAAGACGGTGGCCTGGCGCCACGTGTGCTTCCGCTGAGTCAGCTGGCCATAGATGAACCCCACGTCCTCGGCACCCCAAGAGTGGCGCTTGAGCTGCTCGAACCGGTTGCGCACGGCGTCCATGAGCGTCTCGCCGTCCGTCGCGTCGCCCATCGTGGGCAGGAACACCGGGACGGTCTGGATGTCATCGCCCATCTCGAAGAGGCAGTTCAGCCACGAGTGCCAGTCCTCGGGGATCACCGAGACGTCCCACCAGCCGCACTGCTCGGCAGTCTGCATCGAGAGGGTGTAGGTCGAGATGGGGAGCGCGTTGTAGAACGGCATCGCGAGCTCAGACAGCTGGGTCGCGTGCTGCAACGAGGTGGTGAAGCGCACCGGCGCAGGAACCTGCCAGAGGTTGTTGTAGAAGAAGATCGGCGCCTGCCAGAACGTCCGGAACCGCAGCTCGTCCGCCGCGAAGGAGCCCGCCACCGCCGAGAAGTACTTGGGGTGCAGCACGGAATCCGCGTCGCAGGACGTGATCGTCGTGAGTTCGATCGGCACGCCGATGACGTCCAGCTCGGCCCGCGCCTTGCGTGCGGCCCACGTCTCGTTCGACGACTTGCCGGGCTCCTCGCCGGCGATGTTGCCGGGATGCACGGTCACGAGCGTGTGCAGGAACCGACCCTCGAACTCAGCGGTGAGCGCCAAGCCCTTCTCGAGCGCCCCCTGCTCGCGCTCTTCCATGCCGAGAACCACGATGAGCCGCTCGGGGGCGCGGTGCTGCGCCGCAAGGCCTTCGAGCGTTCTGCGAAGGATCTCCGCGGGCTCCTTGTAGTTCGGGATGATGACCACGTGCCGCAGATCAGAGGGCGCGAACCCGAACGGCCCGACCTCATCCTCGCCGAGCGTGAAATCGGTCTTCTCGGCCTGGTGGATGCGGTGCTGCCCCCACGCCATGAAGCTGGCCGTCACGACCAGCCTGAAGACGACGTAGGCCATGAAGATGGTGGCGATGGCCAGCCAGACCCGCGGAAACAGGAGCGAGCCCAGCACGGCCAGGACGATGACAGCCCATGACAGCGCGCCCGGAAGGACGTGCCCGAAGTTGCGGCGCGAGTCCGCGTTATTCACTATCTCGTTCGCCAAGTCGTGTCTCCCCTGACATCGGACCGACTGTCCGGTGCCCTACGATTGTACCCGCCAGGCCGTCCGGCCGTGTGTTGAGGCTATGGAATGTCGCCGCCTAGGGACGTGGCTCCCAACGGCGCATGATGGTCTGTTCCCTGCTCGGCCCGACCGCGATCATCGATACCGGCACGTCCGCGAGGTCCTCGATGAAGCCGATGTAGTCGCGCGCCTCTTTGGGCAGCTCCTCGAACGTGCGGCACTCGGTGATGTCGACGCCCCACCCCGGAAGCTCCTCGTAGATCGGCTTCGCGTGGTGGAATGCTGTCTGGTGACAGGGCAGGTTGTTGTAGCGCTTGCCCTCGAACTCGTAGGCGACGCAGACCTTGATGGTGTCGACCGCCGAGAGCACGTCGAGCTTGGTGATCACCAGGTCCGTGAGGCCGTTCACCTGGACCGCATAGCGGACGATCACGCCGTCGTACCATCCGCAGCGGCGCTGGCGGCCCGTGGTGGTGCCCCACTCGCCGCCGACACGCTGGAGAAGCTCGCCCGTCTCGTCGAACAGCTCGGTCGGGAACGGGCCCGAGCCCACGCGAGTTATATATGCCTTCGCGATACCCAGCACCCGGTCGATGCGGCGGGGCCCCACGCCGACCCCCGTGCACGCCCCACCCGACGTCGGGGAGCTCGAGGTAACGAAGGGATACGTGCCGTGGTCGAGATCGAGCAGCGTACCCTGAGCGCCCTCGAAGAAGACCCACTGATCCGAGTCGAGCGCCTTGTTGATGACGTGTGAGGTGTCCGCGATGTGCGGCTTGATCCTCTCGGCGTATCCCATGTACTCCTCGACGATCTCGTCGACGGTGTAGGTGGGCATGTCGTAGACCTTCGAGAGGATGTCGTTCTTCTCGAGGAGAGCCGCCTCGACCTTCTTGCGGAAGATGTGCTCGTCGGTGAGGTCCTGGACGCGCAGGCCCAGACGCGACGCCTTGTCCTGATACGCCGGACCGATGCCACGGCGGGTGGTTCCGATCTCGTTGCCACCGAGACGGTGCTCGCTCGCGCCGTCGAGGTCGCGGTGGTACGGCATGATCAGGTGCGCGTTGCAGCTGATGAGCAGGCGGTGGGTCGAGAGGCCGTCGTCCTCGAGGGTGTCCATCTCCTCGAGCAGGACCTTGGGGTCGATCACGACACCGTTGCCGATGACCGGCGTGATATGCGGATACATGATCCCGGACGGGATCAGATGCAGCTTGAGCGTCCGCCCACCGTGGATGATGGTATGGCCCGCGTTGTTGCCGCCCTGGAACCTGACGACGTAATCCATGTCGTCGGCAAGCAGGTCGGTGATCTTGCCCTTGCCCTCGTCGCCCCACTGGGCGCCGACAAGTACGATGCCGGCCATGACAGCCCGTTTCCCTCGTCCGATCGTGCGTGCGAGCACTCCAGTATAGCGAAGTGCGCCGGGTCAGTATGCCCTAGTCGGAATGGGCGGGCAAAGCCCCGAAGCCCGAGTGTTGCCGTCCGATAACCTCCGGCGACCGGTCTGCCCGGCCGGTCGGGCCCGCTGCTAGAACGTACGCCACTGCGCGCCGTCGGGCGAACAACCGTGGCAGAAGGCACGTTCGTGCGGGTGAGTGAAGGTCACGCCGTGCCCGTGACAGGACAGACAGTCGGTGCCCGACTGGATCGTCGGCTCGCCCTCGTGCGCGTCGGCATCGTTGTGACAGTAGTTGCACGTCCAGTAGTGCCAGTCGTATGCGGTGCCGGTGTGGCATGGCGCGCACAGCGATTCGACGGTCGTGCTCGAAGTGACGGACACGTTCGGCACGCCGTTGACCATGGCCGGCACGTGATAGAGGCTGCCCGACCCGTGAGGATCGTGGCAGGTCTCGCACGGGATCGCCGCGGACTGGCCGTAGGTGTAGGGTGCCGCGAGCGGTGTGCTGGCGCCGCCACCTGGTCCCACGCGCGGACCGTGCCAGTCCCCGCTGGCCCCCGTCACCCAGGTGCCGGCGATGTTCTTGCCCGCTGAGGGGAACTTCACGCCGGCGGGAGCGGAACCGTCGTGACACGTCAGGCAGCTGGCGCCGCCGTCAGACATGTCTCGGACCGAGTTGACGCTGGTGTCGGTGCCGTACGTGCCGCTCGCCAGGACGTCGAAGCGCGAGGTCTTGAAGTTCCACAGGTAGAGCGCGGTCGGGTGGTTCGCCGTCGGCTCGCCGTGGCCGGTCCACGCGACGCGGACGCTGCGCACACCCGCGGGCGACGGCGTCGTCGGCAGCGAATAGCGCATGAGCTGCCAGTTGTAGACCCCTTCGGCGGCCGCGATATCCGTGATCCAGTACGTGCCGTTCTGCGTCAGAACCTGGTCGAGATCGGACGCCTCTGCCGGCGTTCCGGGTTCGCCCGGTGTCGGCGTCGTGCCCGCACTGGCCCAACCCGCGTCGGGCGCGAGCGTCGTGACGCTGTCGCGCCGGTACTCGACGGTCAGCAGGCTGTAGTCGGTGTTCACCGAGTAGTGAACGGGCGCGGTCGACGCGACGAGGCGGCTCACAGTCGTGCCGCGCGAGATGACGTCGGTCGCATGGCGCTCGTGCCACCGCCCGGTGACGCGACCGGGGTTCTCGGCAAGGGCGATCCGATCGGACAGCGGCCCGGCGGCTCTGGCGAGCGCGGTACCGTCGAGGGCCGGAAGCTCGAGCTTGCTCAGGACGGCGGGTCCGCTCTCCTCGCGCGTGTTGTACTCCTCGAGGTAACGCGTGTGCTCGGCATCGGTCGGGTACTGCTCGGTCTCGGGGTACGGGTAGTTCGACATCGCCTCGAACGGCAGCGGCTCGACGGTCTTCGCGACGCTCGTCTTCGCGTCCTTGTAGTAGCCGTAGGGCGAGAAGACGTAGTGGCGCGCGAGCCCCGACGCCGGCGCTTGGGGAGCCGTGAACGAGAGGTCGAGCTGATCGCCCTGGCCGGCCACGACGAACTTGTCGTCGACCGCGTCGAGCAGCGGTGCCACTTCGCCGTAGCGGGTGTAGGCACCCGGGAAGAAGGTGCCCGCGGCGACCGGCGTGCCGTACGAGTACGAAGGCGAACCGTCGACCACGGCGTACCGGTCCACGCCGTGGTAGGACAGCTTCGCCGAGACGAGCGGGACCTCGGTCACCTTGACGGGCTCGTCCTTCGAGGTGTCGACGGCGATGTAGTCGATGAGCGTGCGGAACAAGAACGTGAATCGCACCTTGCCCGTGGTTCCCTTGACCGCCTTGGTCAGATCGAACACGTAGGGCCGCTCGAACTCAGGCGCCGCCGGAACCGCGCCCACCGAGGCCGTGACGGATCGCCACGTGCCGTCGGCATCCTGTACGGCGAGCTTGGTGGGTGCGCCGAAGGTGAAGCGACGCTCGATGCCCTCAGGGGTGACCGGGAACTCGGAGAGTGCGTTCATGACTACCTTGACCTGCGGCGCCGTCGCGACCTGGTCACCGAGGTCGAGCTCGATCGTCTTGTAGGTGAACGACGTCTCGGCGCTCTCGTTCAGCGCGATCCTGTCTCCGTCGTCTGTCGAGATCGCCGCCAGCACGTCCTCGCCCGTGTCGGTCCGAACCGCCGAGACGGGCGCCCGGAGTGCGCGAACGGTGTGCAGGGCCGAGCCGAGCGGCGGGAAGGTGCGGACGCCGGCGACGGCCTTCTCGGCGAAGACTTGGAGGCTCGCGGGTGCGTCGACCGCGAAGAGCTTGTAGGTGTCGAGATAGTCGACTTCCTTGCGCTCCTCGACGAGCCGGAAGTTGATGGTGCCGTCCTCGACCGCCGGAACCGTCTTGACCACGTAGGCGTCGTTGGGGTTGGGCTGCTGGAAACCGGTTGCGGTGGGGCCGCCGATACGGGCCGCCGTGAGCGTGTCGGCCTCGAATCGGTAGCTGCTGCCGTCCCACGTGTACACGAAGGGGCACGACCCCCAGCCCACCCACGTGTCGACCACGTCGAAGTAGGTTTCGGTCGTGCCGGTCGTCACGCTACTGGGCGTGGCGGCGTCACGGACCGCGACCTTGAGACCGTGCGTGCCGACGCCGACGGTCGGCAGCGTCCACTCGGTGGACGACTGCCACGACCCGTACGCCACGTTGTCGAGCAAGAGCCGATACTCGAGCGAGTTCGAATTGGCGATCGTCGAGACGGTACAGGACGCGCTGACCGCCGCACCCGCCTGGATGCTCGAGTCGTAGTACGCGGGGTTGGGCGCGACCGAGGCGACAGACGGGCTCGGGTAGGCAACCGGTGTGTAGGCGGACTCGCCGGACGTCACGATGCGCCCATCCGGATCCACGCTGCGCGCGCGCCAGTAGTACGTCGTGCCGTATGTCATCCCCGAGAGCGTGACCGTGTGGCCCGTGGTGTTACCCGCAACGTTGACGTTGGAGGTGTAGACGCCGGGAGAGGTCCCCCAGTCGACCCAGGTCGAGGCGATGTCCCCGGTGGTCCACGTGATGACAGGGCTCGAGGACTTCGCGTACGTCGATCCGTCGATCGTCGGGCCCGCCGTGATGATCGGCGCGGCCGGCGTCGTGGGCGTGTACGTGAACTCGTTCGAGACGACCAGCCTGTTCACGGGGTCAAGGCCGAAGACCCGCATGTAGTAGACGGTGCCGGACGTCAGGCTGCTCGCAGTCACCGAATGCGTGGTCGAAAGCGTGTTGGTCCCGACCGACGACGTGTAGCTGCCGCTCGACGTTCCGTACTGAAGCCACGAGGTTGTGAGGCCCGAGGTGGTCCACGCGACGGTCGGCGAGGTGAACGTCGACCACGTCGGACCGCTGATGATCGGCCCGGTCAGAATCACAGGTTGCGCCGGCGGAGATGCCTGGTAGGTCGCCTCAGCCGACGTGACCGAGCGCCCGATGGCGTCGACGCCCCGAACGCGCCAGTAGTAGACCGTGTCGGTGGTCAGGCCGCTCATAGCGGCGGCGTGCGCGGTGGTCATCGCCGACGCCGAGTAGTCCGAGGTGTACGAACCGCTCGAAGTGCCCCACTCGAGGATCGTGCTGAACTGGTCGCTCGTCGTCCACGTGACCGAAGGAGTCTGGTAGTTCGACCACCCGTTCCCGCTCAGCGTGGGTCCCGAAGTGATCGACCCTGCCGGCATGGTCGTGCTGTAGGTCGCCTCTGCGCTGGTGCGCACGTTGCCGAGCGCGTCGACAGTGCGTGCGCGCCAGTAGTAGGTGGTGTCGACCTCGAGCCCCGTCGCCGTCGCGGTGTGCGAGGTGACGAGAGCGTTGTTGCCAAACGACATCATGTAGACGCCGCTCGAAACGCCGAAGTCGATCCAGGAGGTGCTGGGCTCGTTGGTGGTCCACGTCACCGTCGGAGTAAGCACGGTCGACCCGCTGCCGGCGCCCGCTATCGTGGGCCCGGAGGTGATGGTCGGTGCGGTCGCATCGTGCATCGCGCCCACCAGCAGGTAGGTCGCACCATTTGCGTCCAGGTACGGACCCATCGACGTCGGCAGGCTTGCCGTGATTGCATCCGGATTCGAGCTGGGTGAGAGGGCGTTGTTGGTGTGCGGGTCGTGGCAGTTGGTGCACGTGATCCGCGCGCCCGTCTGGGCCTGTGCGAACTCGGTCAGATCGTGGTGCGTCAGATTGTTGCCGCTCGCGGTGATCCGCTCGTTGACGTTGACGCCGGCGGCGGTGCGCGTCGCGTTGTCGTGGCAGCCACCAGATCCGAAGCCGGTGCACAGCTGAGGCTCGGGCGCGACCAGTGTGCCGGTGGTCTCGGTGCCGTCAGCGTTCTTGGCGCCGCCGCCGTGGACCGCGTGACACACCGTACAGCCGGTGCCCCCCTCAGACGCGGAGATGCGTATGCCGACGTCGACGGAGACGAAGTCGACATTGAGGGAGCGATGCAGCGTCGACGCGCTCTCGGCCGTGGCCACGAGTGGCGGCGCTGCCGAAGTCGTGGCCTCGACGAGACGCGTGTTGTACTCCTGCTGGTAGGCGACGTGGTCTGCGTCATCCGGGTAGTGCTCGTCGGCGCCGTACGGGAAGTTCGACATCGCCGCGAACGGCATGGGGTCGACCGCATGCTCCACTGCCGACTTCATGCTCTTGTAGTAGCCGTCGACATAGACGACGAAGCTTCGCCGAGTGCCCGGTGCCGGCTCTGACGCCTTGAGGAACCTCAGCGTGAGCTCGTCGCCCTGCCCGTACACCACGAACTTGTCATCGGTGGACTGCAGAAGCGGCGTGACGTCTCCGTACCGCGTGTAGGCACCAGGGAAGAGCGAACCTTCGCCGGTCTGCGTGCCGTACACGTACTTGTAGATGTCGGTGCTGTTCGACCGGGAGTCGACACCGTGGCTGCCGAGAGACGCCGAAGTCATCGGAACCTCGACCGGATAGACCGGGATGTCGAGCGACGTGTCCACGCCGATCATGTCGATGTACGTCTTGAACAGGTACGTGAAACGCACCTTGCCCGTGGTGTCGTGCATCGCCTTGGTGATGTCGAACGCGTACGTACGCCCGAACTCCATGGCATTGGGAAGCGTCGCTTCGCTCGTCGGTACCAGCTCCCAGGTACCGTCGGTGCGCTGTACCTCGAGCTTGGTGCCCGCGCCGAAGGAACGCTGGCGGGCGAGGCCCTCGGGCGTGAACGGCCTGAGTGACTGCGCATTCATGACGATCTTCACCTGAGGTGCGCCCGAGACGTCACCCAGGTCGATTTCGAGCGTCTTGTAGTCGAAGCCGATGTTCGCGTCCTCGTTGAGCTGGACGCGCTGCTCGTCGGTCAGCGCGATGGCGTCAGTGACATCTTCGCCCGTGTCGGTCCGGTACACCGAGACCGGCGCACGCAGGTTCTGCACCGTGTGCAGGCCGCCCGGGAATGCCGGGCTCGTGCCGCCGCGCTCGCCCTTCTCGGCGACGAGCTCGACGCCTTCGGGCAGGTCCACCGTGTAGAGCTTGAGCTCGTCGGTGTAGTCGATCTCGTTGCGCTCCTCGACCATGCGGAACTCGTAGCCGCCCAGTGTCTCGGCGGGCGGGTTGGTCAGGATGTAGCGGTCCTTGGGGTCGGGCTTGATGTAGCCCGAGGTGTTCTTGCTGCCGATCATGCCGGCGGTGTTGATGTCGGCTTCGAAGCCGTAGCCGAATCCGTTCCAGACGAACAGGAAGGGACACGAGCCGCCGGGGTTGGGCGTGAGGTCTCGGACCGTGAACTGGTCGATCGCCGACCACGGCGTGTAGTAGCCGTCCTTGTCGCGGCCGCGAACCTGCCAGTCGTAGATGGCGTAGCTCGAGCCGTAGCAGAAGACGTCGGTGGTCAGGGTCGATGCCGTGAGGCCGGTGAGGGTCTGGTCGTAGGGGTAGTACGCCGTCCGGATTCGGATGTCGTACGTGTAGGGCTCGCCCGCCGGGTCGTTGTGCGCCCAATTGAACGTCTGGGAGAACGTCGTCTGGGTGCCCGACAGGTCGGGCGCCGGGACCAGAGTGACGACGGACGCCGAGAAGCCCAGCTCACCGCTGGAGCTGCTGTCGCCATCGCGCGCGGTGCCCCGAACCTGGAAGCGGTACTTGCCGCCGGCGGTGATCGGCACCGTCACCGAGTGGCTGACGGTACGGGTGTTGGTGCCGACCGTACTGCCGTACGACGAGGTGATGCCGTAATCCACCCAGCTGCTCGCGTATCCCTCGGTGGTCCACGTGATCTGCGCGGTGGTCGAAGTCGGGAACGACACCGACGGCGTTCCTACGATCGTCGACTGCCGGACGTTCTTGGCGTCGCCCATCACCCAGACATAGCCGTTCGCGTCGATCAGGTCCGGCGCGTTGGCCAGCTTGGCGGTGACGGCGGTGCGGTCCGCCATCAGCCCGTTTGAGATCCGACTCCAGCCGCCGGACCCGCCGTTCGCGGACTTGGACCACACCGAGACCGAGGTCTCGTAGCCGGCGAGTTCCTCGCCATACCCCGCCCAGCTCAGGTTGAGCCACTGGGTGTCGGCGACGTCTGCCGGCACCTTGAACCGATAGACCTGGTAGTCGTGCTGCCCGGTGGCCGTGGCGAGAGACGTGACCGCGTAGCTCGAGTCGACCGAGACGAGCCGCTGGGTCTTCTCGGCGGTCATGGGCGTGCCGGGCGAGGACGGTGTGGGAGCCTGCGTGGACTCGAAGGCCTGGAAGTCGGTGCTCGAGGCGGTCAGCGACACGACCTGCGGGATATCGCCGGCGTTCATGGTCGCGTGCCCGGAACCCTGGTACGCGGACTTGCCCTGGTACGAGTAGCCGGCGGGCTTGGTGGTCCCGGCCGCGTCGTGACAGCCGTAGCACAGGTCGTCGCCGGCCGCCCGCGCCATGTGGGGCTTGCCGGTTCCGTGCGGCGAGTGGCAGTTGTCGCAATCTCCCGGGTCCCCGGTCGTTCCAGGGAAGTTGACCGACGCCACCGTCGAGGTCGTCGCGCTGGAGTGCGGCGTGCCCATATAGGCTGCTCCGCCGCCGAAGGTGCCGTCGCTGGTGTCGTGGCACCCCACGCACAGAGGCGTGCTGCCCGTGCTCGCGTTGACGGAGACGGTGCGGGTCTCACCGCTGAGACTCCGGACGGTCGTGGCGATCAGTGCCGTGTTGTCCGAACCGTGGGGCTCGTGGCACGCGAGGCACTTGATGCTCGAGCCGCCCGTCTCGGAGGCGGACATCGACGTATCGTGCGCGGTGCCCACGTAGTTGGTCATCATGTCGCCCTGCGGAAGTGACGAGCCCGCACCGTGGCATGAGCCACACACGGCGTTGCCGGTCGTCTCGTCGGACGCGCCCGCTGCCAGCGACATCGGGTTGCCCTCGAGAGGACCGCGGTGCGGCGTGTGACAGCCGCTGCACTCGAGCTGACCCGGGCTGACCGGATGCCGCGAGGCCTTGGACGACGAGCCATCAGCGCGGTCGCCGAACTCCTGTTGGACGTTGTAGGCGCTCTGGGTGCCGTCGTGACAGACGTAGCAGAGGGCCTTCTGATCGCTCTCGGTCAGAAGTGACGACGAACTCGGAGAGCCGTGGCCGGCGTGGCAGCTCTTGCACTGGTCCGTCGACGGTGAGAGCCCGGTGTGCGGGTTAGCCGCGAACGCGGGCGTCGCCGCTAGAGCGCACGCGAGAAGCACGAAGGTCACGAAAGCGCTGGTCAGCGCGACAAACGCAGGAATCGAGGACGGAACGGGGTAACGCGAAAGACGCCCCTCGAACAACGCCGAGAGACGGCTGACTGTCGGGAGGGTCCCAGGCCCCCCGATTGCTGAATTGCGGGCGTTCAGCGGACCCCCTGTCCTAATGCCCCACAAGCTTCACCATCGTACCAGCTTGTGGGCCTAGCCGCGAGTCAAAACGGCCCTGGTTGCGGGGTTGCGGAGCGCGGGCCCGGTCGCTATGTTAGTGAGCGATAACTCACATCGTGTAGGGACCTCGCCCGGGCACCGCCCGCCGAGTGCCCGAAACAGGTTCGCAGGCAGGGAGAGAACGTGAAGCGGCTCCCGATCGTCATCGGCATCGCACTCGTGGCTGCCGCGGCAGCCAGCGCGTGGTGGTGGTTCGGTCACGCCGCCAGCGGTCCGACGGACGCGATCCGGGTTTCGGGGAACGTCGTCAGCACCGTGCGAACGGTTCAGGCGCCCGCGATCGCCTATCCCACGCCCGACGTCGCGGCGGGGATTCCGAGCTCCCCCACGGCGAGCATGAGCGCGAACACCGCCGGCCAGAGGCGTGGCGCGTCGGCGATGCCGTCGATGCAGCCGACCATCTCGGGATCGCTGGACGCGGTCTACGTGAAGACTGGTGACCACGTCGCTTCCGGCACTCCGATCGCGCAGCTCGACACGACGGTGCTGGATCTGGGAGTGGCCGCCGCGAAAGCTTCGTCGGCGCGCGCCCATGCGCAGGTGTCCGTGATGAAGGACAACCTCGGGACAATCGCCGACAACCAGGGCAAGCTGGCCGACGCGCGAAGCCAGCTGGCGACCGCCCAGAAGAAGATCGACGCCGCCAAGAAGGAAATCGCGACTGGGAAGTCCCAGCTCAAGGCGGGCATCAAGGCACTCGAGGCAACGATCGCGGGACCGCACCCGCCGGGACCGTGGCCGCCGCCGCCGCTCGCGCAGAAGCTCGCCCAGCTCAAGGCGACCCTCGCCAAGGTCGAGGCCGGCGAGAAGAAGCTTGCGACCGCCCAGGTCAAGCTCGACTCGGGAAGGGCCAAAATCTCGCAGGGCGCGTCGGCGCTCCGAGACGCGCGCACCCAGGTCACCAACGCGCGCGAGACGCTGTCGATCCTCGCTGACGGACAGGACATCCTCGTCGACGTCGCGGAGTACCGTCGCTCGCAGGCGACCATCATCGCCCCGGCGACCGGGACCGTCACCGAGGCTCGCGCCGCCGGCACCGTCGCGATGGTGAACGCGCCGGTGGTGCGCATCAGGCCCGACGCCGCGACGCAGGTCGAGACGTACCTGACCGGCGAGCAGCTGCTCGCCGTCGCGCCGGGCGCGAAGGCGATCGTCGACTACGACTCGAACGCGGGCGAACCACTGACGGGAACCGTGACCTCCATCGGAGATCGCGCGGTCTTCCCGCCCACGAGCTTCCCCACCGACATCGTGCACATGACCAAGGCCGTGCGCGTCGTGATCACGCTGGACGGCGGTGGTTGGGCGCCCCCCGGGACACCCGTCGACATCCGTATCGAGAAGACCGAGTAGCCACCGCTCGCCCTGATGGCGGGCTGAGTGACGACCTGCGGCACCGAGGACAGGAGCGTTGAGGACATGGGCAAGAGGATCGCGCTGATCGTTCTGATCGTGGCGGTGGCCGTCGGCGGCTACGTCGCCTACCAGCGCTTCTACGGCGACGGCGGCGCGGCGTCGCGGGTGCTGGGCGGATCGGGGACGATCGAGACCGAACAGGTCGCCGTCACCCCCCAGACCACAGGGCGCATCGTCGAGGCCCCACCCAACGAAGGCGTACCCGTGAAGAAGGGTGACGTGCTCTACCGTCTCGACCCGACGACCGCTCAACTGACGGTTGACCAGGCAAGAGCCGCCGAGCGCGCCGCCGCGGCCAACTACAAGCACGTCAAGGACGACAGCGGCTCGACCAAGGCCGAGAAGGCCGCCGCCCGGGCGCAGCTCGAGCAGGCGGTCATCGCGGTGAAGATGGCCGAGGTCCAAGTCGGCTATGCGACGATCGCCTCGCCGATCGACGGAACGCTCGCGAACGTGGTCGCGAACGTGGGAGAGAATGCGGTCCCGGGAAACACCCTCGCCGTCGTGAGCGACCCGTCCCAGCTCACCGTCACCATCTACATCGCCGAGGACCGCATCGGCGAGGTGAAGATCGGCCAGAAGGGAAAGCTGACCACCGACTCCACCACCAAGGCCTACAACGTCGAGGTCTCCTTCATCGGTTCCCAAGCGGAGTTCACTCCCGCCTCGATCGAGACCAAGGACCAGCGCGTCAAGCTCGTCTATCAGGTCAAGTGCCGCATCACCGATCCCGACTCGGCGCTGAAGGCCGGCATGCCAGCTGACGTGGTGCTTCAGTGACCGACGCGGCCCCGACAGAGGTCGCGATCGAAATCCGTGACGTCCGGCGCGAATTCAAGTCGGTCACGGCGGTCGACGGCGTCTCGATGACCATCCCGCGCGGCGAGGTGTTCGGCCTTGTCGGGCCGGACGGCGCGGGCAAGTCGACCCTCATCCGCATGTTGGCGACCGTCCTCACGCCGACATCGGGCGACGCGCTGGTCTTCGGCCACTCGGTCACCACCGACCCGCATGCGGTCAAGCCGCGAATCGGCTACATGTCGCAGGCGTTCTCGCTCTACGGCGACCTGACCGTGCAGGAGAACCTGAACTTCTTCGCCGAGCTCAGGGGCGTCCCTCGTGCGGAGATGGCCGAGCGCTCCGCCAGGCTGCTCGAGTTCTCGGGGCTCACGGAATTCGGCGACCGGCAGGCGCAGTACCTGTCGGGAGGCATGAAGCAGAAGCTCGCGCTGGCGGCCACGCTCATCAGCGAGCCCGACCTGCTCTTCCTCGACGAGCCCACCACGGGCGTCGACCCCGTGTCGCGTCGGGAGTTCTGGCGCATCATCAGCGACCTGCACCGGCAAGGGATCACCGTGTTCGTCGCCACGCCGTACATGGACGAAGCCGACCGCTGCGACGAGATCGCGTTCATGACGCAGGGCCGCATCATCCTGCGCGACACTCCCGCCGGGATGAAGAGGCGCGTGCCGGGGCGCGTGATCGAGGTCGCGGTCGACCGCTATCGCCAGGCCATGGAGATCGTCCGCGCCCTCACGTTCGTGTCGAGCGTCGAGGTGTCCGGCGAGGTGCTGCGCGTGCTCGTGCAGGAATGCGTCGGCGAGGACGAGTGCGAGGACGAGCTTCGTGAAGCGCTCGAGAACGCAGGGTTCACGGTCGCGCACATGCACCCGTCCCCGACCGATCTGGAGATGGCGTTCGCGACGCTCATACCGGGCGCCGGTGAACTCGTCGGCTCGGACGACGAGAGCATCCTGGGGGTGGCCGAGTAGTGCGTCGCGTCCTCGCCATCGCCCGCAAAGAGTTCATCCACATCATGCGGGACAAGCGGCTGCTGGGCGTCATCCTGGTGATGCCGCTCATCCAGCTGTTCCTGTACAGCTACGCGCTCTCGTTCGACGTGAAGCACTTGCCGACGGCGGCGCTGGACCTCGACCACACCGCACAGAGCCGTCAGTACATCACGGCGCTCCAGCAGTCGAACTACTTCCAGGTCGACCGGGTGCTCAACAACTACGCCGAGGTCGACGCAGTCCTCGAGAGCAACGAGGCCAAGGTCGTCGTCGTCGTGGGCAACGGGTTCGGCCAGGACGTAGCCGGCGGTCGCGCGGGAGCGGTTCAGGTGCTCGTGGACGGATCCGACTCGAGCTCGGCGCAGGTGGCGCAGACCTACGCGGGCGCGCTGTCCCGCCTGTTCGGGGCGAAGGTGGCGATCAAGCAGTACGAGGCCAAGGGCGTCAACGTCGCCACGAGCGTCGGAGGCCTGACGTCGACGACGCGCACCTGGTACAACCCCGAGGGCAAGTCCGCGTACTACTTCGTGCCCGGGCTCATCGTGGTTCTGGTCACGATGGTCACCGTGTTGCAGACCGCGAACACCTTGGTCCGAGAGAAAGAGATGGGCACGTACGAACAGCTCATCGTCTCGCCGATCCGGCGCATCGAGCTGATGGTGGGCAAGATCGCGCCGTGGGCGTTCATCGGCGGTCTCGACATCGTGATCATCTCGCTCATCGGAATCCTCGTGTTCCGGATCCCATTCCGAGGATCGGTCCCGCTCTTCGTGCTCTCGAGCGTCCTCTACGTGATTTGCACGTTGGGCATCGGCCTGATGGTCTCGGCGCGGGCGACCTCGGTGGACACCGCGAACCAGCTGGGTGCACTCGTGAGCTTCCTGCCGACCTTCATGCTCTCGGGCTTCGTCTTCCCCATCTCGAGCCTGCCCTGGGCGCTGCAGTTCGTGTCGTACTTCTTCCCGGCGCGCTACTTCATGGTCATCACGCGGACGGTCTTCCTCAAGGGTGGCGACCCTCGAGTGCTCTGGCCCCAGGTCGCTGCGCTGGCCATCTTCGCCGTGGTCATCACGGTCCTCTCGGCGGCACTCTACCGAGAGAGGGCGTGAGCGCGGATGTCGTGGAACCGGATCCGCATCCTCATCTGGAAGGAATTCCAGCAGGTCAGGCGTGACAAGGCGATGCTGCCGCTCCTGCTGGTCATGCCGGTGCTGCAGCTCATCCTCTTCGGCTACGTGGTGGGCTCGGACGTGCGCAACCTCAGCCTTGCCGTCTACGACCAGGACAACACGGTGCAGTCGCGCCAGGTGGTCGACGCCTTCACCAGCTCCGGGTACTTCACGGTCGTAGCGCGGCCGACGAGCGAGGCGGGAGTCAAAGACGCGCTCGACGGGAGCGTCGCGGTCATCGCGATCGAGATCCCCAAAGGGCTCGGCGACTCCATCAAGGCCCGGCGACCGGCGCAGATCGGGGTCGTCATCGACGGGTCCGACAGCCGCAACAGCCAAGTCGCGGCCGGGTACGCGTCCGGGATCATCTCGAGCCTGAGCAGCCAGTTCTACGCGCTGCCCAACGCGGCGCCCGGGAAGGCCGTGCCACTGGGCGTGGACGCACGCGTCCGGGTGCTCTACAACCCGACGATGCGCGCCGTGAACACCATGGTGCCGGCGCTGCTCGCGTTCATCCTGCTCATGTCGACGCAGAACCTCATGAGCCAGGCGATCGTGAAGGAGCGCGAGCGTGGCACGCTCGAGCAGCTCTTCGTCACGCCCATCGGGCGGACCGACTACCTGCTCGGCAAGCTCATACCCTACATCGGGATCGCATTCGTGCAGGTCGCCGTCACGTTCGTCGTCGGCGTGACGTGGTTCCGGGTGCCGTTCCGCGGTTCGCTCGCAGTGCTGCTGTCCGGGCTGATGCTCTTCATGTTGAGCGCGCTCGGGCTGGGCATGATCGTGTCACTCATGTCGCGCACGCGGCAGCAGGCGCAGCAGACCGCCATGTTCATGCAGATGCCGTCGATGATGCTGGGCGGCTTCATGTTCCCGATCGACGCGTTCCCCAAGTGGCTCTACATCCTCACGTTCCTCATCCCACTGCGCTACATCCTGGTGATCGTCCGCTCCAACTTCCTCAAGGGTTCCGGGTTCGCCGCCCTCTGGCCGCAGTTCCTGGCGATGGCGGTCTTCTCGGTGGCGATCTTCGTGTTCGGGCTCACCCGGTTCCGCAAGCAGCTCAACGACTGACAGAGAGTGACGCTCATGGCACTGCCTTGGACAAAGACGCGGGTGAAGGCCGAGCCTCACATGGAGGACGGCAACGCGATCCTGGTGCGCGGCCTGCGCAAGGAGTTCGGCGATTTCGTGGCCGTGGACTCGATCGACCTCGATGTGAAGCAGGGCGAGATCTTTGGGTTCCTGGGTCCCAACGGCTCGGGCAAGACCACGACGATCCGCATGCTGTGCGGCACCATCGAATCCACCGCCGGGTCGGCGCGCGTCATGGGCTACGACATCGACGACGAGCCCGAGCGCGTCCGTGAGAACATCGGCTACATGTCGCAGAAGTTCTCGCTGTTCCAGGACCTGACCGTGGACGAGAACCTGAAGTTCTACGCCGGCATCTATGGCCTGACCGCCGAGAAGTACGAAGAGCGCCGCACCTACATCCTCAAGATGGCCGACCTCGAGGGCCGGGAGGACGAGCTCACCGGCAACCTCTCGGTTGGATGGAAGCAGCGGCTCGCCCTAGGATGCGCGACCATCCACGAGCCCAAGCTCATCTTCCTCGACGAGCCGACCTCCGGCGTCGACCCCAACGCCCGCCGCCAGTTCTGGGAGCTCCTCTACGACCTGGCGCATCAGGGCGTCACGTTGTTCGTGACGACGCACTACATGGACGAGGCGACCCACTGCAACCGCCTCGCGTTCATCTACCGAGGCAACATCATCGCGGCGGGCACGCCGCAAGAGATCAAGGGCGCGCTCGCGGCCGACACGATCGTCCAGCTCGAAGTGGACGACGGCGAGGGGGCCCTCGCCGAACTCCAAAAGCATCCGGCCGTCGACGACGCCTACATGCAGGGCTCCCTCATCAACGTGAACCTGGGCGCGGCCGCCTCGGCGAAGGCCGAGCTGAAGCCCTACCTGGAGAACGCCGGCTTCCGCGTCTACCACGTGGAGCCGGTCGAGCCGACGCTCGAGGACGCGTTCGTCCACCTGGTCGGTACTCAGGGAGGCCGAGCATGATTCACGACATGACGGCACCCGGCCCGCCTGACGCCTACTTCAGCGAGTTCATCGAGGGCCGCCGAGGCGAGATCCTGGACGCCGCGCTCGCGGTCTTCTCCGAGAAGGGCTACGAGGGCGGTACCATGCGCGACATCGCGTCGCGGGTGGGCGTCACCGAGCCCGCGCTCTACCGCCACTACGCCGGCAAGGAGGCGCTGCTGCTCGACCTGGTGTCGACGGCGGGCGAGCATATCACCGGCGAAGCACGGCGCAGACTCGCCGAGGTACAGCCCGAGAGCCTGCGCAGCTCGCTCGTGAACCTGCTGCACATGCGCCGCACCGAGATGGGTGAGGGCCGCAACATCATGAGCACGCTCATGAACGCCGCTCCCCACAACCGTTCCATGCGCCTGGTGTTCCGCGAGAAGTTCGGCCAGGCGATGGTCGAGAACGTGCGGACGTTCGTGCCGCACGTCGACTCGTTCTTCGGCATCCGGCGGGCACCCGACGATCTCGAGGCCAAGGTGCGCGCGTTCATGAGCATGGTCGTCGGCTACACGATGACGTCGATGTTCTTCGAGACACAGCACGACGACGCCATCGTGGACGCGATCTCGCTCATGATGGGCTGGGGAGACGGCGCCAGCGGCTAGGGGGATCCGGATGTCAGCGCACATCGGTCGACGGTCCCATGCGAGAGGCTCGGCCTCTCGGATCGCCGCCATCGCGCGCAAGGAATTCGTCCACATCGGGCGTGACTGGCGCATGATCGTGGCGGTGCTCCTGCTTCCCCTGGTCCAGCTCCTGCTCTTCGCGTATGCGATCAGCTTCGACGTCCGCAACGTACCGGCGGTCGTGCTCGACCTCGACCACACGGCCGCCAGTCGGGCATACGTCGACGCGTTCGGGCAGTCGGGGTTCTTCACGGTCACGGGCGCGGTGAGCTCGATGGACGAGGTGTATCGGGCTTTCGACCGTGGTCAGGCGCGCGTGGCCGTCGTGGTGGCGGACGGGTTCGCACGGACGATCGCCGGAGGCGGCAAGGGTGACGTCGCGGTGCTGGTCGACGGGAGCGAGCCGACGTCGGCCCAGTTGGGGCAGGCGTACGCGGTCGCGCTGAACAACCGGCTGAACCAGGCATCGCTCGTGTCCTGGGCGGCAGCTCGCGGAGCATCACTCCAAGGCGCGGGGCTGCTCGAGCCCAGGATACGCACCTGGTACAACCCCGAGGGCAAGAGCGCGGACTTCCTCGTGCCGGGACTGATGGTGGTCATCATCATGATCGTGACCGTCCAGCAGACAGCCGTCACCTTGGTCAAGGAGCGCGAGTCCGGCACGCTCGAGCAGCTGCTCGAGTCCCCGCTCACCGACGGTGAGCTCATAGTGGGCAAGGTGTTGCCCTGGGCGCTGCTGGGGTTCATCGACACCATTGGCATCTCGATCGTGGCGATGGGCGTGTTCCGGGTTCCGCTCCGCGGCGACATCACGGTACTCGCCGTCGGCATGTTCCTCTTCATCCTGTGCGCGCTGTCGATCGGCCTGGTCATCTCGGCGGTTGCGCCCAGTATCGAATCGGCGAACCTCATCGGGCTGCTCATCTCGCTGCTCCCCGGCTTCATGCTCTCGGGGATGGCGTTCCCGCTCTCCTCGGTCCCACCACTGCTGCAGGGGGCATCGTTCCTGTTCCCGGCCCGGTACATGATCGACATCTCGCGCGGGGTGTTCCTGCGCGGCACGGGGTGGCCCGCTCTGGGCGCGCTCGTCCTGCAGCTGCTCGCGTACGCGGCGATAGGTCTCGCACTCGCGACCTTCCTCCATCGGCGCAGGGGGCTCGAATGAGTCTCCGCCGCCTGCGACTGGTGATGTGGAAGGAGCTGCTTCAGCTCCGGCGCGACCGGCTGCTGCTCCCCCTCATCTTCGTGATGCCGATTCTGCAGCTGCTGCTGTTCGGCTACGTCGTCGGCTCCGACGTACGCAACGTCCCGATGATCGTGGTCGACCACGACAAGACCGCGCTCTCGCGGCAGCTCGTCAGTTCGTTCTCGTCGAGCGGCTACTTCGTGGTCGTGAACCGGCTCGACGACGAGTCGCAGCTCGGCCCGCTCATCGACCAGGGCGGGGTCGGCCTCGCGCTGGTCGTTCCAGCCGGGATGGCCGACTCGGTCACGGCCGGCCGCACGGTGCCGATCGGGATCGTCGTCGACGGAGCCGACTCCAAGACGGCTGCGGTCGCGAGCGGGTACGCCGCGCAGATCGTCGCGGAGTTCAACCAGCGCACGCTCGGCCTGGCCGCGAAGCAGGCCCGGGCGCCAGGCATCGACGCACGCGTCCGGGTGGTCTTCAACCCCTCGCTCAAGGCCGTCAACGCGACCATCCCGGGGCTGATGGTGACGATCCTGCTGCTCTCGGTGGGCAGCGTCATGAGCCAGGCGGTGGTGCGCGAACGGGCACGAGGCACCCTCGAGCAGATGCTCGTCACGCCCATCACGCGCGGAGAGTACCTGCTGGGGAAGGTGCTCCCCTACGCCGGGATCGCCGTCATCCAGGCGAGCTTCATCGCCTTCGTAGGGAGCGTGTGGTTCCGCGTGCCGTTCAACGGCAGCGTGCTCACGGTCGCCGTGACGCTGTCGCTGTTCCTGCTGACCTCAATCGGAATCGGACTGCTCGTGTCGCTCGTGTCGCGCAACCAACAGCAGGCCCAACAGACGATCATGTTCATCTTCCTGCCGATGATCGTGTTGTCGGGCTTCATCTTCCCGATCGAGTCCATGCCGGCCGAGATCGTGCCGCTGACCTACCTCATCCCCCTGCGCTATTCGATCGTCGCGATGCGGAGCGCGTACCTGAAGGGCACGTCGATCCCGGACCTGTGGCAGCCGCTTCTCGCCATGGCGCTGTTCGCGACCGTGATCTTCACCGCGGCGGTGACCAGCTTCAGGAAGCAGCTCGGCGAGTAGCGAGCACCGCGCGCGCCGCGACCACCCCGCTCGCGCTCGACTGCACGAGGCCGCGCGTGATGCCCGCGCCGTCCCCGATCGCGTACAGGCCGCTCACGGCTGTCTCGAGGTTCGGCGACACCTCGAGACGCGAGCTGTAGAACTTCACCTCGACGCCATAGAGCAGTGTGCTGGACCCCGAGATGCCGGGCGCGAGCGGCTCCATCGCGTCGAGGAACTCGATGATGTCGGTCAAGTGGCGGTAGGGCAGCACCGCCGAGAGATCGCCCGGAGTCGCGTGGGCGAGCGTGGGCTCGGCGAGCGACTGCGCGATGCGCTCGGGCGTCGAGCGGCGGCCGGCCTTGAGGTCGGCGAGCCGCTGCACCAGGATGCCGTCGCCCAGCAGGTTCGCGAGCTTGGCGATCGAGCGGCCGTACGTGATCGGATCTCGGAACGGCTCGGTGAAGCGCTGGCTCACGAGTACCGCGAAGTTTGTGTAGGGCGTCTTGCTCTCGGCGTAGCTGTGGCCGTTGACGGTGACGACGTCGCCGTAGCTCTCGGTGGTGACCTCGCCGTACGGGTTCATGCAGAAGGTGCGGACCGTGTCGCCGAACGCCTTGGTGTGGTAGACGAGCTTGGCTTCGTACAGCGCGTCGGTGAGCCGCTGCATTATGGGCGCCGGGCACTCGACGCGCACGCCGATGTCGACCGCGTTGTTGACGAGCGTCAGGCCTAGCGCGTGGGCCTGCTCGGCGAGCCAGTCGGCCCCCTCGCGCCCCGGCGCGGCGATGACCGCCCCCGCCGAGACGACCTCGCCGTCAGCGAGCTCGACACCGGTGGCGCGGCCGTTCTCGGCGAGGATGCGGGCGGCGGCGATCTCGGTGCGCACGGTGACGCCGGACGCCTCGAGCGAGACCCGCATGGCGTCGAGCACCTCGGGCGAGCGGTCGGTGCCCAGGTGGCGGATGTTCATCGGGAGGAGCTTCATGCCCGCAAGCGTCGCCTCGCGCTCGAGCTCGGCGGCGGTCGCGGTGTCGGGACCGTGCACCTCGGTGGTCGCGCCGAAGTCGAGCCAGAGCCTGTCGGTGTAGTCCACGAGCTCCTCGAGCTCAGGCTTGGCGATGAAGTCCGGCAGCCACCCCCCGACCTCGGTGGTGAGCGTGAGCTTGCCGTCCGAGAATGCGCCCGCGCCGCCCCATCCGGTCATGATGTCGCAGGTCTTGCAGCCGACGCACGAGGTGCGCCGCGCAGGGCACCGGCGCTTGGCGATCGCGTGGCCCTTCTCGACGATGAGGATGTCGGTCACGCCCGAACGGACGAGTTCGAGCGCGGCGAAGATGCCGGCGGGACCGGCACCGACGATGACGACGTCGTAGTCGTGGGAACTCACTGGTAGAGACTCCTCGGTTCGAGCTCGCTACAGACGCGAGCGTTGCGGCGGCTTCAGGGCCGTCGGCTATCATACCTGCGGTGTCAAGCGTCCACTCCAAACGGTTCCCGCAACATGGCGAAAGGCGGCACGCGGACGATGAGCGGTTCTCGGCGGGAAGCACCACGGATCACCGTCTACACGACGCCCGCGTGCCACTGGTGCACGGTCGCGAAGCGCTACCTCGCCGAGAAGGGGTTCGAGTTCACGGAGATCGACGTCACGCGAGACCGCCGTGGTCTCAAGCGGATGGTGCTCATGACCGGACAGCGCGGCGTGCCGGTGATCCAGGTCGGGGACCGCGCCATGGCCGGCTGGGACAAGCGCGAGTTTGAGCGGTTGCTCAAAGGCGGCGGCCGGCGGTAGGGCGCGTGCGGCCGCGAGACGTGTCGACAGTGCGCGATGGCCGCCCTTCAGGGTTTCCGAGGAGTCCGGCGAGCCGAGCGCGCGGGTCCACGGCGAGTCTGCGCCGCCGCCCTTCGCGGCGCAGGAGCGAAGCGGTGAGCCGAGGACCCGCGCGCTCGGCTCGCCCTCCCGCTACGCCTGGTTGGTGAAGTCCACGAACTTGGTGAACCGCTCCATGAATACGAGGGGCACCTGTCCGGTGGGGCCGTTGCGGTGCTTGGCGACGATGATCTCGGCGACGCCCTTCTGCGGCCGGCCCTCTTCCTCCTCGGCGTGGGGGTCGGTGTTGCGGTCGATGAACATGACGACGTCCGCGTCCTGCTCGATCGCGCCCGACTCGCGCAGGTCCGAGAGCTGCGGCCGCTTGCCGGCGCGCTGCTCGACGGCTCGGGAGAGCTGCGAGAGCGCGAGCACCGGGACCTTAAGCTCTTTCGCGAGGATCTTGAGGCCTCGGCTGATCTCGGCGATCTCGGTCTGGCGGTTCTCGGAACGTCGGCCCTGCGGCTGCATGAGCTGCAGATAGTCGACGATGATGAAACCCTTGGGCTTGTCGCGCAGCTGGCGGCGGGCCTTGGCGCGAACCTCGAGGATCGAGATCGAGGGCGTGTCGTCGACCCAGAAGTCGAGCCCGGCGAGCTTCCCGACCGCGGTGTTGATCGCGTACCAGTCGGCGTCCTTGACGTAGCCCGTGCGCACGTCCTGCAGGTTGATGCGAGCCTCCGAGCAAAGCACGCGCTGCATGAGCTGGTCGGCCCCCATCTCGAGGGAGAAGACGGCGACCGACGCGTCCTTCTTCGCGGCGTTGACTGCGAGGTTGAGCGCGAGAGCGGTCTTTCCGACCGACGGGCGGGCCGCCAGGATGATGAGGTCGCCCGGGTGGAAACCGGCGAGCAGCTTGTCGAGATCCTTGAACCCGCTGTGGACGCCGGTGACGTGCTCCTTGCGCTCCGCGAGCTCCTCGAGCTGCTTGAAGGACGTCTTCAGCAGCTCGTCGATGTACTGGAAGTTCGAGGTGATACGGCGGTTGGTGACCTCGAAGACGAGCTTCTCGGCCTCGCCCACGACCTCGTCGAGATCGTCGGGCGCGTCGTAGCCGAGCGTCGCGATGGCAGTGCCGGCGCCGATGAGCTGCCGGAGCATCGACATGCGCTTCACGATCTCAGCGTAGCGCTGCCAGTTCGACGCGATCGGGGTGACGCCGGACAGGTCGAGCAGGTAGGTCTTTCCACCGGCGGTGTCGAGCTCGCCTGTGGATTCGAGCTTGTCGGCCACCGAGAGGTGGTCGACGGGGATCGAGCGGTTCGCCAGGTCCGCCATCGCCGTGTAGATGCGCGCGTGCGCCGGACGGTAGAAGTCCTCGGGCTGCAACATCGCGAGCACGCCCTCGACCGCTTCGGGCGAGAGGAACATCGCGCCGAGCGTGGCCTGCTCGGCCTCCAGATTGTGGGGCGGAACTCGGTCGATGCCCCCTGAACGGCGCGTCGAGAGGTCCCTGTCCATGATGTCGGCCATGCGAACGACGTCCTCCCACGACGCGGAATGCGGTCTGTTTCCGACCGATGATGGCATGCGGGTCTGACGCCGTCGCGGGGGTCTCGGGGCATCCACAGCGGACGGTGGATTGGGCGTGGCGCGCGACCTGCGCAGGTGGAGGTTATCCACAGTATCCACGGGTTGGACGCCGAGTTCGGGTCGCCGACGAACGGCATCTCCCGAGCCCGAGCGGCCGACGCGACGGCGCCGCCCCCGAGGCTCTCGGGGACGGCGCCGTTATGGTGCGGGACTCGTGCGGAGAGGCGCCTACTCGGCGTCCTCGGCCTCCACGTCGGCAGCCTCGGCGACAGCCTCGGCGGCCTCTTCGACCGCGAGATCGGCCTCGGCCTGCTCGGCGGTCTCCTCGACGACCTCGACGAACGCCTCGCCATCGGCGGAGACGCCCTCGACCTCGGCGACGACGGTCACGGGGACCTCGGCGACCGGGGCGCCCTCGGCCACGACCTGGACCGTGAGCTGGGCCTTCACTTCGCGGTAGATCGCGACGTCGACCACGTGCGGGCCGACGTCCTTGATGTGACCGTGGGTCTCGACCTTGCGGCGGTCGACCTCGACACCGAGCTGCTCGGTGATCGCCTCGGCCACCATCGGCGCGGTGATCGAGCCGAACAGGCGGCCCTCCTCACCGACCTTGGCGCCGATCGTGACGACCTTGCCCTCGAGCGCCGTTGCGAGAGCGCTGGCCTCGGCCATGCGGCCGGACTCGCGCGACTCGATGTTCTTGCGGCGCTGCTCGAGCTGCTTGAGGTTGCCGGGGGTCGCCTCGATGGCGACCTTGCGCGGCAACAGGTAGTTGACCGCGAAGCCGCGAGCGACCTCGATCACGTCGCCCTCGCCTCCGCGACCCTTCAGTTCCTGCATCAGGATGACCTTCATCGAATTACTCCTTCAGTCGCCGAGCGGACGGATGCCCGCTCGGGCGGCAGTTCTACCATCTGCGTCCTGCGTCGGCCGGATCGGCCGGCGCGTCCGGAGTCACGCCGTCGCGCGGCAGACGCCGGAAGTTGATCCAGAAATCCACGAGCCCAATGAAGCTGACCACGAGCGTGAACGCGTCGAGCGCGGCGAGCGCAGCCAGCGCGAAGATGCGCCCGCCGAGACCGACGCCGGCCCGGTCGAGCACTCCCGCGGACACGCCCAACCCCTGGAGGAAGAAGAGCGTGCGTGCGCACAGCACGAGGTTCAGCCCCACGGCACCGACGAGCGTCGACGCCGAGAACGACACGTACGAAACGGCGAGCAGCAACAGTCCCAAGACGAACGCCCACAGCACGTGCGGCGAGAGGTCGAGCCGCGCGAGCGGTGGCACGTCGAGGTCGCGATCGGCCCGACGGGCCGCCCACGCGATCGCCACGATGACGAGCACGCCGGCAAGGACCGCGGACTCGAAGTACGCCGACGGCCAGGCGTTCGACATCGTCTTGGCGACCTCGTCGAGCTTGGCGATCACGTCGGCCTGCACGACTCCTGCGAGCGACGCGCCGAGCTCCTTGGCGATGACCTTGGTCTGCTCGGCGACCTGCGCGGTGAGCGTGGTGCCCTGCGTCCGAGCGAGAAGCTCGTCGAAGGCGACGCTCACCACCATGATCCCGCCGATCAGGAACGGGGCCACCCGCTGCGTGCCGCGCTTGGGAAGCAGCGTGACGGCGGCGAGGACCACGAGGAGCATGGGCCCCACGAAGGCGGCGTCGATGGGACGCACGACCGCCGCCGCGGCGACGCCGAGCGCGGCCGCGAGTGCGGCTGCGACGGTGTGTCCCCGGTAGGCGAGCCCCGCGAGGCCTGCGGCCGCGATGGGCAGACCGACGACGCCGACGATCGGCGCCATGACGGCTCCCAGGACGACCGCGACCGACAGCAGGGTCACGTCACGTGTGTTCGCTGCTCGGAAGTCCACGAAGGACTACCTGCCGCCTCGACGGTCGATGCGGCCGCTGATGACCGGAACGGTGTACGGAACGAGCGCCATCTCGCGGGCGCGCTTGATCGCCATCGAGAGCTCGTGCTGGTGCTGGGCGCAGTTGCCCGAGACGCGGCGGGGCTTGATCTTGCCGCGATCGGTCATGAACTTGCGCAGCATGTTCACGTCCTTGTAGTCGATGTACTCGACGTGATCCTTGCAGAACTGGCAGTACTTGCGACGCGGCTTGCGTGCGTAGTCTGCTGACATGTCTCTCTGACCTCCTTCGCGATGTGAGTCGCGTGTGATTCGGTGCGCGCCCGAGGGTCAGGCGCGCCGGTTGGGTGCTAGAACGGGATGTCCTCGTCCATGGGCTCGGGAGCGTGCGCCGTGGGAGCGGGGGCGTCGTAGGAGCCGCCGCGGCCACTGCCGCCGTCGTTCCGCGAGCTCATGAACTCGATGTCATCGGCGATGATCTCGACCGCGCTGCGCTTGTCACCGTCGGGGGTCTCCCACTGGCGCCAGCGAAGCTTGCCCTCGACGGCGATCTTCGAGCCCTTCTGCAGGAATCGCGAGAGCGACTCGCCGCGCTGGCCGAAGACGGTGACGTCGAAGAAGTTGGGCACGTCCTCCCACTCGCCCGTCTGCTGGTTCTTGCGACGGTCGTTGACGGCGATGCCGAGCTTGAGGATCGACATGCCGCTACCCGTCGAGCGCAGCTCGGGGTCGCGGGTCAGGTTGCCGCTGATGACGACTCGGTTGATGCTCATGGAAACCACCTTCTGACGAACACGGGATACGGGCGTACCGCCCGCGGTCCGCGGGATGCCGCGCGAGGGACTACTCCTTGTCCTCGCGATGCACGAGCATGAAACGGACTACGGGATCGGTGATTCGCAGTACGCGGTCCAGCTCGGCGATGGCGGCCGGCTTGGTGTGGAACTCGACCAGGACGTAATCGCCCTCGGTCACCTTGCCGATCTCGTAGGCCAGCTTGCGCTTGCCCCACGAATCGACGGCATCCACAACGCCCCCGTCAGCGGTAATCACGCCCTGGACCTTGTCCAGAACGCCCGCACGGGCTTCCTCGTCGAGAGAAGGGTTGAGCAGAAGCAACAGTTCGTAAGCCTTCACATTGTCACCTCCCTTGGGCTGAACGGCCCCGGGACTGTGAAGGCAGCGGCCCGGAGCAGGAAATGAGCCTGTGGAGTGTATCACCGGCCCGGTACTGCCGCAACATCGTCGGCCACGGGTCTGACTCGCACCTTCACGCCACCTTCCCCCGCCCGCCACAGCGGCCACAGGCACCCGAGCGCCAACAGCACGCCGACGGCGAGCCCGACGCCGACGCGCGCAGCCCGTCCGACCGCGACGAGTGCCCGGGACGCGAGCGCGCTGACGCGGCCAGCTGCCTGCTGCCCGAGCGCGGGCGCCAGAGCGGCCGCAAGCGCGTGGGGGGCGGCGGGGCCTGCGGTGGCGGGCGCCGCGCCGGCGACGCTGACGCCGGGTGCGACCGGCGCGCCCGCCACCGCGGGCCGCGAGGTGGCGCCGGCCGGCAGCGATGCGGCCGCTCCCTGCGTGACAGCCGGCGCCGCCTCGCCCGGTGCGACGGCCGAGGGCGCGGGAGCGCTCGCGGGGGAGAGGGCCGCGCCGCGCGGAACCGCCACGGGGACCCCGACGCCCTGTGGCGCGGGCGCGGCCCCGGCTTGCGGCGCCTCGGCCGTCGCACCGTCCGCCGCCGGAGCGGGAGCCGCGGGGGCTCCGAGCCAGGGCACCGGGTCCACGTAGAGGTCGCCGACGCGCGCGCTCACGTGCACGTGGGCGCCTGCGGTCGAAGGGTCGCCGTCAGCGGCCACCGTGCCAAGCTCCGCGCCCTCGGCCACGGCATCGCCCTTCCCCACCGCGAGCGAGCCGAGCGGCATGAGCGTGACGGTCCCTCGTTCGCTCCGCAGCGTCACCGCGAGCACGCTGCCGCCGTGGGGTCCGGGAACCCGGCCGGCGAAGGTGACGGCACCGCCGGCGGGCGCTCCCACCCGAGCGCCGGCCGCCACCGCGAGATCGGCCCCTCGGTGCGTGGCGGTCGAGCCGTCGGGTGCCGCGTAGCTCGCGCCGAACGCGAGCGTCACGTCGCGCCCGTTCGGCACAGGCCACGCGGCCACGGCGGACGGCGGCCGCCAGAGCAAGACGGTCGCGAGGACTCCCCACACGAGCACGCGCGCGAGGGACGAGCGAGCGAGCGGCGCGGGCTTCTCGGCGGTGATGAGACGAACGGACATGACGACACCCCTGCCATCTGGCGAGGCGGGGCGGGAGTCACGGGGTACGAACATATGTTCTATACCCTCGGGCACTGACATGCAAGCGGCCGCCCCTTCCGGGACGGCCGCGACACTGACTTTGGAGCGGGTGACCGGACTCGAACCGGCAACTTTCAGCTTGGGAAGCTGACGCTCTACCATTGAACTACACCCGCGCGTCGCCGAGTGTATCCCAGCGCTTCGGGCCCTCGCAAACGCGAGACGCCGCCGGGGCTTCCCCGACGGCGTCTCGAAAACCTTCAGTGCGCAGAGACTACGACTTGCCGATCTTGAAGATCTTGGTGCCGCAGTCCGGGCAGGTGCCCTGAGTGGCCGGGCGACCGTTCTTCATCGTGATCTCCTGCGCGTCCTGGATCTCCTTCTTGGACTTGCACTTGACGCAGTAGCCTTCCTTGGCAGCCATTCGCGCACCTCTCTCTTTCAGTACTTCCGACAGTCATGGCATGGCGCCACTGCGACGCCGCCGTTGATTCCGTGATCCTCCCCCGAGGCGCTCAGCACCCGCCTCTGACTGCAAGCATACCGAATCCCGGCCGTATGTCACGCCTGCGGCGCTGCGCGGCGCGCGCCAGCCCACGACGGCGTCGGCGTTCGGTGGCCCTACTCGGCGGTCTTCTCGGCGCGCAAGACCCACCTCGAGGCCAGCTCCAACGCGGCCGCACCCAGCAGCACGAGGCCCGCCCACGCGGCACCCGCCGTCATCCAGAACGGCTCCGGAAAGACCTGGATGAGCAGCGAGTCCGCCGGGAACTGCCAGGTCCCCGCCGAGAAGAACAGCCCGTGAAACGCCGTGAAGAGCCGCTCGAAATCGAGCAGTCCCGACAGCGCGGCGAGCCCCACGAGCGCCGCCGATTCGATCGCGCCGGCGCGCAGACCGGCGGCGATGCGGTCGGTCCGGCGCTGGGAGATGCGCACGCCAAGCCACACGGCCACGATGACGGCGAGCATCCCGGTCGCCGTGCGAGCGCGGCTCATGACGACGCGGACGTCCACCAGGTGCGAGACGGCCGACTCGTCGAATCCGGGTCTGCCATCGACGGTCGAGGGCAGCAGCGGCGAATCGGCGCGGAGCACGAAGACGCGTACCGTCTCGGCGATCTGGACCATGCGCTCCCGGGGCAGGCCGGCTTCCTCGGCCAGGGCGAAGCGGCGCGATGCGGTCGCGGTGAACGCCGGCTGGCTGAGGAGCCCCACGGAGAGACCGAGCACGAGCAGGGCGAGAGCGAGGCCGACGAGCGCGGAACCGAGAGCCCGCACTAGTCCTCCAGCGGGTCGTACTCGAGCGCGTCCGAGTGCTCGCTGTCGTCCGCCGGCATCGTGGCGACCTGGTCGCCGCCGCGCTGGATCGCGAGGCCGAGCGCGTTGTCCGCCGCGTCGAGCAGCTCGTCCGGCGTGGCGCCGTCGGCGGGGCACGACGCGATACCGATCGAGACGGTCACGCTCGCGCCGTCCACGGTCTGGAAGCAGACGTCGCGGCGGATGCAGTCGGCCAGACGGACCGCGTCCGCGATCTGCGGGGCACCGTCCGACTCGGTGTCCTCGGCGAACAGCACCACGAACTCCTCACCGCCAAAGCGTGCCGCGAGGTTGGTGGTGATCGTCACGTCACCGACCTCGGCGACGCACCGCGTGATCGCCGTCGCGATCCGCTGCAAGAGCTTGTCGCCGCGGTCGATCCCGAAGCGGCGGTTGAACTCGCCGAATCGGTCGATGTCGATGAGCAGGACGTGGATGGTCCGGCGGTCCCGTTCGGCCCTGCGGATCTCGGCGTTCAGTGCGCGCAGGAAGTAGGCGCGGGAGTACAGGCCCGTGGTCTCGTCGATCACGACGAGCGCCTGGCGCGCCGCGGCCTCGGCCCGCTGCTGGCCCACGAGCTGGGTGGACACGGCGGCCGTTCCCGCGAGAACCGCCACCTGCCACCCGTACCGCACCGAGACGAAGACCGGGTCGAGGTAGAGGTCGCCCTCGGCGAACGGGATCTCGACGTGCGGCAGAAGGCGGAGCAGCTCGAGATACTCGACCAGGCCGAGCAGCACCATGCAGAACACCGCGAGGAGCCACGCATCGCGGCGCTTGGGCAGGATGAACGCCGCCTCGAGGATGAAGAGCGAGTACATGGACCAGAACCACGAGCTGACGCCGCCCGAGTAGTACACGAGCACCGTGACCACGAGTGCGTCGAGCGCGAGCTGCAGGTTGTTCCACACGGCGATGTTGCCGAGGCGCTTGTAGTTGAGCTGGTAGAACGTGTTGTAGAGCACGACGAACGCGAGTGCGAGCGCAGGGACGATCATCTTCGCGGCGAGCTCGGCGACCGAGAAGACCGTGAGATAGGCGGCTCCGGCGAGCAGCGAGTAGACGACGAGCACGACGAGCAGCGCCCAGCGAACGCGGATGACGAGCCCCACGCGTCGCGTGTTGGCTTGGACCGCCTCGATGTCGTAGCGCGTCGGCTGCTCTCGCCACGACACCATGAGCGCGCGGGCGAGGCGCTTCCTGAGCCGGCTCGGACTCACCAGGCCTCCGAATGGCTCCGGGGACGGATGCGCGCGCCGGCAGGGGTCCGGCACGTCGGTTGAGTGTACCCGCCGCCGCGAAGGCGCGGCAAATCCTCCGACCCGCCCGCGGGTCGCGGTGGACGCGACTGTCGGGCCGTGCGCGACGCGCCGGGCCCGCGCCGTATACTGGCCGCATGTCGCCGCAGCTCACCTACACGTCGATCCAGTCGCTCCTGTCCGCGCTCGCGAGCGTGGGCGGGCCGCTGCAGTGGGCGATCGCGGCCGCGGCGATAGCGCTGGCCCTCGTCGCCCTCCTGCCCGCGGCTCGGGAGTGGCGCGGTCGGGCGCTCGTCGCGATGGCCGTCCTTCTCGGCGCGGGCGAGATCCTGCTCGCGTGGTTCCACTGGCGGCTCTACCAGCTCGCCGTCGTGGTGGACCCGGGTACCGGCCAGATCGTGGGGCGCGTGGCGGTCTCGCTGTGGCTCGAGTCCGAGAAGCTCTTCGTGTGGGCGCTCGTGGTCGCCATCATGGGCGCGATCATGCGCCGGCAGCGCGACGAGCTCCTGTCCGGCGTGATGCTGGCGACGGCCGCGCTCTCGATCGGCGCCGTGCTTCTCGGCAAGCCGTTCACCCAGCCGCTGCCGTCGTTCCTGGGCCAGTACTACGGGTATCTGCAGGCCACCGCGCGGGGAGGTCTCGCCGCGCAGCAGGCGTTCGAGGGCATGTTCAGCAGCGCGAAGTACTACTACAACGCGTGGTACATGTGGGTCCATCCCCCGCTGCTCTTCATCGCGTACGGCGCGTTCACGGTGTCGTTCGTGGCAACGGTGCAGATGATCGTGCGCCGGCACTCGTCCTACGAGACCACGGCGTACCGCTGGGCGCGGCTCGGCTACCTGCCGCTGACCGTCGGCATGTTGCTCGGGCTGCCGTGGGCGCTCATGTCGTGGAGCGGCGAGGCGTGGTGGTGGTCGGGCAAGGTCAACATGTCGATGATGATGTGGCTGCTCTACACCGCCTACCTGCACGCCCGTCTCTACCTGCGCCAGCGCGGCATGTGGAAGATGGTCGCGGTGCTCGCCGTGCTTTCGTTCGCGATCCTCGTCCTCACCTACGTCACCACCTACGTCGTGCCCGGCGCGCACAGCTATGCCGCCGCCGATGGCGTCCGCGCGCTCGCTGCCGCGGCGCGTCACGCGCTCGCGGGAGGAGGTGGCGCCGCGTGAGCGGGATCGACGACATCCGCCAGCGAGTCTGGGACCTGACGCTCACGATCGTCACCGTGGTGCTGCTCGCCTCGCTGGGCGTGCAGTCCTTCATAGGCACCCTGTGGGTCTACTTCGCCGAGAAGAGCGTCGTGAGCTGGACGCAGAGCGCGGGCTACACGAGCTACGTCGCCTTCATGAACGCGCTGGCGGCGCCGCAGGTGGTCGCTCTGGTGGTCGTGATGGGCCTGTGCGTGCCCAAGCGGCTGTTCTCGCGCAGGATCCTGATCGCCGTCTCGGCCGGAATGGTCGCCGCCGGCGTCGCGGCATGGCTCATGACCGGCAGTCTCACGCGCGGGCTCTTCGTCTACCTGGTGCTCGCCGCGGCGATTCAGGTCGCGGTCGTGGTCATGACCGTGGCCGGCGTGCGCGGTCCTTCGTACCTGACGCAGGGCCGCCTGACGAAGACGGGCAGCGGGCTGCTGCACCTGGGCTTCGTGCTGTTCGGGATCGTCGTCGTCGCGCTACAGCGCTCGTCGCTTATGCTGCCGGTCTTCTCGGTGAGCGCGGTGCTGGTGACCGGGGGTACCGCGCTCGCCTTCTGGGCCGACCGCCTGGCGTGGCACCGCCCGCGGGGCCCGGAGCGCGAGTGGGACCTGAGCGCGCACGACGAGGCGGCCGCAGCCGCCGAGATCGAGCAGGCGGCCGACCCGTGCGCCGATACGCCCGGCCCCGACCCGGCCGCCGACGACCCGGACTCCGACGGCGTCGACTAGCTTGCGGCCCCGCCGCGCCCGAGCCTGATCGCGAGACCCGCGGCGGCCTCGAGCACCAGCAGCGCCGCAAGCCGCACGGTGCGGCCGTCGTGCGTGTCGATGGTCGCGTCGATCTCGGTGACGTCCAGCGAGCGCACCCGCGGATCGAGTCCCGCCAGGAACGCGGCCTGCCGCAGCTCCATCGCCGAGAGCCCACCGGGAGAGGCCGAGGGGCACCCGGGCACCACGGAGCGGTCGCACACGTCGACGTCGAAGTCGACGTGAACCGGCCCGCCGTCGGCGCCTGCGACCTGCAGTGCGTGCGCCATGACCTGCGAGATGCCTCGCCGTTCGACCTCGTCGCGCGAGATGGTGGTGATGCCCAGCTCGCGGGCGCGCGCCGCATACGCCGCCGAGTTCGAGAAGTCGAGGAGCCCCACCTGTGCGACGCGCCGGCCGTCGAGCCCGGCCTCCACGAGACGCCGGACCGGCGACCCGTTGGTGACGCCGTCGCGCAGGTCGTGGTGCGCATCGAGCGTGACGAGCCCGCCGGGCAGCGCGCCCGCCGCGGCTTCCCGACCCGCGTCCGCGTCGCCGCCGGCCCCGCCGAGCACCCCGCTCGCGACCGCGAACGTGATCGAGTTGTCGCCGCCGATCGCGACCAGCAGCTCGCAGCGCGATGCCGCCTCCGCGGCCGCCGCGAGGACCCGCAGCTCGCCCTCGGGGCCGTCGGGATCGACGACGTCGCCCAGGTCGAGCGCGTCGAGGACCGCGACGTCGACCCCTCGGCTCGCCGCGTAGGTCGAGTAGCGCAGGAGCGCGTCGCGCACCGCGGCCGGCGTCGCGTTCGCGCCGGTCGGCGTGATCGAGGTCTCGTGCGCCGGCACGCCCATCAGCGCCAGGTCGCAACGCGCGGACGAGCCCGCAGCGCGCTTGAGCCAGTGGCCGGCGCGCGGCCACAGCGGGTCGCTCGGCAGGTCGTGTGAGGGCATGCTCGCTCCCGTGCTCGTGTGCGTTCGTCGCGCCCAGTCTAGCGAGTGCGGCCTCCGGCGTGCGGCCCTACGAAAGGTCGAGCCGCACGGTGGTCACGCACTCGTCGGTCGACTCGACCACGAATCCCAGCTCGTCGACGACGCGCAGCATGCGGCGGTTGTTCGCGTCGATGAACCCGGTGATCGCGCCCAACCCCTTCTCCTGCGCGATGCCGATGATCACGTCGGTGAGCTTGAAGCCGAGTCCCTTGCCCTGGAACTCGTCGTGGACCAGGACGGCGAACTCGCCGACACCCGAGTTGGTCTCGGCCATGAGTCGGCCGACGCCGATGATCCGCTTCTTCTTGCCGTGCGTGAGCTCGGCGACGATCGCCATCTCGCGGTCGTAGTCGATGTTGGTGAAGCGCACGAGCATCTCGTGCGTGATGTTCACGCTGTTCTCGAAGAAGCGCCCGCGCAGCGTTTCCTCGCTCACCGTCGCGAGCAGCTCGGCCTCCATCGGCTCGTCCTCGGGCCGGATCGGGCGCAGCAGGATCTCGGTACCGTCCGAGAGACGCCACGGCGCGACGTAGCGCGTGGGGTACGGCGTGATGATGAGGTGCGGCATCGTCGGCTTGCCATCGAGCACCGACTGGTCGATGACGATGCGCGCGTCCACCGCGATGGCGGTGCCGCCCGAGATGACGAGCGGGTTGATGTCGAGCTCGGCGATCTCGGGAAAGTCCACCGCGATGTTCGAGATCATGATGAGCAGCTCCTCGATCTGCCCGAGGTCGGGTGGCGTCACGCCCTTGGGCGGATTGAGCATCGTCTTGAAAACGCGTGTCTCCTCCATCATGCGACGCGCCAGCGTCTGGTTGAGCGGCGGCAGGCTCACCGCGAAGTCCGCGAGCCCCTCGGCCGCCACCCCGCCCGCGCCGAACACGATGACCGAGCCGAACTGCGCGTCCTTCTTCATGCCGAGGATCAGCTCGTAGTCGATGCTGCGCACCATCTTCTGGACGGCCACGCCCTCGATGACCGCCTTGGGAGAGCGCTTCTTGACGCGGCCGAGCAGGCGCTCGTACGCGGCTTCGAGGTCGGGCGGCGAGCACACGCCGGTCTCGACGCCGCCCACCGCGCTCTTGTGCGTGATCCCGTGCGACACGATCTTGAGGACGACCGGGTAGCCGGCACGCTTCGCGGCGAGCAGCGCCTCTTCCACGCTGCCGGTGAGTCGCTGCGGGATCACCGGCACGCCGTAGGTCTTCACGAAGCGCTTCGACTCCTCCTCGGTCAGGACGAGCCGGCCGCTCGCCGCGACCCGGCGCAGCAGCGCCTGGAGGTTGTGCTTGGGCGGCGCCACGTCGATGGGCAGCTCCGCGGGCGTCTCGTAGAGCAGGTCGAGGTTGCTCGCATAGCGGTTCATGCCGAGGTAGGTCTTCACCGCATCCTCGGGCGTGTCGTAGCAGGGCACCCCCGCCTCGCGGAAGATCTCGCGTCCGTGTTCGACGGTGCGTCCGCCCATCAGCACGGTGATGATCGGCTTGCGGGCCTTCTTTGCGATCGCGCCGATCCTCTCGGCGATGGCGTCGGGGCGAGCGTTTCCCTGCGGCGTGTAGATGAGCAGAATGCCGTTGACCGCCGAGTCCTGCAGGCACGCGTGGACCGCCGCCTCGAACCGGTCGCTGCCCGCGTCCCCCAGCACGTCGATGGGGTTGGCGTGGCTCCAGTACGGCGGGAGCACGGCGTCGAGCTTGGCCATGGTCTGCTCGGAGAGCTTGGAGAGCTTGCCGCCGTACTCGACGAGCGCGTCGGTCGCCATGACGCCCAGGCCGCCGGCGTTGGTGATGATCGCGACCTCGTTGCCCTTGGGCAGGCAGTCGGAGTCGAGGACTTCGGCCGCGTGGAAGAGCTCGGCGACCTCGTGCACGCGCACCACGCCCGCGCGGCGGAACGCCGCCTCGTAGATCTCGTCGTCGCCGGCCATCGAGCCGGTGTGCGAGAGGGCGACCCGCGCGCTCTCGGAGTACCGGCCCGGCTTGAGGACGATGATCGGCTTGTTGCGCGCGAAACCCCGAGCCGCGCTCATGAAGCGCCGGGCGTTCCCGATGCTTTCCATGTAGATGAGGATGCTGCGGGTGTGCCGGTCCTCGCCCAGGAAGTCGACCAGGTCGGCGAAGTCGACGTCGACCATGCTGCCGACCGAGGCGAACATCGAGAATCCGACGTCGGCGGTGACCGCCCAGTCGAGCATGCCGGTGCCCAGCGCACCGCTCTGCGAGATGAGCGCGATGTCGCCCGGCTTGGGCTCCACCGAGAGGAACGACGCGTTGAGTCCGACGGTCGGCCGGATGATCCCCAGGCAGTTGGGGCCCACGACGCGCATGCCCGACTTGCGCACGGTCTTCTGGATACGCCGCTCGAGCGCCAGGCCGTGCTTGCCCGTCTCGCCGAAACCCGCCGACACCACGATGGCGCCGTCGACTCCCGCTTTGGCGCACTCCTCGAGGATGTCGGGGACGGCGTCCGCGTGGACCGCGACGATCGCCAGCTCGACGTGGACCGGTACGCTCGCGATCGAGGGCACGCAGGGCAGGCCGAGCACCGACGCGTGCTTTGGGTTGACGGGGAAGACCGCGCGGCCCTCCGAGCGCATCAGGTTGTCCATGATGGTACGGCCGACCGTGCCCTCGGCCTCGGTCGCGCCGATCAGGGCGACGGTCTTTGGGTCGAGCATCGTGCGTAGCATGGAAGACACCTCCACCCGTAAGGGTTCCCCCTCCGGCCCCCGTTTCCCCAGTCGGAGACGGTTCGACTCGGCGCGGTCGGGGTTACACAGCCCGCGCCATCGGCGACAATCTCTCTGGCGGATCGGCCGCACGACGCTTGCCGGGCGCCGCGTTCCCGCAGAGAAGGAGGGCGACGTGACGCGCGCGGCACTGGTGTGGGACCCTGCCCTCGCCGACTACGACCTCGGCCCCAACCACCCCATGAACCCGGTTCGGCTCAAGCTCACTGTCGAACTCATGAGCGCGTACAACCTGCCCGCCGTCTGCGCGACGATCCACCCGCGCATGGCCCGCGACGACGAGATCCTGCTCGTGCACGCGAGCGGCTACGTCGAGGCGGTCCGCGAGTCGAGCGACTGGGGCGCCGGGCTCCACGCGGGCATGGGCCTGGGCACCGAGGACAATCCGATCTACCCCGGCATGCACGACATCGCCGCGCTGACGTGCGGCGCCTCGATCGCCGGACTGCACGACGTGCTTTCGGGCGAGCACCAACGCACCTTCTCGATCGCCGGCGGCATGCACCACGCGCACAAGTCGCGCGCCGCGGGGTTCTCGGTCTACAACGACGCCGCGGTCGCGATCGCCGTCGCGCGCAAGACGCGGCCCGAGCTCAAGGTGCTCTACATCGACATCGACGCCCACCACGGCGACGGCGTGCAGGAGGCGTTCTACGGCTCGGCGGACGTGATGACCGTCTCTCTCCACGAGACCGGGCTGCACGCGTTCCCCGGCACCGGCTTCCCCGCCGAGATGGGCTACGGCGACGGGCTCGGCTACTCGGTGAACGTCCCGATGCCGGCGTTCGCGACCGACGAGTGCTACCGCCGCGCGTTCGACGAGGTCGTGGTCCCCCTCGCTCGCGCCTTCGCGCCCGACGTGATCGTCGCGCAGCTGGGCGCCGACGCGCACCACGCCGACCCGCAGACCGACCTCGGCCTGACGCTGCCCGGCTACCGCGACTTGGTGCGGCGCGTCGTCGCGCTCGCGGACGAGCTGTGCGACGGCCGGCTCGCCGCGCTCGGCGGTGGCGGCTACCACATCGTCGACGTCGTGCCGCTCGCGTGGACGTGGGTGATGGCGGAGCTTCTCGGCGAGGAGCTGGACGAGGCCGTGCCGGAGGCGTGGCGCACGCACGTCTGCGGGCTGCTCGAGATGGACGCGCCGCGCGACCTGGGGGCGTCGGACCGCTACGAGCTGCCGCCCGAGCAGGAGGCGGCGGTCCTCGAGGAGACGGCCGCGAGCATCGCCGAGGCGCGAGCGGTGCTCTTTCCGGTGCACGGGCTGGAGCCCTGACGCGACCGGCTCGCGGCGGTTCCGCTCCACCTCTATGCAGTAGAGCAGTGCGGTTGGGCACATCTACACTGGCGGGTGCACGCTCACCCCACCACGAATCCATCCGCGCACGCGCGCGAGAATGCGAGGCACCTCCATGGCCGAGAAGACCGCGGTCGTCCTGGGAGCGGGGCCGCTCGGCGTCGACGACGTCGTCGCGGTCGCGCGCGATGGCGCGCGCGTCGAGCTCTCGCCGGCAAGCGAGGCCGCGATGGCCGCATCGCGCGAGCGCGTCGACGAGCTCGCGCACTCGGGGCGGCCGGTCTACGGCGTGAGCACCGGGTTCGGTGCGCTCGCGACCACCTACATCGACCCCTCCATGCGCGCGCAGCTGCAGCGGTCGCTCGTCCGCAGCCACGCGGCCGGAAGCGGCGACTGCGTCGAGACCGAGGTCGTGCGTGCGCTCATGTTGCTACGCCTCGCGACGCTCGCGACCGGACGCACGGGCGTACGGCCGTCGACGGCTCGGGCGTACGCCGAACTCATAAACGCGCACGTCACGCCGTGTGTCTTCGAGTACGGCTCGCTGGGCTGCTCGGGCGACCTCGCGCCGCTCGCGCACTGCGCGCTCGCGCTCATGGGCGAGGGCGTGGTGGATGACGCGAACGGCGAGCGGAAGTGTGCCGAGGAGGCGCTCGCGAAGGCGGGACTGACGCCGGTCGAGCTCGAGGAGAAGGAGGGCCTCGCGCTCATCAACGGCACCGACGGGATGCTCGGCATGCTGTGCCTCGCGATTCACGACCTGCGCTCGCTCGTGCGCGTCGCTGACATCGCCGCGGCGATGAGCGTCGAAGGGCTGCTGGGGACCGACGCCGCGTTCGCGGCGGACCTGCAGGCGCTCCGGCCGCATCCCGGCCAGGCCGCCTCAGCCCGCAACATGACGCGTCTGCTCGCGGGCAGCGCCATCGCTGCCTCGCACCGCGAGGGCGACACCCGCGTGCAGGACGCGTACTCGCTGCGGTGCGCGCCGCAGGTCGCGGGCGCGGTGCGCGACACGCTCGACCACGCCGAGCGGGTCGCGCTGCGCGAGCTCGCCTCGGCGATCGACAACCCGGTCGTGCTGGAAGACGGCCGCGTCGAGAGCAACGGCAACTTCCACGGCGCGCCCGTCGCCTACGTGC
>CAZXWK010000005.1:0-84600 GCA_964644675.1 uncultured Eubacteriales bacterium | reverse complement strand
TGGCGGGCCTGTTGGGGCGGATCCCACGACTGGGGAGGACTCTGGCGCTCGCGCTTATCTCGCTTGTGCTGGGTATCTCGATCGTCGCGGACTTCAACGTGTCCGTCGCGTACCAGGCGGATTGGTACAAACAGCTTTCCCTGCAGGCCCAAATGAAGAGGACGCCCGCGTTTCGTACGGAGAACATCTTCTCGTTCACCGACAAAACGCTCGCCTACAACGTGTACGGTCGCCGCTACCAGTTCTACGAGTACAACGGGATGATGTACTCGGTCTTCGGCGACGCAAGCCGACTGGGCACCGACGAGTCCGTCAAGGGCTCGTGGGGCATCTTGATGCAGAACTACCGGAAGTACCGGCAGTACCATCATTGGGAACTGAGTCCGCCCTATCGCGCGACATCGATCGTGGTGAGCCCCGGCACTCAGGACGTGACGAGACCGCGGATCGTGTGGAGCCTGCTGATGCACCAGCTGCTCACCCCGCGCGAGTTTGAGCGACGCGTGCGCGGCGTGGTACACCTCGAGAGCGAGCCCCTATAGGGCCCGTTCTGGTAACCTTGAGCGCCGCATGCCAGCCGTGTCACTGTTGGGCCGCGTGTCTGAGCATGAATCGTCGTAGCCGATACCCGGAATGCGAGCATGATCACGTGGATTCGCAGGACGACCGTACGCTGCTGAAGAAGACGTGGGACCTCCACGGGGAGAAGGTTCGCTTCCTGGTGGTGGGGGCCGTCAACACCGTGATCGGCTACCTGCTCTTCCTGTCGCTGCTCGCGCTCCTCACCACCCCGATCAAGTCACTCGAGTCATCATCATCGTGGGTCGTCGCGTGGCTCGGTTCGCACTACTACCTCGTGATCGGATGGATCGGCTGGGTCATCTCGGTCCCCATCAGCACGGCGACCATGAAGTACTTCGCGTTCAAGCGGTCCGGCAGCTTCGTGAAGCAGTGGTTCCGCGCCTACTTCATCTACCTGCCTTCCCAGGGCATCGGCACGGTCGTCCTGTGGTTCATGGTGAGCGTGGTGGGGCTCACGCCCGCTCTGGGCTCGCTCGCGACGATCTTCGTTACCACGATCTTCAGCTACGTGGGCCACAAGTACTTCACCTTCCGCCTCCCCATAGAGGTCGGAGAGGTGCCCGCCGAGGAGCTGCTGGACCAGTGACGGGCGACCGGGGAGGCATGCCGTGGTGACGCGAGGCACCGCATCCGGCACCACGGACGGCGTCGCCCGACGCCATGAACGGGGTGCTGAAGCGCTGTGGTACGCGCTCGTGGCGCTCGTGACCGTCGTGGCCGAGGTCGTCGTCCTCAGGATCTGGCGGGCGAACCTCACGATCCCCTTCCAGAACACCGCGGACGCGGCAGGCTCGGTGGCCGGCGTCAAGGACATGATCGAGACCGGCTGGTACTGGGTGAACCCTCACCTCGGTGCACCGGGCGTCACGAACCTGCTCGACTACCCCGGCGCCGAGACGCTGCACCTGCTCGTCCAGAAGCTGCTGGGGGTCACCGGCAGCGCGGGGATGACCGTCAACCTCTACTACCTGCTGACGTTCCCCCTGTGCGCGCTTACCGCGGCCTGGGCGATGCGCAGGCTGGGCATCGGCCGGCCGGCGGCCATGGCGGGCAGCATCCTCTTCGCGTTCCTGCCGTACCACCTGCTCAACGGGGTCGAGCACCTGTACCTCGGGGCGTACTTCATGGTGCCGCCCCTGGCGCTTCTGGCGATCGAGCTCTGCGGCTCGAAGCCGCCGCTGCGGTTCGAAGGCGAATCCGGCACGACCCTGTGGACTCGCTTCAAGCGCAGCGAGGTCTGGCTACCGCTGCTCATCTGCCTGCTCGCCGGCAGCGCCGGCATCTACTACGCGTACTTCGGCGCGTTCTTCCTCGCCATGGCCGGCGTCTGGGCATGGTGGCGGCACCGGGACGCAGGACGGCTCCTCATCGCCGGCGTGCTGATCGCGGCCCTTGCCTTCTCGGTGGCTTTGAACCTTGCGCCGTTCGTGTGGTACCGGCATTCGGTGGGTGCGAACCCCTACGCCGCTCAGCGAAGCGCGGTGGAAGCCGAGGTCTACGGCCTCAGGATCACGCAGCTCGTCCTGCCGGTCCAAGACCATCGGGTCGCGCCGCTCGCCGACATCCGTGCACGCTACACGCGCAACCTCGTGGCCATCTTCGGGCAGTCGATGGAGAACAACGAGGCCGATCGCGTCGCGCTCGGGATCGTCGGCTCCCTCGGGCTGCTCGCGTGCTTCTGGTGGCTGTTCTTCGGCTTCAGGAACCGGCCCGGGGAGCGTGAGGTCTCGCTCGGTGCGAACGCTCGGTTCGCGGGCGCGGCGGTCCTGATCGCGACCATCGGCGGCTTCGGGGCTCTGGCGGCGTTGCGTTTCGCGCAGATCCGCGCGTACAACCGCATCGTCGCTTACCTGGGCTTCTTCGTGTTCCTGGCGGTCGCGTACCTCATCGATCGGGCCGCGGAGCGCTTCGGTCGCCGAGCGCTCGCCGCGGGGTGGTTGATCGCCGCGCTCGTGCTCTGCGTCGGTCTCTACGACCAGACCACGCCCGCCATGGTGCCGGACTACGCCGGCAATGCGGCGGTCTGGGATTCGAACGGTTCCTTCATCAGCTCGATCGAGTCAGGGCTCAAGCCCGGCGCGATGGTGTTCCAGCTGCCGTACGTGCCCTATCCCGAGAACCCTCCGGTGTTCGCGATGGCCGACTACGATCACCTGAAGCCGTACATGCAGTCATCGAAGATCCACTGGAGCTACGGCGCCGTCAGGGGTCGCGCGGATGCCGCATGGAACGAGCGGGTCGCCGCGATGCCACCGGAGCAGATGGTGCAGACGCTCAAGGACCGCGGCTTCGTCGGCATCTGGATCGACCGCGCGGGATACGCCGACCAGGCTGCGGAGCTCATGACGGAGCTGTCCACGGTGCTCGGGCAGCGCCCGCGGGTCTCCTCGGACGGCCGGTACGCGTACTTCTCGCTGACCGACTGAGCGCGACGCCTAGCGCATCAGGCCGAGGCGGCGCAGTACCTTGCCGCCCCGCCGCCGGATCACGCGCACGGCCCCCGGGTGCTTGAGCTCTTCGAGCCGAGCGGCTCGTGCCGCATGCGCCTCGGTACGGCTTTCGCCCCGGTCCCACATGCCGAGCAGGTCGTCGACCCATCGCGCCGCCAGGAAGTCCGACCTCGCGGCGTCCATGCTCCGCGCGGCGGCCGCGCCGATCGTTGCGCGAAGGTCCGGATTCTCGTAGAGCTTGCGGAGCTGCGCCGCGGCGTCCTCGACGTCCGGCTCGGCCCACGTCTGGGGCTTGGTCGCTGCCGCCGTTCGGTAGCTGGGATGGCTGGTCTCCACGGCGACAAGCTCGTAGGCGACGGGAACGGAGTTCTCGGCGGTCATGAAGTCCGTGTTGCCCGACCAGCCGGTCGCGATGACCGGCTTCCCGAGCGACATCGCTTCCATGAGGTTGAGTCCCAGCCCCTCGGCCCGGTGCATCGAGAGGTAGACGTCGCACGCCGCGCTGAGCGCGAGCGAACGGTGGTACGGCATCGTCTCCGTGAAGACGCGCACGCGCGAGTCGCGGCCCAGGCGCTCCATCAGCGCGTCGGCGTCCCGCTCGTACCTGCGTGCGATCCGCGTGTTGTTGAGCTTGACCACGAGCAGCGCGTTCTCGGCGCGCTCGGCGGGGAACGCCCGCTGGAACGCCTCGATGGCGGCCCACGGGTTCTTGCGCTCGACGTCGCTCGACACGTCCATCGCGACGAAGCACAGGAACGCGTCCGACGGGAGATCCCACTGCGCGCGGTCGGAGACGATCCCCTCGGGCAGGAAGACCGCCTGCGGGTAGTGCAGCACGGTCGTCTCGGGGCAGGAGCGGCGTACGATCTGCTCGATGTGGCGCGTGGGGGCGAGCACGACGTCCACGTTGTCGAGGAGTCGGGTCCACTCGCCTTCGGGCAGGTAGGGCAGCTCGTAGAAGGGCACCGACACGTTGAGCCTCGGCCCGAAGCCGATCGCCTTGGGCGTGTCGATGCACACGTTGACCACGTCGGGCGGGTTCATGTGGAGCAGGTTCACCGCGTAGGGGAGCGGCCGCTCGGGGCACGCCAGCCCCTCGTAGCTCAGGTCGTGCCCGGACCTGCCGCCGCCGGCGTCGACGTCGAGAACGCACAGCGCGTTCGCTCGGGAAGAGAGCGCCCGAAGCGTGTTTCGGCACGCGACCGCAAGGCCGAAGTTGCCGCTCACGTGGCCGATCACGTTCAGCCCGAAGGCAGGTTGCTGTGCGGTGTTGTCGTTCATCGCGGCCCCGCTGTCCCCCTCAGAATCCGAATCGCCGAGTGACTCGCACAACCTAGCATAGCGACCGCCGCGTGGCGCTTGCCCGCGCTGCGGTGGGATACACTTGGAGCGCTCAGATGCTTCGAGCCGCCTCACAACACCGGAGGAGCACACGTGAAGGCACTGGTTCTGGCCGGGGGCAAGGGTACGCGCCTGCGTCCCATAACGTTCACGCGCGCCAAGCAGCTCGTCCCCGTCGCGAACAAGCCCATCCTCTTCTACGCGATCGAGGCGATCGCGCAGGCGGGCATCGCCGAGGTGGGAGTGATCGTCGGCGACACCGCCGAGGAGGTCCGCGCCGCCCTGGGCGACGGCTCGCGGTGGGGCGTCTCGATCACCTACGTCCCGCAGGAGGCCCCGCTCGGCCTCGCGCACGCCGTCAAGATCGCCGAGGAGTACATGGCGGGCGAGCCGTTCGTCATGTACCTGGGCGACAACCTCATCGCGAACGGGATCACGCACTTCATCGAGCAGTTCCGTGACGGCGGCGCGGCGGCGCAGATCCTGCTCGCCCACGTGCCCAACGCCAACCAGTTCGGCGTCGCCGAGCTGGGTCCGGACGGCGAGGTCGTCCGGCTGGTCGAGAAGCCGGTCGAGCCGCCAAGCGACCTCGCGCTGGTCGGGGTCTACCTCTTCGACGCGTCGATCTTCTCGGCGGTCAATTCGATCGAGCCGTCAGCGCGCGGGGAGCTCGAGATCACCGACGCGATCCAGTGGCTGATCGACCACGGGCACACCGTGCGGCCCCACATCATCGACGGCTGGTGGAAGGACACCGGGCGCCTCGAGGACATGCTCGAGGCGAACCGCATCATGCTCGACGCGCTCGAGCCCCAGGTGCTCTCGGAGCCGGGCGAGGGCGCGGTGCTGCACGGCCGAGTCGGCGTGGGGACGGGTACCACCATCGTGAACTCGGTCGTCCGCGGGCCGGCGATCATCGGTGAGGGGTGCGAGGTCCGCGACGCCTACATCGGGCCGTACACGTCGGTCGGCGACGGGTGCAAGGTACTCGGGAGCGAGCTCGAGCACTCGATCCTGCTGCGGGACAGCCGCGTCGAGCACATCGGTTCGCGCATGGCCGATTCGCTGTTGGGCGTGAACGCGGTCGTGAGGCGCAAGCCGGGGCTCGTCTCGGCGACGCGCGTGATGATCGGCGACAACTCCGAAGTCGACCTGGGATAGGAGCGCACTCGTGATCGAAGGCGTGAAGGTCCGAGAGCTCACCGTGCACGAGGACGAGCGCGGGCTGCTCATGGAGATGCTGCGCTCCACCGACCCGGACTTCCAGAGGTTCGGGCAGGTCTACATCACCATGGTCAACCCCGGCGTCGCCAAGGCGTGGCACTACCACAAGCTCCAGACCGACCACTTCGTGTGCGTCGGTGGTCGCGCCAAGGTCGTGCTCCACGACACCCGCGAAGGCTCGCCGACGTACGGCGAGACCGACGAGTTCGTCATGGGCTGGGGCGAGCAGAAGATGGTGATCATCCCGGTGAACGTCTACCACGGGTTCACCGCGCTCGGCGACGAGCCCGCGTTCATCGTCAACATCCCCACCGAGGTGTACAACGACCAGGCGCCCGACGAGTACCGCCTGCCCTACGACGACGCCGGGATCGGCTACGACTGGGGCCCCGACGTGAGGATGGGCGGATGAAGCTCCTGGTCTGCGGCGGCGCCGGCTTCATCGGCAGCGCGTTCGTGCGCCGCATGCTCGAGATACACGGCGATTGGGAGATCGTCTGCTTCGACAAGCTCACCTACGCCGGCAATCTCGACAACCTGCTCGCGATCGCCGAGAACCCTCGCTACCGCTTCGTGCGTGGCGACATCGGGGACCGTGCCGCGGTCGACGCGGCCATCGAGGACGCGGGTGGCGTCGACGCGATCGTGAACTTCGCCGCCGAGACGCACGTCGACCGCTCGATCGCCGAGCCGGAGGCGTTCCTGCACACCGACATCCTCGGCACGCACACCCTGCTCGAGGTCGTGCGCGAGCGTGGCATCGCCCGGATGGTGCAGGTCTCGACCGACGAGGTGTACGGCTCGATCGACGGGGAGTCGGCGGCCGAGGACTCGCCGCTGCGCCCGTCGAGCCCGTACTCGGCGAGCAAGGCCGGCGGCGACCTGCAGGTGCTCGCGTACCACGCGACGTACGCAACGCCCGCGCTCGTCACGCGCGGAAGCAACACCTACGGCCCGTACCAGTATCCCGAGAAGCTCGTCCCGCTCTTCGTGACCAACGCGCTCGAGGGCGGGAAGCTCCCGCTCTACGGCGACGGAATGAACGTGCGCGACTGGCTGCACGTCGACGACCACGCCGACGGCATCGAGGCCGCGCTGCTGCGCGGGAAGCCCGGCGAGGTCTACAACCTGGGCGGCGGCAACGAGCGCACCAACCGCGAGATCACCCAGATCATCCTGGGCGAGCTCGGCCTCGACTTCGACGAGCGCGTCGAGTACGTGACCGACCGCCCCGGCCACGATCGCCGCTACTCCATCGCCTGCGACAAGGCGCGCGAGGAACTGGGCTGGGAGCCCGCGGTCGACTTCGCCTCCGGCCTGCGCGACACCGTCGCGTGGTACCGCGACAACGAATGGTGGTGGAGCAAGATCAAGCACCACACCGAGGAGTTCGCCGACTGGCGGAAGCGCTGGTATGACGAGCGCGGCTGACCTCGGCGGGACGCTCCCGTTCGCGGTGACGCACGGCGCCATCGCCGGCGAGCCGCGCCGCGCGTACCTCATCGCCGGCGCGGGCGGCACGCTCGGCACCGCACTCAGGCACGCGCTCTCGGCGCGCGGCGCGCGCTACGTCGCACCTCGGCTCGAGGACTTCGACATCACCGATCCGGCCGAGGTCGCGCTCGTCGTCGCGAGCTTCGTCGAGACGCTCGCGCCCGCCGAGACCGGCGTGCTGCTGAATGCTGCCGCCTACACCGACGTCGAGCGCGCCGAGGACGAGGCCGAGCTCGCGTACCGCGTCAACGAGCACGGCTCCCGCGTCCTCGCGCACGCCGCTCACGAGACCGGCCTGCGCTTCGTGCACGTCTCCACGGACTTCGTCTTCGACGGAGCGAAGGGTGCGCCCTACGCCGAGGACGACGAGCCCAACCCGCTCTCGGTCTACGGCGCGTCGAAGCTGGCGGGGGAGCGCGCGGTCTTCTCGGCGGATCCGCAGGCCCTCGTGATCCGCACGGCGTGGCTCTACGGGACCGAGACGGGCTTCCCGCCGCGCATCGTGCAGGCGGCCGCCTCGAGGCCCACGCTCTCGGTCGTCGACGACGAGACCGGCTCGCCGACGTACGTCGCCGATCTCGCGGTCGGCCTGCTCGCGCTCGAGGCGGTCGGCGCCAGCGGGATCTTCCACCTCGCGGGCGCCGGTTCCTGCTCTCGCTACGAGCTCGCCCTCGCGGCGCTCGAAGCCGCGGGCGTGAGCGGTGTCGAGGTCGCGCCGGTCGCCAGCGACGCCTACCCCACGCGCGCCACTCGCCCGCGCGACGCGGCCCTCGACTGCGCGAAGGCCGCGGCGCTCGGCGTGACGATGCCGCCGTGGGACGAGGCGCTCGCGCGCTGGGCGGCGGACGCGGCGCTCTAGGCGCGGTCCGTCGAGTATCATCGAGCCATGGTCACCATCGGCATCGACGTCACCGCTCTCTCCACGCCGGCCTCCGGCGGTATCGGCACGTCCCAGTACCGGACGATGCGGGCACTGGCCGAACTCGGGACCGATCATCGGTTCGTGATGTACGCGGCCAAGCCGCCGGTCATCCCGTTCACCGACGAGCCGCTCGACCTCGACTGGGAGCTGCGGCTGGGGAGCGGGCCGACGACGCGCAGCAACATCGTCTGGATGCAGACCGGCGTCAACCGCCTGCTCGCCGAGGACGGCGTCGAGGTGTTCTGGAGCCCGCGGCACCTGCTGCCGTTCCGCGCGAAGGGCGTGCGCACCGTCGCGACGATCCAGGACTTCTGGCACCACTACTACCCGGAGCAGCAGCCCCCGCTCAACCGCGCCGCCAACAAGCGGCTCATCGCGCGGGTCGTGGAGAGGGCCGACCGCATCGTCACGACCTCGACGGCGACCGCCGAGGACGCACTGCGCTTCCACCGCATCACCCGCGACCGCATCGACGTCGTCCCGCTCGCCGTCGACGGCGCCGTCTTCCACCCCGTACCCGCCGAGCACGTCGGTTCGGCGCTCGAGCGCTTCGGTCTCGAGCGGCCCTACCTGCTCTCGCTCGACATCTACAACCCGCGCAAGAACTTCTCGGCGGTGCTGAGGGCGGTGGCGCACCTCGCGCCGCACGACCGGCAGGGCTTCGACGTCGTGGGGATCGGCCGCCCCCGCAAGACCGCCAACGAGATCGACCCCTTCGCCAAGTCGGTCGCGCTCGGGCTGCGCGGGCACGTGCGCTTCCTCGACGACGTCTCCTCCGACGACCTCGTCGCGCTCTACTCGGGCGCCGAGGCGCTCGTCTACCCGAGCGTCTACGAGGGCTTCGGGATGCCCGTGCTCGAGGCGATGGCGTGCGGCGCGCCGGTGATCACCTCGGACCGCAGCTCGCTTCCGGAGGTCGCGGGCGACGCCGCCCTGCTCGCCGACCCCGAGTCGACCGAGGAGCTCGCGTCGGCGATCCGTCGCGTGACCACCGACTCGGCACTCCGAGACCAGCTGCGCGCCGCGGGGCTGGAGCGCGCCGCGACCTTCACCTGGAAGCGCACCGCCGAGGGCATGCTCGCGTCGTTCGAGCGCGCGCTGTCGCAGGAGCCGCGCTGATGCGGGTCGTCCTCGACTGCCGCATGGCGACGTGGACCGGCGTCGGCCGCTACACCGTGGGGCTCGCGCGCGCGCTCGCCGCGCGGGGAGACCTGACGCTCGTGCAGCTCGTCGCGGCGGGCGAGGAGCCGCCGGTCTCCGCGACAGAGGCGGGTGCCGAGCCGGTCTTCTCGGCGAAGCATCCGTTCTCGTTCGGCGCCGCCTCCGAGTTCGCGCGCGTGGTGCGCGAGGCCCGCGCCGACGTCACGCACTGCGCCCACTTCCCGACGCCGGTTCCGGCGCCGCACCCGCTCGTCGTCACGATGCACGACCTCTCGCCGCTCTTGGTCGCGGGCGTGATGCCCTCGGCCTTCCGGCGCGGGGTCTACCGCTGGTGGAACGGTCGCGCGGCCTCGGCGGCCGACGCGATCCTCACTGACGCGCAGTTCACGGTCGACGAGATCGAGCGCGTCTTCCCGGCCGCGAGGGGCCGCGTCACGCCGGTGCTGCTCGGCGTGGACGACTTCACCGCCGTGCCCGCCGAGCCGCTCCCGGCCGAGCTCGCCGCGCTCACGACCACGCCGTACGTGCTGTCGATGGGCTCGACCCGCGTGCACAAGGACCTGCCGACGCTGCTGTCCGCGTTCGCACGCGTGGCGCCCGCGCACCCCGAGCTCTCGCTGCTGCTCGTCGGGGCGGGGGAGGACGGCTACGTCGACCGCGCCCTGCCCGACGCCGATGCGAGCCTCCGCGACCGCATCGCGTTCACCGGACGCGTGAGCGACGGCGTCCTGCGCACGCTCATGCTCGAAGCCGCCGTCTTCGCGTTCCCCTCGCGCTACGAGGGCTTCGGGCTCCCGCCGCTCGAGGCGATGGCGCTCGGGACGCCGGTCGTGTGTTCCGACGCCGCCTCGCTTCCCGAGGTCGTCGGTGACGCCGCGCTCCTCTTCGCCGCGGGCGACGTCGACGGCCTGGCCGGCTCGATCGCACGCTGCCTGAGCGAGCCCGAGCTCCGCGCGCGGCTGTCGGCCGCCGGCCTGACGCGGGCGGCGACGTTCACGTGGGCGCGCACCGCCGAGCAGACCGTCGCCGTGTACGAGCGCGTCGCGGCCGGCGCCCGCGGTGACGGCGCCGCCAGGGGCACGCGATGAGCTGGCGCCAAGCGACGTTCGTGTTCATCTCGACCAACACCACCCACGACGAGGGAGGGGTCGAGGAGCGCTGGCTCCCCGTCATGGGCGAGCTCGTCCGCCTCGGCGCGACGGTGAACTTCCTGTGCTTCTCGGACTCGCAGCTCGCGGCGCCCGCACGCGCGCTGGGCGTCGAGGTGTCGCAGTACATTCTCGACAAGTGGAACGTGGTCCGCTCCCGCTCGAGGCTTCGCAAGTACCTGCGGCGCTACGAGCCGGTGTGTGCTCACTCGACCGGCGTCGAGGCCGACCTGCTGCTCCGGTGGGCCGCGCGCAAGGTGCCCCAGGTCCGCATCGCCACGACGCTCGCCGTCGGCGCGTCCCGCACCCGCCGTCGCGGGCCGGTCAACGCGCTCATGCAGCGGCTCGACGACGCAGGTCTGAGCCGCGAGGACGCGGTGTTCGTGGACAGCGACGAGCTCGCCGAGGCCGCACGCGCGTCGGGTGTGCCCGAGGAACGCATCGTCCCCGACGTCCCCGACGGCGAGCCCGGCTCGGTCGCCGAGCGGGTCCGCCGCCACATCGGCGTCTACAACTCCTTCGTGAAGGAGCGGGGCATCCAGCAATGACCGGACGCGGTCCCGCCTGACCAGGGCTTCGGGGGCGAGTCGGGCCCGGCGAACCGCCGCAGAGACGGCGCTCCAGGCCGGGCGGGCGCGCGCCAGCGTGTGGAGAATGTGTGCGCGGGTGGTGGTACGCCACCGCTTACGGCACTATTGACCTGAACCGTCCCCGTCTTCGAGAGGCCCGGGCATGACCTCAGATATCCGGTTCGGCACCGACGGCTGGCGCGCCGTGATCGCTGAAGACTTCACCTACGATGCCCTGCGCCGCGTCGCCGATGCCGCAGGGCGCGTCTTCGCCGAGGACAACCCCGGCGGCACGATACTGGTCGGCTACGACACGCGCTTCGAGGCGGGTTCCTTCGCCGCGGCCGCGGCCGAGGTCCTCGCGAGCCATGGCCTGACGGTGAAGGTGTCGGACCGCTACCTGCCCACGCCCGCACTGTGCTTCTCGGTGTTCCGCGACCCCGAGGCCGTGGGCGGCGTCATGCTCACCGCGAGCCACAACCCGTCCGAGTACCTCGGCTTCAAGCTGCGCATGTCCGACGGCGGCGCCTCGCCGGTCGAGTTCACCAACCGCGTCGAGGCGGCGCTGGACCCCGAGCCGCCGTACGCGCGCGGCTCGTTCGAAGCGGTGAACCTGGTCGATCCCTATCTCGAGGATCTCGCCTCGCTCGTGGACGCCGAGGCGATCCGCTCGGCGAACCTGCGCGTGGTCGTCGACCCGCTCTACGGCGCGGGCCAGAGCTACCTTGCCGCGACGCTGCAGCGCCTGGGCGTGCACGTCACCGAGGTCCACGGCGAGCGCAACCCCGGCTTTGGCGGCCTGCACCCGGAACCCATCCCGCCGTGGATCGACTCGACGCGCACCATGGTCCGCGACGCCAAGTTCGATGCGGGATTCGTCACCGACGGAGACGCTGACCGCATCGGTGCGATCGACCGCGAGGGCACCTTCGTCAACCCGCACCGCATCATCGGACTGGTCGCGCAGCACCTGGTGCAGGACAAGGGCCTCTCGGGGCGCATCGTCAAGACGCTTTCGACGTCGGTGCTCGTGGATCGCCTCGCCCGCGAGCTGGGTTCGGAGGTCACCACGACGCCGATCGGCTTCAAGTGGATCTACGAGGAGATGGTCAAGGGCGACGTCATGATCGGCGGGGAGGAGAGCGGCGGCATCGGGATCCCGACGCACGTGCGCGAGCGCGACGGCCTGCTGATGGCGCTCATGCTCACCGAGATGATGGCGCAGCGCGGCAAGGGCCTGGGCGAGCTGGTGGCCGACATGATCGCCATCACCGGTCCCATGGAGTACAACCGCGTCGACCTCAAGCTCACGCCCGAGGTCAAGAGCGCGTTCCTCGCCGCGGCGCCGACGATGGCGCCGTCGCAGGTCGCGGGGATCGCCGTGCACGACATCGTCCGCGCCGACGGCGTGAAGTTCCTGCTCGACGACGACGCGTGGCTGCTGCTCAGACCGTCGGGCACCGAGCCGCTCGTGCGCGTCTACGCGGAGGCCCCCACCGCCGATACGGTCGAGGCGCTGCTGGCCGCGGGCAAAGCGCTCGTCGAAGGTTAGAGGAGACGAGAGGCAGCGCATGGCGCTCCCGGACCGCCCCCTGCGGGTGACGATGGTCAACAAGTACTACTACCCGCCGCACCTCGGCGGCGTCGAGACGCACCTCCGCGACATCTCGGAGGGGCTCGTCGAGCACGCCGGCGCGCGTGTTCGCGCGATCGTCTGCAACGAGTCGCGCGAGCGGGTCGAGGAACGCGTCGACGGGGTCGACGTCGTGCGCCTTCCGCGCCAGTTCGCGCTGTCGAGCGCGCCGGTGGCGCTCTCGATGCCGGGCGCGCTCTCCGCCGAGATGAAGCGCCCCGAGCCGCCCGACGTCATGCACTTCCACTTCCCGTACCCGTGGGGCGAGCTGTCGTTCCTGCAGGCCTCACCGGACGTGCCGAGCGTCGTGCTCTACCACAGCGACATCGTGCGGCAGAAGAAGATGCTCGCCGCCTACCGCCCGTTCCTCGAGCGCTTCCTCGACAAGGTCGACCTCATCATCGCGAGCTCGCCGAACATGGTGCAGCACTCCGAGTTCCTCGCGCCCCGTGCCGAGAAGTGCCGCGTCGTGAACTTCGGCCTGCACGTCGAGCGCGTCGCCGGCGACGAGTCGGTCGAGCGCCGGGCCGAGCAGCTGCGCGCCGAGCACGCCGGGCGCAAGATCGTGCTGTTCGTCGGGCGCCTCATCTACTACAAGGGTGCCGACGTGCTCGTCCGCGCGATGGCCGACGTCGATGCCGACCTCGTGATGATCGGCCGCGGTCCGCTCGAGAGCGAGCTGCGCGAGATCGCGGTGGCAAGCGGCATCGCCGACCGCATCACGTGGCTCGGGCCGCAGGAGGACGCCGAGCTCGCCGCGTGGTACCACGCGGCCGACGTATTCGCGCTGCCGAGCGTCGCTCGCAGCGAGGCGTTCGGGCTCGTCCAGATCGAGGCGCACGCAGCGGGCACGCCGGTCGTCTCGACCGACCTGACCACGGGTGTCCCATACGCCAACCTCGACGGCGTCACCGGACTCACGGTCCCGGTGGGCGACGCGGCCGCGCTCGGCGCGGCGTTGCGCCGCCTGCTCGCCGACGACGAGCTGCGAGAGCGCCTCGGCCGCCAGGCCAGGGAGCGAGCGCTCACCGAGTTCACGATCCCGCGGATGGTCGAGCAGACGCTCGAGGTCTACGACGAGGCCATCGCGCGGCACATCGAGCGGCGGGGGAGGGCGTAGATGTCGCGAGCTCGGTTCGCCACCCTGTCGATCATCTTCGACGCCATCCTCGTCAACGCGGGCTACATCCTGGCGTTCCTGCTGCGGTTCGGCGGTAACCTGCCGTCGTTCAACTTCCGCGCGTACCTGCTCCTCACGCCGTTCATCACCGCGTTCTACCTGCTCGGCGCGTGGACCTACGGCCTCTACGACCCCGAGCGCTCGGATACCGCGTGGGCGGTCGCACGGGGAGTCGTGGCGGCCGCCACGGTGGGCACGCTGCTCACCGCCGCGCTCGCGTTCTTCGGCGGACCCCGCACGGCGTCATTCGCGCGTCTGACCATCCTGCTCGCCTGGGTGCTCGAGGTCGGCCTGCTGACGGGTTGGCGCCTGATCTTCCTGCGCTTCGGCTCGATCAAGTGGCCCGAGCAGCGCGTGCTCATCGTGGGCACCAGCCCCACCGCCGTGGAGCTTGCCGAGGAGGTCGCGCTGCGCGAGAAGTGGGGCTGGAAGGTCGCCGGCTACGTCGATCCCGGCACCGAGAACGGCGGCGCGGCGGCCGATCTGGGCGACTTCCCGCTCCTCGGCACCGCCGATGACATCGCGTCGATCGCGGCGGCCACCAGGTCGAACCGCGTGATCGTCGTGAGCCCCGTCGCCCTGCGCGAACTCGTCGAGTCGCTCGTGCTCGCCGACGAGGTCTCGGTCCGCGTGGACGTGGTACCCGAGCTCTACGAGATCTTCATCGGGACCGTGGACGCCATCGTCGGCGACGTCCCGCTCATGGAGATCACCCGCTCGACCGTCCCGCGCTACTACGCCGCGGCCAAGCGCGCCATCGACGTCCTCGCGGCACTCCTGGTCCTCGTCATCACGAGTCCGCTGCTGCTGATCGCGTCGATCGGCATCGTGCTCACCGACGGCTTCCCGCTCGTCTTCTCGCAGGAGCGAAGCGGCAAACACCTCAAGCCGTTCTCCGTCTACAAGCTCCGCACCATGGTCAAGGACGCCGAGAAGCTCACCGGCCCCGTTCTGGCCGAAGAGGACGACCCGCGCATCACGCGCGTCGGACGGCTGCTGCGCAAGACGCGGATCGACGAGCTGCCGCAGCTCATCAACATCCTGAGGGGCGACATGAGCTTCGTCGGCCCGCGCCCGGAGCGGCCCTTCTTCGTGGAACAGTTCCTGCAGGAGATACCCGGGTACCGCGAGCGCTTCAACGTCAAGCCCGGTGTGACCGGCCTGGCACAGGTCAGCGGCGGGTATGCCACCACGCCTGAGCGCAAGCTCAAGTACGACCTCATCTACATGTATCATCAGAACCTGGCCATGGACTTCCAGATCGTCGCCGAGACCCTGCGCGTGGTTCTCACGGGACGCGGGGCAAGATAGGAGCAGTTTGATGGCGAAAGCCGCCAGTCGTCAGCGTGGGTCCAAGGGGCCCGTCAAGTCCGGAGTCGCCACCCAGCCCGCAGAGCAGATGAGCACGGCCCGCAAGATCGCGTGGTGGTCGCTGCTCGCGATGGTCTTCCTGGTGCCTATCGCCATGGGCAACTACACGTGGCTCACCAAGCTCGGTTTCGCGGGTGCGGCGATCCCCATCACCTACGACCAGTTCGACATCGTGAAGGTCTTCCTCCAGCGCGTGCTGGGCTTTGTGGCGCTCGGTGCGTGGTCGTGGGACATCCTCACTCGCGGCGGCAAGATCCGGCGCACGCCCGTCGACTGGCTGATCCTCGCGTTCCTGGTCTGGGTCGCCATCACCAGCATCACGTCCATCTCGCCGTCGACGGCGCTCTTCGGCAAGTACCGCCGTTTCGAGGGTCTCTTCTCCTTCATCAACTACGCGGTCATCTACTTCCTGGTGCTGCAGTTCGCCGACCGGCCATCTCGGGTCAAGACGCTCGCACAGACCCTGTTCTGGTCGAGTGTCGTCGTCTCCGGCTACGGCGTGTTGCAGTCCATCGGTGCCGACCCCATCACGTGGGGGACGCTTCCGTTCGAGCAGTTCCGCCCGTTCTCGACGTACGGGAACCCCGACCTGCTCGGCGGGTTCTTCATGTTCGCGCTGCCGGTCGCGCTGGGGCTCGCGCTCTCCGAGGAACGTATGGGGTGGCGGCTCACGTACTGGGCCGGGTTCGGTATCACGGCGTACTGCTGGATCGTCGCGTTCACTCGTGGCGCGTGGATCGGCGGCGCCGTCGCGATCATCCTCATGATCGTGATCGCGTGGCGCCACTCGGCGAAGATGAGGTCGGCAGACTGGATCCCCGCCGGCATCATCGCGGCTCTCGGCACGTTCGCGATCGTCCGGTCCTTGTCCAACCCCAACGAGGTCATGAACTTCGGCAAGCGCTTCGCGTCGATCTTCCAGTTCGACGTGGGCAGCGGCAAGACGCGTACGGAGATCTGGCAGGCCGCGATCGCCGCCGTCAAAGACCGCCCGATCACCGGGTTCGGAGCCGACACGTTCCGTCTCGTGTTCCCCAAGTACAAGCCGGTCGAGTACGTGAAGGACGCGGGCTACCTCTCGGTCGCCGACAACGTCCACAACTACCCGCTGCAGCTTGCGGCGGGCATCGGCGTGGTCGGCGTCGTCATGATGTACGCCGTCTTCATCTGGGCGGCGATCCGCTCCGGCAAGACGGTGTTCGAGAAGACGACCGACCCCAAGCGCATCCTGCTCGGGGCCTTCTGGGCCGCGAGCGCCGCCTACCTGGTGCAGCTCATGTTCGGGCTGTCGGTCACCGGCAACACGTTCCTGCTCTGGACCTCGATGGCCATCGTGCTCGCGCCCACCGCGTCGATCGTCGAGTTCAAGGCGCCCAGCTGGGGAGTGGCCGTCGCCGCGGTGCTGCTGGTCGTCTGCAGCCTGGGCGTGGTCTATCAGTTCGTGTACATGGCCGCCGACCACGCGTACCTGCTCGCCCGCGTCGCCCTGACCGGCCCTGCGAGGACCGAATCGGCCATCAAGGCGCGCAGGCTCAACCCGTACAACGACATGTATCGGGCTGAGATAGGCCTCGCCTATACCGACGAGGTGATCGACAACCTCAACGCCGCCGTGCAGGCCCAGCAGCAGGGCCAGGATGCCACGGTCTACACGCGCGCCGTCGCCGAGAAGCTCTCGCTCGCCGAGGCTTCGCTCCTCGACGTGATCGCGTTCGTGCCCTGGGAGTACGACAACTACGTCTTCCTGGCCAACCTCTACAACCTGGGCGGGGAGATGGTCGATCCCGCCTACTACCAGAAGGCCATCGAGATCGCCCGCCGAGGCATCGAGGTCGAGCCCTACGGCCCGGCCATTCGCACGCAGCTCGCCCGCGCCCTCATCGCCACCGGCGGTGTCGACGAGGCACGCAAGCAACTCGAGTACGCCGTCAAGATGGACCCGGCCTACGCCGAGGGCGCGCTGGCGCTCGCCAACATCTACGAGAAGCAGGGGCAACTCAGCAAGGCCATCGAGGTGCTGCGCTCTGTCGAGAAATGGAAGCCCGGCCAGACCGGCGTCGCCGAGAAGCTCGCCCGCCTCGAGGCGAGCTCGACAACCCCTGCAACCCCGTAGCGCGAAGCTCAAGGACACGATGCAAGCGACTGACGACACCGGCCTGCCGGCCGACGTGCAACCGGGTCCGGACACAGAACCCGACAGCGGCTCGATTCCCAACGAACCGGAGTTCGTGCCGGCGTGGCTCGCCGTGCTCGTGCTCGTGCTGCTGCTTGCCGTCGTCGGTGTCGCGGGCTTCGTGATTCGCGGGCTGGTCTCAGGCGAGCCGCGGGCGACGTCACCTGCGGCGCTCCAGGTCAACGAGTGGACGGCGAAGGTCAAGGAGGACCCCGAGAATCCGCAGAACCATCTCGGCCTGGGCTATGCCTACCAGATGGACGGGCGGTACGAGCAGGCGCTGCAGGAGTACGACACGGTTCTCAAGACCAGCCCCACGGACACAGCTGCGCTCTACAACAAGGGTGTCATCTACCTCAAGCTCGACGCGGGCACCAAGGCGGAGAAGTCGTTCTGGGCGGTACTTGACGTCGAGCCCACACACGCATTGGCCGCCAAGGCATTGGGCGAGTACTACCTGTCCAAAGGGCACTACAAGTCGCTGGTCGAGGCGGTGCGTCCGGCAGTCCAGGCGCATCCCGAGATGGCCGACCTGCAGTACCTGATGGCCGTGGCGTACGAGAACCTGGGCAACACCGACTGGGCGATCGAGCGCTACAAGCTCGCGCTCAAGTACTCGCCGGATCTCGTGGAGGCACGTGAGGGACTCGCGCGCCTGGGGGTGACTCCGTGAGCGATTCGGATCAGCGCGACGGCGCACCGGAGGCTGCGACGGGCGGCCCTGCGACGCCGCAAGGGCGGCCGCGCGGACGCGGCTTCGTGATGAGCCCGCGCGCGGTGTTCTTCACGCTCGCCATCGTCTTGGGCATCGTGCTCATCGCACTCGTCGCGTATCTGCTGTGGCTCTTGCGCCCGGCCGACATCACCCAGCGGGGAGGCACCGAGACCGCCGGGTTGGAGCCCGTGCTCGCCCTCTACGGGCCCGGGCAGGGGGACAAGCCGACGTTCAGCCGACCGATGGCGGCGGCGTGGGGCAACGGGGGTCGCATCTACGTAGCCGACACCCAGAACAACCGCGTCGTCGTATTCGACCGTGACGGCCGCTATCGCTACGAGTTCGGCGGTTTTGGCGTCGCGAAGCCGAGCGAGGGCGCCACGGCGACCTGGAAGCCGGGTCGGCTCAACTACCCCACGGGTATCGCCACCGACCCCGCGAACGGCGACGTGTACGTCGCGGACTTCTACAACGACTCCATCTCGGTCTTCGACGCCGAGGGCAAGTTCCTCAGGCGATTCCCGGATCCGACCAAGGTCGTCGGTAGAGGCGGGTCCGGCGCCCAAGGCAAGGGCATCGCCGTCACCGCCCTGACGGTCGAAGACGGCAAGGTGTACGCCACCGACACCTACCAGATCCTCGTGTTCGACACGAGCGGGAACCTGATCAGGCAGTTCGGCATGCCGGGCTCGAATCCCGGACAGCTCGACCACCCCAACGGCATCGCGGTGGACTTCAAGGGCCGCATCTACGTCTCGGACTCCAATCACAATCGCGTCACCGCCTTCAGTCCCGAGGGCACGGTGCTCTGGAGCACGGGCGAGCAACTCTCCGAGCTCATGCAGCAGACCAACAACCCCTTCATCCTCCCGCGGGGCCTCACGGTGTTGCGAGACGGCACGATCCTTGTCGCCGACCCGCTCGGTCAGCAGCTGGTCCGGCTGTCCGAGAACGGAGAGGTCATCGCCACATACGGCACGCGCGGCGAGGCGCTCGGCGAACTGAACTTCCCCAACTCGGTCGCCTCGCGCCGAGATCTGGTGCTGATCGCGGACCGCCAGAACGACCGCGTCCAAGTGGTCAGACTGACCTCGAAGTAGCCGCGGCGGCATCGGGTCACGGCGCGTCTCCCTCGCGCCTGCCCATGCTGCGGATACGCGGCCATCTCGCCCTGCGCGAGGTTCAGCGGCGCCTGCCAGCATGCTAGACTTGCGGAGGAGAAATCCGTGCTGCGCTCGCTATTCGCCTGATCTGACATCGCATGCAGCACGCGAGGAGGATCCTTGCCCGATCCCGATGTCGTCGCGGACGACGCCGAACCAAAGGTAGATGCCGGCTCTGAGGGGGAAGCGGAGCGGCGCAGCAGGCCGTGGTACGTCCTGCTCGCTGTCGTACTCCTGCTCCTGCTCTTGCTCTGCTGTGCCGCCACCACCGCCGACGTCGTCGTGACCCGCGGGCCGCAGCAGGCCCGATTCATCGCCCGCAATCTGGCCTGCCTCCAGTGCCACACCGAGTTGATCCCTGACTTCACCAAGGCGGACGTGCACTCGCCGTTCGCGCAGAAGGAGTGCACGACCTGCCACACGCCTCACGGCCGGCAGGTCACCTCGATCGTCACGCAGGGATCGGGAAGCTCGTTCAAGCGCTATACGACTCTCTTCCAGTGGCTGCCGCTCAAGTGGTGGTTCGGCCTGTGGGACGGGATCACGGGGCACAGCTCGTCGAGCCTCACGATCGTCGGCGCCGACGGCAAGGTCGTGTCGATGACGACGCGCGACGACCAGGGCAATCCGTCGTACCTGACGCAACCCGAGGACAAGCTGTGCTGGATCTGCCACGGCAACATGGGCCCGCTCTTGGACGATCAGTACCAGCATCAGCCGTTCTCGGCGGGGCATTGCACCAACTGCCACAACCCCCACGCCTCGGACTATCGGGCCCTGCTGACGCAGGCGCCGAACAAGATCTGCTTCACCTGCCACCCCATGGGCGAGCAGCTCAATCGCATGCAGGCGCACCCGCCGGCGAAGGAGGGCTGGTGCACGGACTGCCACAACCCGCACGCGTCCGAGGTCAAGGGGATTCTCGTCGCCAAGCAGCGTGAGCTGTGCTTCCGATGCCACCCCACGGTCGCGGTCCTCTCCGAGATGCCCGTGCAGCACCAGCCTTTCCAGGGCGACAACTGCACCGGCTGCCACGAGGCCCACGGGTCTGACTACCCGCCGCTCCTCGATCAGCCTCAGCCGCAGCTGTGCTACAGCTGCCACCCTGCGATCCAGAACCAGTTCGCCCAGCCGAGCCACCATCCCATCGGCGTCGACCTCCAGTGCGGCTCATGCCACGACCCGCATGCCGCGCAGTACCGGGGCCTGATAGATGCGCAGGACAACGATTTCTGCTACCAATGTCACGGCGACAAGACAGGCTACTACCAGACTTCCGCGCACAAGGGCACGCTGTGCATCAAGTGCCACACGCCGCACGGGTCCCAGTACGCGCCTATCCTCGTCGAGTCGAACCCCGACCTGTGCCTGAACTGTCACCCCGATCTTGAGGGGACGAACAAGCACCCCGTGCGTCCCGTGTTCTTCGACGTGCACGCCAAGAAGGGCCTGACGTGCAGCTCGTCGTGTCACGATCCGCACGGCACCAAGTACGACTTCATGCTCAAGGGCTACCCGCCCGACCTCGATGGCATCTGCCTGCAATGCCACAAGACCGTAGGACTGTACTTCTGATCCAAGCACGTGACGCACGCGGAATGAGGACCAGCTGATGGCACGGATCTCCCTGAGCGGATTCAAGGACCCCAAGCGGCGCCCCCGATACATCATCTGGACGCTGGTGATCGTGATCGCGATCGCCGGGGTCATGATCCCGGTGCTCGGAGTCACGTCGACCCGGTGGTTCTGCGCCGAGGGGTGCCACAAGGTCCAGGACGACACCATCATGGCCTACGAGCATTCCCCTCACTCCGAGATCAGCTGCATGGCCTGTCACATGCCGGTGAACGCGAACCCGATCGTCTTCCTGCTGCACAAGGCCGAGGCGCTCGGCGAGCTCGCGATGACCGTCACCAACAACTACGAGCTGCCTCTCAACGCCGAGAGCGAGGTCTCCCTCACCATGAAGGAGACCCAGTGCACGCAGTGTCACGACGAGTCCAAGAGGCCCGTGACTCCATCTCCGGGCATCAAGATCAACCACCAGGTGCACAGCGAAGACCAGATCGCGTGCCCGATCTGTCACAACCGAACCGCACACGTCGAGGACTTCGACCTCACGCTGAAGAACCCCAAGACCGGCGAGCCCAACAAGAAGCACGAAGACTTCATGAAGATGACGGCGTGCTTCCGCTGCCACACGCAGGAGAAGGGCGAGGATCTCCCGCCCGGCGCCTGCGAGGCGTGCCACACGCCGGGCTTCCAGCTCAAGCCGCCGAGCCATCTGCAGCCCGACTTCTATCCCGCGGGACACGCCAAGCTCGCCTCGGCGGAGGAGAGCCGCGTCATCCTCGCCGGCGGCAAGTCGTGGCTGAACTCGAGCGAGACCTCCGAGCAGGTCAAGGAGGCCGAGAAGGCCAACGAGGGTGAGGCCGAGGGCGAGGGCATAGGGCCGTCGCTCCCCAAGGTCGAGACGATCAACGAGTGCTCGACGTGCCACGCGCACTCCTTCTGCACCGACTGCCACGGTCTGCCGATGCCGCACCCGCCTGGATTCAAGAAGGGCCACGCCGAAGTGGGCAAGGCCAGTCCCGAGGTGTGCGCGAAGTGCCACGGCAACGCGACGTCGTTCTGCAACGAGTGCCACCACGGCAGCGCGCTCGGGTGGCAGTACAATCAGGCCACGCCGTGGGTCAAGCAGCACCCGCAGGCGGTTCAGGCGAGCGGCGCCTCGGCGTGCTTCGAGTGCCACAACCCGACCTACTGCGCGAACTGCCACGTGAACGGGCCCGGCCAGCAGAAGTAGACGACCCAAGAAGTGATGTCGGCCCGGCGCGACAGGCAAGGATTCCTGTGCGCCGGGTCGAATCCTGAGAGACGACGGCCGCACGGCCGCTCGGTGCCCGGCAGCACCGAGTAAGCTCACGGGACGATGCTATACTCGCGCGTACGCTGAGGGGCCTAGCCCGGAACCACAGCGTGGGGGAGCGGCACGGGTGTCGCTCAGGGGTCGTGAAGACGACCGAAAGGGCCTGGCTTTTCTATGTCGCGAGTCGACCTTGTGCTCCTGCACGCACCGAGCGTCTACGACTTCCGTAGCCGGTCCATCATGTTCGGCCCCGTGTCCGACATGGTGCCGTCCACTCCCATCTTCGAGATGTATCCGCTCGGCTTCACGACCATGGCCGAGTACATGGAGCGGCACGGGCTTCGCGTCCGCATCGTCAATCTCGCCGTGCTCATGCTCAACAAGCCCGACTTCGACGTCGAAGCGTATTTGCGCACCCTCAACCCGGGAGCGTTCGGCATCGACCTGCACTGGTTGCCGCACGCCCACGGTTCGGTCGAGGTCGCTCGGCTCGTAAAGAAGGTGCACCCGACGACACCGGTCATCTTCGGCGGGCTCTCGGCGAGCTACTTCCACGAGGAGCTCATCACGTACGACGCCGTGGACTTCGTCGTGCGCGGTGACTCCACCGAGGAGCCGATGACGAGGCTCGTTCGCGCGCTCAAGCACGGTGGTGGGTTCGCAGACATCCCCAACGTGACCTGGAAGGACGCGTCGGGCGCGGTCGTCGTCAACGAACTGGCGTGGGTCCCGTCGGACATGAACGCGATCTCGCTCGACTACTCGTTCGCGATGAAGTCGGTCATCCGGTACCGCGACATGATGGGCGCCGTCCCGTTCAAGGACTGGCTGCAATACCCGGTCTGCGCCTCGCTCACGTGTCGGGGGTGTACCCACGACTGCGTGACGTGCGGTGGTTCCGCGACCGCGTTCCGCGAGCACTTCGGGCGCGACAAGGTCGCCTTCCGCGACCCGGCGCTGCTCGTGCGGGACATCGCGCACATCCAGAAGTACATACCGGGCCCCATGTTCGTACTCAACGACTTCCTGCAGGCGGGCAAGGCCTACACCGGTGAGTTCGTGCGCGGCCTCAAGAAGATCGACATGAAGAACCCCATCGGCTTCGAGTTCTTCAAGCCGCCGCACGAGGAGTTCTACGAGTTCCTCAACGCCAACCTCAACGACTACTCGGTCGAGATCTCGGTCGAGAGCCACGACGACGGCGTCCGCGCTGCGTTCGGCAAGAAGCACTACACGATGGAGCAGGTCGAGGAGACCGTCATCGCCGCGCTCAAGAACGGGTGCAGCCGGTTCGACCTCTACTTCATGACCGGCATCCCGTCGCAGACCGCGGCGTCGGTGCGCGAGACTGCCGAGTATGTCCGTCACCTCTACGGTCGCGTGAACAACGACCCTCGCTTGCTGTGCTTCACGAGCCCCATGGCGCCCTTCCTCGATCCCGGCTCCATCGCGTTCGACAACCCCGAAGCGCACGGCTACACCCTGCGCGCGAAGACGCTCGAGGAACACCGCCAGCGGCTGGTCATGCCGTCGTGGAAGCACATCATGAACTACGAGAGCGACTCGATGAGCCCCGACGAGATGGTCGAGGCCACCTACGACGCCGCCATCGGCATCAATCGCGTGAAGGCCGACATCGGCGTGATCGACCCGCGTGTCGCCGACCAGACCGAGGCCCGCATCGCCGAGGCCCGCAAGGCGATGGCCCGCATCGACGCAATCCTCGAGGGACCCGCCGCCGCGCAGGGCCCCGCGCTCAAGAGCCTGAAGGACCAGTTCGACCGGCTCTCGCAGTCGACCGTCGCCGACAAGAGCGAGCTCAACTGGCCGCGCTCCACGACGATCAAGCACGTCGTGGCGTGTGCGGGTTTGTTCGTGAGGGAGAATGCGGCTAACCTGTTCGCTCGGGGCCGCGGCGAGATGTCGCCCGCGACCTCGGACCAGCACACCCCGAGCGCCGTAGTCCCCAACACCCCGGAGGCCTAGCACCCATGTCCGAGACGCAGCCGGCGCCCGGCCGACCCACGGCCGAGCGGGTCCAAGGCATCTTCTCGACCATCGCGGACCGCTACGACGTCTTCAACGCCATGGCGAGCATGGGTATCGACCGCAGCTGGCGCCGCAAGATGGTGCGCGCCTGCGCGCTCACGCCGGAGTCGCGTGTCCTCGACCTTTGCTCCGGCACCGGGGACGTCGCCTTCGCCCTCGCCGAGCAGGGCCGCCCTGCCGAGGTCGTCGCGACCGACTTCGTGCCCGAGATGCTCGCCGTCGCAGAGAAGAAGGCGGTCGGGCGCGAGCTATCCACCCCCGTGTCGTTCTCGGTGGCCGACGCCCAGGACCTGCCCTTCGACGACGAGAGCTTCGACGTGGTGACCGTCGCGTTCGGCGTGCGCAACCTGCCCGAGCGCGAGCGCAACTTCACCGAGGTGCTGCGCGTACTCAAGCCGGGGGGCCGGTACGTGATCCTCGAGTTCTCGCGCCCGCCGTTCGGCCCGTGGCGCGGGGTCTACCACGTCTACCTGCGCCAGGCGATCCCGGCCATCGGGGGCGTGCTCACCGGCGACCGCGCCGGCTTCGTGTACCTCAACGATTCGATCCGCCAGTTCCCACGCCAGGAGGAGCTCGCCGCCGAGTTGCGCGCCGCGGGGTTCTCGGCGATCTCGTGGCAGAACCTCACCGGCGGCATCGTCGCTCTTCACACCGCCGTCAAGTAGCGCGGTCCCGCCCGTTGCGGTGCGGTAGAATCGTGGCGATTCCCGAGCTGCCCGAGGAGCCGACCCATGCTGCTGACCGCTCGCTACGTGCTACCCGTCGCCGCGCCCCACATCGAGAACGGCGCCGTCCTCGTCCGAGGTGACAAGATCGTCGAGATCGGCGACTACGAGCACCTGCGCGAGCTGCATCCCGACGAGCCGGTGAAGGACTTCGGCCTGGCGGCCCTCATGCCCGGCTTCGTCGACCTCCACACGCACCTCGAGTACTCGGCGATGCGGGGCCTGGTCGACGACCTGCCGTACTCGCAGTGGAAGCTGCAGCTCCTGCAGAAGGAGCGGCTGTTCACGAGCCAGGACTGGGACGATTCGGCGCTGCTCGGCGCGCTCGAGGCGCTGGGGTCGGGGATCACGACCGTCGCCGACATCACCGCGACCGGGGCTTCGGGTCACGCCGCGCAGGCGTCGGGGCTCCGCGCGCACATCTACCGCGAAGTGAAGACGATGGAGAAGGCCCGGGTCGACGACGTGATGGCCCGGGCGACGGCGGACATCGAGGCGTGGCGCGCGACGAGCGACGCCGACCGCATCGTCTACGGCATCGCGCCGCACGCGCCCTACTCCTGCCATCCCGAGCTGTTCAGGCGCGTCGCCGCCTACGCGCAGGACGGCGCGCCCGTCTCGATCCACCTCGCGGGGAGCGTGGAGGAGTACCAGTTCGTGAAGTACGGCGCGTCGATGCTCGCGACCGACGTACGGGATACCTACGACTCACAGGCGCCGGGGTGGTTGCCCACCGGCGTGAGCCCCGTGCGCTACGTGCTGCAGTGGGGACTCTTCGACGTGCCGAACATCATGGCGGTGCACTGCACCCAGGTGGACGGTGAAGATATCGAGATCCTTGCCTCGCACGACATCTCCATCGCGTACTGCCCGCGCTGCGAGGCGAAGCTGGGCATGGGGACGGCGCAGCTCGAGCGCTTCCTCAAGGCCGGGATTCGCGTGGGCCTGGGAACGGACTCTCCCGCGGCCGTCAACTCGATGGACGTGTTCGAGGAGATGCGCGTCGGGCTGCTCGTGCAGCGCGCGGTCCTCGGCGAGGCGAACTTCATGAACGCGCGCCAGTTCGTCAAGCTCGCGACGCTGGACGCTGCCCGGGCGCTGGGCGTCGACGACCGGGTCGGGTCGCTCGAGCCGGGCAAGCAGGCCGACATCATCGCCGTCGACATCTCCAAGTCGCACCAGATTCCCACGCACTACCCGTACTCGACGCTCGTGCACACGGCCAACCAGGAGAACGTCCTCGCGACGATGGTGGCCGGCGAGATCGTGTTCGAGAACCGCGAGTGGCGCTCGCTCGACTACGAGCGCATCTACGGGCGCGCCGAGGAGATGCGGATGAAGCTCCGCGGCTGAGCGAATTGTGGGGAGTCTGCGAGGAATGCAGGGCCCTTTCGCCGTTGGCGAGGGAGTTGCTCGGCGGGGTTCGAATCCGCTCGCAGCCACCTCGATGTGGCCCGCGAAACGCGTGCTATACTACGCGGGTTCAGGCCAGCTGGGCGCGGGCATCGGGCCCGCAGTCGGTATACAGGAGGAACACGCGTGAGCGACCAGGACTTCTTCTTCGACGAGGATGAGAAGCCGAGCAAGTCGGCCCCCAAGGCTTCGGCCAAGAAGGGCGGCAACGCGCCGGCCAAGGAATCGGGCTCTTCGGGCTCCGGCTCCTCGTCGTTCTCGACCCAGAGCGTTTCGATGACCGTGACCATCCTGGTCGCCGTGATCGGCCTGCTCGTCGGCGTCGTCATCGGCCTGTTCGTGGGCAAGAGCATGGCGCCCTCGGCCGTCGTCTCGACCCCGACCACTCAGGGAGCCGCCGCGGGTGGCAGCCAGGCACCGCAGCTCTCGCCCGAGCAGCTGCAGAGCGGCCAGCTTCCCGCCGGCCACCCCGACATCTCGGGCGGCGGCTCGACCGCTCCGACGAGCACCGGCAAGTAGCTGCGACAACGAACCAGCAGCGGGCCTGGCGCTCGGCCAATCGGCCGGCACCGGGCCCGCTTCATGACTGTCCTGAGACGGTAGGAGGCACGCGTGGCGATCAACAAGTCCAAGACGTCGCCGTGGATGAAGACAGGCATCATCATCCTGATCCTGGCGTTCGTGAGCTCGATCGGCTATGCGTCGCTCGGTAGCTGCCAGACGCTGCTGACCACGTCGCAGCCGTCCACGACGCAGCCCACGGCGACCGGTTCGGTCGAGCAGATCAACAGCCAGTACAAGCCGGGCGTGGACGCGCTGACGGCACTCGTCGAGAGCCAGCCGACGAGCTACACGGCACTCGTGAACCTGGGCAACGCGTACTTCGACTGGGCCCAGACGCTGTCGTCGCCGTCGCAGAACGGCAGTCAGGCGACGACGGCTGCGCTCACCGCGGCCGCTCCGCTCTGGGCGCAGGCTCGCGACACCTACGCCAGGGCGCTGCAGGTCAAGTCGGGCGAGTCGGCGGTCACCGTCGACTACGCGATCACCGCGTTCTACAGCGGCGACACCACCGCGGCGATCGCCGCGGCCGAGAGCGTGACCAAGGCCGACCCGAAGTTCGCGCAGGCCTACCTCAACCTCGGCATCTTCTATGCGAGCACCGGCGACGCAGGCAAGTCGATCGTCGCGTTCCAGAAGAACCTGGAACTCGACCCCAACGGACAGAACGCCGCGTTCGTGAAGGAACAGATCAAGACACTGCAGGGCGCGCAGCAGAACTCCGGCAGCCAGCCGTAGTCCGCTGACGGCACCGCAACGCACGAACGGGCGCCCTCGGGCGCCCGTTCTCGTTCTTGGTGGGAGACGGCCTCGAGATCCCGACGCCGTGTGCGCTGCATCGCGCTAGACGGCCTCGGCGCCGACGAGCTGCGTGGCCTCCTCCATGCTCGACGCGGTGGAGAAGATGCCGTTGAGACGCGTGAGCGACAGGATGTTGTCGACCGTGTCGTTCGTGACCAGTACCAGCTTGCCTCCCTCGGCGCCGTACTCCTTCGAAAGCGCCAGAAGCAGACCGAGACCGGAGCTGTCCAGGTACTCGAGTCCGGAGAGGTCCACGATGGTTGCGGACGGGGAAGACTTGAGGATCCGGTCGATGCTCATGCGGAACGCGGCACACTCGCCGTAGTCCAAGTCGCCCGCCAGCGTGAGGAGCCAATACGCAGGTTCCTGCTCGAGATCCATAGTGAGCGCCATCAGTGTCCTTTCGAAGACCGCAGCTCAAGTGATTGTTACCCAGACGGGCGGCTCTTGGAGCGGGTCGCCAAACAGGGTTACAATCCGTGCATCGTCCCTTCTCGGCGAGGAGCGCCGCCAGATATGGAACTCAACATCCGATCGGAGCAGGAAGGTAGCGTCTGCTCGGTCGTCCTCGAGGGCGAAGTCGACGTATACACCGCGCCGCGTCTCAAGGAAGAGCTCGTCTCTCTGATCGAGAGCGGCTGCACGAACATCATCGTCGACCTCGAAGGCGTCGGGTTTATCGACAGTTCAGGTCTTGGGGTACTCGTGAGCGCGCTTCGGCGTGCCCGCGAACGCGACGGCGTGGTGCGCATCGTCTGCACGCGCGAGAACGTGCTCAAGATCTTCCGCATCACCGGTCTCGACAAGGTCTTCCCGATCTTCTCGGACGCGGCGGAGGCTCGCCAGTTCTAGCCACCGCGCGACGGCCGGCACCGTCGAGGCGGCACGGCGGTTGCGTGCGAGCGTCCCAAGACACCGCGAAAGGGTAGGGTTGTGTTCGGAATCAGTGGTTTCGACCTGCTCATCGTTGCAGTGGCGGGTCTCATCTTGCTCGGCCCGGAGAAACTGCCTGAGATGGGCAAGACCATCGGCAAGGCGGTCGCCATGTTCAAGCGTGCCCAAGAGGACATGCAGAGCGTGATCACCGCCGAGATGTTCACCGTCGATGACGCGGACCGGGTAGCGGCGCCAGCCAAGGACACCACGGTCGCCTCCGAGCTCTACGCGGTCACCGATGAGGATGAGGAAGAGGAGGACGAGGAGTAGCGCTCGCCGCGCTCCTCGCAGACCATGCCCATCGGACCCAAGAAGATGCCCTTCCTCGACCACCTGGCCGAGTTGCGGCACCGCATCATCGCCATCGTCATCACGATCGGCGTGGGCGCCATGGTGATGTACATATTCACGCCCACCATCATCGGGTGGCTCTTCGCGCCGATCTCGCCGTACCTCAAGGAGAACTCGATCTTCCTGTTGGGTCCGTTCGAGGCGTTCACGTTCCGCTTCAAGATCGCGACCTACGCCGCCGTCGTGCTCACGAGCCCGATCTGGCTCTATCAGGTGCTCGCGTTCTTCCTGCCGGCGCTGAAGCCGGAGGAGCGCAAGTGGTTCTGGCCCGCGCTCATCTCGATCATCACGCTGTTCGTCGCCGGCAATCTCTTCTGCCACTACTTCGTGCTCCGGCCGTCGTTCGAGTGGCTCTTGGCGCAGGCGAACGGCGGCGTCGACCTCTTCAAGTACTACGCGATGGTCACGGGGCAGACCGCGAAGGAGAACCTCACCGTCTCGCTCTCGGTGCTCCCGCAGGCGCAGCAGTTCCTCGGCGGCATGTTCCTGCTCATGCTCGCGTTCGGCATCATGTTCGAGCTGCCGGTCATGCTGTTCTTCCTGCTCTACATCGGCGTGCTCAAGTACGCCTCGCTGCGCAAGAACTGGCGCTACTCCTACGTGGTGCTGGTCGCGTTCGCGACGCTCACGACGCCGGACTGGAGCCCTGTCACCATGGGCTCGCTGTTCATCGCGGTCGTGCTGCTCTACGAGGGCACGCTGGCGCTCGCTCGCGTCACGCTGAACAAGAAGATCCGGCAGCAGGCGCTCGCCGCCGCCGAGGAGGGCTAGGCGTCCGTGCACGAGATGGGCATCACCCAGGGCATTCTTGCTGCCGCATTCGAGGCGGCGACCGACGCCGGCGCCGAGCGCATCACCGAGGTGCGCATCACCATCGGCGAGCTGACCGAGATCCAGACCTTCGCGCTCGACTTCGCGTTCGAGTCGCTCACCCCCGGGACCATGGCCGAGGGGGCGCGGCTCGTCGTCACCGAGCTCCCGCCCAAATCGCGCTGTCGGGACTGCGGCGTCGAGTACGAGCACGATCGATTCACCATGCTGTGCCCCGAGTGCGGCAGCATGAACGTCGAGCTGCTGCAGGGGCGCGAGCTGAGGATCGACAGCATCGAGACGGACGATGCCGGAGCGACGACCTCCGGCGAGCAGCCCGCTGACGGTGCCCCCGAGTAGCCCGCCTGATCCGGCCGAGCACGACACGAGGAGCAGCCACGTGGAGATCGACCTGAGCAAGCCCATCCTCGACCGCAACGAGCGCCTCGCGGCCGACAACAAGGACCGTTTCGACGAGAACGGCGTGTTCGTGCTCGATCTCATGGCCTCGCCGGGGGCCGGAAAGACCTCGACGATCCTCGCCACGATCGCGGCGCTGCGCGACCGCTACTCGATCGCGGTCATCGAGGGTGACATCGCGAGCAAGGTCGACGCCGAGAAGGTCAAGGCCCACGGCATCCCCGCCGTCCAGATCAACACCGGCGGCGCGTGCCACCTCGAGAGCGACATGATCAAGCGCGCGATCGACGCGCTCGACCTCGCCGACCTCGACCTCATCATCATCGAGAACGTCGGCAACCTCGTGTGTCCGACCGACTTCAACCTGGGCGAGGACGCCAAGGTCATGATCCTCTCGGTGCCCGAAGGCCACGACAAGCCCTACAAGTACCCGGGCATCTTTCAGATCAGCGAGGCGGTCATCCTCAACAAGGTCGACACCATGCCGGTCTTCGACTTCGACGAGGAGGAGTTCACGAGCGTGGTCCGCTCGCTCAACCCCACCTCTCCGATCTTCCGCGTCGCCGCGACCAAGGGCGAGGGCGTCGACGAGTGGGCGAGCTGGCTCGCCGAGCGCATCGACGCGAAGAAGGCTGCTGCCGAGGGCGGTGCGGCGTGATCTCGCGCGACGAGGCCCTCGCGCTCGTCGAAGAGCGCATCCCGCAGCGAAACCTGGTCAACCACTGCGTCGCCACCGAGATCATCATGGCCGCGCTCGCCGAGCGGCTCGGGCTCTCGGCCGACGATACCGAGCGCTGGGCGCTGGCGGGCCTGCTCCACGACCTCGACTACGCGGAGACCGCGGACGACCCCGAGCACCACGGCCTGGTCACGGCCGAGCTTCTCGGCGGGATGGTCGATGAGGAGATGCTGCACGCGATCCTCGCTCATGCCGACAAGGCGCCGCGCGAAACGCCCATGGACCACGCGCTGTGGTGCGCGGACCCGACCACGGGCTTCATCGTGGCGGCGGTGCTCGTGCGGCCCGAGAAGGACATAGCCGGCGTCCAGCTCAAGAGCCTGAAGAAGCGGTGGAAGGAAGCGTCTTTCGCTCGCGGCGCGTCGCGCGACCAGATGGCGGACTGCGCCAACCTCGGGCTGGAGCGCGACGAGTTCCTCGCGGTCGCGCTCGCAGCGATGCAGGCACGCGCGGGCGAGATCGGGCTCTAGGCGCTGACGCCGCCCCGCTCCGGCCGGTGATTGCGCGTTTCGGCCTCGGAACCGATAATCGGGCGCATCATCACTCCGGCCTTGGGGGAGGCGGGCGTGTCGGGGATCCAGCCCAGCGAGGTCGTGGCGCTGCTCATCATCGCGATCGGCACGCCCGCGCTGTACCGCGTCTACGCGAAGCGGTCCGACCGTAGCGCGCTCATGGGCGTCGCCTACGCGTGCGTCATCTGCTCGCTTCTCGCGAGCGTCATCGAGTCGCTGGTCCTCCCCGGGCTCATGAACCTGCTTCAGCACGCGTTCATCGCCGTCGCCGGGGTACTGTTCGCGTTCGGCATCGCCACCATGGTTCGCCCTGAGGACCGCGAGGGTGGTGACTCGTGATGGACCAGCTGATCGGCGTGTTGGGCGTGGTGTGCGCCGTGGGGTTCGGCGTCGCGGCGATCCTTGCGGTTCGTCGGGTGCCCGCTCGCAGCTCGGGCAGAATGCGCCTGCCCATGGTCGCGCTCGCGCTCGCGATGTCGATGTACTGCATGACGGGAGTCTCGGATACGCTGCAGTACGCGGGCGTCACCGACCGGCTCGACCCCTACGAGGACTACGCCGAGATCCTCTTCGTGCCGCTGCTGCTTCTCGCCGCCTTCGGCGACATGACGCAGGAGCGCGACGCCGAGCGAGCGCGGTCGGCCCGGCTCCTTGAGAACCAGAACGAGCTGCTCGTCAGCGTGCTCGAGACGTCGCCCGTCGGCATCATGATCGTGGCGCCCGGAGGGCAGGTGGTCTTCGCCAACGAGCCCGCCCGTCAGCTCTTGCGCATCTCCGAGGACCCGAGCACCGGCCGCCTCGTCGCCGCGCCGAGCGCCATGCGCACGGTGCAGGGCACCACGACCTCTCTCGCCGAGATCGTCACGCGACCGCCGGCTCTCGGGACGCGCTACGTCTACGAGTGGCGCGACGGGCACAAGCTCCAAGCACTGCTCAGCGTCACTCCCATGAGCGATCGCACGGCCGCGCTCGGCGGGGCCGTCGTCGCCGTGGAGGCGGTCGCCGACCTCTGATCGCAGCGCGGGGTCAGCTCCCGTTCAGTTCTCGTTCAGCCTCTCGCGTTCTCTATAGGGTTGACGCACCTGTGTATACTCGGCTGCAAAACGCCCATCCGTGGAGGCTTGGCCCTTGAAGCTCATCGTCACCGAGAAGAACATCGCCGCGAAGAAGCTCGCGGAGATACTTGCCGTCGGAAAGCCCAAGACCGGCAAGATCTACAACACGCCCATCTACGAGTTCCGCCGCGACGGCGAGGACTGGGTGAGCATCGGTCTGAAGGGCCACATCCTCGGCGTCGACTTCCCGCTGCAGATCGTCTACAAGGACGGCGCCTGGGAGGCCGTCTGGGACGAGGAGGACCGTGCGACGCCGGTGAAGATCCCGGAGACGCTCCCCACGCCGGTCACCGGGTTCGCCGAGGGGCCGTGGAAGAAGAAGAAGCCGTTCACCCTGGACGGCGTGGACCTTAAGACGTGGAAGCTCGCGTCGCTCCCGTACCTGGTCTGGGCGCCCATCGGCAAGACGCCCGCCGAGAAGGAGCTCATCCGCGCGCTCAAGAACGCCGCCAAGAAGGCGGACGAGATCGTGATCGCGACCGACTTCGACCGCGAGGGAGAGCTGATCGGCAGCGATGCCGCGGCGCTCGCTCGCGAGGTCAACGCCAAGGCGCCGATCAAGCGCGCGCGGTTCTCGGCGATCACGCGTGACGAGGTCGAGCGCGCGTTCGCCGAACTCGTCGAGGTCGACGACTGTCTCGCGCAGGCAGGTGAATCGCGCCAGGACATCGACCTGGTGTGGGGTGCCGTGCTCACCCGTTACCTGACGATGGCCAAGTTCGCGGGTTACGGCAACGTGAAGCCGGCCGGCCGCGTGCAGACGCCGACGCTCGCGCTGATCGTCGAGCGCGAGCGCGAGCGCGAGGCGTTCGTGCCGGAGATCTACTGGACCGTGAAGGGCGCCTTCAAGTCAGGCGCCGACGACTTCTCGGCGGGGCACGCCACCGACCGCTTCAAGAGCGAGGACGAGGCGAAGCGCGTCATGGCCGCGATCGCCGAGGCCACGTCGGGCAAGGTCGCCTCGGCCGAGAAGAAGCAGCGCAAGGTCGCGCCGCCGACCCCGTTCAACACGACGGCGCTGCAGGCGGCGGCCGCCGCCGAGGGCATCACCCCGGCGCGCACCATGCGCATCGCCGAGTCGCTCTACATGGACGGCCTGATCAGCTACCCGCGCGTCGACAACACGGTCTACCCCAGCTCGCTCGACCTGCGCGCGATTCTGAACTCGCTCGCCGAGGTCCCCACGTACCGCGAGCACGTGCACGGCATCCTCGGCGACGGTGCGCTCCATCCCACGCGCGGAGCCAAGGAGACGACCGACCATCCGCCGATCCACCCGACGGGCGTCGGCGACCCGGACAAGATGAAGCCGGAGGAGTGGAAGCTCTACAACCTCGTGGCGCGCCGCTTCCTCGCTACGCTGTCGAACTCCGCGATCATCGAGGGCACCAAGGTCACCATCGACGTCGCGGGCGAGCCGTTCGTCGCCAAGGGCGACGTGCTCGTGAAGCCGGGCTTCCGCGCGATCTACCCATACGGCCTGAAGAAGGACGAGCAGCTGCCCGCGCTGCACGAGGGCGACACCGTCGACTTTCTGGGCGCCGAGCTCACACAGAAGCAGACCGAGCCGCCGGCTCGCTACAGCCAGGGCAAGCTCATCCAGGAGATGGAGAAGCGGGGCCTGGGCACCAAGGCCACCCGCCACGCGATCATCGAGCGCCTGCTCGAGGTCCGCTACGTCGCGAACGAGCCGCTCGAGCCCACGTGCCTGGGCCGCGCCGTGATCGAGGCGCTCTCGAGCTTCGCACCGCGCATCACCACGCCCGACATGACCTCGGAGCTCGAAGCCGAGATGGACGACATCGCGAATGGCCGCCAGCAGCGCGTCGAGGTCGTCGGCCACTCGCGCGAGCTGCTCGCCAAGGTCATGGACGAGCTCATCCCCAAGGCCGGCGACGTCGGGCTCATGCTCAAGGACGCGAGCGCCGACGACGCGAAGGTCGGTGTCTGCCCCAAGTCGGGCCACGATCTGCTCATCAAGCAGTCGGTCAAGACGCGTGGCCAGTTCGTGGGCTGCTCGGGATGGCCCGACTGCGACGTCACCTACCCGCTGCCTCAGGGCAAGATCGAGGCGGTCGACGAGGCCTGCCCGGTGTGCGGCACGCCGCAGGTGAAGGTCATCCAGTTCCGCAGCAAGCCGCGGGTCGTCTGTCTCGATCCCGGCTGCGAGACCAATCACGAGCCCGAGATCACCATCGGCGAGTGTGCGGCGTGCAAGGCGGCAGGCAAGCACGGCGACCTGACCGTTCGACGCTCGCCGCGCACGCTCAAGCGTTTCGTGCGCTGCACCAACTACGACGAGTGCCAGACCAGCTATCCGCTGCCGCAGCGCGGCGAGCTCACGGCGACGGGCGAGGTGTGCGAGGCGTGTGGCGCGCCGATGGTCGTGGTGAACACCGGGCGCGGGCCGTGGCGCATCTGCGTCGATCCCGCCTGCCCGGCCAAGGCCGAGGCCGAGAAGAAGAAGCCGGCGCGCGGACGAAGTGGCGCCCGTCGCGGCGGGGCGAAGCCCTCGACGGGCTAGCTCGCGCCGCGGTTGCTGCCGCGGTCGGGTGGGCATGTACTGAGCACGCCCCTCCGACGCGGGAGCGACCATGAGACTCGCCGTGATCCAGCACCGACTCTGCGAGACCGCCGAGCAGGACGTCCGCTCGATCGCCGCGGCCGCGGCCGAGGCGGCATCTCGCGGGGCCGATCTCGTCGTCGTTCCCGAGTTGAGCGCGATCGCGGCGAGTCCCGCCCTGGTCTCGTTGCTCGATTCGATGCTCGCCGACGTGCCGGCGTACTGCCTCCTTCCGTCCTCGAGCGCTGCCGCGGGCCCCGACGGCATCGTGTCGGTCCCGGTGAGTGCCGACCTTGAGGGATTCGGAAGCGTCGCGGTGTTCTCGGGCGATAGGTGCTTCGACCTCGAGGCCCTGCAGGACGCCTGCTCGGCGTTCCCCTCGGCGGCGCTGCTCGCGCCCGCGAGCGAGAACGACCTGCAGGCCGAGGCGGTCCTCGAGCTCGCGATCGGGCTCTCGGACTCGCTCGCCGGCCTGGTCATCGTCGCGGAGTGCTCGGGCGCCGAGCCGGGCAAGCCGGGGCACGGCGGGAGCGCGATCGTGCTGCTGGGCGAGGTGGTGGCCGAGGCCATCGGCGATGCGGACGTGCTGGTCGCCGACATCGAGCTTCCCGTGCCGCAGCCGGAACCGCGCGAGCCGATCCCGCAGATCGCGCCGATTCTCGCCCAGCGCGTCGCGCACCACCAGGGTCGCAAGGCGAAGCCGCCGGGGGACTATCCCGCCGACCTGTCCTGAGGCCGCGTCCTCGAGCGCTGCGGCCACCCGCTCTGCGCCGCTCCCGGCCTGCCCGGCCGTAGCCGCCTCGCATGCTAGAATCTGCGTGACATCGGCACGTCTTCTTCGCGCATGCCCACACCCGTCGTCGGCTGCGCTTCCCGTTCGGAAGAGGGGACCCATGGGCTATCCGAAGGTGACCGTGGTCGGCGCCGGTCAGGTCGGCGCGACCGCGGCTCAGCTGCTGCTGCTGCACCAGATCGCCGACGTCGTCATGATCGACGTCGCAGAGGGCCTGCCGCAGGGCAAGGCGCTCGACATGATGCACATGCGCTCGGTCGAGCGGTTCGGGCCGAGCGTCGTCGGCACCAACGACTACGCCGATACCGCGAACAGCGACGTCGTGGTCGTGACCGCCGGCCTCCCGCGCAAGCCCGGCATGACCCGCGACGACCTGCTCGCGGCCAACCGAGCGATCGTCGAGAGCGTCATCGCTCAGGTCGCCGCCGCCTCGCCGCATGCGGTCGTCATCTGCGTGACCAACCCGCTCGACGTCATGACCTACCTCGCGTGGACGGTCGCGGGCTTCCCGACCAACCGCGTCTTCGGCATGGGCGGCGTGCTCGACTCGGCACGCTTCGCCTACGCCATCGCTCAGAAGACCGGTGCGGCCATCACCGACATCGATGCGCTCGCGATGGGCGCTCATGGCGACGCCATGGTGCCGATGCCGCGCTTCTCGACGGTCGCCGGTCGCTCGCTCACCGATCTGCTTCCGGCTTCGGAGGTCGCGGAACTCGTCGAGCGCACCGTGTTCGGCGGCGCCGAGGTCGTGGCGCTGCTCAAGACCGGCTCGGCGTTCTACGCGCCGGCCGCGAGCGTCGTCTCGATGGTCCGCGCGGTGCTCGGCGACACGGGCGAGGCCCTGCCGACGTGCGCGTACCTCGACGGCGAGTACGGCATCTCCGACGTCTACATGAGCGTGCCGGCGCGCCTGGGCCGCCACGGCGTCGTGGGCATCGACGAGCTCCCGCTCGACGAGGCCGAGCTCAGGGCCCTCCAGAACTCGGCCGAGACGATCGCAGAAGCGGTCGATTCGCTCGGGCTCCGGGGGTAGCGTGCTCACCGCCGAGCAGATCGCCACGGCCGTACGCGACGCCATCCCGCAGGCAGCGGACTCGCTGAGACCCGACGCGCTCGACGCGCTGAGGATCGCCGCCGCCGCCGAGCGCTCGCCACGCGGTCGGGCTGTCCTCCAGCAGCTGCTCGAGAACGCTTCGATCGCCGCTCGCGATCGCGTCCCGCTGTGCCAGGACACCGGCACCGTGTGGGTCCGGATCGAGCTCGGCGCCGAGGAGTGCCTCACCGGCGACGTGCAGGCCGAGGTCGACGCGGCGGTCGCAGAGGCGTATCGCGAAGCGAAGCTGCGCATGAGTGTCGTGCGCGACGCGCTGCTCGACCGCGCCAACACCGGGGACAACACGCCCGCGTTCGTCGAGGTCGCGCACGCGGCCCGTCCGGGCGCCGGTGCGACCGTGCACGTCATGCTCAAGGGCGGCGGCAGCGACAACGCGAGCCGCGTCGTCATGCTCACCCCCGGCGCGCACGAGGCCGGCGTCAGGCAGGCGGTACTCGAAGCCGTCGAGGCGCGCGCGACCGGCGCGTGCCCACCACTGCTGATCGGCGTGGGCGTCGGCTCGACCTTCGACAAGGTCGCAGGTCTCGCCAAGCGGGCCCTGCTCCGGCCGATCGGCTCTCCCGCGGCCGACCCGCGGCTGGCCGCACTCGAGGCCGAGCTTCTCTCGGCCGTCAATGCGACCGGGATCGGGCCGGCGGGGCTGGGCGGGGACACCACGGCACTCGCGGTGCACGTGCTGACCGCGCCGTGCCACATCGCCGCGATGCCGGTGGCGGTCAACATGGGATGCTCGGCGATCCGCTCGGTCAGCGTCGAGGTGGGCGCGTGAGCGAGCTGATCCGCCCGGACAACGAGCTGCAGGGGGTCATCGAGGAGGCGACGCCGGCATCGACCGGGGCGTACCGCCGCATCCTGAGGAACCAGAAGTTCCGCCGACTGTGGTACGCCCAGTTCGTGAGCGGCATCGGCGACTGGCTCGTCATCGGCTTCCTGATGCCCCTCGTGACCAAGCTCTCCGGGGGCTCGTCGTTCGCCGTCGCGGGCATCCTCATCGCCAAGATCATCCCGGCGCTCGTCCTCAGCTCGTTCACGGGCGTTCTCGTCGACCGGTTCGACCGCCGCAAGGTCATGATCGCCGCCGATCTCGTGCGCGCAGTGCTCGCGCTCGTGCTCGTCGTGACGAACTCGCTCTGGGTCATCTACCTGGTCGTCCTGCTCATGGAGACCGCGTCGCTCTTCTTCTGGCCCGCGCGCAATGCGCTCATCCCGTACCTCGTCGACGACGAAGACATCACGGCGGCGAACGGGCTCGCCTACACCACGCAGCAGGCGAGCATGCTCATCGGGCTGACCGCCGCCGCCGGTATCCTCGCCGGCTTCGAGGCGATCGTGCGCTCCGTGCTCAGCGCGAACCTTCCCATCGTCCACCAGCTCGTGGGTATCGCGGCGCCCGCACTGCTCGGCCCGCGCGCCGGCGTCATCCTCGACACGTTCACGTTCCTGTTCTCGGCGATGATGATCTGGAGCATCCGCATCGAGGCGCGACCGCCGCTGCGTGAGAACGGGCTCGAACTCTCACTCATCGGCAAGGACGTCGTGGAGTCGTTCACCTTCCTCGCGGCGCACCGCGAGCTTCGCGGCCTGCTCGTCACGATCGGTCTCGCCATCCTGGGCGGCGGAGCGATCATCCCGGTCGGCACGACGTACGTGCAGGAGAACCTGACCGGCCAGCTGCCCTTCGCCGACCAGTTCACGCAGCTCCAGCAGCTCACGGCGACGCCGACGACGTTCATGCTCGTCTTCATGGCCCTCGGCATGGTCAGCGGCGCGCTGTTCGTCCCCAAGCTCGAGCACCGGGTGAGGCTGCAGCTGCTGTTCGCGGGCAGTGTCGGCGCGTTCGGGCTCGCGCTCTTCGGTTTTGCGAGCGTCGACACCTACTGGATCGCGAGCCTGTTCGCGATCGTCGCGGGCGCGTGCATCGCCACCGTCACCGTCGCCGGCAACAGCTACGTCGTCCGCACGACCGCCGACGAGCTGCGCGGTCGCGTCTTCACCGCGCTCGAGTCGGTGATCCGCGTCTCGCTCCTGCTCTCGATGATCGTGATGGCGCCGCTCGCCGACATCATCGGCCGCTACATCCAGGGCTTCATCGTCGAGAACCACCTGGCGCCCTCCTCGGTCGAGATGACCGGTTCGAGGCTCACGCTGCAGATCGCCTCGATGATCGTGATCGCCGCCGCGGTGTACGCGTTCGTCACCCTGCGGTGGAGGGCGTGCGAGGATGTCGAAGCGGGCGAGGAGGGGGAGTGCGTCGATGAGTGAACCCATCAGAGTCGACCTGCCCGCCTCCCGAGAGGCGCTCGCTTCGCTGCGTGCCGGTGACGAGGTGCGCCTGTACGGGCCCGTCTACACCTCGCGCGACGCCGGCCACGCCCGCCTGCTGGGCGCGCTCGCGAACGAGGGCCGGCTCCCGCACGAGCTCGAGGGCCAGACGCTCTTCTACGCCGGCCCCACGCCGCCCGCTGCCGGGCGGCCGGTCGGCGCGGTCGGCCCCACGACCGCCAAGCGCATGGACGCCGCGACGCCGGCCCTGCTGCGCGCGGGAATCGCGGCGACCATCGGCAAGGGCTCGCGTTCCGAGGAGGTCCGGCGCGCCTTCGCCGAGACCGGCAGCGTCTACTTCGCCGCCGTGGGCGGCGCCGCGGCGCTGCTCGCGCTGCACGTGGCGTCGGTCGAACCGGTCGCGTGGGAGGACCTCGGCACCGAGGCGCTCGTGCGCATGGAGCTCGAGGGCTTCCCGGCGTTCGTCGGTGTCGACACGCACGGCGACGACCTGTACGCGACGGCTCCCGCCGAGTGGCGCGAGCGTGTCGCATCCGACACCGCCGACACGGGCGGGGGCGAGGCGCGATGAGCGCCCACGACGCGACTCATCCGGGCGTGCTCGTCACCTTCGAGGGCGGGGAGGGGAGCGGCAAGTCGACGCAGCTCGCGGTCCTCGCCGCGCGCCTCGAGCGGGCCGGTGTCCGCGTGCGCGCGCTGCGCGAGCCCGGCGGCACGCGCGCCGGCGAAGCGGTACGCGAGATCCTGCTCGACCCCGGCCACGCCGGACTCGACGCCACGGCCGAGCTGCTGCTCTACGAGGCCAGTCGTGCCCAGCTCGTCGCCGAGGTCATCGAGCCGGCGCTCGCCGCGGGCGAGGTCGTGCTGCTCGATCGCTTCTACGACTCGACCACCGCGTACCAGGGCTACGCGCGCGGGCTCTCGCTCGATCACGTCCGCGCGCTCAACGAGATCGCCACCGCGGGGTGCACCCCCGACGTGACCCTGCTGTTCGACATCGACCCGGCCGAGGGGCTGCGCCGCGCCACCGCTACCGGCGCGGACCGCCTCGAGTCCGAGGACCTCTCGTTCCATCGCGCGGTGCGCGACGGCTTCCTCGCGATCGCGGCTTCCGAGCCCGAGCGCCTCCGCGTGATCGACGCGTCGGGCGACGTCGAGACCGTCGCCGAGCGGGTGCGGGTCGCGCTTGCGGGCGTGCCGTCCGTCGCCGCGGTTCTCGGCGAAGCGGTGCAGTCGTGACGCACTGCGTCTGGGACGACATCGTCGGCCAGGAGCGCGTCGCCACGTTCCTCCGCACCGCGGTGACGAGCGACCGGGTGAGCCACGCCTACCTGTTCGTGGGCCCGCCGGGCTCGGGCAAGGGGACCGCCGCCAAGGCGCTCGCGTGCGCGCTCCTGTGCGCCGACGACGGCTGCGGTGCCTGCGGAGAGTGCTACCGGATCCGCCGCGGCGGGCACCCCGACGTCCACTACATCCGGCCGCAGGGCGCAGCGGGCTTCCTAAAAGAGCAGGTCGCCGAGATCATCCACGACGTCTCGCTCGCGCCGGTCGACGGGGCCTACAAGATCTACGTGGTCTCCGACGCCGACCTCTTCAACGACGCGTCGGCCAACGCGTTCCTCAAGACGCTCGAGGAGCCGCCCGACGACGTCGTCATCGTCCTCATGGCCCACAGCTTCGACGCGGTGCTGCCCACGATCGCCTCGCGCTGCCAGGTCGTGCGCTTCCGTCGCATCCCGCCCTCCGACGCCGCCGCGATCCTCGTCGCCGAGACGGGCGCCGATCCCGCCGAGGCCGCGGCCGCCCTCGCCGCGGCCGGGGGAGTGGTCGCCCGCGCCCGCGACTTCCTCGCGAGTCCTCCCCGCCGAGAAGCCCGCGCGATGATCCTGCGCACCCTGCGCGACCTGCCGTGCAGCGACGACCTCGAGGTGCTCGACGCCGCCCGTGACCTGTTCGCCGCGGTCAAGGCCCCGCTCGAGGACGTGAAGGTCGCCCAGGCCGACGAGGCGAGACAGCAGGCCGACTTCCTGGGCAGCGCCGGAGGCAAGGCGCTCGAGGAGCGTCACAAGCGAGAACTGACGGCGCGCGAGCGCGAGGGCGTCGCCGAAGTGCTCAACGTCGCGGAGAGCTGGCTAAGAGATTGCTTGGTGATGTCCCAAGGAGCATCGGAACTCGTCGTGAATTCCGACGCCATCGAGGCGATGCGACCCGTCGCGGCCGTCATCTCGCCCGCGGCTGCAACGAGCGCGCTTGACGCGGTCAACGTCGCCCGCAGGCGTATCTCGTATAATGTGACCCCCCAGCTGGCCGTCGAGGCCATGCTGTTCGATATTCGAGAGGTGTTGCGATGCCCACGGTAGTGGGAGTCAAACTCAGATTCGCCCCCAAGACGCTGTCGTTCGACCCGGTCGGCACAGAGCCGGCGGAGGGCGACACCGTCATTGTCGAGACCGAACGCGGCACCGAGGTCGGCACGGTCGTCAAGGCCGTCCGCGAGGTGGAGCCCTCCGAGCTCTCGGCGCCGCTCAAGCCGATCGACCGCGTCGCCACCGAGGAAGACCTGGCGCGCATCGACGAGCTTGCCGAGCGCGAGCGCGAGGCCATGCCGGTCTTCCGCGAGCTGGTCGAGGAGCACAAGCTCGACATGAAGCCGGTCGACGTCGAGTACCTCTTCAGCGGCGACAAGGTGGTCTTCTACTTCGTCGCCGAGGAGCGCGTCGACTTCCGCGACCTGGTCAAGGAGCTCGCGAGCCGCTTCCACGCGCGCATCGACATGCGCCAGGTGGGAGTGCGCGACGAGGCCCGCATGGTCGGCGGTCTCGGCCACTGCGGCGAGCAGCTGTGCTGCGTTCGCTTCGGCGGCGAGTTCCAGCCCGTCTCCATCCGCATGGCCAAGGAACAAGACCTGCCACTCAACCCCTTGAAAATCTCGGGACTCTGCGGCAGACTCATGTGCTGTTTGCGCTATGAATACGAGGCGTACAAGGACTACAAGTCCCGTGCACCCAAGCGTGGCGCGATCATCGAGACGCCGCTCGGTCTGGCGAAGGTCGCCGAACTGAACACCCCGCACGAGACGGTGGGCATGCGTTTCGAGGACGGCAAGCGCGCGACCGTGGCGCTCGCCGACATGGAGTGCGGCAAGGGCACCGGCTGTCCGTGCACGATCAGCCGAGAGGTGCTCGAGGCCGCAAGCGGTACCGGGCTGGCGCTCGCATTCGCGGCGCTCGACCGGGAGGCCGAGGCGGCCGAGGCGCCCGTCGTGGAGAAGCCACGCGAGCGCCGCGAGCGGCGTAAGCCCCGCGAGCGTGCGGAGGCGCCGCAGGCCCCCAAGGCCGAGCAGGCATCGCCTGCGCCCAAGGCCGAAGGCGGCGGTGGCCGCAAGCGCCGCAGGCGTGGCGGCGGCAAGGGCGGCGACGCGGTCGCTCCCGCCGACGGGAGCACTGCCGCTCCCAAGCCGGCCCCCAAGCCGCAAGGCGGCGGGGCGGCAAGTGGCGAGGCGGGCTCGGCGAAGCCGGGCCGCAGGCGCCGCAGGCGCCGTCCGGGATCGGGCGGCGGCGCGACCGGAGGCGGAGACGCCCCGAGCGCGTGACAATCGGATAGGCCGACGTAGCTCAGCTGGCCAGAGCACCGCACTCGTAATGCGGGGGTCATGGGTTCGAATCCCCTCGTCGGCTCCACGATTCTTCAGCGCGAAAGCGCTTTCACTCTGACGGCCGTCCCGCGCATGCGCGGGACGGGCCCGTCGAACCCGGGCAACGTGCAGGCGTCCACAACCCGCCCGACCACCTTCGCCGTGGTATGCGCGCGGACTCCGATGAACCGGGCGTTCGCGCGCTCCCTGCGTCGCCCGACGTGGCGTTGGAGACGCTTCGGATCCTCGGCTGATTGGGTGGACTGCGCCGAATCCTTGGTGAACGTGAATAGGGATTCGGCAGGATTTCACAGTACCGAGTCGTACTACCCCCACAAGACGACCAAGCGAGCCTGGGGACGGGGGTAGGGCATGGCAGTCGCGGCTTGGGTGTTCACGGGCTTTCTGCTCGTGGGCGCCGTGCTTGCGTATCTCCTCGTTTCCCTGCCGCGCCTGCTCGCTCCGCATTCGCCGAGCGAGGCCAAGGCGAGCCCCTACGAGTGCGGCGAACTCCCGGTCGGGGAGCCTTGGGTGCGCTTCCGGGTCGCCTACTACGTCTTCGCGATCATCTTCGTCGTCTTCGACGTCGAGACCGTCTTCCTCTACCCCTGGGCCGTCATCGTCAAGAAGCTCGGCGTCTACGGCTTCGCCGAGATGGCCGTGTTCGTGGCCATTCTCGTACTCGGGCTCGCCTACGCGTGGCGCAAGGGGGTGCTGAAGTGGCAGTAGACGAGGTCTTCGTCGACGAGGAGACCAAGGTACTCATCGCGCCGCTGCAGTTCCTCATGAACTGGGCCCGAGGGCACTCGATGTGGCCGCTCACCTTCGGCACCGCGTGCTGCGCCATCGAGATGATGACGGTCGGAAGCGCCCGCTACGACACCGAGCGCTTCGGCATCTTCTTCCGCAACTCCCCGCGCCAGGCGGACTGCATGATCGTCTCGGGCACCATCAACCTCAAGATGGTCCCCCGCGTCCGGCTGCTCTACGACCAGATGGCTTCGCCCAAGCAGGTCATCGCGATGGGCTCGTGCGCGGTGAGCGGCGGTCCCTTCGCCGACGGCTACAACGTGGTGCAGGGCGTCGACCAGATCCTGCCGGTGGACGTCTACATCCCGGGCTGCCCGCCTCGCCCCGAGGCGCTCATGAACGCGCTGCTCATGCTCATGGAGCGCAACTCGGCCGGTATCCCCACCGCCGCCGAGCAGGCCACCGCTTTGCGGCGCGCCGGCAAGGCGGCCGTATGACGGCGCCCGCGGCAGCTACCATGCCCGCGGTGTTCGAGAGCCTGCCCGGCGTCTCGGACGTCGGGACGCTGGGAGCCGGCGGCCTTCCGCACGCGATGACGACACCCGCCCGGCTCCACGAGGTGCTCGCGGCGCTCAAGCACGAGCGCGGCTTCACGCACCTCGCGCTGCTCACCGCGGCCGAGCGCCCCGCCGAGAAGCCCGTCGCGTCTGCGGTACCCGCCGCGCCTGCACGCGAGGGCGCCGAGCCCGACGAGAGCGCCACACCGGCCGCCCCTGCGCCCGCGGGCGTGAAGATGGTCTACGCCGTCACCCGCCGAGAAGACCACACCACCGCGGTCGTCTCGGTGCTGCTCGACGAGGACGACCTGCGCGTCCCCACGATCTGCGACCTGTGGCCAGGCGCGGCTCCGCTCGAGCGCGAGGTCTTCGACCTGTTCGGCGTCGTCTTCTCACGCCACCCCAACCTGCGCCGCATCGTGCTCCGCGACGACTTCGCCGGGCACCCGTTGCGCAAGGGCTTCGAGATGCCCGCGGCGGGCGTGAGCGAAGAGCAGGTCGCGTGGGCGCTTCAAGGCCACGGCGACCTCGAGCCCGGTTTCCGGCCCGAGTCGTCCGATCACGTCGTCCTGCCGTACCCCGATCCCATCGAGGCCGTGGGGGAGCAGGGCGACCCCGTGCTTCACTCGCAGCGCCTCCTGCTCAACATGGGGCCGCAGCACCCGAGCATGCACGGAGTGCTCCACCTCTGGCTCGCGCTCGAGGGCGAGCAGGTGCTCGCGGCCGACGTGACCCACGGCTACCTGCACCGCTGCATCGAGAAGCTCTGCGAGTCGCGCTCGTACCGCGCCTGCACCGCGCTCGTGGACCGAGCCGACTACGTGTCCGGCTTCCACACCGAGCTCGCCCTTCTGTCGTGTGCCGAGGAGCTCGCCCAGATCGAGGTGCCGCCCAAGGCGCAGTACCTGCGCGTGCTCATGGGCGAGCTCGTGCGCATCACAAGCCACACGACGTGGTTCGCCGCGTGCGGCCTGGACCTGGGCGCCTACACACCCATGCTGTTCTCGTTCCGCGACCGCGAGGCGATCCTCGACTTCTTCGAGGAGATCACTGGCGGACGGATGATGTTCAACTACTTCCGCCCCGGTGGCGTGAAGGACGACCTGCCCGCAGGGTGCGCGGATCGCCTCGGCGCCTACCTTCGCACGTTGGACTCCTCGCTCGACGGTTACGAGGCGCTCCTCACCGGTAACGAGATCTTCCGCAATCGCACCCGGGGCATCGGCGTCATCACCCCTCAGACGATCCTCGACTTCGGCGTGACGGGTCCCATGGCCCGCGCGTCCGGCGTCGACATCGACCTTCGCCGAGACGAGCCCTACGCGGCCTACGCCGACTTCGACGTGCACGTCCCGCTCGGCGAGCGCGGCGACACCTTCGACCGCTACGCCGTGCGCATCGCCGAGATGCGCGAGTCCGCGCGGCTCGCGCTCCTCGCGCTCGAGGGCATGCCCGAGGGCGACTTCGTCAACCCGAGCGTCCCGCGCGCCCTACGCCCGCCGGCGGGTAGCGCGTTCCGGCGCGTCGAGAGTCCGCGCGGGGAGCTCGGCGTCTACCTCGAGAGCGACGGCAGCGCCCAGCCGTGGCGTCTGAAGGTCCGCTCGCCTGCCTTCTCCAACCTCCACGTCACGCCCGCGGTCCTGCCGGAGAACCGGGTCGGCGACGTCATCGCGATCATGGGCTCCGTCGACGTCGTGATGGGGGAGATCGACCGATGAACCTGGTCAACCTCTTCCTCGGCGTCATCGTGATCGTGGTGCTCGTGCTCGTGAACACGGTCGTGGTCATGTGGTGCGAGCGGAAGTGGGCCGGACACATGCAGTCGCGCCTCGGCCCGATGCGCACCGGGTGGCACGGCGTGCTCCAGCCCTTCGCCGACGCGCTCAAGATGCTCGGCAAAGAGGACACCATGCCCGCCGGCGCCGACGGCTTCCTGTTCCACCTCGCGCCGGTGCTCGCCTACCTGCCCTCGATCCTCATCTACAGCGCCTCGCCGTGGATGGAGCGGTTCGTCGGCTACAGCATGGATGTCGGCATCTTCATGGTCTTCGCGGTCGCCGCGCTCTTCCCCGTCGCGATACTGATCGCCGGGTGGGGTTCCCACAACAAGTACTCCGTCATCGGCGGGTTCCGCGCGGCTGCGCAGCAGATCAGCTACGAGGTGCCGATGATCCTCGCGGTGCTCGGCGTGATCATGCTGGCCGGGTCGATGAAGCTCTCGACGATCGTCGAGGCGCAGTCCACCGTGTGGAACGTCGTGACCCAGCCCTTTGCGTTCGTGCTGTTCTTCATCGGCATGCTCGCCGAGCTCAACCGCACGCCGTTTGACCTCCCGGAGGCCGAGTCCGAGCTCGTCGCCGGCTACATGACCGAGTACTCGAGCATGAACTTCGCGATGTTCTTCCTCGCCGAGTACACCAACGTCTTCAACTGGTCCCTCTTCGGGACGCTGCTGTTCCTGGGCGGCTGGGGAGGGCCTGCGAGCGATGCGCTCGGGTTCGTGTGGCTGCTGGCCAAGACGTACCTGCTGGTCTTCATGGTCATCTGGGTGCGCTGGTCGCTTCCGCGCCTGCGAGTCGACCAGCTCATGGCGCTCGGGTGGAAGGTGCTCATCCCCGCGGCGCTCTTCAACATGTTCTTCACCGCGCTCGGCGTCGTGACCAACGTCTTCGTGCTCATCGGGACGCAGGTCGTCCTGCTCGGCGGGTTCCTGTGGGGCATCTCGCTCCTCGGCACGCAGGCGGGCGAGCACGCGGCTCCCGTCATCGGCAGGGAGGCCCGCCGATGAAGGGGATCGCCAAGGGCATGGCCACGGTCTTCGGGCGGATGGTGCGGCCGTCGGTCAACGACCGGTATCCCGACCGCAAACGCGTCCTGCCGGAGCGTGCCCGCATGTCGTTTGCGATGGCGCACGACGAGAGCGGCGAGCCCAAGTGCAAGGCGTGCATGCTCTGCGAGCGGAGCTGCCCCGACGACGCGATCATCATCGAGTCCGAGAAGCGCACCGACGGTCCGGGCCGCGTGCTCACCAAGTTCACAATCGACCTGGGGCGCTGCATGTACTGCGGGATGTGCGTCGAGCAGTGCACGAGCGACGGGCTGCACCACACCGGTGACTTCGAGAACAACGTGACCGAGCGCGCAGGCACGCTGCTCGTGCTCTTCGACGCCGCTGCAGCAGCTGGTGAGGCGCCCGAGCTCTGCGCGTCCACCCCCGAGCAGATCGCCGAGGTCGTCGAGACGTTCGGCACGACGCATCGCGACGAGGAGGCGGGCTCGTGAGCACCGCTATCCTCTTCTACCTCTACGCGGCTGTGGCGATCGCCGGCGCGGTCGTGCTCGTGACGTTCCGCAACCTCGTCCACGCGGTCGTCGGGCTCTTCGCGACGCTGGTGGCGATCGCCGGGCTCTACCTGATACTCGGCAGCGAGTTCCTCGCCGCGATGCAGCTGTTCGTGTACGGCGGCGCGATCACGGTGCTCGTGCTCTTCGGCCTCATGCTCGCCGGGCCCGTCCTCGGCAAGGACGAGGTGCCGCGGCGCGCGGTCGTGTGGGTCGCCGGCACGGTCGCACTGCTGTTCTTCGTCGCGGTCGTCGCGGTCTTCTGGCGCACGGGGTGGCAGGTCACCGAGCCCTTCGCCCACGACACCGAGTCCATCGCGACGATCCTGTTCTCGCGCTACGTGCTCCCGTTCGAGATCGCCGGCCTCTCGCTGACGATCGCGCTCATCGGCTCGGTCGTCATCGCGCGCGAGGACGACGTGCTCGACGTCGCCGAGGAGCTCGAGCAGGCCGCGCTCGGCGATGGAGAGGGGGGAGCCGCGTGATCGGGCTCAACCACTACCTCTTCCTGGGTGCCGCGCTGTTCGTGATCGGCCTGTTCGGCGCGCTCACCGCCAAGAGCGCGCTGCGCGTCGTGATCTGCGTGGAGCTGATCCTCAACGCGGTGAACCTCAACCTCGCGGCCTTCTCGGCGTACGTGGCGCCCAAGCAGGCGGTCGGCATGAACTTCGTCATCTTCCTCATGGTCGTTGCCGCCGCCGAGGTGGGGCTCGCCCTCGCGATCATCATCACGCTCAACCGCAGCAACGACATCAACGCCATCGACGGCATCAGGAGGCTGAAGGGATGACGGGCCTCCTCGCCTACAGCTGGATGCTCGCGGTCCTGCCGCTGGTCGTCTTCGCGCTGGTGCTCGCGACCGGGCGCAAGCTGCCGCGCAACTTCGTGGCGGGCCTCGGTATCGCCGTCATGGCGCTCATCTTCGCCGCCTCGATGGGCATTTTGTGGGCGGTCATGCACGGCGCCCGGTTCGAGGCGAGCGTGCCCTGGATCGAGGTGTTCGGCGTCTCGATCGAGATCGGCGTCCTCGTGGACCCGCTCTCGGCACTCATGCTCGTCGTGGTGTCGTTCGTGAGCCTGCTCGTGCAGGTCTACTCGCTCGGCTACATGTCCGAGGAGGAGCGGTTCCGCTGGTACTACGGCGCCATCTCGCTCTTCACCGCCGCGATGATCGGCGTGGTGCTCGCGAACAGCTGGCTCCTCATGTACATGTGCTGGGAGGTCATGGGGCTCGCGTCGTTCCTGCTCATCGGCTTCTGGTACGAGACGGAGACCGCCTCCCGCGCCTCGTCGAAGGCGTTCATGGTCACGCGCTTCGGTGACGTGGGCTTCGGGCTCGCGCTCGCGTTCATGTGGGTGTTCGCGAAGTCGTTCACCTTCGAGCCGGTGTTCAAGCTCGTGGAGTCAGGCGGATGGGCCGGACCGACGCTCGTCGCCGCCACGCTCTTCCTCTTCATGGGAGCGATGGGCAAGAGCGCGCAGTTCCCGCTCCACGTGTGGCTGCCTGACGCGATGGCCGGTCCCACGCCGGGCTCAGCGCTCATCCACGCGGCGACGATGGTCGCGGCCGGCGTCTACCTGGTCGCGCGCTCGTACCCGCTGTTCGAGGCGAACCCGATGACGCTGACCGTCGTCGCGACGATCGGCACGATCACCGCGGTCATGGCGGCGCTCATCGCGCTCGCGATGGACGACATCAAGAAGGTCCTCGCGTACTCGACGATCTCGCAGCTCGGCCTGATGATGCTGGCGCTCGGTGTCGGCAGCTGGGTCGCAGCGGTCTTCCACCTGATGACCCACGCGTTCTTCAAGGCGCTGCTCTTCCTCGCGGCCGGCAGCGTCATCCACGGCACGCACACCCAGGACGTGCGCGAGATGGGCGGCCTGTGGCGCAAGATGCCGTGGACGACGGCGACCTGGGTCATCGGTGCGCTCTCGCTGGCGGGCATCTTCCCGCTGGCCGGCTTCTGGAGCAAGGACGAGATACTGCTCTCGGCATATCACCAGGCGACGCGGACGGGGAACTGGACCTTCCTGGCGCTCGGCATCTTCGTCGCGATGCTCACCGCCTTCTACATGGGGCGCGTGACGTTCCTCGCCTTCTTCGCGCCCCCGGGCACGCACTCGAAGAGCGATCACGCCCACGAGTCGCCGTGGGTCATGACCGGTCCGCTCGTCATCCTCGCGACGCTTGCAGTCGTCGCCGGCGTCGTCGGGTCGCCGCTCGCGGACTACGCGCTCGGCAAGTACCTGGGAGAGCACGCCGAGGGCGGCATGAACCTGACGCTCGCGGCGGTTGCCGTGGGTGCCGCGCTCGCCGGCATCGGCTACGCGTACCTCATGTACCAGCGCGGCAAGGCGAACCCGGACTGGTACCTGCGCAACAGGACGATCTCGCCCGTGCTCACGCGGCAGTTCTGGGTCGACGACGCGTACCAGCGCGTCATCGTCGAGCCCTCGGTCGTGATCTCGGGCTTCTTCCGCCGCATCGACGTCGGCCTCATCGATGGGATCGTCCGGGCTTTCGGGGTCGTCGGCATGGTGCTCAGCCGGCTCATGGCCCGCTTCGACCGCAGCGTCGTCGACGGTGCGGTGGACGCGCTCGGCGACGGCGTCATCGAGGGGGGCCGGCAGACCAGGCGCATCCAGACCGGCAACGTCCAGACCTACCTGCTCCTGCTGGCGGCTTCCATCGTGGTGTTGATCTGGGTGTTCGCGCGATGAACGGGATCCCGGTGCTCTCGGTCATAGTGCTCGCCCCGATCACAGGTGCGCTGCTCATCGCGCTGTTCGGTCGCACGCAGGCTCTCGCGCGGGGCATCGCGCTTGCCGCGGGGACCGTGAGCCTGGCGACCTCGCTCTGGGTCTTCGCCAGCTACGACCGGACGGCTGCGGGCTTCCAGTTCATCGAGTCCATGCGGTGGATCCCGGCGATCGGCGCGCGCTACATCCTCGGCGTGGACGGACTCTCCGTGCCGATGCTCCTGCTGACGTCGATGATCGTCTTCACGGGCGTGCTCGTCTCGTGGAACGTCACCGAGCGGCCGCGAGAGTACTTCGCGCTGCTGCTGCTGCTCACGACCGGCGTCCTTGGCGTCTTCGCCGCGCTCGACGCGTTCCTGCTCTTCTTCAGCTACGAGATGGCCGTGCTCCCCATGTACCTGCTCATCGCGATCTGGGGCAGCACGCGCAAAGAGTACTCGGCGATGAAGCTCACGCTGTTCCTCTTCGCGGGCAGCGCCATGCTCGTGCTGGTCCTGGTGCTCACGTACTGGGCCGTGGGGCAGAACACGTTCGACCTGCGGATCTGGGCGACGACCGAGTACGGCGCGGCGTTCCAGAAGTGGGTGTTCCTGCTCGCAACGCTCGGCTTCGGCACCCTCATCCCGATCTGGCCGCTCCACACGTGGTCCCCCGACGGCCACGTCGCGGCGCCCACCGCCGTCTCGATGCTGCACGCCGGCGTGCTCCTCAAGATCGGCGCGTACGGCCTGATGCGGCTGGGGCTCACGCTCTTCCCGATCGGCTGGGCCGACTGGCGCGTGCTCCTTGCGGTGATCGGCGTGGTCAACGTCGTCTACGGCGCGTTCTGCGCGATGAGCCAGACCGACCTGAAGTACGTCATCGGCTACTCGTCGGTGAGCCACATGGGTTACGTCATCCTCGGCATGGCGCTGGGCGACCGGTTCGGCCTGGCCGGCGCCGGATTCCAGATGTTCGCGCACGGCGTCATGACCGGGCTCTTCTTCGCGCTCATCGGCTTCATCTACGAACAGACGCACACGCGGGTGATCGCCGACATCAGCGGCCTGATGAAGGCGACTCCGCTCGTCGCGGCGTGCTTCGTGATCGCGGGCGCGTCGAGCATGGGGTTGCCGTCCACGGCCGGGTTCGTCGCCGAGCTGCTCGTGTACGTAGGACTCGTGACCGAGTCGCCGTGGCTGGCCGCCGCCGCGTTCGTGGGCGTCGTCGTCACCGCGACCTACGTGCTGCGCCTGCTGAGCCGCATCCTGCTCGGAGAGCCCTCCGAGGTCGTCCGCCCGATCCACGACGCCGGGGCGCTGCGCTTCACGCCCATGGCGATGCTCGCCGCCACGATCATGATCGTGGGCATCTTCCCGGGTCCGCTCTACACCCTCGTAAGCGAGGGCGTCGCGCCGATCGTCTTGAAGCTGGCAGGGGGGTAGGCCGTGGTCCACGTCCCCGCATCGAGCTACGCCTACCTGCTGCCCGAGATGATCGTGGCGGTCATGGGCGGCGTGCTCATCGTGGCAGACCTCGTGTGGCCGGCCTATGACGAGCGCACCAAGACGAGCCGCCTGTGGCCCGCCTACGTCGCGATCTTCGGGCTCCTCGTCGCGGCTGCGGCGGTCATTCCGCTCGCGAACGTGACCGAGACGCTCTTCAACGGGATCATCCAGATCGACCCGCTCGCGGCGTTCTTCAAGCTGCTGTTCATCGGCATCGGCGTGCTCGTCATGCTCATGTCGATGACGAGCGTCCCGTCCTTCACCCGGTGGACCGCCGAGTTCTACGCGCTCATGCTCTGGACGATCCTAGGCAGCATGCTGCTCGCCTCGGCGGCGGAACTCTTCACGATCTTCCTCTCGCTCCAGCTCACGAGCCTCCCGCTGATCGTGCTCGTCGGCTACGCGAAGCGCGACCCCAGGAGCGGGGAGGCGGCGCTCAAGTACCTGCTGCTCGTCCTGGTCTCGACGGCGGTGCTCCTGTACGGCATGAGCCTCGTGTACGGGTCGCTCGGCACGAGCACGCTTTCCGAGATCGGCAAGGAGCTGTCGCTTCGCGACTCGATCGACCCGGTCGTGGCTTTGGGCCTGGTGATGCTGCTGACCGGCTTCGCGTTCAAGATCACCGCCGCGCCGTTCCACTACTGGGTGCCCGACGCCTACGAGGGCGCTCCCACGCCGGTCACCGCGTTCATGTCGGTCGGCTCCAAGTTCGCCGGCTTTGCGCTCGCCCTGCGCGTCATCACCGCCGCCGAGAAGGTCCCGCTCCAGTGGCAGGTCATCTTCGGGGTGATGGCGGCGATCTCGATGACGCTCGGCAACCTGGGTGCGATCCGGCAGAAGAACATCAAGCGCATGCTCGCGTACTCGGGCATCGCGCAGGCCGGCTACCTGCTCGTGGGCGTCGCCGCGTTCAGCGCGACCGGCATCGCATCGCTGCTCTTCTACACCCTCGCGTACGGCGCCGCGAACCTCGCGGCGTTCGCGGTGGTGCTCATCGTCGCCAAGGCGGGCGGCAGCGAGATGATCGCCGACTACGCGGGTCTCTCGCGACGCAACCCGGTTGTGGCGCTCGCGCTGACCGTCGCCTTGCTCTCGCTCGCAGGACTGCCGCTCATGGCCGGCTTCATGGCCAAGTTCTACGTGTTCCTCTCGGCGGCGCAGTCCGGGCTCATCTGGCTCGTGGCCATCGGCGTCGTCAACAGCGTCATCTCGGTCTACTACTACCTGCGCGTCGTGTTCGTGATGTTCGTCGAGGATGGCCCGGCCGAGCCCATGCGCGTCGATCCGCTCGCCGGCGTCGCGCTCTCGCTCGCCATAGCCGGCGTCCTCGTGCTTGGCATCGTCCCCCAGGCCGCGCTCGTGTCCGCCGCCAAGGCGGCCGCGGCGCTCTTCACGGGATAGGAGGCGAGACGCGTGCAGCAGTGGATCCTGGCAGCGATGATCCTGGTGCCCCTCCTGGGCGGCATCGGCATCTCGCTCATTCCCGGGGCGTCACCGCGCACCGCTCGCACCGCGGCGCTCGTGGTCTCCGGCGCCGTGCTCGCCGCGTCCGTGTGGCTCTGGGCGTCGTTCCGGGCGGCCGAGGGCATGCAGTTCGAGCTCGATCTCCCGTGGATCTCCGGACTCAGCACGTCGTTCCACCTGGGTCTCGACGGCATGTCGCTCCCGATGGTCTTCCTCACGGCGCTGCTCACGGTGCTCGCCGTCATCGCGTCTCGCAGCATCGAGGACCGCGCGCCGCAGTACTTCACGCTGCTGCTCATGCTCGAGGCCGGGCTCATGGGCGTCTTCGTGTCGCTCGACCTCATCCTGTTCTACCTGTTCTGGGAGGTCGTCCTCATCCCGATGTACTTCCTCATCAGCATCTGGGGAGGCGCCAACCGCGCGTACGCCGCGGTGAAGTTCTTCATCTACACGCTCGCCGGTAGCCTCGCGATGCTCGGAGGGATCATCGCGCTATACCTCGCGACCGGCGCACGTACCTTCGACCTCGCCGAGGTCGCGGTGCGTTCCTCGCAGCTGCCGGCCAACGTGCAGACCGCCATCTTCGTAGCGATCGCTGTCGGGCTCGCGGTCAAGGTGCCGATCTTCCCGCTCCACACGTGGCTCCCGGATGCGCACGTCGAGGCGCCCACGGCGGTCTCGGTGCTTCTCGCCGGCGTGCTGCTCAAGATGGGGTCGTACGGCTTCTTGCGGCTGGGACCCACCTTGCTGCCCGAGGGCTTCAAGGCGATCCTGCCGATCATCGGCGTGCTCGCGGTCATCTCCATCGTCTACGGAGCCGCGGTGGCGCTCGTCCAGACCGACATGAAGAAGCTCGTCGCGTACTCGTCGGTGTCGCACATGGGCTACGTGATGCTCGGCATCTCGGCGGGAACGGCGGCCGGCTTCACCGGAGCACAGGTGCAGATGTTCTCGCACGGGCTCATCGCGGGACTGCTGTTCCTGCTCGTGGGCACGGTCTACGAGCGCGCCCACACCCGCGAGATCTCCGCGTTCGGCGGCATCGCCAAGGTGGTGCCGATCCTGGCCGGCACGCTCGTGTTCGCGTGCTTCGCTTCACTCGGGCTGCCGGGCATGAGCGGATTCGTCGGCGAGTTCATGGTGATCGCCGGCACGCTGCCGGTCTTCTCGGCATACGCGATCATCGCGGCGTTCGCGGTGGTGCTCACGGTGGGCTATCTGTTGTGGATGCTCAGGCGCGTCGCGTTCGGGCCGCTGAACGAGGAGCGCGCGGACATGGCCGACATGACGCTCTCCGAGGGGCTCTCAATGGCGCCGCTGTGCGCGCTCATCGTGGTCGTGGGCGTCTACCCGCAGCTGCTCGTCGGGGTCATGTCGCGCAGCGTCGAGGCCCTCGTGAAGCTCGTCGGCGGATAGGCTCGCGCACGGCGAAAATGCATAGAATCGCCGTTCCCCGCCGCCAGACGACCACTCACCGAAAGAATCGCCCGCTCGGGTGGTGTTCACGTCCGCGTCGTATGATAGAGTCCGACAACCGCCGCCCCGCCCGGCGATTGTCATCACGTGGGGGGCGCAGCACGGGGTGTGAGCACTCGCACCGGGGTAGGAGGGTCGACGGGCGTTGGCGATCGATCGCGTTATCATCGGGGTTTTCGTGGTGCTCGGCGCACTCTTCGTCGTGGCGACGCTTGCCGCGTCATGGCTGCTGAGCCCCAAGAAGCCGTCTCCCGAGAAGGCCAAGACCTACGAGTGCGGCGTCGAGCCGGTCGGTCCGCCTTGGGTCCAGTTCCGCGCGGGCTACTACGTCTACGCGCTCCTCTTCGTGATCTTCGACATCGAGACCGTCTTCATGTATCCGTGGGCGGTCACGTTCGGCGCCAAGGGAGTCGGCTGGTTCGTCTTCGCCGAGATGGTCGTGTTCGTCACCATCCTGGCGGGCGGCCTCGCGTACGCGTGGAAGGAAGGGGCTCTCACGTGGCGCTAGACCGGCTGACCGGCGAGAACTCCATACTCTTCATCAAGAGCGAGCAGCTCTTCGACCACGCGAGGCGCAAGAGCCTGTGGTACATGGCGTTCGGCATCGCGTGCTGCGCGATCGAGGGACTGATGCACGCCTCGGGTCCGCGCTACGACTTCGACCGCATGGGGGTCTTCTTCCGCGCGAGCCCGCGCCAGGCCGACGTCATGATCGTTGCCGGAACCGTGAACTGGAAGATGGCCGATACGGTCAGGCGGCTCTACGACGAGATGCCCGAGCCCAAGTGGGTCGTGTCCATGGGCGCGTGCGCGAACATGGGCGGCCCGTTCCGGGAGTACCCCAACGTGATCATGGGCGTGGACAAGATCGTGCCCGTGGACGTCTACATCCCGGGTTGTCCGCCGCGCCCCGAGTCGGTTCAGTACGGCTTCATGGTCCTCATGGACAAGATCAAGGCCCAGACGGAGGCGCGGCTTGCAGCAGCCCGACACACCCGTGGCTAAGAGCGCTCTGGCGAGCGCCGGCCTGACCGCGGAGGTCGACACCGTCGACCACCTCGGCGTGGTGTGCCGCGTGCCTGCGGCGCAGGCACGCGAGGCCGTGCTCGCGCTGCGCGACTCGGAGCTCGCGTTCTGCTTCCTGGTCGACGTGCTGGGCATCGACACGGGCGATGCCATCGACGTCGTCTATCACCTGCGCTCCCTCGCGCGGGACGAAGAGGTCTTCGTCAAGGCGGCGCACGACTACGACTCGACACTGCGCAGCGTCTGGGACGCGTTCCCCGCAGCGCTCACGGCCGAGCGCGAGCTGTGCGAGCTGTTCGGGCTGAGCCTCGACGGCCATCCCAACCCCAAGCGGCTGCTCACGACCGACGGCTGCGCCCCCTTCCTGCGCAAGCAGGTCGAGATTCGTAAGCCCGAGGTCGTCCGCGACCGCGCGGCGCAGGCAGTCGATCCGAGCGACCTCGGCCGCACGGTCGGCTCGCTCGCCGTGCCCGACGCCGACGTCTACCTGCCCGAGCGCATGCCCGAGGGCCTCACCCGGGTGCCGTACGGCATCGACCTCGCGCACGCCACGCACCTGACGATCAACATGGGGCCGCAGCACCCGTCTACCCACGGCGTGCTGCGCATCATCCTCGAGCTCGACGGCGAAGAGGTCGTCGCGGGCGAGACCGTCATCGGCTACCTGCACCGCGGTATCGAGAAGCTCGCCGAGTCACGGCGTTTCGGCGCGGTCGGCACGCTCATGGACCGCGGCGACTACGTCTCCGGCATCCACAACGAGCTCGCCTTCGCGCTCGCCACCGAGAAGGTCGCCGAGATCGAGGTGCCGCGTCGCGCGAACTACCTGCGCAGCCTCTTCGGCGAGCTGAACCGCATCTCGAGCCACGTCGTCTGGTACGGGCCGATGGGCCTCGACACCGGCGCCATGGGGCAGTTCCTCTACGTGTTCCGCGACCGCGAGCGCATCCTCGACATCCTCGAGGAGGTGACCGGCGCACGCATGATGTTCAACTACGTCCGTCCGGGCGGCGTGCTGGCCGACATCACCCCCACCGCCGAGAAGAAGATCCGGGAGTTCCTCGACGCGTTCGACGTGCACCTCGAGGAGAACGCCGAACTCCTGATGGGCAACGAGATCTTCCAGGCCAGGACCCAGGGCGTCGGCGTGATCTCGCGCGAGTATGCGCTCGCATTCGGTCTGACCGGAGCGAACCTGCGCGCCTCGGGCGTGAACTGGGACGTCCGCAAGGAGCGCCCGTACGCCGCCTACGACGAGCTCGACTTCGAGGTCCCGCTCGCCGAGGCCGGAGACATCTACGCGCGCTGCGCCGTGCGCCTCGAAGAGATGCGGCAGTCGTCGCGCCTGGTCCGCCAGTGCCTCGACGGCCTGCCCGAGGGCGAACACACCGCGAAAGTCGCCAAGGTGCTCCGCCCGGCGGCAGGAGAGGCGTACGCTGCGGTCGAGTCGCCCCGCGGCGAGCTCGGCATCCACCTGGTGACCGACGGCTCGGACACGCCGTACCGCATGCGCTACCGCCCGCCGGCGCTCTACGCGCTGCAGGCGGGTGAGGCGCTGCTTCCCGGCAACCTCATCGCCGACGCTGTCGTGCTGATGGGCAGCACGGACCTCGTCTTGGGCGAGGTGGACCGATGAACCCGTGGCTCAAGATGGTGCTGCTCTTCCTTGCGGCGCTCGGTCTGATGCTCATGAACGGCGTCGTCATGATCTACATGCTGCGCAAGGTCCTCGCGCGGCTGCACATCCGGCTGGGGCCGATGGAGAACGGCCCATGGGGCATGTTCCAGACGGTATTCGACGTCCTCAAGCTGCTCACCAAGGAGGACCCGACCCCGAGCGCGGTCGACAAGGCGCTCTACTTCCTCGCGCCGGTGCTCGTGGTCGTGCCGTCGCTCATGGCCTACATGGTCCTGCCGTTCTCAAAGACCTGGGTCATCGCCGACCTGCCCTACGGCCTGCTCTTCATGTTCGCCGTCATGGCGTTCGTGCCGCTGGGGATTCTCGCGGCAGGCTGGTCGTCAAACAACAAGTGGTCGCTCATCGGCGCGATGCGCGCCGTCGGGTCGCAGGTGACCTACGAGGTTCCCATGCTGCTCGCGGCGCTCCCGGTCGTGATGATGGCCGGCTCCATGAGCCTGTCCGATATCGTCGCTGCGCAGTCGGGCACGGTGCTCTGGGTCATCCCCAAGTGGTTCGTCCTCAACGTGCCCGCGTTCGTGCTGTTCTTCGTCGCCGGTCTCATCGAGAGCGGCCAGACGCCCTTCGACCTTGCCGAGGCCGAGTCCGAGCTGGTCAGCGGTTTCGCGACCGAGTACTCCTCGATGAAGTTCGGTCTGCTGTTCCTCTCCGAGTTCAGCAACGTCTTCATCTTCTCGGCGCTGGTCACCACGCTGTTCTTTGGCGGGTGGCAGCTCCCGTGGATCCCGGTCGCGTGGTACGAGTCGTTCGCGCCGGTCATCTTCATCCTCAAGGTCTACTTCGGGATCTTCGTCCTCATGACCATCCGAGGCACCCTGCCGCGCGTGCGCGTGGACCAGCTCCTCGCCTTGGGGTGGAAGGTGCTCCTGCCCGCCTCGCTCGCGTGGGTCATGGTGACCGGTCTCGTGCTCAAGATCGGGCAGACGCTGGGCGGTGCGCGATGAGCCGCATCTGGGGCACCGGCATCCTGAAGAGCATGGCGATCGCGTATCGCAACATGTTCCGCCCGCCGATCACCATGCAGTACCCGCACGAGAAGTTCGAGCTGCCCGAGCGTTCGCGCTGGGCCGTGACGCAGAAGTTCTACGACGACGGCGACCCCAAGTGCACGGGCTGCCTCGCGTGCGAGCGCGCATGCCCGGACTTCATCATCAAGATCGACGTCACCACCGCCGAGGACCGCAGCAAGCACATCGATCGCTGGCACTACGAGCTCGGCGCGTGCATGATGTGCGGCCTCTGTGTCGAGGCGTGCCCGTTCGATGCGATCTACATGGGCCACGACTACGAGCTTGCGCGCATCGACGTGAACGAGCTCGCCGTCGACCTGCTCGTCGATGTCCCTGCCGCGCAGCCCAAGAAGCGCGCCGAGGCGGTCGCCGCTCGCGCGTGCGACATCTCGACGGCGGCCGAGGCGGGCACGGCTCCGGCGAGCGGGCCGGAGACGCCGGCGTCCGCGAAGGAGGGCGACGATGTCTAGCACGGTCTCGGGGATCGCCTTCGCCCTCTTCGCGCTCCTGTGCGTCGGCGGCGCCGTGGGCATGCTCAGCTCGAAGAACGTCGTTCACGCAGCGTTCTGGCTGCTCGAGGTCTCGGTCGCCGCGGCAGGCATCTTCTTCCTGCTGAGCGCGGACTACGTGGCGCTCGTCCAGCTGCTCGTCTACTCGGTCGCGGTCGCGGTGCTCATGCTCTTCACGATCATGATCACGCTGCGGCGGATCGAGGATGCCGTGCGTTCGCGCGACTTCTCGCTGATCGCCGCGCTCGCGGGCGCCATCTTCGCCGGCATCATGATCTTCCTGCTCGCGAGCTTCCCCGCGAGCCCCCGCCCGGCCGCCGCCGCCTTCGACGTCGCCGCGATCGGCCGCCAGTTGTTCTCGACGCGCGGCTGGGCCCTGCCCTTCGAGATCGCGTCGCTGCTCCTGACCGCCGCCCTAGTGGGCGCGGTATGGTGGACGAGAGAGGGTGACGAATGATGCGCGTCGGTGTCGAGGCGTTCCTCATCCTCTCGGCGGTCCTGTTCTCGCTCGGCATCTACGGTGCGCTGTCGAAGAAGGCGACCGTGCAGGTGCTCATGTCGCTCGAGCTGATGGCGATCGCGATCAACATCAACCTGGTCGCGCTCGCGCGCTTCCAGACCCCTCGCACGATGGACGGTCTCTTCTTCGCCATCTTCACGATGGTCGACTCGGCTGCTGAGGTGGGACTGGGCCTCGCGCTCATGCTCGCCATCTTCCGGCGGACCAAGTCGAGCGAAGTCACGAGCCTCGACGAGCTGAAGGGATAGCGGATGGACTGGCTGCTCGCCATACCCGCTCTCCCCGCAGCCGCGTTCGCCGTGATGGTCGCGCTGCCCCGCCGCGTCCGCAACTCGATCCTGTGGCTTCCGATCTCGGCGATCGTCGCCTCGCTCGCGCTGTCGGTCGCCGCGTTCGCGCGCGTGTGGCCCGGCGGCAGCGAGCTGACGTCGGTGAAGTGGAACTACTCCTGGGTCCTCGCCACCGTCGGTGGCCGCCCGTTCGAGCTTGGCCTGCAGCTCGACGCGATGACGGCGATCCTGCTCGTGACCGTCACCTTCGTTGCGACGTGCGTGCAGATCTACTCGGTCGGCTACATGCACCGGGACGAGCGCATCGGCTGGTACTACGCCGTGCTCTCACTGTTCACGTCGGCGATGCTGGGCCTGGTGCTCGCAGACAACCTCCTCCTCGCGTTCGCCACGTGGGAGGTCATGGGCCTGTGCTCGTACCTGCTCATCGGGTTCTGGTACCAGCTCGAGGCGCCGAGGAAGGCGAGCCAGAAGGCGTTCCTCACCACCCGCGTGGGTGACCTCGGCTTCCTCTTCGCGATGCTCGTCATCTACCAGGCGGCCGGCACATGGGAGCTCTCCGACGTCTTCTCGACCGTCGCCTCGTGGGCCCCGGGTGTCGCGGCCGCCGCCGCGATCGGCCTGTTCATCGGCGCGATGGGCAAGTCGGCGCAGATGCCGCTGCACGTGTGGCTGCCCGACGCGATGGCCGGCCCCACTCCCGCTTCGGCGCTCATCCACGCGGCGACGATGGTCGCGGCGGGCGTCTACCTCGTGGCCAGGATGATGCCGATCTTCGAAGAGGCGCCGCAGGTGCTCTTTGTCATGCTCGTCATCGGCATCGTCACGGCGATCGCCGCGGGCCTGATGGCGGCCGTGCAGCACGACGTCAAGAAGGTGCTCGCGTACTCGACCATCTCGCAGCTCGGGCTCATGTTCGTGGCCCTCGGTGCCGGTGCGGTGGGCGCGGCGATGTTCCACCTGGTGACGCACGCGTTCTTCAAGTCGCTGTTGTTCCTGGGCGCTGGCGTGATCATCCACTCCGCCCGCACGCAGGACATGCGCGAGATGGGCGGCCTGCGCCGCTACATGCCGTGGACGTGGGCGACGTTCACGATCGGCTCGCTCGCGCTGGCCGGCGTCCCGCCGTTCTCCGGCTTCTTCAGCAAGGACGAGATCCTCGCGGTGCTCTACCACGAGCACATCCTGTGGGCGTTCGCGCTGGTCCTGGTGGCATCGGGCCTGACCGCGTTCTACATGACTCGACTCTACTTCCGCGTCTTCGAGGGTCCCGCGCAGGACGAGCACCTGCACGAAGGCCACAAGTCCATGGTCATCCCCATGGTCGCGCTCGCGGCGATCACCGTCGGTATCGGTTGGACCACCGTGAAGTTCGCCGAGTTCCTGGGCCACGAGGGCGAATGGCCCTCGTTGCTCTTCATCGGCATCTCGGGCGTGGTCGCGGCGACCGGCATCGGAATGGGCTGGTGGGTGTACGGCCGGCCGTCCGTCGTGGTCAACACTCAGGTGTACAAGGCCAAGTGGCAGTGGCTGTACAACGCGCTGGTCCAGAAGCTGTACTTCGACATGGTGTACGAGGCCGTCTTCATCAAGCCGTACATGCGCGCCTGCGAGTGGCTGGCGGTCTTTGACTCCCGCTTCATCGACGGCGTCGTCAACGGCGTCGCCCGCGGATGGATCGTGCTCGCCGGCGTCGGGTGGAAGTTCGACGGTCTCGTCATCGACGGGCTCGTCAACGCGCTCGCCTCCGCGTCGAAGGGCGCGGGCACCTCGCTGCGCCGCATCCAGACCGGTCGCCTGCAGAGCTATCAGCGGCTCGTCTTCTCGGCGGTGGTTCTGGTCATGTTGTGTCTCGTGTTCTACGTCGTGGCGAAAGGGGCCTAGGCGTGCTTTCCCTCATCGTGTTCTTGCCGCTGCTCGGAGCGGTCGCCTGTGCGGCCGTACCGAAGTCACGCCCCGAACTGCCGCGCTGGTTCGCGGCGGTCTTCTCGGCGGTCGACCTGGCGCTCGTCGCCTGGGTCGTCTACCGGTTCGTGCCCGGCGGTGGTCGCCAGTTCGCCGAGAAGTTCGTCTGGGTCCCGCAGGTCCACATCAACTACTACCTCGCGGTAGACGGTATCTCGCTTCCGATGCTGGTCCTCTCGGCGCTGCTCACGTTCCTCGCGGTCATCGCGTCGTGGAAGATCGACAACAAGCCGTCGTTCTACTTCGCGATGCTCATGCTGCTCCAGGTGGGCATGAACGGCGTCTTCCTTGCACTCGACTTCGTGCTGTTCTACGTGTTCTGGGAGCTCGTCCTGGTCCCGATGTACTTCCTCATCGCGCAGTGGGGCGGCCCGCGCCGCGACTACGCGTCGATGAAGTTCTTCCTCTATACGCTGTTCGGCTCGGTGTTCATGCTCGTGGGCATCGTGATCCTCTACCTCAAGACGGGCTCGTTCGACATGGTGCGCCTCGCCGGCCTGGGCCACCTGCTGCCGGCGAACCTGCAGTGGTGGCTGTTCGGGCTCTTCTTCCTGGGCTTTGCCGTGAAGGTGCCGGTCTGGCCGCTGCACACGTGGCTGCCTGACGCCCACGTCGAGGCGCCGACGGCGGCCTCGGCGATCCTCGCGGGCGTGCTGCTCAAGATGGGCACCTACGGCTTCCTGCGCGTCTCACTGCCGATCCTGCCCGCCGGATTCGCCGCGTGGCAGTGGTTCATCGCGGTGCTCGCGATGATCTCGATCGTCTACGGCGCGGCCGTCGCGTTCGCGCAGACCGACATCAAGAAGCTCGTCGCGTACTCGTCGGTCTCGCACATGGGCTTCGCGATGCTCGGCATCGCGGCGGCCAACGCGATCGGCATCGACGGCGCGGTCGCCGTCAGCTTCAGCCACGGCCTGGTCGCCGGCATGCTCTTCCTCATGGTCGGCATGATCTACGACCGGGCGCACACGCGGCAGATCTCGGAGCTCTCGGGCGTCGCCGCGCAGATGCCGGTCATCGCCGGCCTCCTCGCCTTCGCGTCGTTCGCCTCGATGGGCATCCCCGGCCTGTCCGGCTTCGTCGGCGAGTTCCTCTCGCTGCTCGGCGCCTGGCAGTCCGACCTCGCCGCGTGGATCGTGGTCGTCTCGTCCCTCGGCGTGCTGCTCGGCGCCGCCTACATGCTGTGGATGCTGCAGCGCGTCGTCATGGGCCAGCCGTCCTACGTCATCGCCGACTGCCCCGACGCCTCGCCGCGCGAGATCTTCCTGGTCACGCCGCTGGTCATCCTCATCGTCGCCATCGGCCTGAACTGGAACCTGCTGCTGCAGTATTGCGACCCGGCGTCGCGCGCCCTCGTGAAGGTCATGGGGGGCTAGCGTGGCAGTCTGGGCCGCCTACATACCCGAGCTCCTCGTGGTGATCGGCGTCGCGTGGGCGATGTTCGCCGAGTTCCTGCCGGGCGGGGACCGTGGCGCCGCGTGGTTCGGCGCGGCCGCCACGCTGGCCGCGGGGCTGACCGCCGCGTGGCTCCCGCTCACGGCCAAGGCACCCTTCCCGCAGCTCGTCTTCGACGGCCCGGCGCGCATGGCGCGCGTGGCGATGTGCGGCCTCGCCGTGCTGTGGCTGCTCTGGACCGCCGGCCGAGGGCCCGCTCGCAGCCGGGAGGCGGTCGCTCTCGCGCTCTTCTCGCTGACGGGCGCGATGCTCATGGCGTCGGCGCGCGAGCTCATCACGCTCATGCTGGCAATCGAGCTCGCCACGATGCCCGCCTACGTGCTCATGGGCTACCGCCGGGGCGACCTGCGCAGTCTCGAGGGCGCGCTGAAGTACTTCCTGCTCTCGATGGTGACGACGCTCATCATGGTCTACGGTTTCTCGCTCATCTACGGACTGTCCGGCACGACCCGCTACGCGGGCCTCGACTTGGGTAAGGCAGGCACACTGGGCACCATCGCGGTGCTGTTCGCGCTGGTCGGCATGCTCGCGAAGCTGTCGGCGGCGCCGTTCCACTACTGGGCGCCCGACGCCTATGCGGGCGCCTCCCCCTGGGCGGTCTCCTTCGTCTCCACCGTCCCCAAGGTGGCCGGCGCGGTCGCGCTGGTCCGCCTCGTCGGCGCGCTGGCGCCGGGCGTCGAGCTGCTGGGGCCGGTGCTCGCCGGTGCCGCCGCGCTGTCGATGGTGCTCGGCAACCTCGCGGCGCTCACCCAGTCTGACGTGCGGCGGATGATGGCGTACTCAGGCGTCGCGCACTCCGGCTACCTGCTGCTGGGTGTGGCCGCGCTCTCGAAGCCGGGGTTCTCGGCGGCGGTGCTCTACGCGATCGCCTACGCGATTCCGTCGATGGGCGTGATGCTCGTTGCCGCCGAGGAGGGTCCCGCGCTCGAGGACTTCGGCGGGCTCGCCGACCGCAGGACCGCCACGGCGTGGGGGACCGTGCTCATGCTGCTGTCCCTCGTGGGTATCCCGCCGCTCATCGGCTTCTTCGGTAAGCTCTACCTGTTCACCTCCGCCCTGCAGCGAGGGTACGTCTGGCTCGTGGTGGTTGCGGTCCTGATGAGCGTCGTCTCCGCGGGCTTCTACTTCCGCGTCATCCGGTCGATGTTCTTCGCCGCCGAGCCTGCCGGTCACGCGCGCGCCGTCCGCAGCACGCCTGCGTCGGTCGCGATCGGCCTGGGCGTGGCAGCCGTCGTCGCGCTCGGCCTGGCCGCCGGACCGGTCCTCTCCTCGATCGGCGCCTTCCTGCGCTAGCGTTCGCGTGCTGTGGTGTTTCTGTGTGCAGGGAGTCGAACGGGCCGCCGCGGGTAGTATCTTTGCTCCTGACCCTGCAGAGACCACCCTTTCGCGGAGCGCGGAGGCACCACGCATGAGCGACAACGAGTTCCCCGTCCGGACTCCCGAGCCCGATCCCGTACCGGATGCCAGCATCTCCGAGGACGCGCCGGCATCCGCGACGGCCCCCGAGCCCGCCGAGCACCCCGCGGGACCGCCGATGTATCGCGGGGAGCCGGCCGTGCCGCCGGCACCTGTCGGTTGGAGCGTCCCGCCCGTCGCCGAGAACGGCTATGTGCAGGCGGGATCCGCCTCTGACGGCTCGGGGCCGCTCCCCGTGTGCGACTACACCGGCGAGAGCGACGAGCCGTGCGAGGAGCCCGCGACGCAGCGACGCTGGTCGAGCGCTTCGGTCGTCATCGCGGCGACGCTTGGCGCGGTCGTGGGTGGCGTGCTGGTCGCCGTCGGCCTGGTGTGGGCGCTCGGCGTGGTGCCGAGCAACGGGCTTCTCGGCAAGGGAAACCCGGCCCAGCCCAAACCCGCGGCGCAGTCGGTGTCGATCACGCCGAGGTCGCAGAACGTAGACGTGGCGCAGGCCGTGGCAAAGAAGGCCGTGCCATCGGTGGTCAACATCAACGTCCAGCAGGCGTTCACCGACCCGTTCGCGGGGAGCCAGACGTTTCGGACCGTTGGCAACGGCTCGGGTGTCATCATCCGGCAGGACGGCTACGTGCTCACCAACAACCACGTCGTCGACGGGGCCGACCGGGTGGTCGTCACGGTGGGCGTCGACGACAAGGTCGCCAAGGTCGTGGGCGTCGACAAGTCGAGCGACCTCGCGGTGCTCAAGATCGAGGGCTCGGGATACCCGGTCGCAGACGTGGGCTCCTCCAAGGACCTGCAGGTGGGCCAGTTCGTCATGGCCGTCGGTAGCCCGTTCGGCCTTGAGAAGACCGTGACGAGCGGCATCGTCAGTGCGCTGCAGCGCTCCGAGCTCGTCCAGGACAGCAACGACCTGACGACCTACACCAACCTGATCCAGACCGACGCCGCGATCAATCCGGGCAACTCGGGCGGAGCACTCGTGGACGAGAACGGGCTGCTGGTCGGGATCAACACGCTCATCCAGTCGCCCGCCGGCGAGTACGGCGTCGCCCAGTCCGCCGGTATCGGCTTCGCGATCCCCGTGGACTTCGCGATAGACATCGCGAACCAGCTCATCAGCAGCGGGAAGGCCACCCACGCCTACGTCGGCGTCTCCACCGAGACGGTCGACCAGGAGCTGGCGGCCCAGTTCGGACTACCGGTCCAGAGCGGCGCGCTCGTGCGGTTCGTCGCGCCGGGCAGCCCGGGCGAGAGTGCCGGCATCAAGGCCAACGACATCATCGTCAAGATCGGTGAGTCACCCGTGACCAGCGTAGAAGAGGTGTTCGCGGGTATCCGCGAGCACAAGATCGGCGAATCCGTGCCGTTCGAGATCGTTCGCGGAGACCAGACGATGACGCTCAACGTCGTGCTCGGCTCCGACGCCGACCGCCAGTGAGGATCACGCTCATCGCGGTCGGGCGGCTCAAGGAGCGCTTCTGGCGCGACGCCGCCGACGAGTACCTCAAGCGGCTCGGGCCCTACGCCGACGTGCGCGTCGTCGAGATCGCGGACCGCGATCCCGCGCGTGGCGAGGAGCGCGCACTCGCCGAGGAGGGCGCGGACGTCGTGCGCGCGATTCCCGCGGGGGCTCACGTGATCGCGCTCGACCTCGCGGGCAAGCAGCTCTCGAGCGAGGCGCTCTCGGCCCACCTCGACGAGCTCGCGCTGCGGGGAAGCAGCTCGATCGCGCTGCTCATCGGCGGGTCGCACGGGCTATCGCGCGAGGTGCTCGCAGGCGCCGATGAGCGGTTGTCGCTCGGGCCGATGACGCTTCCGCACAACCTCGCTCGCGTGGTGGTGCTCGAGCAGGTCTACCGCGCCTTCCGGATCAGCCGAGGCGAGCCCTACCACAAGTGACCCGCTCAGCCGCCGGGCGCTGCCGTTCGGCGCCGGAGGTCACCGCGCGGCAACAGGATGCCCATACGGGTATCGCGTCGATTGCCGCTCGAGCCGAGAATCTTAACGTCACGTTAATCCGGCGGGAATCCGAGGCGCTCAACCCCGCGCGCCTCGAGTGCGGCTGTGCCGCTCACGTACCGCCGAAGGACCGAGCCGGAGGTCGCGTCATGAAGGACTGCGAGTGCCTGCCCAAGTGCCCGTTCTTCCACGACAAGATGGCGAACATGCCGGTCATGGCCGACATGTACAAGCGCAACTACTGTCAGGGTGACAACTCTAGCTGCGCCCGCTACGCCGTCTTCATCGCGATGGGATCCGGGAACGTCCCGGTGGACCTGTTCCCCAACGACCACGACAGACTTCCCGCGATCCTAGGCTGAGTCGATCCTGAGCTATCCATGTGGGGGAGGAGCGGCCGCGTACCGGCGGCCGACGTCCAGCTCTTGAGGCGGCGCTTCGGCGCCGCCTCTGCGTTCGCCCCGGTCCTGGGTGGTCACGGGCGCGCTACCGGCTCGTGCCCTGTCCGAGCGGCGCGAGGCGAGTCCGACACCCGGCACCCGCCGCGCGCGGCGCGCCCCTGTGAGGTGAGGGCGGTTTCGGGTATCCTTGCAGCCCGAAAACCACTCCGTCCAAGAAGGTCGTCGCCACCGTGAAAGACGCCATCACCGCGCTCGTCGCCTCCGCCGTCAGGGCCGCCATCGATGCGGGAGAGCTGCCGCTGGAGAGCGTGCCGGACCCGGCGGTCGAACGCCCGCGCGACCGCGCTCACGGCGACTGGGCGACGAGCGTTGCGCTCCGCTCGGCCAAGGAAGCGGGGATGAACCCGCGCGCGGTGGCCGAGATCGTCTCGGCGAGGATGAGCGGGCACGAGGACGTCGCCGCGGTCGAGATCGCGGGCCCGGGCTTCATCAACATCCGACTCTCGAACGCCGCGCTCCAGCGCGTGCTCCGCGACGCTCGCGAGCAGGGGACCGACTTCGGGCGCGTGGACCTGGGAGAGGGCAAGCGCGTGCAGGTCGAGTTCGTCTCGGCGAATCCGGTCGGGCCGATGCATGTCGGGCACGGGCGCTGGGCGGCGCTCGGCGACGGGATGGCGCGCGTGCTCGCGCACGCCGGCTGGACCGTGGAGCGCGAGTTCTACATCAACGACGCCGGCGTGCAGATGGACGTGTTCGGCAAGTCGGTGGCCGCGCGCTACATGGAGCTGACCGGTCACGAGGTGACCTTCGCCGAGGACTGGTACCAGGGCGCCTACATCACCGAGATCGCCCGCGAGATCCTCGAGTCCGAGGGACCCGGCTGGGCCGAGAAGCCCGCCGAGGAGCGCGAGGGTCACTTCCGCGAGAGCGCGTACGCCACGGTGCTCGAGCACCTCGAGCACGTGCTGCACGGAATGGGAGTCGACTTCGACGTCTGGTTCTCCGAGCGCACGCTGCACGCGCGCGACGCCGACGGGACCACCGCCATCGAGCGCGCCATCGCGAGCCTGCGCGAGGCGGGCTACATCTTCGATCTCGACGGCGCGACGTGGTTCCGCTCGACGGACTTCGGAGACGACAAGGACCGCGTGCTCGTGAAGGCGGACGGGGAGTACACGTACTTCGCGGCCGACATCGCGTACCACAAGAACAAGTTCGACCGCGGCCTGGACCGCGTCATCGACATCTGGGGCGCCGACCACCACGGCTACGTCGCCCGCATGAAGGCCGCCACCGCCGCGCTCGGGCATCCCGGCCAGCTCGACGTGGTCATCGGCCAGCTCGTGAACCTCTTCCGCAACGGCGAGGCCGTCCGCATGAGCAAGCGCACGGGCGAGATGGTCACGTTCGAGGAGCTGCTCGAAGAGGTCGGACCGGACGCGGCCCGCTACTGGTTCCTGCGCCGGAGCACCGACCAGTCGGTGGACTTCGACATCGAGCTCGCTCGCCAGCAGTCGGCCGACAACCCCGTCTACTACGTGCAGTACGCGCACGCCCGCATCTGCTCGATCCTGCGCAAGGCCGCCGGCGACGACCTCGCCGCCAGGCACGCGACCATCGCCGCGCTCGCGGCCGAGTTCGTGCGCGGGGACGCGGACCTCTCGCTGCTTTCCGAGGACGCCGAGCTCGAACTCATGCGCAAGCTCTCGGAGTTCTCGGAAGTCGTGGAGAGCGCGGCACGCGACCTCGCGCCGCACCGCCTGACCCGCTACGCCGAGGAGTTGGCCGCGACCTTCCACCAGTTCTACACGGTGTGCCGCGTGATGACCGACGACGCCGAGCTGACCGGCGCGCGCCTCTACGCCGTCGATGCGACGCGCAGCGCGCTCGAGACGGTGCTCGCGCTTCTCGGCGTGAGCGCCCCGGAGCGCATGTAGGCTCGCGGGGCCGGCCGGGCGCGTCCGCCGCTCGCCGTGCCGCGCGGTGCGCCGCGGCCTATGCCCGCCGTGACGGTTCGCGGCGGTTTCGGTAGGCTGTGTGACCACACGTCCGCAGCCCGACCGGGGAGTCAGCATGGCCGCCAAGCCAAGCACGCCGCGTCCGCCCGCCACACCCGACCTCAAGACCGCCGCTGACCTGGTGCCGGTCCTGCCGATGACGGCCGAGGTCAAAGACGGCCACCTGTGGATCGGCGGCGTCGACACGGTCAAGCTCGCCGAGGAGGCCGGCACCGCGGTCTACGTCATGGACGAGGCGACCATCCGCCACCAGCTCTCCGAGTACGTGAAGTGGACGCGCTTCCACTGGCCCGACGTCGACGTGGTCTACGCGGGCAAGGCGTTCATGTCCCTCGCGATGGTCAAGCTCGTCGCCGAAGAGGACTGCTGCCTCGACGTCTCGAGCGGCGGTGAGCTCGCGTTCGCCCGCCGCGCCGGCTTCCCGATGGACCGCATCTACGTCCACGGCAACAACAAGACGCCGCTGGAGCTCGCCGAGTGCCTCGACGCCGGCGTGGGCCGCATCGTCGTGGACAGCTTCGAGGAGATGGAGCGCCTCTCGGCGATGGCTGCCGAACGCGGTGTCGAGCAGAAGGTCCTGATCCGGGTCACGCCGGGCGTGGAGGCCGACACCCACGACTTCATCATGACGGGCGCCGAGGACTCCAAGTTCGGATTCGGCCGCAACCAGGGGCTCGCGATGCAGGCGGTCAAGCGCGCCATCGAGCTGCCCGGCATCGACTTCGACGGCCTGCACATGCACATCGGCAGCCAGATCTTCGCGCTGCACAGCTTCACGAAGGCCATCGAGGTCATCGTCGACTTCATCGCCGAGATCAAGGCCGAGACTGGTGTCGACGTCCGCATGCTCGACACGGGCGGCGGGCTGGGCATCGCCTACGGCCTGCCCGACGAGCCGTCGACGATCAAGGACTACGGCAAGGTCGTCGTCGACGGGATCAAGGAAGAGTGCGAGAAGCACCATCTCACGGTGCCGGCAATGGCCGTCGAACCGGGCCGCAGCATCGTCGCCAACGCCGGTGTGACCCTCTACACCGTCGGCTCGATCAAGGAGATCCCGAACATCCGCACGTACGTCGCGGTCGACGGTGGCATGTCCGACAACATCCGCACCTCGCTCTACGACGCGCACTACGAGGCGCTCGTGGCCAACAAGGCAGACCAGCCGCGCGAGATGGTCGCGACCGTTGCCGGGAAGCACTGCGAGAGCGGCGACATCGTCGTCAACGACGCGCCGCTGCAGTGCGTCGAGGTCGGGGACATCATCTGCGTGTGCGCGACCGGCGCCTACTGCCAGTCGATGAGCAGCAACTACAACAAGCAGGTACGGCCGGGTGTCGTGTTCGTCTCGGACGGGCAGTGGCGCTGGGTCGTTCGCCGCGAGACCTACGAGGATCTCATGAAGTGCGAGGTCGAGTAGGCGCAACGCGCGCCAGATGGGGAACGTCGAGGGCCCGGTACCGCTGAGCGGTACCGGGCCCTCTTCCCTTGAGCAGGGGAGACGTGATCTCGTGCTTAGCCCACGCTGACCGTGCGCGCCTTGAACTTGAACTTCTTGCCCTTCACCTTCACCGACAGGCGATAGGTGCCCTCGGGCACGTTTCTGAACACGACGCGGCCCTTCTTGTCGACCTTGGCGAGGTACTTTGCGCCGGTCGTCTGGTTGGTGAGGACCGCGGTCAGGCCCTTGTTGCCGCGCCTTCCCAGCTTGAAGCGGTACGTGAAGGTCGTCGTCTCGACTTCGGTCACGCCCGTCGTGGGGGGCGTCGGAGGAGTCGGCGTCACGGTGCCGCCGCCCCCGCTACCGCCGTTGGCCGCGGGGCTGAGGGTGGTCGAGGCGTAGCCGTTGCCGGTGCCGGCGCTCACGCCGTACACGGTGTAGGTGGCGCCCACGGGCACGGTGATCGTGCCCCCGCCGCCCGAGCCGCCGGCGAGCTTCGAGGCGCCGAAGACGGCCCATCCGTTGGCGCCGAACGGGTTGTTCACGGCGATCGTGTAGACCGCGTTCACGCCGTCGTTGGAGACCGGCGTTGCCGCGACCGTGACCGATCCGCTCGCCGGGTGACACGAGCTGCAGCGCGACGACTGCGAGGGTGAAGCGTTCGCGACGGTCGCGAAGCCGGTCACGAGCCCGGCGACGGCAAGAGCCACCACGGGCAGTGCGAGACGTTTCCTCATGAAGAACCTCCGTTGCATCCGGTGACGCGACGGCCGGGCGGCCGTGCGGCGTCATCTGTCTCGAGCAGAGCATCGGAGCGGAGGGTGAGAGGCGGGTGAGAGCCGCATGAGCGTTGTCTCATCACGGGGAATCACTGGGACGGCTCGCCCGGGTTGCGGAAGGACGCGACGGCCGTGATGGCGTGGGCAGGGCGAATCGCCCCGCAGGGTTCTCGGCTACAATAGTCGCCGGCCCCCGCGCCCGCCGCGCGGCTTCGATCCACCGGAGGAACCTCATGCGTACCGTTCGTGTCGGCCTCATCGGCCTTGGGACCGTCGGGTCCGGCGTCGTCGAGATCATCCGCAACCACCGCGACGACTTCCGCCGTCGCGCCGGCGTCGACATCGAGCTGGCCCGCTTCGCCGACCGCAGCACGGAGCGCTTCGGCGACCTCGGCCTGCCCGCCGAGCAGTGCTCGACGGACTGGCACGACGTGGTCGCCGACGACACGCTCGACGTCGTGATCGAGCTGATCGGCGGTACCGGTGTCGCGCGCGACGTCGTCCTCGCGGCGCTCGCGAGCGGCAAGAGCGTCGTGACCGCGAACAAGGCGCTCCTCGCGAGCCACGGTGAGGAAGTCATGCAGGCCGCCGAGGCCAACGGCGTCGACATCCTGTTCGAGGCGAGCGTGGGCGGCGGCATCCCGATCATCGGCCCGCTCAAGCACTCGCTGACGAGCAACGAGATCCAGACGGTCATGGGCATCGTCAACGGCACCACCAACTACATGCTCACCCGCATGGCCGAAGACGGCCTCGACTACGCGACCGCACTCGCCGAGGCGCAGGCCAAGGGCTTCGCCGAGGCGGACCCCACCGCCGACGTCGACGGCTTGGACGCTGCGGCCAAGATCGCCATCCTCTCCTCGATCGCGTTCAACAGCCGGGTCGTCATGAGCCAGGTGCCCGCTGAGGGCATTCGCTCGCTCGCGCCCGAGGACATCGAGTACGCACGCGAGATGGGCTACACCATCAAGCTGCTCGCGATCGCCCGGCGCATGGACGACGGTATCGACGTGCGCGTGCACCCGACGATGATCCGTTCGAGCCACCCGCTCGCGAGCGTGAACGGCGTCTACAACGCGATCTACGTCGTGGGCGACGCGGTCGGCGAGACCATGTTCTTCGGCGAGGGCGCCGGCTCGCTGCCGGCGGCTTCCGCCGTCGTGGGCGACCTGATCGAGGAAGCGCGCCGTATCCAGACCACCTGCGCGCCGCTCGTGGGGTGCACCTGCACCGAGACGCTGCCGGTGCGCGGCATCGACGCGCTCGAGAGCGAGTACTTCATCCGCCTGGCCGTCGCCGACCAGGTCGGCGTGCTCGCCGCGGTCGCGACCGTCTTCGGCGAGCACAGCGTCTCGATCGGCTCGGTCATCCAGAAGCGCGCCGAGGGTGGGGTGGCACAGATCGTCTACGTGACCCACAAGGCCCGCGAGGCCGACGTGCGCGCCGCGCTCGCCGCGATCGAGGCGCTCGACGTTGTCACGAGTGTCGCCGCGGTCATCCGCGTCGAGGAGCTCTAAATGGGCGCTGCGGTCCTCGTACCGGGGACTTCGGCGAACCTCGGCCCCGGCTTCGACAGCTTCGGGCTCGCGCTCGACGTCTTCAACCGCTTCGAGGCCGAGCTCGCCGACGAATGGACCGTCACCGTCGAGGGCGAGGGCGAGGGCGTGCTGCGCACCGACGGCGGCAACCGCGTCGCCGAGGCGATGGCGCGCGCGTTCGCCGAAGCCGGCCGGCCCGAGTTGCGCGCGTCGATCGGCTGCGTGAACCGCATCGCGCTCGGCAACGGGCTCGGCTCCTCGGCAGCCGCGATCGTCGGCGGCCTGCTGCTGGGCGAGCGCCTCGCCGGCGCTGAGCTGGGCCAGCAGCGCCTGCTCGAGCTCGCGACCGAGATGGAAGGCCATCCCGACAACGTCGCCGCCGCGTTCGTGGGCGGCTTCACCGTGTGCTGGACCGACGGTGGCGTCCCGCACTTCGCGCGCTTCCAGCCGGCGCGCGGGCTGGCCGCCGTGGTCGTCGTCGCGAAGGGCGAGCTTTCGACCAAGACCGCCCGGCGCATGCTGCCCGAGGCCGTGCCCCACGCCGATGCCGCGTTCAACGTCGCCCACGCCGGCCTGCTCGCCGCGTCGATCGCGACCGGTCGTCCCGAGCTTCTCGGCGCTGCGCTCGCCGATCGCCTGCACGAGTCGTACCGCGCCTCAGCAGTCGCCGACCTGCAGGACGTGTACCGGATCCTGCGCGAGGCCGGGGCTGCCGGCGTCGCGCTCTCGGGCGCCGGCCCCACCGTCATCGGGCTGGTCGCCGGCGACACCGACGAGGCCGCCCACCACCTCGCCGAGGAGGTCGCGCAGCGCGCGGCCGACCGCGTGCGGGAGCTCGGCACGCGTCGCGCACCCGAGGCGCTGCGCATCGACCGCGCGGGAGCGCGGCTGCTGTAGACCGCTTCCCGGCCTCGCTCGGCGAGAGCGCGCGAGTTGACCGTCAGACACCCGCGCGGGGAAGATACTCTGCAATCCCGCGTTTCTCCGCTCTCCACGAATCCGCTCCGATGCTCGGAGGCAACGCATGTCCGACCAGGACTTCTCGTCCGCTCCAACCCCTCAGGACCCGCCGCTCGCGTCGCAGGACCCGCAGCCGGCTCGGCCCTTCGACGGCGTCCCGCCGGCACACGAGCAGACCGCAGCCGCCCCGTACCCCGACGCCGGGTTCTCGGCGGGTGGTCCCACGCCGCCGCCCACCCGCGCACGGACCCGCGGCTGGGTGTGGCTGCTCGTCGGGACCGTTTGCCTCGCGATCCTCATCGGTTCGTGCGCGTGGTCGGTCGCGATCATCAACAAGGGGCCGTCGGGCGCGACGCTCGGCGGCGACAAGATCGCGGTCATCCCCATCGACGCCGAGATCGCGGGGACCGGCTCGGCGACCGGCATGACGATCACTCCCGAGGGATTCCTCGACCAGATCCAACAGGCCACCGACGATGAGAACGTCAAGGCGATCCTGCTTCGGGTCGACTCGCCCGGCGGGACCGTGGCCGCCAGCGAGGAGATCTCGGCCTACGTCAAGGACGCGCGTAAGGAGAAGCCGGTCGTGGTGTCGATCGGTGACGTCGGCGCGTCCGGTGCGTACATGGTCGCGTCGCAGGCGGACCAGATCATCGCGCTGCCCGGCTCGGCGGTGGGTAGCATCGGCGTCATCACCGAGATCCCCAACGTTTCAGGACTCATGGACAAGCTCGGCGTCCAGTTCGTCGTGATCACGGCGGGCGAGTACAAGGATGCGGGCAGCCCCTTCCGCGCGCTGACCGCGAGCGAGACCGCGCTCATCCAGGGCCAGGTGGACGACGTCTACGACCAGTTCATCGACATCGTCGCCGAGGGCCGCGACATGAAGCGCTCCGAGGTCGAGAAGCTCGCGACCGGCTGGGCGTGGAGCGGCACCGAGGCGAAGAAGCTCGGCCTGGTCGACAAGATCGGGACGTACCAGGACGCGCTCGACGAGGCGGCCAAGCTCGGCGGTATCGAGGGCAAGGACTACGACGTCGTCACGTACGACAGCCGCAACATCGACACGCTGCTCACCTCGCTGCTCGGCATCGAGAGCCAGCTCCGGTCGTTGACCGAGGCGGTCTCGCCCGGGCAGGACGCCCGGCAGCGCACCGTCGTGCCCAGGTAACCTCGCGCGAGACGTTGGGGGAGCGCATGAGCGACAAGACGGTCATCGCGCAGATCTCGGACCTGCACTGCGGCTCGAGGTACCACATCCCGAGCTTGGCGAGCCGCGTCATCGACGAGCTCAACACGCTCGAACCCGACGCGGTCATCGTGACCGGGGACCTGACCGACATGGGCTTCCGCGCCGAGTTCAAGCAGGCGCACCGCCTGCTTGAGCGGATCGAGTGCCCCAACAAGATGGTGCTCATCGGCAACCACGACGCCCGCAACGTGGGCGACGTGCACTTCGAGGAGCTCTTTGGGGCACGCCGAACCGAGATGTTGCTCGAGGGCGTCCGCATCGCCGGCCTGGATTCGAGCGAGCCCGACCTTGACTACGGTCGCATCGGGCGCAGCACCTACGCATGGCTCGAAGAGCGGTTCGCGGTCGACTCCGACGAGTTCAAGGTGGTCGCGATGCACCACCACCTGGTGCCGGTGCCCGGCACGGGGCGCGAGCGCAACATCGTCCACGACGCCGGCGACCTGCTGCGCGTGCTCGCCGACAACGGCGTCGACCTGGTCCTCTGCGGCCACAAGCACGTCCCCAACGTCTGGCGGCTCGAGGACATGCTCATCGTCAACGCGGGGACGTGCTGCACGCACCGGCTGCGAGGTAACGTCCGCCCCGCGTACAACATCGTTGAGATCCGTGACGAGGGCGCGACGGTTCGCGTGATCCGCAAGGAGCCGTTCGTGGACGGCGAGATCGCCGGCGAGTACCGCGGCATCCACCAGCACGTCTGCGGCTGGCGTCCGCGCCCGAGCGGGCCGGACTCCGACGAGGTGCTGGAGGCCGCACCGTGAGCCGTGTCGTCGTCCTGATCGACGGGGAGCACTATCCACCCGTCACCCGCTTCGCCATCGACGAGATCAAGCGCGAGCACGACGTCGTCGCGGCCGTCTTCCTGGGCGGCACCGAGAAGATCGATCTCGACCGAGGCCTCGACGCGTACGGCGTCCCGCTCATCGTCGCCGAGAACCCCGCGTCCGCGATGGAGACCGCCGTGAGCGAGCACGCTCCGGACGCGTTCGTGGACCTCTCGGACGAGCCCGTCGTCTCCTCTGCCGACCGGTTCCGGCTCGCCTCCACGGCGCTCGCGCGCGGCGTCGCGTACCGGGGCGCGGACTTCGCCTTCGAGCCGCCGACGCCGCGCGCGGTGACCGCAACCCCGACGCTGGCGATCATCGGCACCGGCAAGCGCGTCGGCAAGACCGCGGTGAGCGCCTACATCGCGCGGCGACTCAAGGCCGCCGGTCGCGAGGTGGTCGTGCTCGCGATGGGTCGCGGCGGTCCCGCCGAGCCTGAGCTCATCCGCGGCGATGAGGTCGCGCTCACCACCGCCGACCTGCTTGCACTCGCGCGCAAGGGCGTGCACGCCGCGAGCGACAACTACGAGGACGCGGTCATGAGCCGGGTCACCACCGTCGGCTGCCGCAGGTGCGGTGGAGGCATGGCCGGCGACACGGCCTACACCAACGTCCCCGAAGGGGCGCTGCTCGCCGACACGCTCGGCAAGGAGCTGCTCATGCTCGAGGGGTCCGGCTCGGCGATCCCGCCGGTCTACGCCGACGCGAACATCCTCGTGATCGGGGCCGGCCGAGGCGAGACGTACGTGCGCGACTACTTCGGCCCTTTGCGCCTCGCGCGCGCGGACCTCGCCGTGATCGCGAGCGCCGAGCCGCCCGTCGCGAGCGCGGACGAGGTCGCGCGGATCGTCTCGGCGATAGCGGAGCTCAGGCCGGGACTGCCGGTCGCGGTCACGACGTTCCGGCCCGCGCCGCTCGAGCCGGTCGAGGGGCGCCGGGTGTTCTTCGCCTCGACCGCCCCGGCCGCTATCGTGCCCACGCTCGCCGCGCACCTCGAGGCGGAGTACGGGTGCACGGTCGTCGCCTCGAGCCATCGGCTCTCCGACCGCTCGGCGCTGCGTGCCGAGATGGCCGCGCACGCCGGCGAGTTCGACCTGCTGCTCACCGAGCTCAAGGCCGCGGCGATCGACGTGGTCGCGGCCGCCGGCGAGGAGCTGGGCGTGCCGACCGTGCTCTGCGACAACGTGCCGGTGCCGATCGACGGCGGCTCGTTCGCCGAGATGATCGACGACACGGCGGCGCTCGCTCTGGAGCGAGGGCGCCGACGGGCGGGAGAGGGCTCATGACCGAGCATCACGAGCGGCCCATCATCATCAGCGACAAGGCGCACGGCCTGCCGTTCTCGAAAGGCCTGCTCGCGCAGTCGTTCACCGCGACCGGTCTGCCGCCGAGCATCGCCTACGACGTCGCGCAGGACATCCACGACGAGTTGCGGGCCAACGACGATCTGCGGGTGTCGACCGACGAGCTGCGCGCGCTGTCGGCGAAACGCCTGCAGGAGGCGGCGGGCGAGCAGTACGCGATGCGCTACCTGCGCATGCGCGACCTCTCTCGGCTCGACCGGCCGCTCATCGTGCTGATCGGCGGCACGACCGGGGTGGGCAAGTCGACGGTCGCGACGCAGGTCGCGCACCGGCTGGGCATAACGCGCATCTCTTCGACCGATTCCATTCGCGAAGTCATGCGTGGTATATTCACGCGTGACCTCATGCCCGCGATCCACGAGAGTGCGTTCAACGCGTGGCGAGGCTTGCGAGTCCCGGTGCCGCAGGGCGCCAATCCCGTGATCGTCGGCTTCCGAGAGCAGACCGCTGTCGTCACCACCGGCATCAAGGCGCTGATCGGCCGCGCTGTCCTCGAAGGTACGTCGATGGTGATCGAGGGGATCCATCTCGTTCCCGGCTACCTCGACCCCCGGAAGTTCGAGAGCGCGCGGGTGGTCCAGCTCGTCATCGGGGTCGATGACGAAGAGTCGCACCTTTCCCATTTTTACATCCGAGAGGTCCAGACCGAGGGAAGCCGGCCGCAGCGTCGCTACCGCAAGAACTTCGCGAACATCCGGCAGCTCGGACACTACATCGAGGACCTCGCGAACGAGCACGACATCCCGGTCATCTACAGCCACCAGCTGGACCGGACCGTCGCGGACGTGATCGAGCACGTCGTCGCGGCCGCGATCGACGAGGAGTGACCCGGGTCGAAGACCCGTGAGAGAAGGAGGCAGGGGGAGTGAAGTTCTTCCTGGACACGGCGGACATCGCCGAGATCGAAGAGGCCGCGAGCTGGGGCGTCCTCGCCGGTGTGACGACCAACCCGACACTGTACTCGCGAGTCGGGGGCAAGCTCTCGGGCTTCCACGACCACCTCAAGCGGATCTGCGAGATCTGCGAGGGGCCGGTCTCCGGCGAGACCGTCGGCCTGACGCGCGACGAGATCGTGCGGGAAGGCGAGGAGCTCGCCGCGCTGGCGCCCAACCTGATCGTGAAGGTGCCGGTCATGCCCGAGGGGCTCGCCGCGACCAAGTGCCTCTCCGACAAGGGCATCAAGGTCAACGCGACACTGTGCTTCACCGTCCCGCAGGCGATCCTCGCCGCGCGCTCGGGCGCCTCGTACGTGTCGCCGTTCGTCGGCCGCTTCGACGACATCTCTGAAGACGGCATCGAGCAGCTCGGCAACATGGTCGTCGCGCTCAGCAACTACGACTTCGGCCACCAGGTGGAGGTCATCGCCGCATCGATCCGCTCGGCGAACCACGTGACGCAGGCGGCCATCATGGGCGCCGACATCGCGACCGTTCCGTTCGCCGTACTGAAGAACCTGGTGAAGCATCCGCTCACCGATCGGGGCCTGGAATCGTTCCTGGCCGACTGGGAGAAAGTGAAGAACGCATGAGTGCACGTCCCCGCAAGAGAGGTCGCCGCGGAGGCGGCGGAGCCCCGCAGGAGCAGGCCCCGCAGCCGTCGGTGAAGCGCGAAGACCTCGCCGCGAAGACCGTCGCCGAGCTCCGGGTCATGGCCGAGGAGCTCGGGCTCGACACCAAGGTGCTCAAGAAGAAGGACGAGATCGTCGACGCCGTCCTCGAGGCGAAGGTCCGCTCGGAAGGCTTCATCGAGATCTCGGGCATCCTCGACGTGCTGCCGGAAGGCTACGGCTTCGTCCGCACCGGCGGCTACCTGCCCGGCGACCGCGACGTCTACGTCTCGATGTCGGTCGTCCGCCGCAACGAGCTTCGCCGAGGAGACCTGATCCGCGGGCAGGTCCGCCCGCCCAAGGACAACGAGAAGTACCCGGCGCTGCAGCGCCTCGATGCGGTCAACGGCCGAGAGCCCGAGAACGCGAAGGGCCGCCCGCGCTTCGCCGACCTGACGCCGGTCTACCCGGACGAGCGGTTGCGCATGGAGCACGGCAAGGAGTTCATGACGGCGCGGACCATCGACCTGGTCGCGCCGATCGGCAAGGGCCAGCGCGGCCTGATCGTCTCGCCGCCCAAGGCGGGCAAGACGACCGTGCTCAAGGACATCGCGGCTGCCATCTCGGCGAACAACCCCGAGGTCTACCTCATGTGCCTGCTCGTCGACGAGCGGCCCGAGGAAGTCACCGACATGGAGCGCTCGATCAAGGGCGAGGTCGTCTCCTCGACCTTCGACATGCCTTCCGAGCAGCACATCGCGGTTGCCGAGCTCGTGATGGAGCGGGCCAAGCGCCTCGTCGAGAGCGGCTTCGACGTCGTCATCCTGCTCGACTCGATCACGCGTCTGGCGCGCGCCTACAACCTGGCGACGCCCGCGAGCGGCCGCATCCTCTCCGGCGGTGTCGACAGCCAGGCGCTCTACCCGCCCAAGAAGTTCTTCGGCGCGGCCCGCAACATCGAGCACGGCGGGTCGCTCACCATCATGGCGACGGCGCTCGTCGATACCGGATCCAAGATGGACGAGGTCATCTTCGAGGAGTTCAAGGGCACCGGTAACTGGGAGCTGCGGCTCGACCGCGGACTCGCCGACCGCCGGATCTTCCCCGCCATCGACGTCATCACGTCGGGTACGCGCAAGGAGGAGCTGCTGCTCGATCCGGCCGAGGCGCCCTTCGTGTGGGGCGTGCGCCGGATCCTGCACGGGGTCGACAACCCCGAGCGCGCCATGGACATGCTCATCAAGGGGCTCAAGCAGGCGAACAGCAATCAGGAGTTCCTGGTGCAGCTCGCCAAGAAGGGCCAGACCAAGGGCAACGGTATCGACCTCTAGGCCGCGCGAATCGCGAGTCCCGACCGCCCGTGCCCGGCGCTACGCCGTGTGCGGGCGGTCGTCGTTGCTCGGAAATCGAGTCTAGCCGCACTTGCCGCTCGGTGCTACACTAGCGCGGCTGTCCTCAGGCCTGGTCGGAAACCAGGCCGTCAACGGAGGTGTACAGGAATGAAGCAGGGTATCCATCCCGAGTACGTGGAGTCGACCGTCCACTGCTCGTGCGGCAACACGTTCACCACTCGCTCGACCAAGCCCGAGCTGCACATCGAACTGTGTTCGCAGTGCCACCCGTTCTACACCGGCAAGCAGAAGTTCGTCGACACCGGTGGACGCGTCCAGCGCTTCAGCGACAAGTTCGGCAACGCCGCCGCCGCGACGCTCGAGCGCGAGGCCGCTGCCCGCGAGGCGCGCGCCAAGGCCGCCGAAGAGGCTGCCGCGAAGGCCAAGGCCGAGCGCGAGGCCAAGGACGCGGTCAAGGCCGCCAAGGCCGAGGAGCACGCCAAGGCCACGGCCGCCGAGAAGGCCGCCGCTCGCGAGTCCCGCTCCGACAAGTTCGACGTCGAAGAGGCCGTCGAGGACGCCGTCGTCGTGGACGAGAACGGCGAGATCGTCGGCGAGGACATCGTCATCACCGACGTCGTGACCGACGCCGAGTCCGGCGAGGTCGTCGCGGTCTCCGAGGAAGAGATCGTCGTCGATGCCGAGGGTGACGTCGTCGCTGACGTCGTCGAGACCGTCGTCGTCGAGGAGGAGGCCGAGTAGGCCTCGCACTGACGAAGTCGCGAGAGGCGGTCCGATCCTGTCGGGCCGCCTCTCTCTTTGCCCGCCGCCCTGTCGCTCAGAGCGCGGCGCGGTGGTCTCGGAATCGCTAGAATGGGTTCCGCTCGACGTGGCGCTCCTGCGCCCCGGCACCCGCGTGAAAGGCCCCTGAACCGGATGGACGTTCGCCTGCTCTCGCACACGCCCGACCCCGAGCGCGCCATCGCCGCGGCCGCTCGGCTGTGCTATGCGCCCGTGGGTGCGGCCGAGCTTCTCGAGACGATGACCGACGACGCCGTTCGCAAGGTGCTCAAGACGATCATCACGAGCGGACACACCTCGGCCCTCGAACACGCGAGCTACACGTTCGCGATCGACGGCGTCTCCCGCGCCTTGACGCACCAGCTGGTCCGACACCGCCTCGCGAGCTACAACCAGCAGTCGCAGCGCTACGTCTCCTACACCGACGACCCGGCCTTCATCGTGCCGCCGTCCGTCGCCGAGAACCCCGAGGCGCGTCAGGCGTTCCTCGACGCGTGCGGGTCTGCGTTCCTGGCCTACCGCGAGCAGCTCGAACTGGGCGTGCCCGCCGAGGACGCGCGCTACCTGCTTCCCAACGCCATGGAGACCAAGATCGTCGTCACCATGAACGTGCGCGAGTTGCTCCACTTCCTCGAGCTGCGCTGCTGCAAGCGTGCGCAGTGGGAGATCCGCGATCTCGCGCTGGCGATGCTCGAACTCGCCGAGCCGACCGCGCCCTACATCTTCCTCGACGCCGGCGCCTCGTGCCGTCGCGGCCCGTGTCGCGAGGGCAAGATGACGTGCGGCGACCCCTACCCGAAGGCGCCCAGACGTGACTGACGCAGCAGCCAAGATGCCGCCCACGGGCGGCCCCGTTCGGCACACCCACATCGGCGGCCAGGCCGTTCTCGACGGCATCATGATGCGCGGGAAGTACAACTGGGCGGTCGCCGTCCGCACTCCTGACGGCGAGATCCACAGCGAGGAGCACGATCTCGCGTCGGGCGCCGCGAAGTCGGACTGGATGCGCTGGCCCATCGTGCGCGGATGCGTCGCGATGGTCGAGACGCTCTCCCTCGCGATGAAGGCGTTCTCGGTCTCTGCTTCGCTCGCGGGCGAGACCGAGGAGGAGCAGCTGTCCAGCAAAGAGATCGCGCTCACCATGTTCCTGGGGGCGGGCCTCGCGATCCTCTTCTTCATCGTCCTGCCCGCGGTGCTCACCACGCTGATCTCCGGTTCGGCGGTCGCGCACCCCTTCCGCTGGAGCATCGTCGACGGCGTGCTGCGCGTCATCGCGTTCTTCGCCTACATCTGGGCGATCGGCCGCATGGCCGACATCCAGCGCGTCTTCGCCTACCACGGCGCCGAGCACAAGACGATCCACGCCTACGAGCACGACCTGCCGCTCGAGCCGCGCATCATCCAGCAGTACGAGACGCTCCACGTCCGTTGCGGCACGTCCTTCCTGCTCATGGTCATGATCGTGGCGATCGTCGTCTTCTCGCTCACGCCCGTCCGCCTGATCGCGGCGAGCCTGGGGGTCACCAACCGCATCGGGGTCACGCTCATCGCGATCGCGGCGCGCCTTATCCTCCTGCCGCTCGTCGCGGGCATCGCCTACGAGATCACCGTGAAGTGGGCCGGCAACCACGCCGAGAACCCCCTGGTGAAGGTCTTCCTGTGGCCGGGCATGCAGCTCCAGCGCATGACCACGCGCGAGCCTGACGACGCGATGGTCGAGGTCGCGGTCGCCGCGATGCAGCCGATCATCGCCCGCGAGGAGCGCGAGGAGCGCATCGCGCGCGGCGAGCCCGCCCAGGAGCTGCCGTTCGAGTCCGTCGCGCCGGAGCCCGAGCCCGAGTTCGCGGACGCGCCGCTGCTCGCCGAGGAGCCTGGGCCCGCGTAGCGAGCCCCGCCCCGCGCTCCGCTCGTCCTGCGGCCCCGCCGTGCGTGCCGCGCGGGTACACTCCACTCATCGGCGTGCCCAAGCGACGCCGGAGCGAGAAGGGGGGCCACCATGTGGCTTCACAGGGGGAGCGTCCGCACGTGCATCTGTCTGGTGCTGGTCGTCGCGTTCGTTCTGGCGGCAGCGGCACCGGCCTTCGCCGATTCGCCGTACACGCCCAAGGTCGGCTCGAAGACGCGCAAGTCGCTCATGAACGCTGCGCGCAAGTCCGACCAGCTCGGCTCGGGCACCAAGTACAAGGTGTACGAGCTGTGGGTGTATCGGAAGTGGGCGGTGGGCAACCTCCAGGCACTGCCGGAGCACGAGAAGCACAGCCGGTACTCCTTCGAGAACCACATCTACGTGTGGAAGAAGAAGGGCGGAAAGTGGAAGGTCGTCCAGCACATCGTTGGTGACGTGGGCGAGACCGACCAGAGCGAAGAGCAGATCCGCGCGGGCTACATCGCCATGTACCGCAAGGAGATGAAGAAGCTCGGCGTGCCCAAGGTGCTGCGCGCCAAGCTCAAGTGGAAGTAGTGCGTTCGCTGATGACCGGCGGGCGGCACACTACCGGCGACGCGACCATCGCCGGGGTTCTCGGCGTGAGAACGCGGGTCCCATGCTAGGATATGGCGTCCCGAACCCAGACCAGAGACCGTGATGAGCCATGCGTGAGAAGCTGCAGAGGATCCTCTCGACGTACGACGAGCTGACCGCCAAGCTGGGCGATCCCGCCGTCCTCGCCGACCAGAAGGAATACACCCGGCTCGCGAAGGAGCAGCGCTCCCAGGCGCCGCTCGCCGAGAAGGCGCGCGAGTACCTCGCCGCCTACGACGAGCTCGACCAGGCCAAAGAGGTACTCAAGGCCGAGACCGACCCCGAGATGAAGGAGATGGCCTCGGAGGAGATCCACGAGCTCGAGGCGAGACTCCCCGAACTCGAGGACGAGCTCAAGGTCATGCTGCTCCCCGGCGACCCCAACGACGACAAGGACATCATCGTCGAGATCCGCGCCGGCGCCGGGGGCGACGAGGCGGCGATCTTCGCGGGCGACCTCTACCGCATGTACACGCGCTACGCCGAACTCCAGAAGTGGAAGGTCGAGGAGATCGACGCGTCCGAGAGCGACTCGGGCGGCTTCAAGGAAGTCTCGTTCCGCGTGAAGGGCGACAAGGTCTACTCGAAGATGAAGTTCGAGTCGGGCGTCCACCGTGTGCAGCGCGTGCCCGCCACCGAGTCCCAAGGCCGCATTCACACCTCCACCGCGACCGTCGCGGTGCTTCCCGAAGTCGAGGACGTCGAGATCGAGATCAAGCAGTCCGACCTGCGCATCGACGTCTACCGGTCGAGCGGCCCCGGTGGCCAGAGCGTCAACACCACCGACTCGGCGGTCCGCATCACACACCTGCCCACCGGCACGGTGGTGCAGTCGCAGAACCAGAAGTCGCAGCTGCAGAACAAGGAAGCCGCGATGCGCGTCCTGCGCGCCCGGCTCTACGAGGTCGAGCTCGAGCGACAGCAGGCCGAGCTCGGCGACCAGCGCCGCAGCCAGATCGGCTCGGGCGACCGCTCGGAGAAGATCCGGACGTACAACTACCCGCAGGACCGGGTCACCGACCACCGCATCGGGCTGACCGTGCACAACATCCCCGGAATCATGGCCGGCGAGATCGATACGCTCGTCGAGGGCCTCGTCGCCGCCGACCGCGCCGAGCGCTTGGCGGCCGCGGTCTAGCGGCACCGAATACACACGATGGAGCCCCGCCGCAGGCGGGGTCGGGAGCGTGCGGGGCTCCACTCTCAGGAAGGCAGCTGTCACCGAGTGGCCGAGACGACGTGGACCGTGAGCGCGGCGCTCGATTGGACGCGCTCCTACCTCGCCGAGAAGGGTGACGAGCACCCTCGCC
>CAZXWK010000004.1:84092-97321 GCA_964644675.1 uncultured Eubacteriales bacterium | reverse complement strand
CGACGCGCTCGTGCTCGTCACCGAGGACGCCGAGACGGGCAAGCCCATCTTCCTTGCGGCGGGCAACGACACGGCGGTGGCCGCGGGGTTCTCGGCGGGTGACGTCGTCAAGGCGATGGCGCCGGCGGTGGGGGGTCGTGGCGGCGGCAAGCCCGCGATGGCGCAGGGCGGCGGCGAGGACGCCGCGGGAATCGACGCGGCGCTCCAGATCGCGCGAGACCTGCTCGTTCGCTCCTAGGCGCCCATGCGCGTGCTCGGTCTCGACATCGGGGAGAAGCGGATCGGCGTCGCCGTGTCCGACCCCTCGGGTACGGTGGCGACTCCGCTCGCCGTGGTGGACGCCGCACCGGCCCTCGGCGACGGGACCGGACTTCGCACGCTTGTTGCTGACTACGAGGTCGAACTGCTGGTCGTGGGCCTCCCGCTGTCGCTCGACGGCACCGAGGGGCCCCAGGCCGCACGTGTCCGTCATGCGGCGGGCCGGCTCGAGCGGCTGCTCGGCGTGCCGGTGACCTACACCGACGAACGGCTTTCGTCGAGTGCGGCGAGCCGGGCGATGGCCGAGTCGGGCGCGAGCGAGCGGGACCGGCGCGGCAGCGTCGACATGGTCGCGGCGACACTCTTCCTGCAGGCCTATCTCGACGCGAGGCGCGGCGAAGTGACAGGAGCCGTCTGATGGCACGAAGCGGTGCGGGTGGACCGAGGTCAGGTCCCCGACCGTCCGAGAAGGACCCGGTCAAGCTCCTCATCTCGATAGCGGTGGCGCTCGCCGTCGGCGTCGCGGTGCTCTTGGGCGCCGTCGCTTTCCTCGCGTTCAGCGAGTCGCCGTCGCAGGGCGACGGCAAGGCCGTCCAGCTCGAGATCCCCCAGGGCGCAAGCACGGCCGCGATGGCGAAGAGGCTCGCCGCGGCGGGCGTGATCGAGCACCCGACGCTCTTCCGCATCCGTGCGCGGCTCACCGGAGCCGACGGCAAGCTACGGGCCGGCGTCTACGACCTGCGTACGGGCATGGACTCCGGCACCGTGCTCGACCAGCTGCGGCAGGGCCCGTCGGTCCGGTACGTGAGCGTGACCATTCCCGAGGGCTACACGGTCGACCGCATCGCCACGCGCCTCGAGGAGCAGGCCGGCATCCCCGCCAAGGACTTCAAGGCGCTCGCCAAGGGTGGCGCGAAGGAGTTCTCGGCGGCGCACCCGTACCTTGCGGCAGCCTACAAGGGGTCGCTCGAGGGCTACCTGTTCCCCAAGACCTACCGGATCCGCGTGGGCTCCTCGGCGGCCGACGTCATCGAGATGATGCTCGACCAGTTCGACGCCGAGATGAGCTCGGTGGACACGGCGGCGATCGCGCCGCGCAAGCTCACGACCGCCGAGCTGGTCACCCTCGCCTCGATGATCGAGAAGGAGGCGAAGCTCGACTCGGAGCGGCCTTTGGTCGCGGCGGTCATCTACAACCGGCTCGACCGCGGGATGCTGCTCAAGATCGATGCGACGATCCAGTACGTGCTCGGCAACAACAAGTTCCGACTCGACGGGCGCGACCTTCGGCTCAAGACGCCGTACAACACCTACACGCACCGCGGGCTTCCGCCCGGGCCCATCTCCAACCCGGGCCTCAAGTCGCTCCAGGCCGCCGCCGCCCCCGCGGACTCGCCGTTCCTCTACTATGTGTTGACCGGCAAGGACGGTTCGCACACGTTCACGACCAACCTTGCCGATTTCCTCGTCGCGAAGAAGAAGTCCAAGGAGGTCTTCGGCAAGTGAGTGACGGCATCTCCGTGCCGCCGAAGCGGTCACGCACGCGCAGCGTGGCCCGCACCGTGCTGGCCGTCGCGGCAGCGGTCATCGCCGTCGCGCTCGTTGCGGCGGCCGTCGCCGCGTGGGCGCTCCTCTACCGCGCGCAGAACCCCGTCGCGGCCGGTACGCCGGTCGAGGTCCGGATCGCGAAGGGCTCGAGCGCGGCACAGATCGGCTCGCAGCTCGCCGCGCAGGGCGTCGTCGCCAACGCGCGTATGTTCCGCTGGGAGGCGCGCAACTCGCCCTACGGCTCCAAGCTCAAGCCGGGCACGTACAAGCTCGCGACCGGCATGCCCTACGAACTGGTTCTGGAGAAGCTCGCGAAGGGTCCCGAGGTCGTCTACTACGACGTCGTCATCCCCGAGGGATTCTCGCTGAACCAGATCGCCGAGCGCCTCTCGGCCAAGGCGGGCATCGACAAGGAGGAGTTCCTGCGCCTCGCGACGACCGACTCGGCGCAGTTCGCGGCGAACCGGCCCTACCTGCAGAGCAGCGAGGTCACCTCTCTGGAGGGCTTCCTCTTCCCCAAGACGTATCGCATCAAGAAGGGGACCAAGCCCGAGAAGGTCATCGAGATGATGCTCGCGCAGTTCGACGAGGAGATCGCCGCCGTCGACATGACGTACGCGAAGTCGAAGAACCTCAACGTTCGCGACGTGGTGACGATCGCTTCGATCATCGAGCGCGAGGCGCGGCTCGAGAAGGAGTTCCCGCTCGTGGCCTCGGTCATCTACAACCGGCTCCACGCGAAGATGCGCCTTCAGCTGTGCGCGACCTGCCTCTACGGTCTACCCGAGGGCACGACATCGCTCAAGACTTCCGACTTGGCTCGTATCACCCCCTACAACACCTACCGGCGCTCGGGCCTTCCCGCCGGACCGATCTGCAGTCCGGGGCTCCAGGCGCTCGATGCTGCGGCCCATCCCGCGAAGACGGAGTACCTCTACTACGTGCTGACCGGGAAGGACGGTTCGCAGACCTTCACCAAGGACTACGCGTCGTTCCTGAAGGCGAAGGGGAAGAGCAAGACGATCCTGAGCGGCGGCGAGTGACGGTTCGCGACTCCATCTGCGAGAATGGGCACGCGAACACGCCCCGATGACCCGCCTGGAGGAGAACTCGGTGGTATCGACAGCACCTGACGCGACCGCGGCAAGCGCCCCGGCCATCCTCGTCGAGCACGCTCGCAAGGACTACGGGCGCGCGGCCGGGGGTCGGAGAGATGCGGTCTCCGACGTTTCGATCCGCGTCTCACGTGGCGCCATCCACGGGCTCCTCGGCCCCAACGGCGCCGGCAAGACCACCACGCTCAAGATGCTGCTCGGGCTCGTGCGTCCGTCGGGCGGCCGCTTCGAGATCCTCGGCGCCGACGCGTTCTCTCCCGGCGCCCGCGCGCGCGTCGGGTTCCTGCCCGAGCAGCCGTACTTTCCTGCCCAGCTCACGGCGGGGGAGGTCATGGCGCTCTACGGCCGCCTCACGGGTCTCGACCGCGCCACCATCGCCGAGCAGACCGGCGAGCTCCTCGACCGCGTCGGGCTCGACGGCCGGCAGAAGACGCTGCTCTCGAAGTTCTCGAGGGGCATGCTGCAGCGGCTCGGGCTCGCGCAGGCGCTGTTGGGCGCGCCCGAAGTCCTCGTGCTCGACGAGCCCGCGTCCGGACTCGATCCGGTCGGGCAGCGCGACATCCGCAACCTCATGCTGGAGCTGCGAGCGCACGGTGCGACGATCCTGCTCTCGAGCCACCAGCTCTCCGAGGTAGAGACCGTCTCGGACGAGGTCACCATCCTCAATCGCGGTATGGTCGCGGCGCGGGGCCACATCGACGACCTGCTGAACGTGGCCGGCCAGACGTCCGTCTCGGCGCGTGGCGCGGGCGAGCTGCCCGCGGGTGTGACAGCACTGCTCGCGGATCGCGCGGTCGATGACGGTGGGCTGCGGGTCTTCTCGGTTCCCGACGAGCACGTGCGCGCCGTCGTGGACGCGCTCGACGACGCGGGTTGGGCCCTCGTCTCGGTGTCGCCCAAGCGGGCCTCGCTCGAGGACTACTTCACGGCGATGCTCGGCGGTGCGGACGTGGGCTCTTCGGACGATCCCGGCTCCGATCCCGAGGCGGCGGCCCCCGGCGACACGTGGGATTCTGACGCTTCGGAGTCCGGGGGTGAGGCGTGATGCGCAAGGTCCTGGCAATCGCGGCTTCGGTCGTCTCGGACGCTTTGCGACGCAAGGTCGTGTGGGTCGTCGTCGTCTTTGCCGCGCTGCTCGCGCTTGCGATCCCCTCACTGCCGAGCTACGGCGTCGGCGTGGTTGACAGCGTCTTCAAGCAGGTGGCGATAGCGCTCATGTACGCGGGTGGCCTCGTGGTCGCGCTCACGCTCGCCTCCACGCGCATCCCGGTCGAAGTGGAGCGCCGCACGGTCTTCAACGTGATCTCGCGGGACGTGCGCCGCTGGCAGTACGTACTGGGCACGTGGCTCGGCATGTTCGCGGTGATGGGTATCGTGATGTTCACCTTCGCCGTGGCCACCGTGCTCATCGGCCTGCTCACGTATCCCTCACCCATGTGGCTGCTGTTCGAGGCGGCCTTCGCGGTCTGGCTCGAGATGGGCGTGATCATGGCCTTCACGGTGATGCTCAGCACGCAGGTGGGCGCCGTGGTCGGCGTCATCGGCGGGCTGTCGTTCGCGTTCATCGGCCATGCGGTGCTCACGTTCTTCCAGATCCCCGAGACGCAGGCCACGCCCCTCTACCTGCCCACGCTCGACATCTTCAACGTGATCAACGCCGTGTCGCTCGGTCGCGGCGTGAGCTTCGTCTACCTGGTCGCGATGCTCGTCGCGTTCTGCGCGTGGGTGTCGCTGTTCATGATCGGCGGCTCGGCGCTCTTCTCGAGGCGCGATCTGTGAGCTGGTACTCCCGACAACCCGTTGCGGCGTGGAGCGTGACCGCATGCCTTCTGGTAGCGCTGCTCTTCGGCGCGCAGGCGCTCGCGGCGGCGAGCGCGCCGGCCGTTCCCCAGACCCCGGCGGCACGGCTTCTGGGCACGGCAAGCTTCGCGTACCTCGGCGGCCTGCGCACGTTCGTGGCCGCGGTGCTGTGGAACCGGCTCGAACCGCAGTTCCACCAGTACAACGAGGGCACGCCCATCGACCAGCGCTTGGAGTTCCTGCCGACGATTCGGCTCGTGCAGCTGCTGAATCCGCAGTTCGAGCAGGCCTACTACGTCGCGTCGTTCGTGCTGGCGCGCCAGAAGCGGATGGACGAGGGGCTCGCGCTTGCCAAGGAGGGCATCGAGCAGAACCCGAAGTCCGCGCTGCTCCGGGCCAACTACATCCAGCTCCTGCTCATGCAGGACCCCAAGAAGAACCTGCCTCAGATGCTCGAGCAGGCGCGGATCGGCCTCGGCGAGGATATGACGTACGCCAGCAAGGACGATGAGTTCGAGGCGCTCGGCATCTTCCGCACCGTCTACAGCATCGCCGGCGACCGGCAGAAGGCGCGCGAGCTGCAACAGCGCCAAGACGCCCTGGGCTCGTCCGGGGCCGGCCTCGGCATAGAACGAGACTGACGACCGTCCGACCGACGACGAAGGAACCCATGCTCTCACCGGACTACTACTACCGCAGCGTGCCCGACATCGACCTCGACCGGCTGACGGCCGATGGTATCGACACCCTCTTCGTGGATCTGGACAACACCTTGCTGCCCAGGAACTCGGGCGACATCCCCGCGAGTTCCCGCGCGTGGGCCGACGAGGTACGCTCGCGCGGCTTCAAGGTGTGCCTCGTGTCGAACAACTGGCACGAGCGCGTCAAGGGCGTGGCCGAGCAGCTCGGGTTCGAGCTGGTCGCCAAGGCGGTCAAGCCGCTCCCGTTCGCCTTCTGGCGCGCCCTCTCGAAGTGCGGCTCGAAGCGCTCGTCCGCGGCGACAGTGGGCGACCAGATCTTCACCGACGTGCTGGGCGGCAAGCTGCTCGGGATGCGGGCGATCTTGGTCGTCCCGCTCTCGCAATCGGACCTGCCCCACACGCTGCTGCTGCGCAAGGCCGAGAAGGCGCTCTTGGCTGGCCGTGCCCCGCTGCCCTAGACTCGTTGTAGCTTCGTGACGCCGGGAGCGTGAGGCAATGGGACGCATCAGTGGAACGACACGCCTCGCCGGGGTCATCGGCTGGCCGCTCGACCACACCCTGTCGCCTGCCATGCACAACGCCGTCTACGAGGAACTCGGGCTCGACTGGGCCTACGTGCCCCTCGCGGTGCAGGACGAGATGGGTCTCCGCCGACTCGTCGCCGCCATCCGGGAGCTCCCCTTCGTGGGATTCAACGTGACCATGCCGTTCAAGGCGGATGTGCTCGAGCTGTGTGACGAGGTCGCCATGGCCGCCCGTATGGCAGGTGCGGTCAACACCGTTCACTGCCGAGACGGCCAGCTGATCGGCTACAACACCGACGGCCGCGGCATGCTCGAGGCGCTCGAGACCGAAGCTGGATTCGATCCCGCGGGCAAGCGCGTGGTCATCTTCGGCGCCGGCGGCGCGGCGGGCGGCGCGTACGTCGCGCTGATCCTCGCGAAGGCCGCGAGCATCACGGTGGTCAACCGAAAGCTCGAACGTGCCGAAGAACTAGTCGACCGGATGAGTGCCCAGACATCGGCCATCGAAACGACCGCGCTCACGTTCAACGAGGCGGGGGAGGCCGTGCGAAGCGCGGACCTCGTCATCAACGCGACGCCGATCGGCATGAATCCGAACGACCCGTGCCCCGTGCCGGCAGAGTGGCTCGGTCCCGGGCAGGTCGTGCTGGACATGGTGTACGGGACTCCCGAGCGCACGCCGCTCGTCGCCAGCGGCACGGCCGCCGGGGCGACCGTGCTCGACGGACTGGGAATGCTCGTGTGCCAAGGCGCGACGGCGGTCGACATCTGGAATGACAGCGCACAGACGCGAACGCCGCGCGACGTCATGCGTGCGGCAGCGGAGGAGGAGCTGAAGCTGAGGGTAGCCGTGCAGGGAGAACCGATCAGGTGATGATGCACGCGAACAGCATGCGTCTGGGTCGACTGCTCGTCGGTGCGGGCGTCATCAACGACGAGCAGCTCGCCGAAGCGGTGGCCGTCGCCGACGGTCGCCCCCTGCCGCACGTGCTCGACGACCTCGGGTTCGCGAGCGAGACCCGCGTCGCCCAGGCCATCGCCGAGTCCATGGGGCTCGCGTTCGTGGACATCGGCTCCTACGACATCGATCCGGCCGCGGCGCTCATGCTCAAGTCCGATCTGATGCGGCGCTACGCCGTGCTGCCCATCAAGGTGCAGGACGATGAGCTCGTCGTCGCGATGGCCGACCCCGCCAACATCTTCGCCATCGACGACGTGCGCATCGTCACGGGGCTCGAGATCAAGCCGGTCGTCGCCGCCGAGAGCGACCTCATAGCCGCGATCGACAAGTTCAGCGCGTCGCAGACCAACGTGAACGACATGGTCGGCGACCTCGAGCAGGCAGTGAGCGTGGGGGGCGATGAGGACGAGGGCGAAGACCGCGAGGACTCCGTTGTCGCGCGCCTCATGAACCAGGTCATCACCGACGCCATCCGGCAGGGTGCCGGCGACGTCTACATCGAGCCGGCAGAGTTCGAGATGCGCATCCGCTACCGCATCGACGGCGTGTGCCAGGTGGTCAACACCTTCCCCAAGAAGCTCCACCGCCAGGTCATCAGCCGCCTCAAGATCAACTCAGGCATGGACATCGCCGAGCGCCGCATCCCGCAGGACGGCCGGTTCGGTGTCGTGCTCGACGGCAAGGCGGTCGACTTCCGCGTCGCGGTCCTGCCGCTCGTCTACGGCGAGCTCGCAGTCCTGCGACTCCTTCGCCGCGACTCGATCATGATGTCGCTCAAGGACCTCGGCTTCCTCGAGACCAACATGAAGCGCCTGCTCGACGCGCTGAAGCTTCCGTACGGCGCCATCCTGGTGACCGGACCGACCGGTTCGGGAAAGTCGACCACCCTGTACGCCGCGATCAACGAGACGAACGACCCCAAGACCAACCTCATCACCGTCGAGGATCCGGTCGAGTACCGGCTTGCGGGCCTGTCGCAGGTGCAGGTGCACGAGCGCGCGGGACTCACCTTCGCCGCGGCACTGCGCTCCATCCTCCGACAGGACCCCGACAAGGTCATGATCGGCGAGATCCGAGACCGCGAGACCGGCACCATCGCCATCGAGGCCGCACTGACCGGTCACCTCGTGCTCTCCACGCTCCACACCAACGACGCACCGTCGGCGCTGACGCGCCTGACAGAGATGGGCATCGAGCCGTTCCTCTCCGCGTCCGCGGTGACGCTCGTCATGGCTCAGCGTCTTGCTCGGCGGCTTTGCCCGGACTGCAAGGAGGCGTACACCCCCGAGGAGGCCGCCCTGACGCGGGTCGGCTTCCCGTTCGAGCCGGGCAACATCCCCCAGCTGTACCGCGCTCGCGGCTGCAAGAAGTGCGGGGGCATCGGCTATCGCGGCCGCATGGGCATCCACGAGGTCATGACGATGTCGGAATCGCTCGAGCGGCTCGCCGTCGAGAGCGCGTCCGCCGACGAGATCAAGCGCGTCGCGGTCTCGGAGGGCATGCTCACCCTGCGCGACGACGGGTTCGCGAAGGTGAAGATGGGGATGACCTCCGTCGAGGAGGTCCTGCGCGTCGTCGTCTAAGCGCCGTCGGCCGCATTCTCGCAGGTCGGTTGTGTCGCTCACCCCTTCGTGAGAGTATGAAACGACCCGTCGCGGACGGGCTTGTTCGCGTATGCCCGGGTCCCGTTGAGGGGCGAACTCGGGTCTCTCGGAGGTGCTCCAGCCATGGCTGACAACGCGTTCGGTGACTTCTTCATCAGTGACGTCGACGACGATCTTGAAGACGACGACGAACTGATCGCCGCACCCGTCGTGGTTCCCGGCGCCGCCGCCGCTCCGGTCGCGGCCGCGCAACCTGCGCCGCAACCCGTGCCCGTGGCGGCTCCTGCCGCTGCGCCCGCGGCTGCGGCCGTGCCGGCGCCGGCCCCGGCGGCCGCCGGCAGGCCGGTGGCGGGCGTGCAGCAGGCGACGCGGGAGGAGCGGTTGGCCAACGCGCTCGACGACCTCATGGAGGACAACCAGGAGATCCAGGCAGCCGCGCTCGTTTCGCTCGACGGCTTCACCATGGCGTCGGCCCTGCCTGAGGGGATGCAGGAGGACCGGGTCGGCGCGATGTCGGCGGCGATCCTCGGCCTCGGCGAGCGTGCCGCCGCCGAACTCGGCCGCGGCCACCTTTCGCAGGTCTTCATCGAAGGCGAGGGCGGCTACGTGATGCTGATCGCCGCCGGGGACCGTGCGGTGCTCACGTGCATCGCCGCGATGGAGGCGAAGCTCGGATTGGTGCTCTACGACATGCGGGCCGCCGCCGAGCAGATCGCCGAGATTCTCGGCTAGGCACGAGCGGGACCGTACGCGACGACGCAAGGGAAGCAGACGACAAGCATGGCGCTGCGCGGCAACCTCAAGGACTTCAGTCTCCCTGACGTCTTCCAGCTGGTGACCTTCAGCCGGAAGACCGGGGTGCTGCGCATCGAGCGCGAGGACGGCGCGCTCGGAAGCGTGTGGTTCCGCGACGGCGACGTCTTCTTCGCGCAGTCGAACTGGCACACGGAACCGCTGGGCGAGCGGCTCGTACGTGCGCAGCGCGTGACGCCGCAGGCGCTCGCGAAGGCACTCGAGCTGCGCGGGGCCGAAGGCGAGGACGGACGCCGACTCGGCCAGATCCTCGTCGATGAGGGCTACATCACCGAGGCGGTCCTCGAGGACTTCGTCCAGGAGCAGATCCAGGAGACGATCTTCGACCTGATGCGCTGGGACGAGGGCGAGTTCGACTTCGAGGCGATGCCCGAGGCCGCCGAGGAGGACATCGGGCTCTCGGTCTCCATCGAGAACGTGATCATGGAAGGCAGCCGCCGCCTCGAGGAGTGGAACCGGATCAAGAAGAAGATCCCGTCGATGGACGTGGTCTTCAAGATGGCGACCGCCCCGGGCGAGGGCACCTTCGAGATCTCGCTCAAGCCCATGGAGTGGAACCTGCTGCTTCTCGTGGACGGCTCGCGTTCGGTCGCCGAGATGGCGCACGACACCGAGCGCACCGACTTCGAGGTCGCGCGCATCGTCTACGGCCTCTTCTCGGCCGGCCTGCTCGAGTTCGCCACCGACGAGGAGATCGAGAAGGCGCGTGCGGAGCGAGCCGAGCGCGAAGCTGCGCTCGCCGAGGTGCGCGCGGCACGCAAGGCGGCCGACGAGGCGGCGCGCGCGGAGGCTCTCGAACGTGAGGCGGCCCTGCAGGCCGAGGCCGAGGCGCGGCTCGAGGCCGAGCACGCCGCCGCCGAGGTGCCCGTGCCGCACGTCAGCAACGAGCCCACCGAGGTGCCGGAGTTCCTGGGCGCCGCGACGGGCGCTCCCACCGCCGAGGACGTCGCCGTTCTCGAGGAGATGATGGGAGCGGTGCTCCAGCAGCCGGCCGCTCCCGCCGCCGAGCCCGCGCCCGCGCCCGAGCCCTACGTCCCGGGCGAGGAGCCGGCGTTCATGTCCGCGCCCGTCATCGAGAGCGAGGAGGGCGTCGAGCTCCAGCTCGTGCCGGTACCCTCGGTCGAGGACCTCCTCGCCGACATACCCGAGTTCGAGCCGGAGAGCGTCGGCCTGGACGAGGCGCTCGACGCGGTCTCGGAGGCCGTGGTCGCCGAGCTCGAGTCCGGTCCCGCGCCCGAGCCGGTCCTCGCCGAGCAGCCCGCCGCCGAGACCGAACCCGCCGCCGAGACGCTCGCGCCCGAACCGATCGCTGCGGCCGGATCGTTCGAGCCGCCGGTCGAGGCCGGCGTGCCCTTCGGAGAGCCGCCCGCGGACTACGCTGCGCAGGTCGCTGTCGAGCCGCTGATGCCCGAGCCGCTTCCGGTCCTCGACGAACTGCCCGACGCACTCCTGCAGGCCACCGAGCCCGCCGCTGCCGAGGCCCCCCCGCTGGAGTGGGCGCCGCCGCAGGTGGGGGAGGAGTCCCCGCTCGCAGCGATCGAGGCCGAACTCGAGCAGGCGCCTGCCGAGGGTGAGTTCCTCGAGGTGGCCGAGCCCGCGTCGGAGTCGTACGCGATGCCCGGCGGCGAGGCGTACGAGGTTCCGGCTCACGAGGCCGTCTTCACGCCCGCACCGCCGACCGAGGAAGCGGTAGCGGGCCTGGCCGGATTGCCGGCCATCGAACCGTCTGCTCCTGAAACCGAAGTTGCAGCGGCCCCGGGCGAGGTGCCCGACTTCGAGCGCGACTTGATGGCGCTCGGTCTCGGGGAACTGCCGTCGGACCTGCTCGGCCCCGTGGGTGAAGCGACGGCGGAGCCGCCCGCGGCATGGGTGCCGCCGGTGGTGGAGGAAGCCGCCGAGCAGCCCGAGCCCCTCGCGCCCGAGCTCGCCTCGTTGGCGGCGGACCTCGAGGTGTCGCCTCTCGTCGAGCCCCAGGTCGACGTTGCACCCGCTGAGGCTGCGGCCGGCGTCGGTATCGCCGACGAGACAGCGGACTTCTCGGAACTGCTCCAGTCGCTCGACGTCGACGGTGGAGAGCCCGTCGCCGACCTCGAGGAGGTGCCGACCGCCGCCGACTTCGACGAAGAGCTGCTGCGCGAGGTCGCGCCTCCCGCAGAGACCGGGGGCGTGATCTCGACCGACGCGTTCCTCGAGGACATCACGATCGACGAGATGGGCTTCAGCGGTGGAATGACCGACGAGCTCTCGGCGCTGACCGGCGCCGACCGGCCGGCGCGACCGACTACGAGCGTCAACAAGATCCCGGACGCGAACGCCGAAGGCGTGCTCCACCGTGACGCGCGGGTCGACAAGGACACTCTGCTCAAGATCATCGACGGCATCAAGAACCTGTAGAGGAAGAGCCCAAAGCCCATGCAGTCCGTGAAAGTGGTTGTCACCGGCCCATTCAATGCGGGCAAGACGACGTTCATCAAGGCGGTGAGCGAGATCACCGTGCTCTCGACCGAGCGGCAAGTGAGCGACGCGTCGGGCGAGGGCGACGGTGAGACGACCGTCGCGATGGACTTCGGTCGGATCACCGTCTCCGACGACGTGGTCCTCTACCTGTTCGGAACGCCCGGTCAGCAGCGGTTCTCCTTCATGTGGGAGACCCTCTCGGAGGGCATGCTCGGATTCGTGCTGCTCGTCGACGCGATGGAACCGTCGACCTTCGAGGATGCGCGCGGCATGATCGACTTCTTCACGAACATGTCGGACGTACCCTTCGTGGTCGCCGCCAACAAGGTCGCCGCGGATGACACCGAGATGGTGCGCCGCGTGCGGCAAGACCTCGGCCTGCCGGACGAGACGCCCCTGTTCCCGGTGGATGCCCGCGAGAAGGACTCGGTCAAGGCCGCGCTCCTGGGCTTGCTGTACGAGATCCTGAAGAGCATGGAGTAGCGAGCGATGGATCCGCGGCTCGCCATCGTCGCAGGGACGTTCGCGCTGCTGCTCCTCGCACTCGTCGCGCTGCTGTACTCGGCCGTTCGTCACTCGCGTGCCGCGAAGCAGCCGCCCGCTGACCTGCCGTCGGTGCTGGAGCACGAGTCGCGGCCGGTCATTCCCGTTGGGGCGGCCGACGTCAGTCTCGAGGGCCTCGAGGTCGAAGTGCCCGCGGACAGTCCGAGCGCGGCACTGCTCACCCCCTTGCGTACCGGTAACTGGCAGCCGCCCGAGGAACCCGCTCCCGTCGCCAATCTCGCGCAGGTCTCTCTCGCCGGCCGCATCGCCGCTCATCAGCCGATCGAGATCGCCGAGCCGACCTTCTCGCCGGCTGTAACGCAGCCCCTGCCCGTGGTGCCTCCGGCCCCCATGACCGCCGAGCACCCCGCGCCCCCGCAGCCCGTCACCCTCGAGTCTCCCGTCCCGGCCGTTGCCGAGACACCTGCCGAGACCCCGGCCCCCGGTGCGCCGACCGAGCTGGGCGCGGACGCCGCCGAGCGAACACCACTGCTGCCCGCGGCGGTGCCCGTCACCGTGTTGGACCTGGCGAACGTGCCCGAGGTGCGGCCGCAGGAGCCGGTCGTCGCGGTTCCGGAGGTCGTGCCCGCGCACAACGCCCCGCCGGCACAGGTTCAGCCGGCCGAGGCTGCGATGCCGGTCGTGCCGATGGTCGCGGCGGGCGTCGTCCCGTCAGCGGGGGAGCCGGATGACCTCGCGGCACAGATAGCCGCACTGGTACCGGAAACGGGCGTGGTGGTCGCTCCTGCGGAGGAGTCGGCTACCGCGGCGCCGGCGCCCGGCCCTCTGGCTTCGACGCCCACACCGGTACCGGCCTCAGCGCCGGTTCCGGAGCCCGCACCCGTGCAGGCGACCCCTGCGGCGCCTGCGACCGCGGCACCCGCACCCGCACCCGCACCCGCACC
>CAZXWK010000004.1:36216-83992 GCA_964644675.1 uncultured Eubacteriales bacterium | reverse complement strand
GGCCCCCGTTGCTGCCCCCGCCCCCGCCGCCCAAGCGCCATCCACGCCGGTGTCCGACGTGGTCGCAGCGCCCGTGCCCGAACCTGCCCCGGCACCGCCGGTTCCCGAGCCGGCATGGTCGCCCCCGCCGGCAACCGTGACCGTGCCCGACGTGCCCGAGCCGGGAATCCCCACGGCGCCCGAGGCCGATTCCGCCTTCTGGGAATCGGTCTTCCGAGAGCAGCAGGATCTGCCTTCGGTGGCGCTCCCGGACGCGCCCGCGCCACGAGTCGCCGTGCCGACACCGGCTCGCGCTCCGAGCGTGCCCGCGGCGGCCCCAAGCGCCAGCTCGCCGCGCCCCGCAGCGGTGGCGCACACCATTCCCGCGCCCACTCCTGAGCCTGCGCAGGCGCCCGCCACACCCGCCACGGCCGCGCCTCGTCGATCGCGCCCGCGGGCTCGCGTTCGCACGGCGCTCCCGGACGCGCGCGCCGGCCAGGCCGTCCGTTCGGCCTCGGCGCCGGTCACCGCAGCGCGGACGGACCGCGCGAGAGGCGTGCCGGACCTGGTGATGGTCGCGCCCGTCGAGATGTGGTTCGGCGAGCACCGGGTAGGGGTGAAGGCCGGGACCAAGACCTACGACCAGTTCCGCAAGTACGCGGACGTACTTCTCGGCGACCTTAAAGCGCCGGGCGGCAGCACCCGATAATCTCGAGGTACGCCTCGGGGCGCGCGTCGCGCTATCATGGTGAAGCCGTGCGCGTGCGATTCGCCGCGCCGCATCCGCAGTCGTAGAAGAGGTCGCAGGTGGCGGAAGCAGGACAACGGCTCGGCCAGCTCCTCATGCGGGCGGGCATCATCACCGACAAGCAGCTGAACGACGCGCTCGAGGTCCACCGCGCGACGGGCAGCCCGCTCGGTCGCGTCCTGGTCGATCTGGGCTACGCAAGCCAGGGCGCCATCCTTTCGGTCATGGCGCGCCAGATCGGCATCGAGTACATCGACTTCGCCGAGCGCCGCCCCGAGCCCGCGGCCGTCGCGCTGGTCTCCAGAGAGCTCGCGGTCCGCTACACGCTCATGCCCGTGGAGGTGAGCGACGGCGTCCTGCTCGTGGCGATGGCCGATCCACAGAATGTCCTCGCGCTCGACGACCTGCGCATCATCACCGCGCACGACATCAAGCCCGCGATCTCGACCAAAGACGACATCATCGCGGCGATCGAGGAGTACTACAAGGTCGCCGAGCACACCGAGGACGACATGTTCCTCGGCACCGAGGACATCAGCGACGAGGAGCTCGGCCAGCTCACGGGTGTCGAGAGCGAGGCCCCGGCCGTCAAGTTGGTCAACTACATCATTCAGAAAGCGGTCGCCGATCGCGCGTCCGACATCCACGTCGAGCCGCAGGAGTCCGACCTTCGCGTCCGGTTCCGCGTCGACGGCGTTCTGCACGAGGCGATGCCACCCGCACCCAAGTCGATCCAGACGTCGATCATCTCCCGCTTCAAGATCATGGCCGAGATGGACATCGCCGAGTCCCGCAAGCCGCAGGACGGCCACTGCGCGGTGTCGGTCGGCGGGCACAAGATGGACTTCCGCGTGTCGACCCTGCCGACGGTCTACGGCGAACGGGTCGTCCTCCGAATCCTGCGCAAGGACTCGATCCTGCTCCAGCTCTCGGACCTGGGCTTCCTGCCGTCATCCCTGGAGCGCTTCGAGAGCTCCTTCACCAAACCCTACGGCGCGATCCTCGTGACCGGTCCGACCGGCTCTGGCAAGTCCACATCGCTCTACGCGGCGATCAACGTGCTCAACGACCCCGGCCGACACATCATCACCGCCGAGGACCCGGTCGAGTACCGGCTTCCCGGCGTCAACCAGTGCCAGATCAACACGCGCGCCGGGCTGACGTTCGCCCGAGCGCTCCGCTCGTTCCTCAGATGCTCGCCCGACGTCATCCTGGTCGGTGAGATTCGAGACGAAGAGACCGCGCAGATCGCGATCGAGTCGGCACTGACCGGGCACTTGGTTCTCTCGACGCTCCACACGAATGACGCGCCGGGTGCCGTGACTCGTCTCATCGAGATGGGCGTCGAGCCGTTTCTCGTTTCGTCGGCGGTCGACTGCGTTCTGGGTCAGCGCCTCGCGCGCAAGCTGTGCAGCGATTGCCGCCAGCCATGGACCCCTCGGCCCGAAGTACTCATCGAGGCGGGCTACACTGCCGATAATCTGCCTGAGACCGTCTACCGTGCCGTCGGCTGCAAGAAATGCGGCGGCACCGGCTACCGCGGCCGCATCGGTGTGCACGAGGTGCTGATGATGTCCGAGGAGATCAGCCGGTTGTGCGTCGAGGAAGCCACCTCCGAGGAGATTCGCGAGGTCGCGATGGAGCAGGGCATGCTCACGCTGCGGCAGGACGGGCTTGAGAAGGTCCGAATGGGTCAGACGTCTATCGAAGAGGTCGTCCGCGTCATCGTGTAGCGCAGGAACGCTACGCACAGGGGCAGGAGCGCATCATGGCTACGTTCAACTACGCCGTACGGGACAAGGCCGGCAAGGTCGTCAAGGGCAAGCTCGAAGGCGACAGCAAGGACGCCGTGCAGGCGAAGCTCACGCAGATGGGCTACATCATCCTCGAGCTCGACCAGCAGGGTGGCCTTGCCTCGCTGAACGAGATCACGTTCGGCACGGGCGTGAAGCCCAAGGACGTGACGATCTTCGCCCGCCAGTTCGCGACGATGATCAACGCCGGACTCTCGCTCACCAAGTGCCTCTCGATCCTTGGCGCGCAGACCGAGAGTGCGGGACTGCGCACGGTCATCTCGCAGATCGGCAAGGACGTCGAGGCCGGCCAGTCGCTCTCGGATTCTCTGGGCAAGCACCCCAAGGTGTTCCCACCCATCTTCGTCAACATGGTGCGTGCCGGTGAGACAGGTGGTGTATTGGACGAGGTGCTCGCGCGTGTCGCGGACCACTTCGAGAACGAGCAGGCCCTCAAGGCGAAGATCAAGTCCGCGATGACGTACCCGATCGCCATGGGTGGTCTCGTCCTCGTGGTCCTGGTCGCGATGATGATCTTCGTCGTGCCGACCTTCGAGAAGATGTTCGCCGACATGGGCGGACAGCTCCCGTTCATGACGCAGGTGCTCGTCAACGCATCGAACTTCGTCGCGAGTATCTGGGGCGCGGTATCCGCGGTCGGGCTCGTTGCCCTGATCTTCGTGTTCAAGTGGTGGTCCGGAGGCCCCGGCAAGCGCATCTGGGACGGCGCCAAGCTCAACATGCCGGTCTTCGGCCAGCTGACGCGCAAGATCGCGCTCGCGAAGTTCACCAGGACCTTCGGTACGCTCGTCTCGGCGGGTGTGCCGATCCTCTCGGCGCTCGACATTGTCGCGGACACGTCGGGAAACGAGGTCGTCGCGGACGCTGTCAAGCACGCGCGGTCGGCGATCAAGGAAGGCGAGACGATCGCGAAGCCGCTCTCGGAGTCCAAGGTGTTCCCGTCGATGCTCGTGCAGATGATCGCGGTCGGCGAGGAGACGGGCGCTCTCGACGCGATGCTGAACAAGATCGCGGACTTCTACGACGAGGAGGTCTCGACGGCCACCGACGGCCTCACCTCGCTCATCGAGCCGCTGATGATGGCCTCGCTCGGCGTCATCGTCGGTGGCATGGTCGTCGCGCTGTACATGCCGATGTTCCAGGTCATCACGCTCGTCCAGTAGCCCAGAACGCACTTCATAGACGAGGGGCCGGGGGTCGTTGCCGGCCCCTCGTCCTGTGTGACCGTGGTCACTCTTCGCCGACCGTTCACCGGATGCTCGTGCAGAAGATGAAAATTCCCTCAGGTTTCGACTCAAGTACGGCCAAAGGGGGCCGATACAGCTAATGTCGGAATCGGGGAGGCAGATCCTTCCCATGTCCCCAGCAGGGGGAAAGGAGGTGCGAGGTCATGAAGATGTTCCGTAAGGATGAGGGCTTTACCCTCGTGGAACTCATGGTCGTCGTGCTTATTATCGGTATTCTTGTCGCTATCGCAGTCCCGGTCTTCAACTCCGCCAAGGCGTCCGCTCAGAAGAAGAGCTGCTACGCCAACGAGCGCACCGTTGAGGGCGCCTTCCAGACCTACCGCGCCGATCAGGACGAGTCTGGCGCCGTCGCGACGTTCACGGACTACGCGTCGGTCCTGGCCGCTCTGTCGCCGAAGTACGTCAAGACTCCTCCGGTCTGCAACGCCGGCGGCACCTACTCGCTGGTGAGCGCCAACCCGACCGCGACCATCACGGTCACCTGCAGCGCCACGGATCACGGTACCCACCCGTAGGTCTGCAAGCACGAGCTGGTTTGTGGTCAGGAGGCTGGCGGGCAACCGCCAGCCTCCTTTCTTTCTGTCGCCGCACGGTCATCGGGCCGTGCGGCGTTCAGGTTGCTTGGGCTACCATGCACGTACCGGATGACGATGGGGGAGGATGCTTTGCCGAACGCGCTCTATCTTGGGCTGCTCGCTCTGTTCGGACTGCTGTTCGGATCCTTCGGCAACGTTCTGATCTGGCGGCTTCCGCGTGGCGAGTCGGTCGTCTCTCCGCCGTCGCACTGCCCGGTGTGCGAGAACGAGATCGCGTGGTACGACAACATCCCTCTGCTCTCCTGGGCGGTGCTGCTGCGCGGCCGCTGTCGGCATTGCGGCACCCCGATATCGATCCGCTATCCGCTCGTCGAGCTCATCTCGGGCCTGCTGTGGGTTCTGGCAGGGGTGCTGTATGGCGCCACGCCTCAGGCGGCGGTCGCGATCTTCTTCTTCTACGTGCTGCTGATCCTGTCGTTCATCGACATCGACACGATGCGCCTTCCAAACCCCATCGTCGGCACGCTCTTCGTCGGTGGCACGCTTTGCGCGACGGCCGCGCAGTTCACGGGCGTCCCGCTCGCTCCGCTCTTGACGACGTTTCCGGGCACGTGGGGCCAGCCGCTGGTCGCGGCGTTGCTCGGGGCGGTGGCATCGGCCGGCATCGCGGCCGCCATCGCGCTCGTCTACTACCGCGTCCGCGCCGCGCAGGGCTTCGGCATGGGGGACGTCAAGCTGTTGGCCGCGATCGGCGTGTTCCTCGGCGTGTGGGGCGTCTTCGCCTTCTTCGTGGGGAGTGTTCTGGGCGCCTTCTACGGTGTGTCGGCTTCCCGGTTGAAGCGTGTGCCGGCCAGCAAACTCAAGTTCCCGCTGGGGCCCTTCCTGGCGCTCGGGGCGGTCGCGACCACGGCCTTCGGGCCGGCGGTGTGGGGATGGTACCTGTCGCTGTTCGGATGACGCAGTGTGACGTGAGTCACGAGCGTGCTGACCGGTTGTCCTAAAGCCCGACCCTCAGGATGTCGAAACTAGTTGTTGCAGGCAGGTGATGTGGTATCATCTGCCACGGGACCATCGCAGTAGCACTTATCGCAGCCTGGACGCAGCACATAATTGAGGGAGGACGCGTTGGCTCCTGCATCCTTCGGCGCGGTACCACCACCGGTCGGCCTCGACATCGGGACCGACTACATACGCGCCGCCCAGATCAAACAATCCGGTTCGGGGAACACCCTTGTCGCCTATGGCGCCGTGGCCATGCCGTTCGGCGCGGTCGTCGAGGGTGAGATTGTCGATCCCGAAGCCGTGTCCGGGGCCATTCGCGAACTGTGGAAGCGCACGGGCATCCGGGTCAAAGACGTCGCGGTGGGGGTCTCGAACCAGAAGGTCGTGGTCCGACTCATCGACCTCCCGTTCATGGAGCGCGACGAGCTTGCGGGCGCCATCCAGTATCAGGCCCAGGACTACATCCCGATCCCGGTTGAAGAGGCCATCCTCGACTTCCAGATCATCGGCGACTACATGACTCCGGGCGACGAGCACATGATGGAAGTGCTGCTCGTCGCGGCACAGCGAGACATGATCCAGAGCGTCGTCGACGCCGTCACGGGTTCAGGACTGAAGCTGGCTCAGGTCGACGTCACGGCGTTTGCGCTCGTGCGAGCGCTTCTCGGCAGCCAGACCGGCTGGCTCGCGGACGAGACTGACGCGGGCGAGGCGCTCGGCGTGGTCCACATCAGCTCGGGGCTGACGAACATCGCGGTCGTCGAGCGGGGCATCCCGCGATTCACCCGCGTGTCGTCGCTCGCCGGCAACCAGTTCACCCAGGCCATCGCCAACGTGCTCAATCTGACGTTCGACGAGGCCGAAGAACTCAAGATCCGCGCGGGCCTTCCCAGCATCGAGGCGCCCGAACCGGCGCCCGTCGGCGGGGAGCCTCAGGTCATGCAGGTCGCGCAGGAGGCGCTCGAGCGCGAGGCGAACAAATTCATCGCCGAAGTGCGCCGTTCGCTCGACTACTACCTCACGCAGGCCACCCAGGTCCGGACGATCCGCAGGATCTACCTGACCGGCACGGGGTCCCAGCTGCGCAACCTCCCGAACTACCTCGAGAAGGGCCTCCAGACCGAGGTGGTTCTCGGCGACCCTCTCGTTCAGATCCAGGCATCAGGTGCCGTAGAGCAGGCCGTACTCGCCGATCGCATGGGGAGCGCTGCTGCGATCGGCCTGGCGCTGGGGGGTGTCGCCTAAATGGTGCGCATCAACCTGCTCCCGCCCGAGGTACTCGAGAAGCGGCGCTGGGAGAAGTGGTATCCCTACGTCTTCATCGCGTTCGCCATCCTCGCGGCGATCCTGGTTCTGATCTACGCGTACCTCATGCTCAGTGGCGGGGCCAAGAACGCCGAGCTCCAGTCGCTGAAGGAGCAGAGCGCTGCGCTTCAGGCCCAAGCGGACGCCTTCAGCATCTTCGAGCAGAAGGAGCAGCAGCTCGCTGCTCGCTCCGCGATCGCCCAGCGGGCGCTTGCGAGCCGGTTGGACGTGGGCAATATCGCCGAGGAGGTCTCCCTCGTGCTGCCGGACGAGGTCTGGCTCGACACGATGGTCGTGGGCGAGACCGCGGGCCTGCGCATCCGCGGCATGACCCCACGCTCGCCGAGCCAGTCCATGGATGTCGGCTACAAGTCCGTCGCGAAGACACTCGTTCGACTCGGAGAGCTGCCGGACATCTACGACGTCTGGCTCGTGAACGCGCTCAACAACTCCTATCAGCGCACGGCAGCGAGCGCCACAGCTGCCCAGCCGCTTCCGGAGGACGTCGTCCAGTTCGAATCGACAGGGAAGATCATTCCTCCTCCTGCCCCGGCCACCGCGAGCGGCAACCCCGCCGTTCCTGCCCCGCCTAGCACCGGCCAGTAAGAGATGATGCGAAGATGAAACTGGGACCTCGCGAACAACTGATACTCGTGGTCGTCGGTCTCGTGCTCGTCCTCGTCGTCTTGGGGGCGCTGCTCGTGTGGCCACAGATCGGGAGGCTTCGCGGCATGGACAGCGACGTTGCCGCCGCGCAGCAGCAGGTTCAGACGGCGCAGGCGCTGCTCGCTCAGCGCCAGACCAGCAAGAACCGGGCTGCGGACACGGACGCGCAGTGGATCGAGCTTGCGACGATGGTGCCGGAGAACCCGGACCTGCCGTCGCTGATCATCGATCTGCAGGACGCGGCGTTCGCGTCGGGCGTCCAGCTGCAGAGCGTGGCCCCCGCCGATCCCAAGAGCAGCGCGGACGCCACGTACCTCTCCATTCCCATGGAGATGAAGGTCTGGGGCACGTGGGCGGATACCATCGACTACCTCAAGCGGATCATGGAGCTCAACCGCGGCATCCGCATCATGGAGTCGGGAAGCAGCCTCCTCGACAACGCGTCGCCATCGAATCCCCAGTTGCCCGAGTGGTCCGTCTCGACGGTCCTGCAGATCGAGGCGTACGTCATTCCCGCGAGTCAGAACGCTTCGGCGGCGGCGACGCCGGTGCCGGCGCCCGCACAGTAGGAGGGAGGAGCACCCGTGGCAGATCCCAACAGCCCCGCCGACATCGTCGTCGTTGACGAGGCGGATCTCGAGAAGAAGCGTGGTGGCTTCCTCGCTTCCCGTACGGCCAAGATCGTGCTCGCCGTGGTGGCGGTCTTCGTGCTCCTCGGCGTCATCGGAACGTTGCTGATGGTCTTCGTCTTCTCGAGCGCGCTCAGCGGCGGAGGGCTCCTCTCCGGGTTGTTCGGAGCCGCGCCGCCGGTCGCCACCACGACGACGACCTCGCAGGGCACCGCGACCGAGACGGTCGTTCCGGTCAACCCTGCCGAGAAGCCCCTGAACTCGACCTTCACCTTCCGCAACGTGTTCGAGCCGACGATCGAGCCCTCGTTTGAGTCCACGGCCTCCGAGACGGCGTCCGGCACTGTGCCTGCGGGCGCTACGGAGCCTGACACCCTGTACCTGTTGAGCATCCAGACGACAAACGGTGAGCGTACGGCGACCTTCGCGTGGAACGGATCGTCGTATACCCTCGCCGAGGGCGACACCATCCCGGACTCGCCGTGGAAGGTGCTCACGATCGGCACCGACTCCGTCGTGATGTTGTACGGCGACAGCCAGGTCACCCTGACCGTCGGCCAAGGTCTCAGCAAGTAGCCTCGCAGCGACCACGGCGTCGGACCCATTCCCTCCGCAGAAGGACCAAGCCATGCGCTACACGACTGCCGGTGAATCACACGGTCGTGCGCTGACCGCTATCGTCACCGGCGTGCCTGCCGGTATCGAGGTCTCGCTCGAAGCGATCGACGGGGATCTCGCCCGCCGTCAAGGCGGCTACGGCCGCGGTGGCAGACAGCGGATCGAAACGGACAAGGTCACGGTCCTGTCCGGAATCCGCTTCGGGCGCACGATCGGCTCGCCGGTGACCTTGGCCGTCGCGAACCGCGACTGGGACAACTGGACGGACCTGATGTCGGTCACCGGGAGCAGACCCGAGTCGGGGAGGGAAACCGCTCCGCGCCCCGGGCACGCCGATCTCGCGGGCGTGTGGAAGATCGACTCGGACGACTGTCGCGACATCCTCGAGCGCGCGAGCGCCCGAGAGACGGCCGCGCGGGTGGCCGCGGGCGGCATCGCCAAGGCGATGCTCGCTGCTCTCGGCGTCTCGGTGTCGTCCTACGTGTCGGGAATCGGTTCGGTCACGATGGGCGATACCACGCCCCCGCCTTTCGACCCGGCTGAGGTCGAGGCGAGCGAGGTGCGCTGTCCCGATCCAGAGGCGTCGGAGCGCATGAAGCGCGAGATCGACGCCGCGCGCGCTGCGGGCGAGTCGCTGGGCGGCGTGTTCGTCGTCACCGCCACGGGCCTGGTACCGGGACTCGGCACGTACGCCGAGGCCGACAGGCGGCTCGACGCGCGGCTTGCCTCGGCGGTCATTTCGATTCCCGCCATCAAGGGCTTCGAGATCGGTGACGGCTTCCGCGCAGCGACGCGCGTCGGCAGTCTGGCCCACGACGAGATCCACTACGCGCCGCAGACCGGTTTCACCCGCCCCACGAACCGCGCGGGCGGCCTTGAGGGTGGGATGACCAACGGCGAGACCCTCATCGTGCGCGCGGCCATGAAGCCGATCCCCACGCTGATGAGCCCGCTCGCCAGCGTAGACCTCGATACGCTTGAGGCGATCGACGCGAGCAAGGAGCGCAGCGACGTGTGCGCCGTCCCGGCCGCCGCGGTCGTTGCTGAGGCCGAGGTCGCCTTCGTGCTCGCTCAGGCCTACATCGAGAAGTTCGGCGGCGACGTGATGGGCGACATGCTCGAGTCCCGGGACCGCTACCTGTCCAGGATCTCGAGATGACGCACGTCTACCTCATCGGGTTCATGGGTGCCGGCAAGAGTACCGTCGGCACGATGGTCGCGGCCGAGCTGGACCGGCCGTTCGTCGATCTCGACGCGCGCATCGAGGCTGCCTCAGGCCGGAGCGTGCGCGAGATCTTCGAGGACGCAGGCGAACAGGCGTTTCGCGCGATAGAGACCTCGGCGCTCGAGAGCCTCGCCGAGGAGCCCCCGAGCATCGTCGCCTGCGGCGGCGGAGTCGTGCTTCGAGACGCCAATCGCGCGTTCCTCAAGCGCACGGGGCTCGTCGTATACCTCAAGGTCACAGCTGCCGAGACGCTCGCTCGGGTTGGAGCGGACGGCACCCGTCCGTTGCTGTCCGGCCCTGGCGGCGCGCTCGCCGCGACCGCGCTGCTCGAAGCCCGCGAGTCGCTCTATCGGGCGGTCGCCGACGTGACCGTCGAGACCGTCGACGTCGAGCCGGAGGCCGTTGCGCGCATCGTCGCGGATACCGTCCGGGAGCGTGAAGAGGCATGACGGCGCGCCACGTTTCTGTCGCTACAGGTAGTCGACCCTACGAAGTCATGATCGGCCCGGGCCTGCTGTCTGAGGCCGGCTCCCTTCTCGGCGAGGTCTTCGACGGCAAGCGGGTCGGTGTCGTCACGGACTCCAACGTCGCCGAGATGTTCGGCCAGCGCGTCGTTGCGAACCTCGCGGCCGCCGGTTTCGAGGTGCATCCCTTCACCGTGGAGGCGGGGGAGCAGACCAAGTCGTGGGCGGTCGCTGGGGAGTTGCTCGAGGCGTTCGCCAACGTCGGGCTCGATCGCAAGGACCTCGTGGTCGCGCTCGGCGGTGGAGTGGTGGGCGATCTGGGCGGTTTCGTCGCGGCGACGTACCTGCGCGGCATCGAGTTCGTGCAGGTACCGACCACGCTGCTGGCCCAGGTCGACTCTTCGGTCGGCGGCAAGACGGGAGTTGACCTTCGCGCCGGCAAGAACCTCGCGGGCGCCTTCAAGCAGCCGCTTCGCGTGATCGCGGACACCGAGACGCTGATGTCGCTACCCGAGAGCGAGTGGCGCAGCGGGCTGGCGGAGGTCGTCAAGAGCGGGGTGCTTTCGGGCGAGGACTTCATGTCGTGGCTCGAGGCCCACGCCGACGCGCTCAACGTGCGCGAATCGGATGTGACGGCGGACACAGTGCAGAGATGCGTGCTGTTCAAGTCCGCCGTCGTCTCGACCGATGAAAGAGAGGAAGGAGTGCGCGAGTGTCTGAACTACGGTCACACGCTCGGGCACGCCATTGAAAAGGTAGCTGGATATGGTGCGGTCTCGCACGGTGCCGCGGTCGCGGAGGGCATCAGATTCGCTTCGCGGTTGGCCGTCGAGGTGCTCGGCGCACCCAAGGAGTTCGTCAGGCGGCAGGATGCTCTGCTCGACCGGGTCGGGCTGTTCGCCATGAAGGGCGGATTGCCCGCAGACGAACTGCTCGCGGCGATGCGCTCGGACAAGAAGGTCCGAGACGGACGGATACGCTTCGTCCTCGCTGAAGCCGCGGGTTCCTGGCGGTGCGAAGCGGTCGATGATTTCGTCGTCCGTGAACACCTCGACGCGTGGGTGACCTCGAAGGAAGGGGACTGACCGTGAAGCGGATCCTCGTACTGAACGGTCCGAACCTCAACCTGCTCGGCATGCGGGAACCCGGTGTCTACGGCACCGAGGGACTGGTCGAGATCGAGGCATTCCTTACCGAGATCGCGGCCGAGGCGGGCGCCGAGCTCGCGTTCGTGCAGAGCAACCACGAGGGTGCCCTGATCGACGCGCTGCACGACGCCGGCGCGACGTGCGATGGGGTGGTGTTCAACCCCGGCGCGTACACGCACTACTCGTACGCGTTGCGCGACGCGGTGGCGGCGATCGGCATCCCGGTGGTCGAGGTGCACCTGTCCAACATAGCGGCGCGGGAGTCGTTCAGGCACGTCAGCGTGATCGCTCCCGCGTGCGTCGGCCAGATCAGCGGATTCGGCCGAGACAGCTACCGGCTGGGACTGCTTGCGGTCCTCGAGACCATAGGCTGAAGCGGGTACATGAATAGTCGGGGCGGAAGAAGAATCGTGGTGCAGGGATATGCAGCGGCTCGGTCGTGATCAGTCTGGATTCACCGTCGCGGAGCTGGTCATCTCGGCAGCGGTGCTCCTGATCGTCTCCTTGGGGATCATGGGAGTGCTCGGCTACGCCACGTCCGCGAACGCCAACACCGCGAAGCGCGAGAACGCGCTCGACATCGCGAACCAGCGCCTCGAGCAGGCGCGTACGATGCCCTATGCCGACCTGGGTACCGTCAACGGCTATCCGTCCGGCACGCTGCCCGCAAATGACACCGTCGGCGTGTACACCGTGACGACCGAGGTCTCGTGGGCGATCGACCCGCTCCAGAACATCTCGTCGTGCAAGACCGTGCGCATCACCGTGTCTTGGGGGACGGGCGGCACCAGCAAGGTATCGGTGGAGACGAACGTCGCCGGCAAGTCCGACAGCACCAACGTCGGCGACGTGAAGATCACCGTGACGGACGTGGACACGAGCAAGCCGGTGCAGGGCTGCACCGTGACCATCCAGCCGTCAGTGGGCCCGAGTTCGTCGCTCGTCACCAAGGCCGACGGAACGGTCCGCTGGGGCAAGATCCCGCAGGGCAACATCACCATCACGGGCAGCTGCCTGGGCTACGCGATCGACTATCCGAAGCTCGCCGGGGTCTCGGTCACCGCAGGACGCCTGAACGAGTGGCCGCTCGACGCGATCAAGCCGAGCACGGGTATCGTCAACGTGACGTTCGGCGGCGCCCCGCTCTCCGGCGTTGACGTGACGATCAGCGGACCGTCAGGCACGATCACGAAGACCTCCGACGGGTCCGGAAAGGCGACCTTCACCGGCCTGCTCAAGGGCACGTATACGGTGACGGGCTCCAAGACAGGCTACACCGTCGGTACCGCGAGTCCGCTGGCCATCATCGCCGGCAACAGCACCTACTCGACGGCGCTCACCATGAACAAGGCGACCACACTCAAGGTCACCGTGGTGGACGACGGGGGTAGCCCGCTCTCCGGGGCCACCGTGAGCCTGAGCGGTGCGGGAACCTACTCCGCCACGACGGACGCGAACGGCGAGGCCCTTTTCACTGGCATCAACGCCGGATCGTACTCCGTGTCGGCGAGCAAGAACCTCTACGTCTCACCGGCTGCCGTGAACAAGACGGTCGTCGCGGCGACCGACAACGTGCTCACGCCGTCGATCATCCTGACGGAGAAGACGAAGGGCACGCTGATCATCAACTTCACATTCGGCGCCACCGACGCCGGCAGCTACACGATCAGGATCTGCAACTCGTCCAAGGTCATGATCGACAGCTTCACGGTGAACAAGCCGACCGGCGGAGGTACGGTGACGAACTCGCGCGACCTTGACCCCGGTACCTACTACGTGACGTGCAAGAACCTGTCGCCATGGCCCAGCAACCCCAGGACGGCCAACATCACCGTGGGCAACCCGACGACCGTCAACATGACCAAGAGCAACTAGGACGCGAACTGTGATGAAGACCTGGCGAGACGACAGCGGATTGACCCTTACCGAGCTCCTCGTGGTGTGCTCGCTGCTGGGCGTGATCCTGGCCGCGATGTTCGCGCTTTCCAGCGCAGCGCAGGCGATCACGAACATCTCGTCCGCTCGCACGACTGCGGCCACCGAGGCGCAGCTTGCGGTCGAGCAGTTCACTCGCGACATCCGACAGGCGCAGCAGAACCCGGACCCGACTCCGGGGGCCACCCAGGACAAGGGCGCGTTCACCATCGCAACGGGAACGAAGGTGCAGTTCTACGCCGACGTCGACCACAACAGAAAGCCGGACCTGGTGACGTGGGAAGTCGTCGGGTCCGAGCTCCGTCGCTCGGTCACACCGCCGACGAACGCCAACTACCAGTTCACGTACGGCACCGTGGCTGCCCCTCGCCGCATCGTGAAGAAGCTCGCGACGACGACCGGCGTGTTCTGCTACCACACGAACACGGTGGACTCGGCGGCGACGTGCCCGAACGGCGAGAAGCACGGGTTCACGATAGTGTCCTACACGACCGACCCGCTCAACACGCCCACCAAGATCTGTCTCGTCGGTATCAACGTTGCGAACAGCGCGGCGTCCGGTGATCAGACGGTCACCGTGACGACATCGGCTATCGCGAAGATCCGCTCGGTCGCGAATGAGGTGCAGTAGCGTGTTCAGACTGTTTGCAGCCATGCGCAAATGGCAGGCCGGTACGGTGGATGACGCGGGCGTCGCGCTCGCGTCGGTCGCCGTCATCTCGTCGGTGTTGTTCATGCTCGCGACAATGCTGTTGGGTCTCGTGGCCTACCGTGAGATGCAGTCGTCACACTACGTGCAACGCAGTAAGGCGATGCAGCTGGCCGACGCGGGCACCAACGAGTACCTCTACCAGCTCAGCCAGGACTACAACTTCTACAAGACACACCCGTCGCTGCCCAAGACGACGATGGACGAAGGCACCTGGGAGACGTCGGCGTCGATCAACGCATCGGGGCAACTCGAGATCGTCTCGGTCGGAACGCTGAAGAACGGGTTCAAGCGGACGCTTCGGTCCACGGTCCGCTTCCCGTCGTTCGCCGACTTCGTCCTTCTGGTCAACACGACACAGGGCGTCGCGAGTGGTGCGACCATCTACGGCAAGATGCACTGCAACGGCAATCTCTCGAACTCAGGCGTCATCACCGGGCTCGCGACGGCCACGGGTAACTGTACGTGGGGAACGTCGGCCTCGACGAACTACCCCGGGGGCTACAAGAACAACCAGAAAGAGGTCAAGTTCTCCGACGTGCTCGCGGACATCTCCGCGATGAAGACCGAGGCGACGAACGCGGGCACGTACTACCCCGCGTCCGGCGCGCTTGGGTACCGGGTCACCCTCAACGGAGCACAGGCGACCATCCAGAAGATCACGGCGATCAACACCATCAAGCCCCGTACCGCGGCCGAGTATGCCGCACACCCGTTCACGCCCTATCCCGACCCCGCGCTCGGCGCGTTCACTCTGTCGCCCGTCGGTACGGTCAACATCCCCGGCGACAAGCCGCTCTACTTCGACGACGATGTCTGGGTCTCGGGAACCTACACGTGCTCGGTCACGATCGTGTCCGGAAAGGACATCTACCCGTACGACGACCTGCTCCTCGGCGAGGAGGACACGAACTACACGTGCGGCCTAGTCGCCGCGAGCGATACCCAGTACCCGTACTGGTCCGACATGATGCCGCAGGATCACACCGTCCAGGCGGCGATCCTGGCGCAGTCGGGGACGCAGGTCCCCCAGGCCGCGCCGCTCTCTACGTGGGGCAGCCTGCAGCAGTGGTACTGGAACACCAGCACGACGCCTGCGAAGTGGAGTCTCAAGTCGCTCACGGCCGCCAAGAAGAACTCCGTGACGTTCAAGGGCGCCGTCGGGTATTCGCAGGCCAGTGGTCTGAGCTCCGGCTTCAACTACCGCAACTTCTACTACGACCCGCGTCTCACCAACAACCCGCCGCCCATGTACCCGCGCGACAAGAACGCGGCGATCCAGATAGACACCTGGTACGAGGGCAAGTAGTACTCGCACGCGTTGGCGTAGAATCCTCTCGTCGGAACCCGGACGAGAGGATTCTTGCGTGAACGACCAGCAGACGGCCCTCGACAACCTCCGGGCGACGATCGCGAGGAACGACGTCGCCGCCGCGATCGTGACCCGCGTGGTCAACGTCGGCTACCTGACCGGGTTCGACGGTGTCTTCGACGACGAGGACGCGCACGCTGCGCTCGTCACGCCTACGGACGCGGTCGTGTTCACCGACAGCCGCTACGTGGACGCACTCACCGCCGCCGCGGCCGGTTCGGCCTGGCGGATCCACATGCCGGCTCAGGGCGACGTGCTGTCGGCCGCATGTGTCGAGGCGGGCTCCGAAAGCGAGGGCGTCCGGATCGGGCTCGAGTCCACCATGCCCTTCTGGCGGTTCGACGCGACCCGGACGGCCTCGGTCGCCGAGGTGGTTCCGATGACCGGGTGGGTCGAGGACCTGCGCCTGGTGAAGTCAGACGAGGAGATCGAGCGCATATCGGCGGCCCAGGCTTTGACGGACCGGGCGTTCGAGTACCTGCTCGGTACGTTGCGAGAGGGTCTGACCGAGCGCGAGGTCGCGCTCGAGCTCGAGTTCTTCATGCGCCGAGAGGGAAGCGAGGGCGTCGCCTTCGCGCCTATCGTGGCGAGCGGCCCCAATTCTGCACTTCCGCACGCCACGCCCACCGATCGCCGGCTGACGGCGGGCGACTTCGTCGTGCTCGATTTCGGCGCGAAGGTTGGCGGGTACTGTGCCGACATGACGAGGACCGTCGTGATCGGGTCGGCCTCCGCGGAGCAGCGCGCGATCTACGACGCGGTTCTCGCTGCGAATGAGGCCGGGATCCGCAAGATAGCCGCCGGGGTGCTCGGCAAGGAGGCCGATGCTGCGGCGCGCGCAGTCATCGCGGAGCGGGGGTTCGGGGAGCGGTTCGGGCACGGGCTGGGGCACGGTGTCGGGCGCGAGGTGCACGAAGCGCCGAGTGTCGGCCCACGGGGCGAAAAGGCGCTGCCCGCCTCGAGTGTGGTGACCGTCGAGCCGGGCATCTACATACCCGGGTCGGGCGGTGTTAGAATCGAGGACTTGGTGGTCGTGGAGGAGGCCGGCGCACGTGTGCTGACGCGCTCGACCAAGGACCTGATCGAGGTATAGGGACGCGCTCGCGCTCGCGAGACGCGTGGTGAAGAAGGAGATCGGCAGTGCCTGTCACAACCGCGCAGTTCAAGAACGGCATGTGCATCCAGCACGAGGGCAAGCGCTGGGTCATCGTCGAGTTTCAGCACGTCAAGCCCGGCAAGGGCGGCGCCTTCGTGCGCACCAAGCTCAAGGAGCTCCAGAGCGGGCGCGTGGTCGACTACACGTTCCGTGCGGGCGAGAAGTTCGACGACGTGCGCGTCGAGACCAAGAAGATGCAGTACCTCTACAACGACGGCGACACCTACTACTTCATGGACAACACGTCCTACGAGCAGGTGGAGCTCGACAAGGACTTCGTCGGTGACGCCGCGAAGTGGCTCAAGGACAACGACGAGGTCGAGATCATGACCGCGGACGGCGAGTACATGGGGGTCGAGCCCCCGATGTTCGTCGAGCTCGAGGTCGTCGAGACCGATCCCGGCTTCAAGGGCGACACGGTCCAGGGTGGCACCAAGCCGGCGACCCTGGAGACCGGAGCGGTGGTCCAGGTCCCGATGTTCATCAACGTCGGCGAGAAGCTCAAGATCGACACGCGGGACGGGCGCTACATCACTCGCGTGTAGCAGGACAAGGGCTTCATACGGTATCGGCCGGACGCGGGTGTGCCTGACGCGTCCGGCCTCGTATATACTGAGGGACTCAGATGCAGGCTCGCCGTGCGCCTCCGAACGGGGCGCGAACGGTTCCGACGCATGCCGACGGCATGGGAGGCGCGATGCGACCAGTGCACATCACCGACACGACGCTGCGCGACGCGCACCAGTCGTTGTGGGCGACGCGCATGGAGATCGGCGACATGTTGCCGATCCTGCCCAAGATGGACTCGGTCGGATTCTGGTCGCTCGAGGCGTGGGGTGGCGCGACCTTCGATTCGTGCCTGCGCTTCATGGACGAGAACCCGTGGGAGCGCCTGCGCACGATCAAGCAGCACTGCCCCAACACGCCGCTGCAGATGCTCCTGCGCGGCCAGAACCTGGTCGGCTACCGGCACTACTCGGACGAGATCGTCACCCGCTTCGTGCACGCCTCGAAGCGAAACGGTATCGACGTGTTCCGCATCTTCGACGCGCTGAACGACATCCGAAACATCGAGACGTCGGCCCAGGCCGTCAAGGAGTGCGGCGGACTCTTCGAGGGCGCCATCTCGTACACCGTGAGCCCGGTCCATACGCTCGACTCGTACCTCGAGTACGCTCAGCAGCTCAAGGATCTCGGGGCCGACACGATCTGCATCAAGGACATGGCGGGCATGCTCACGCCGTTCCGCACGGAGAAGATGGTGCGCGCCCTCAAGGAAGAGATCGGGCTGCCCATCCACGTGCACTGCCACTACATCGGCGGCATGGCGCCGATGAACTACGTCAAGGCCGCCGAGGCGGGTGCCGACATCGTCGACACCGCTGTGGTCGCCCTCGCGTTCGGCAACAGCCAGCCCGCAGTCGAGACCATCGTCGCGGCTCTCAAGGAGTCGCCGTACGATACCGGTCTCGACCTCGACCTGCTCTTCGAGATCGCCGAGTACTGGGAGGCGGTGCGCGAGCGCAAGAACCTCAAGCGCGGCATCACGACGCTGCTGTCGATCGAGGTCTTCAGCCACCAGGTGCCGGGCGGCATGATGAGCAACTTCATCAGCCAGCTTGAGCTGCAGAACGCCTTGGACCGCCTGCCGGACGTGCTGGCCGAGGTCCCTCGGGTTCGTGCCGAGGTCGGCTATCCGCCGCTCGTGACGCCTCTGTCGCAGATCGTCGGCACGCAGGCGGTCATGAACGTGCTCACCGGCAAGCGGTGGAACATCGTGCCGCAGGAGATGAAGGACTACGTTCGCGGCTACTACGGCAAGGCCCCCGGCCCGATGGACAAGACCATCGTCGAGAAGGTTCTGGGAGGCGCCGAACCGCTCGCCGCCGACATCCGGCCCGGCTCGCTCGTGACGACGACCTACGCTGAGGTCGAGGCGGAGATTGGCGATCTGGCCAGGAGCGAGGAAGACGTGCTCATGTACGCGCTCTTCCCGAACGAGGCACACCAGTACATGACCAGGCACAAGGAAGGCGCCGAGAAGGCGGTCTTCCTCATGAGTGAAGAGCTCCACACAGTCAAGGAGGACGAATCCGTGGACGTCAGCCAGATCCGCGAACTCATCAAGGTCGTCGAGGCATCGGACATCTCCGAGATCGTCATCGAGGAGGGCGACTCCAAGGTGACCGTCCGTCGTGGTGGCGTGGTGGCCGCCGCGCCCGTCGTCGCCCCGGCCGCCGCAGCGTCTGCCGCCCCGGCCGCTCCCGCCGCCGAGACGCCGAGCGCCGGCCGTCCCGCCGGCTGGAAGACGATCACGGCGCCGATGGTCGGCACCTTCTATGCGGCCGCCGCTCCGGGTGCCGCCCCGTTCGTGGCCGTGGGCGATTCGTTCGACGAGGGCGCGCCGCTGTGCATCCTCGAAGCGATGAAGCTCATGAACGAGATCATCGCCGAGGAGGCGGGTGTCGTTCGCGAGATCGCCGTCAAGAACGGTGACCCCGTCGAGTACGGCACGGTCCTGTTCTACTACGAGCCCGCCTAGCGTCAGGAGCCCTTCGTGTTCGACCGTATCCTCGTTGCGAACCGCGGTGAGGTCGCGCTTCGCGTGATCCGCGCCGCCAAGGAGATGGGCGTCGAGACTGTTGCGGTCTTCTCGGAAGCGGACCGCGATTCTCTGCCCGTCGTGATGGCGGACCACGCGGTGTGCGTGGGGCCCGCGTCCTCCGCGCTCTCGTACCTCAACATGCCGAACATCATCTCGGCGGCGCTTCAGACCGGCGCGCAGGCCGTGCATCCCGGCTACGGCTTCCTCGCCGAGAACTCCGGTTTCGCCCGCGCGTGTGCGGACTCGGGGCTCGTGTTCATCGGGCCCTCGGCCGACGCGATCGACCGCATGGGCGACAAGTCGGTCGCTCGCGAGACCATGGCCGCGGCCGGCGTCCCGACGGTCCCCGGAAGCCCGGGTCCCGTCGAGAGCTACGACGAGGCACTCGAGTTCGCGAACGAGGTCGGGTTCCCGGTCCTCATCAAGGCGTCCGCCGGTGGCGGAGGCAAGGGAATGCGGGTCGCCAAGGATCCCGACGAGCTCAGGAGCAACCTCGTCGCGGCCAAGACCGAGGCGGCGGCGGCCTTCGGCAACGACACCGTCTACATCGAGAAGTACCTCCTGCGCCCTCGCCACGTCGAGATGCAGGTCCTCGCCGACAGTCACGGCAACGCCGTGCACCTCTACGAGCGCGACTGCTCGATCCAGCGCCGCCACCAGAAGCTCGTCGAGGAGGCTCCGAGCCCGGCGGTCACGCCGGAGCTCCGCGCCGCGATGGGCGAGGCGGCGATGAAGGCCGTGCGTGCCGTGGGCTACGAGAACGCCGGCACCATCGAGTTCCTGCTCGATACCGACGGCCGTTTCTACTTCATGGAGATGAACACGCGCGTACAGGTCGAGCACCCCATCTCCGAGCAGATCACCGGTGTCGACATCATCAAGGAGCAGATCCGGATCGCCGCGGGCGAGGAGATGCGCCACAAGACGCAGGCCGAGATCGTCAAGCGCGGTCACGCGATCGAGTTCCGCATCAACGCCGAGGATCCGGCGCACAACTTCCGTCCGCACCCGGGCACGATCGAGGTCTTCAACCCGCCGGGCGGCTTCGGCGTCCGCGTCGACAGCCACGTCTACTCGGGCTACAAGGTGCCGCCGACCTACGACTCGCTGCTCGCGAAGCTCGTCGTCTGGGGCGAGACGCGCGACGAGGCCGTCGCCCGCGCACGCCGTGCGCTCGACGAGTTCATCGTCGTCGGCATCCCGACCACGATCCCGTTCCACCAGGCCGTGGTCGAGAACGCCGCGTTCCAGGCGGGCGACGTCTATACTGACTTCATCGAGACCCAGATGGGCGCCTAGCTGCGAGGAGATCCGTAGAATGTCTGATGAGATTCGGCTCGAGGGCCTTGGGGTCGCGCCGGGCGTGCTCGATACGATCGTGACCCTGGCGGTCGAGGGCGTCGACGGCGTCGCCGCCATCGGTGCACCAGGACTGGCCGGCTTGGTTCAGAAGGGCTCCCGCAAGGGCGCCGCGCGCGCGGTTGACGTGACCGCATCCGAGGACGGCGATCTGACCGTGACCGTCCACATCCAGGTGGTCTACGGGCGCAAGCTCAAGGAAGTCGCGAACGCGGTGCAGACCGCGGTCGAGGACGCGGTCAGCAGCCAGGTCGGCGTCGAGGTCGCTGCGGTCGACGTGTTCATCGACGGCATCGTCTTCGCCGAGTAGCCGCATGCTCGAACGCACGCGTGCGCGCCGCCAGGCACTGCAGATCCTCTACCAGCGGGACATCACCGGCGAGAGTGCCGCCGTCATCCTGAACACGGGAAGCTACTCCCGCGAGGACGGCGACCCCGACGAGTTCTGTCGGGAGCTCGTGCTCGGTGTCGAGGAGCGCCTTCCCGCGATAGACGAGGTGATCGGCGATGTCTCCGAGAACTGGGCGGTCTCGCGGATGCCCCTCGTGGACCGCAACATCTTGCGAATCGCGACGTACGAGATCCTCTACGTCGACGACGTGCCGCCGAGCGTTTCCATCAACGAGGCGGTCGAGTTGGCGAAGGTCTATGGGGGAGAGGACTCCTCCAAGTTCGTGAACGGGGTGCTCGGCAAGATCGCGAGCTCCCACGATGTAGACAAGGAGCAGGAGCCGCAGGATGGCTGACGAGTCGTACAGCTTCACCGCAGCGCGGACGCGCCTCGAGGAGATCGTCACCCAGGTGCGCAAGAAGGACACCTCGCTCGAGAAGAGCCTCGACCTGCTCGAGGAGGGCGTGCGCCTCGCGAACCAGTGCACCGAGCTGATCGACCACGCCGACTGGGCGGTCGGCGGGATTCCGGGTGCCGAGGCTGTCGCGTCGGGCGCGCCCGTCGAGACCGGCGAGGGAATCGACGCCGGCAGCACGCCGAGTGTTGCCGAGCCGGTCCCGGACGCTGCCTCGGACGAGGGCGCGGCGGGAACGCTCGCCTCTGCCGACGGCGCAGAGGAGTCGGCTGCTTACGCCGATGACGTGGCCTCTGATTCGGTCGCAGACGCCGACGACGACGGCTTCGACGCGGCCGACGAGGCGTGGGCCGACGACACCGAGCCGTCCGACGAGCCCGGAATCGAGACGGACCCCGCCGCCGACGAGGGGTAACGCCGCGACAACGCGGCCGCTCTCTGCGTTGTCCCGCAGGTGGGAGCCGTACTATCCTCGTGAAATGGCGCGACAGGCGAGCGCCGTCTGACCGACGACCGGATTGGTGGGCCGCGTGCCCGAGCGCATCCTCGACAGCATCGATACACCGTGCGACGTGAAGTCGCTCGGTCCCGAGCAGCTCGAGCAGCTCGCGGGCGAGATCCGCACCGAGCTCATCCAGACCGTCTCGGCGACGGGCGGGCACCTCGCGCCGAACCTGGGAGCGGTCGAACTGACGCTTGGTATCCATCGGGCGCTCGACTGCCCGACCGACCGGGTCATCTTCGACGTCGGCCACCAGTCCTACGTCCACAAGCTGCTGACGGGCCGCCGCGAGCGGTTCGAGACGCTGCGGCAGTACGGCGGCGTGTGTGGCTTCCCCAAGCGCAGCGAGTCGCCGTACGACGCGTTCGACACCGGGCACGCATCCGATTCGCTGTCGGTGGCGCTGGGCATGGCGCTCGCGCGTGACGCGCGAGGTGGGGATGAGACGATCCTCGCCGTCATCGGTGACGGCTCGATGACCGGAGGCATGGCGTTCGAGGCGATGAACCACCTCGGCCACCTGGGAACGCGCCTCGTCATCGTTCTCAACGACAACGAGATGTCCATCTCGGAGAATGTCGGCGCGCTTGCGAGCTACCTCGCGCGCGTGCGGCTCGACCGCCGCTACACGCGCCTGCGCGATGGCGTCGAGTCTCGGCTTGCTTCGACCTCGATCGGCCGCGTCATGGTGGGCGCTGGAGAAGCGGTCAAAGGCTCGTTCAAGCAACTGCTCGTGCCGGGCATGCTGTTCGAGGAGCTCGGGCTGAAGTACGTCGGCCCCATCGACGGTCACGACGTCGCGCAGGTTCAGGAGGCGGTCGAGCGCGCGAAGGTCGTCGACGGCCCGGTCATCATCCATGCGGTGACCCGCAAGGGGCAGGGCTACGTTCCCGCCGAGGACCAGCCCGACGCCTTCCACGGCATCGGCCCGTTCTCGATCGAGACCGGCCGCGCGAACGGCGGCGGCGGCAACATGAGCTACACCGAGGCGTTCTCGCGCTCTCTGGTCGCCGAGGCCGAGAAGAACCCCAAGATCGTCGCGATCACGGCGGCTATGCCCTCGGGCACCGGCCTCGACCGCTTCGCCGAGCAGTTCCCCGACCGCTTCTACGACGTGGGCATCGCCGAGGAGCACGCCGTCGGCATGGCTGCGGGCATGGCCGTCGGCGGGGCCCTGCCGGTCGTCGCGATCTACTCGACGTTCATGCAGCGCGCCTACGACCAGCTCATCATGGATGTCGCGCTGCAGAACCTGCACGTCGTCTTCTGCCTCGACCGCGCCGGCCTCGTGGGCGAGGACGGACCCACGCACCACGGCGTGTTCGACCTTACCTACCTTCGCTCGATCCCCAACATGACCGTGCTCGCGCCGTCGAACGAGGCCGAACTCGCGGACGCGCTCCATACGGCGCTCGCCACCGACGGGCCGGTCGCGATCCGCTACCCGCGCGGTGCCGGCAGCGGCATCGGACTGCCGGCCGAGCCGACCCGCTGGGAAGCGGGCAAGGCCGACGTGATCCGGCGGGGGAGCGACGTGGCGCTGCTCGGCGTGGGCCGGATGGTCGCCGTGTGCGAAGCGGCGGCCGACCTGCTCGCAGGGAAGGGGGTCTCGGCGAGCGTCGTGAACGCGCGCTGGGTCAAGCCGCTCGACCTCGAGACGGTGTCGTGGGCGGCGACGAGCCATCGGCTCGTGGTGACGGTCGAGGAGAACACCGGCGTGGGCGGCTTCGGCGGTGCCGTCTGCGAGTCCCTCGCCGACCTGGGCCTGGACGCACCCGTGCTCCGCCTGGCGGTCCCGGACTGTTTCGTCACGCACGGCGCGATGAATCGGCTGCTGTCCGACGTCGGGCTCACGCCGGAGAGCGTCTCGGCGGCGGTACTCGGCAAGCTCGAGGACGTCGGGCAGCCCGACGCGACCTCGGCGTTTCCGGAGGCGGACGCCCATGACCCGGCGTCGCATCGACGCCGTACTCGTTGATCGAGGCCTGTTCGCCTCGCGAGAGCGGGCACGCGCCGCCGTGCTCGCGGGTGAAGTGCGCGTCGGCGACGAGGTTGTGACCAAGGCCGGCCACCTCATCGACGAGGACGCGACCATCACCGTCGCCGAGAGGCCCCGCTTCGTGTCCCGCGGCGGCGAGAAGCTCGCGGGCGCGCTCGACACCTTCGGGCTCGACGTCGCGGGCATGTCCGTCGCCGACGTTGGCGCCTCCACCGGCGGCTTCACCGACTGCGTGCTCCAGCGGGGCGCCACGCGGGTCTCGGCGATCGACGTGGGCTACGGACAGCTCGCCTGGTCGCTGCGCACCGACCCGCGCGTCACCGTCTTCGAGCGCACCAACATCCGCGCAGCCGATCCCGAGGCACTCGGCGCGCCGTTCGACCTGGCGGTCGTCGACGTCTCGTTCATCTCGCTCCGCACCGTGCTTCCACACGTGCTCGGGTTACTCGCCGAGAACGGCCAGCTCGTCGCGCTGGTCAAACCACAGTTCGAAGCGGGTAAGGGACGAGTGGGAAAACGGGGCGTGGTCAAGGACCCTGCGATCCACGCCGAGGTGCTCTCGGCGGCGGCGACAGCGTTGCGGGATGCAGGCTGGACCGTGCGCGGACTCACGTTCTCGCCCATCAAGGGCCCGGAAGGTAACATCGAGTTCTGGGTGTGGGGTGCGCACGAGGGCGGTGCGACCACCGACACGCCCGAAGCCATCGTGGCGAGGGCACACGAGGAACTGGGAGGGTAGCGTGCGCGTACTGCTCGTACCGAACACCGCGAATCAGGCGGCCGTCACGGCGACCGTCGAGCTTGCGTCGTGGCTGTCCGCGCAGGGCCTCGAGCCCGTGCTCGCCGCATCGGACGCCGCCGAGAGTGGGCTGGCGGACTTCGGTATCGCGCCGACGGACGTCGGCGCGCCGGTACTCGTTATCGCGCTGGGCGGCGACGGCACGATCCTGAAGGCCGTGCACCTGCTCGGCGAAGTGGAGACCCCGGTCCTCGGCGTCAAGTTCGGGCGTCTCGGCTTTCTGAGCGGGACGGAGCCGGGATCGATGCGCTCGGCGATCGAGACGGCACTCGCCGGCGAGGCGCGCATCGAACGTCGTGCGACGTTGCGGGCCGAAGTCGTGATGGAAGGGCGTCCGGTGGGCACGTATCGCGCGCTCAACGAGGTCGCGCTGTCGCGCGGGGCGTCGGGCCGCGTCATCACGGTCGAGATCGCGGTCGACGGGCACCACATGATGAAGGCCCACGCGGACGGCGTGATCGTCGCGACGGCTACGGGGTCGACCGCCTACGCGCTTTCCGCTGGGGGACCGGCCGTTGCACCCGGCTTCGGCGGGATGATCGTCGTTCCGGTGGCGGCGCACACGCTGCAGTCTCGGGCGATCGTCACGGACCCGACCGACGTCGTCGAGATCACGCTGCCGGTGCCGGGCCGCACCGACGGCTGCTTGATCGTCGACGGCGACGTGACCCCTTGCCGTCGGGCCATCGACAGCGTCACGGTCGCGCGCGACCCGCACGACGTGCTGCTGGTGAAGCTGGACGGACGCAACTACTACGAGACCCTCGCCGCCGAGTTCTTCGGAGCCTGAGGCGATGCTCGAGGAACTCCACGTCCGCGACCTCGCCCTCATCGAGGACGTCTGGCTCGAATTCGGACCGGGCATGACCGCCCTCACCGGGGAGACCGGCGCCGGCAAGACCGCGCTGATCGGCGCTCTGCAGCTGCTCGTGGGCGAGCGCGCAGACTCCGGCGCCGTGCGCGCGGGCGCAGCCGAGGCCCGGGTCGAGGGCCGCTTCTCGACGCCGGACGGCGACGTCATGGCCGTGCGCCGGGTCGGGGCCGACGGGCGCAGCAGGTGCACCCTGGACGGCGACATGGCGACCGTCGGCGCTCTCTCGGCCGCTCTCGGGCCGCTCGTCGACCTGCACGGGCAGCACGAGCACCAGGCGCTCTACTCGGCATCCACGCACGCTCGCTACCTCGACGGGTACGGAGGCGAGGCGTGCGCCTCGGCGCTCGAGGGGTACCGGGCCGCGCTGTCGGAATACCGCGCGGCGCGAGGCGAGCGAGCGGAGTTGGCCGCTCGACTCGACGACGCGCGGCGCAACGCCGAGCACCTGCGGTTCGTCGTCGACGAGATCGCGCAGGTGGATCCGCGCGCGGGGGAGGACGAGGAACTCGAAGCGACACTGCCCGCGCTCCAGAACGCCGAGAAGCTCGCGGAGGCCGCGGGCGAGGCGGCCGGACGCTTGCGCGGCGAGTCGGGTGCGCTCGACGCGATCGCCGAGGCGGCGAGCGCGCTGGACCGGGTCGCAGGTGTCGACGCCACGCTCGACGCGCTGCGTGCGCGCCTGTCCGAGGCGTCCGCGCTCGTCGACGACGCCGGGCTCGAGCTGCGCTCCTACGCCGAGCGTGTCGAGCACGACCCCGATGCGCTCGACGCGACACTCGACCGGCTCGCGCGCCTGAACTCGCTCACCCGCAAATACGGTCCCACGCTCGCGGAGGTCATCCGTCAGCGCGACGATGCGATCGCCAGTCTGGAGGCGTACGAGGACGGCGAGGCCGCGATCGCCCGGGCTGACGCCGCGCTCGACGCGGCCACGGCGGAGCTCGAGCGGGCGGCCTCGGGCCTGACCGCGGCGCGGGCTGCGGCCGCACCGGCGTTCGTGGAGGCCCTGGCCGCCGCCGTGGACGACCTTGCGATGCCCGGCGCGCGCTTCGAGGTTGCTCCGACGCCACTCCCGTTCGATGACTGGACGACCGACGGTCCGGAACGAGTCGAGTTCCTGTACGCTCCGGCCCCCGGCCAGCCGGCTCGGCCGCTCGCGCGGATCGCGTCGGGAGGCGAGGTCTCGCGCGTGATGCTCGCTCTCAAGGGCGTCTTGGGCGAGGCGGATTCCGTGGGCACGCTCGTGTTCGACGAGGTGGACGCTGGGATCGGCGGCGCGACCGCTCACGCGGTGGGTCGCCGGCTCTCGGCACTCGCCGCGACCCACCAGGTCATCGTGGTCACCCACCTCGCCCAGGTCGCCGCGTACGCCGACACGCAGCTCGTCGTCGAGAAGACCGTCTCGGCGGACAGTGCTTCGACGGTCGTGCGCGCGGTGACGGGAGAGGAGCGCGTGGGCGAGATTGCGCGCATGCTCTCGGGCAACGACTCGGTCGCGAGCCTCGATCACGCCCGTGAGCTGCTGGATCAGGCCGTCGGGGCTCAACCGCTCTAGGTCCGCGGGGTACCGCCCGACGGCCGTTTCGGAGGCGTCTCGGCAGCGGGAAGCGCCCCCTCGATGTGCTAGCATATGCTGTCCCGTCGGCCCCCTTCGACCGATGCCGGACGACGCACCGAACCGACCGGGAGTCTCATGCGCCGCCAGGGTATCGCCAAGCTCGACAAGCGTACGAAGGACCTCGTCAAGCGGCTCAACCCCGACGACGTCGCGGTCATCGACCACGTCGACATGGACCGCGTGAGCGCCGAGGGGCTCCTCGCCACCGGCGTGGAGGTCGTGGTCAACGCGTCTGCCTCCATCTCGGGCACGTATCCCAACGTCGGTCCGCTCCTGCTCGCGAGGGGCGGCGTCACCCTCATCGACGACGTGGGGCAGGGGGTCTTCGAGTGCCTGCGCGAAGGAGATCTCGTCGAGATCATCGGTGACGACGTGCTCCGGGACGGCAGCGTCTGCGCGACGGGGACCCGCCTGACCGTGAGCGACATCGAAGAGCGCATGGAGGCCGCGAAGGCGGGTCTCGGCGAGCAGCTCGACAAGTTCGCTCGGAACACGATCGAGTACCTCGAGCGCGAACGGGCGATCCTGACCGACGAGACCCTCGTCCCCGAGACCGACGTCGAGATCAACGGGCGGCACGTGCTGGTGGTCGTGCGCGGCTACGACTTCAGGGAAGACCTGAGGACGCTGACTCCCTACGTCCGAGAGATGCGCCCCGTGCTCATCGGCGTGGACGGTGGTGCCGACGCGATCATGGAGGCGGGGTTCAAGCCCGACATCATCGTGGGCGACATGGACTCGGTATCCGACGCGGCCCTCAAGAGCGGCGCTCAGCTCATCGTGCACGCGTACGCCGACGGTCGCGCGCCGGGGATGGAACGGCTGAACGCGCTCGGTCTTGAAGGCACGCCCTGGCCGCTCGCGGCGACGAGCGAGGACCTGGCGCTGCTGTTGGGATGGGAATCGGGTGCGGACCTCATCGTCGCGCTGGGGACGCACGCCAACCTGGTCGAGTACCTCGACAAGGGGCGCAAGGGAATGGCATCGTCGTTCCTGGTCCGGCTCAAGGTCGGGCCCAAGCTCGTGGACGCGAAGGGCGTGAGCAAGCTCTACCGTGCGTCTGTCGAACCGACGTACCTCATCCTCATGGTCGCTGCCGCGTTGGCGGTGGTCTCGGCGGCTGTGCTGATCTCGCCGGCGGCACGGTCGTTCATCGAGCTCGTCGTGCTCCGCATCATCGCGTGGTTCAGCGCGTGACCGGGTCTGGAGAGAGCTGAGACATGTACAACATCCGCTATCACATCGCTTCGCTCGCCGCCGTCTTCCTCGCGCTTGCCCTGGGCCTGATCCTGGGCGGGCTCGTCGTGAGGCAGGGGACGTTCGACTCGCAGCAGAAGGCGCTCGTTGCCAGCTTGCGCGCCGACTTCAACTCGCTGAAGAAGGAGAACGCGAGCGCCAAGAAGAGCCTGTCGGCCGAGCGCGCGTACTCGAAGCAGATGACCGACGCGTGGGTGTCCGGACGCCTTGCGGGCCGCACGGTGCTCGTGCTCACGAGCGGGGACAAGGCCGAGGGCCTCGACGACGCGGTCTCGGCGATCAAAGCCGCTGGCGGCAGCGCCGCGGTCGTCCAGCTCCTGAAGCCCGGATTCGGCCTCGCCGGCAAGGGCGGCTCGGAAGAGGCGGCGCGCTCGGTGGTCGGCACCGCGACCGAGTTACAGACCGCGGTCGTGAGCACGCTCGCCTCGGAGTGGAGCCAGCCCGCGGGCGCACGCCCGCTCACCGACGCCCTGGTGGGCGCCGAGGCGATCAAGGTGACCGGGCTGTCGCCGACGGTCGCCGCCACGCAGGTCGTCGACATCGCCGCGTTCGACGGGAAGCCTGACGAGCTTTCGCTCGACATCGCGCAGGCCTACGCGATGGCGGGCCTCTACGCGCTCGGTGCGCAGACCCCGACGGGCGACACCGGCGTGGCCTCGGCGGCTTCGGCCCGCAAGCTCTCGGCGTTCGAGACCCTGGGCACCAGTGCGGGCAAGTTCACGCTCGTCGCGCTGTTCACGGGCGGACAGCAGGGCTTCTACAGTCTGAGCGAGGGCGCGACCGCGGCGTTCCCGCCGGTCCCGGTTCCCTAGAGCGAGAGCCCATCTCGGCGCGTGGGCGTCGGCTCGCGCCACAGGTGCGCGAGCGCGAAGGCTACGTGTACGAACTGCTTGCCGCGGTGCACGAATCCCTTGAGGTCGCGCCCGGTGGCCGCGTGCGCCATGGTCGTCTCGACCTCGGCCAGACGGAATCCCGCCCGAAGCGCGCGCACCGTCAGCCCGACCTCGACGCCGTACCCCGCCGAGAAGGGCCGCACCGTCGCGAGGCACTCGCGCGTCAGCGCGCGCTGGCCCGAGAGCGGCGCGGTCGCGTCGAAGTCGCCGCCGAAGCGGCGGATCCCCCAGCGCGCGAGGCGCATGACGAGGCCGAACCCGGCCTTGCCCGCAGGGCGCGGGAAGGTCGCGATGCTCATGTCGGCCTCGTGCGCGAGCAGGGGCGCGAGCAGCAGCTCGCCCTGCGAAGCGGTGTCGCCCAAGTCGCCGTCGAGCAGCAGGACGACGTCGGCGTTCTCAACGCGCATCGCGCCCTGCTCGAGCGCGCCGCCCTTGCCGACGTTGCCCCAGATGCGCACGACCTTGGCGCCGGCCTTCTCGGCGATCTGGTCGGTGTCGTCGTCGGAGCCGTCGTCGACGACCACGACACGCGTGACTCCCGGGATCGCGAGGACGGCCTTCACGGTCGCCTCGATCGAGTCGGCCTCGTTGTGGGCGGGGATGAGTGCCGCGATGTCCATCACGCGCCGCCTCGCTTGCGCCTGCCGAGCACGCGCTTGAGCGCATCGGTCGCGACCGTCACCTCTCGGACGCCGAGAAGCCAGCCGAGCCCGAACGCCACGACCAGCCCGACGGCCCCGCCCACCGCGACCTGGAACAGCGAGCCGACGAAGCCGCGGAACACGCCGGCGACGAGGTATGACGCGCCCCACGCGACACCGGCGCCGATGGCCGAGGCAAGGAGCATCCGGGCGAAGGTCGAAGCCACGCCGCGCAGGTCGTAGCCGCCGATGCGTCGGCGCAGGATCATCGCGAGCACGATCGTGCTCAGCAGGAAGAACACGACGTCGGCGATGGGCAGGCCGTTGATGCCGATCCCCGGCCACGTGCCGATGCCGGTCGAGAGCACCACGTACAGCCCGACCTGGACGCCGGTCAGCAGCAGGTTCACCGTCATCGGCGTGCGGGTGTCCTTGAGCGAGTAGAACGTGCGGAGCAGGAACATGGTCAGCGCGTAGAAGATGAGGCCGGCCGCCCACCAGCGCAGCGCGCCGGCGACGAGCGGCACGTCGGACTGCCGGAAGGCGCCGACGCGGTAGAGCGACACGAGCGGCACGGCGAGCGCGATGAGCAGCGCCGACGTCGGGAGCATGAGGACGCCCGTCGCGCGCAGCCCGCGCAGGAACGTCGCCTTGAACTCGGCCATGTCCTTGCGTCCGGCGGAGTCGGCGAGTTCGGTGAAGACCGCGGTCGCGAGGGCCACGGCAAGGATGCCGTAGGGGAGCTGGTAGAAGATCCACGCATACGTGAGCACCGACGGCCCGTTGGGCGAGACCGCGAACGCCGAGGCGTTGCGGAACGACACCGCGACGAGGTTCGTGACCACGTAGACGAGCGTCGGCACCGCGAGCACGAGCATCCGTCGGAGCGCGGGGTCGTGCAGCCCCAGGCCGAAGCTGTAGCGCCATCCGCTCTTCAGGAGCGCAGGGACCTGGACCGCGAACATCACCAGAACGCCGAGCGTCGTTCCCACGGCGAGCACGACCATCGCCGTTCCGGCGCGGCCATCGAACGTGAAGGAGCCGCTCGCGCGTATCGGCGCGACCAGGTACGCGAAGGTCAACATCGTCACGATGACGACGAGGTTGTTGAAGATCGGCCCCACGGCGGGCCAGAAGTACGTGCGCCGCGAATTCAACACCGCCGAGATGACCGAGCCTGCGCCGTAGACGACGACCTGGATGGCGAAGAACCGGAAGAAGAACGTCGCCGCCGAGACGACCGCGGACGCCTGGTCGGCCGGCATGCGGAACGTCTGGGTCCAGACGAAGGGCGCGGGGAAGAGTGTGCCGACGACGGCGATCGCTCCAAGGCTGAGCACCGCGAGGTTGAAGACGTGGCTCGTGAAGCGCCACGCAGTCTCTTCGTCCTCGTGTTCGCGGAGCTCCATGAACGTCGGGATGAACAGCGACGAGATGATTCCTCCCGCGACGAGTTCGAAGATCATGTTCGGGATGTTGTTGGCGACGCTGTAGGCGGACATGAGGCCGGTCGCGCCGAGCGCGAACGCCGTGGCCCACATGCGCAGGAAGCCCGTGACGCGTGACAGGGTCGTCGCGGTCGACATGGTCGCGGTCGAGCGGGCGATGGACGGCTTGCTGATGGGAGGGCCTCTCGTAGTCGTTCGGCGGCGCGGACTTCTCGGCGCGTCGCGGGCGCTCGTGACGGCACCAGTGTACCTGAGGCGGTTGCGGCTCAGACCCGCCGTGGACACCTCGTCACCTGCGCGTCGTCGCTGCGGGATTCGGTATACTCGGCTCGGGCACTGATTCCCGGGCTTCGCACGCAGACGCCCGCACCGTCGATCCCCCACTGAAGCGAGCGACCGCGTCCGGCCGTGCCTTGGCGGCCGCATGGAGAGGGAATGAAGCGAGCCAGCGTGATAGGGGCCCTCGCCGCCGTGTTGGTAGCGGCGTTCTTCCTCACTCCCGCGACTCGCGTGAACGCGGCGAGCACCGCCGATCACGTCACGCTGGTCCTGGCGCCGGGGCTCACCTGGGACGACGTGACAGCCACGGCGACACCGACGCTTCACCGCCTCGTCGGCGAGGCCGCGGTCGGCGCCGTGAGCGCCCGGGCGCGCGTGCGCGAGATCGCTGAGGTGCCGTCACCTCTGGAGGGGGCGCTCACGCTCTCGTCGGGCGCGTGGACCCAGCCGGACTTCACCGCGCTCGCCGCCTTCAACGACACCGAGACCACCGTGTCCGATTCGCTCGATTCGACGACGACGGGCGCGGCGTCCTACCAGCGGATCTTCGGCGAGCGGATGGCCGGCGCGCGGCTCGGCTACCTGGGACTGCCGCTCGCGCAGCGTACGAGCGATCTGAAGTCGCCCGGCGCGATGCTGGGAACCTTGGGGCAGGCCGTGCGTGACGCGGGAGGCCTGACTGCGGCAATTGGCAACTCGGACGCGGGGACGGCGCAGGGCGCACCGCGGTTCATGCGGCCGGCGGCCATCGTGGCGATGGACGCCTCGGGGCGCGTGATGGTAGGCGATGTCTCTACCGACCTGCTCGCGCCGTCGCTTGGAGCGCCGTACGGCGTGGTCACCGATCCCGCGAGATTCGAGCGGGAGTTCGTGCGGCTCACGGGGTTCGTGAACGGCCACGACGGCCCTTCGCTCGTGGTGCTCGATGCGGGCGACCCGTACCGCGCCGAGCGCCTCGCCTCGCAGGCCACCTCTGAAGCGGGTGCGCGGCATCGGGTCGACGCCATGCGCTCGCTCGACCGCGTGGTGGCACTCGCCGAGAAGCGGCGCGGGGAGCACGGCGCGGTCGTCATCGTCGGCTTGGCCCCCACGCCGGCCGTCACGGGAGTCCCGCAGGGGCTCGGCCCGGTGATCGTCTCGGCGAAGGGCTGGAGCGGGTTCCTCACGTCGGATTCCACGCATCGGGCCGGCGTCGTGAACCTTGCGGACGTCTCGGCGACCGCGCTCGACCTCCTCGGGATCGAGCGCCCCGTACAGATGCAGGGCAACCCCGTGCGGCCGGTGAACGCGCCTGCCGGCGCTGCGGCGCGCGAGGCGAAGCTCGCGGCGCTCTCCGAGGCTGCGGTTGCGATCGACGCGACCAAGGCGGGCGTCGCGAACCTCTACATCGGCCTCTTCGTCGGTGCCCTGCTCCTGGTGGCCATCGTGGTCGCGCGGCACCACCGCTGGCGTTTCGGCGTGACGCGCGGCTGGTCGGGCGCGCTCCGCGCCTTCGTGCTCCTGCTGCTCGCGGTCCCGGTCTCTTCGTGGCTGATGTTCGCGGTCGTGCCGCTCCCGCCGAACGGGGCGACCGCCACCGCCGTCTTCGGGCTCACCGTGCTGGGCGTCTGGGCGATCTCGGTGCTCGTGTGGCGCCTTCGTGGCGGTCGCACCCCGGTGATCGCGCTCGCCCTGGCCACCGCGGCCGTCATCCTCCTCGACCAGCTGTTCTCGGCGAGGCTGTCCTTCACCGGGTACCTGTCGTACTCCCCGCTGCTCGCCGCGCGATTCTACGGCTTGGGCAACGAGGGGGCGTCGCTGCTGTTCGGCTCGGCGATCGTCGGACTCGGGCTGGCGCTCGACGAGTGGCCCTCGGCGCGCTGGAACGCCTTCGCGCGCCGCTGGGGCGTCGTGATCGCGGGGGTCGCGGTCGTGGGAGCCGCGGCTGCTCCGATGTTCGGGGCGAACGTCGGCGTCGCGGTGTGGGGCGCGAGCGGGTTCGTGCTGGCGTGGTTCCTGATGAACGGCCGTCGCATCGGATGGCAGGCGGTCGCGGTTGCGCTCGTGGTCACCGCGCTCGCGATCGGCATCTTCTCGGCGGTGGACCTGTTCGGGGGAGGGGAGCAGACGCATCTCGGACGCGCGCTGACCAGCGCCGAGCGGGGCGGTAGCTCGCAGCTCACCGACATCGTGGTCCGCAAGGCGCAGACGAACGCGCGCGTGCTCGTCCGGACCAACTGGTCGAGCGCGCTTCTCGCGGCACTGGCCTTCCTCGCGTTTCTGAAGCTGTGGCCGCGGCGCGACCTCGAGGACATGCTCGCCGAGAACCCCGACGTGCGTTCGGCGCTGCTCGTCGCGCTCGTCGCGGGAACTATCGGCTTCTTCAGCGAGGACTCCGGGGTCGTGATCCCCTCGCTCGTCATGGTGTTCCCGACGCTGGCGGTCGCGTGGCTTGTGCTCGCGCGGCTCGTGCCCGAGGAGGTCGCACGGTGACCGACGTGCTTGCGACCGTGACGGCCGTACTCGTGCTCGTGCTCGCGACGTGGGCGGTGCCCTGGCTCGCGATCCACGCGCTCGTGCCGACGCTCGAGTCCTCGAAGACGGGCGTCGTTTCGAACTACCGCGGCAGGCCGGTGGCGCTGGGGCTGGGAATCGTATGGGTGGTGTGGGTCGTCGGCCTCCAGATCGTCGCGCTGCTCGACTACGTCTACGTGGGACGGGTCTCGGCTGACCAGGCCCCGCTCGTGTTCGGCTCGGATATCTTCCCGTACCCCCTGGTGCTCGGCGCGTTCGCGCTGGGCCTCGTTGACGACGTGTTCGGGACGGGTGATGACAAGGGCTTTCGCGGTCATCTCGGCGCGCTGGCTCACGGCCGCCTGACGACCGGTGGCCTCAAGCTGGTCGGGATCGGACTGCTCTCGCTGCTCGCGGTCGTTCCCGACGTGACGTCGGGTTCGGTCGGCGACGTGCAGGGGATCGGGGTGTGGCTCCTGCAGGGTGCGGGTATCGCACTGACAGCGAACCTGGTGAACCTGACGGACCTGCGCCCGGGACGTGCGCTCAAGTGCTACTCGGTCCTGGTGATCGCCGGCAGCGTCCTGATCGGACTTGGCTGGGACTGGGCCATGGCTTTGTACTTCGGCATCGCGCTGGTCGGTCCCGTCCTCGCGGTGTGGAGCTTCGATCTGGGCGAGCGCGCGATGCTCGGTGACGGCGGCGCGAATGCGGCGGGTGCGCTCGCCGGTTGGGTGCTCGTGATGGCGCTGCAGCAGTGGTGGTGGGCGCTCGCGGCCTACGTCGCGGTGGTCCTCGTGCTCAACGTGGTCTCGGAGCGGGTGTCGTTCTCGGCTGTCATCGAGGGCAACGGCGCGTTGCGCTGGCTCGACGGCCTAGGCCGGCTCGCGCCGTCCACCGGGGACGACGCGGGGAGCAAGGCGGCCCGTCCCGCGAAGAAGGACAAAACTCGTCCGCACGGCGAGGGGCACGACCGCTAGAATCGGGAGTCGGAAGACCGATTGCGTATCGGCAGTAGAAGGGGCTGACACAAGACCTATGGCGACCAAGCACATCTTCGTGACCGGAGGCGTCGTCTCCTCGCTCGGTAAGGGCATCACCGCCGCCTCCCTCGGCCGCCTGCTCAAGGCCCGTGGGCTCAAAGTGACCATCCAGAAGCTCGACCCCTACCTCAACGTGGATCCGGGCACCATGAGCCCGTTCCAGCACGGCGAGGTCTTCGTGACCGACGACGGCGCCGAGACCGACCTCGACCTGGGCCACTACGAGCGCTTCATCGACGAGTCGCTCACGCGCGACTGCAACGTCACGCAGGGCTCCGTCTACCAGACGCTCATCAGCAAGGAACGCCGCGGCGACTTCCTGGGCGGCACCGTCCAGATCATCCCGCACGTCACCAACGAGATCAAAGACCGCATGAACCGCCTCGCCGAGCAGACCCAGCCCGACGTGATCCTCACCGAGGTCGGCGGCACGGTCGGCGACATCGAGTCCCTGCCGTTCCTCGAGGCCATCCGCCAGATGCGCAAGGACAAGGGCCGCGACAACGTCTGCTACATCCACGTGACCCTGGTGCCTTGGATCGGCGCATCGAGCGAGCTCAAGACCAAGCCGACCCAGCACTCGGTCAAGGAGCTGCGCAGCATCGGTATCCAGCCCGACTTCATCGTCTGCCGCTCGGACCGGCCCATCGACGTCGGCATCCGCCGCAAGATCGCGCTCTTCTGCGACGTTGACCCGGGCGCGGTCATCTCGGCGCTCGACGCGAAGAGCATCTACGAGGTGCCGCGCAACCTCGCCGCGCAGGGCCTCGACGAGATGGTCATCGAACGGCTCGGCCTCGAGTGCGGCGCCCCCGACATGACCGAGTGGGACTCGTTCGTGAACCACTCGGAGTCGCTCGCCGACGAGGTCAACATCGGGCTCGTGGGCAAGTACGTGCAGCTTCCGGATGCCTATCTCTCGGTGAACGAGGCCCTCGACCACGCCGGCATCTACCACGACCACAAGGTGAACGTGCACTGGGTGGACGCCGAGTCGCTCACGCCCGAGGAGGTTGACCAGATCCTCGCCAAGATGGACGGCATCCTGGTCCCCGGCGGGTTCGGCATCCGCGGCATCGAGGGCAAGATCCGCGCGGCGTGCTACGCCCGCGAGAACCTGGTCCCGTACTTCGGGATCTGCCTGGGCATGCAGGTCGCCGTCGCCGAGTTCGCCCGCCACGTCGCGGGTCTGGACGGCGCCAACTCCGCAGAGTTCGACCCGGTCACCGAGCACCCGGTCATCGACCTGATGCACGAGCAGCAGGACGTGAGCGACATGGGCGGCACGATGCGCTTGGGCACCTACCCGTGCAAGGTCGTCCCGGACACCAAGGGCCACGCCGCCTACGGCGACGAGCTCATCTACGAGCGCCATCGCCACCGCTACGAGGTGAACAACGCGTACCGCGACCGCCTCACCGAAGCCGGGCTCGTCATCAGCGGCCTGTCACCGGACGGCAAGCTCGTCGAGATGGTCGAGCTCCCGGACCACCCGTGGTTCCTCGGCAATCAGGGCCATCCCGAGTTCAAGAGCCGGCCCACCCGTCCCGCGCCGCTCTTCCGCGACTTCATCGGCGCCGCCGTTGCGTTCAAGAACGCCCGGGTGGAGTAGGTATGAGCGACGCCAGGCTTCTCGACACCTTCCTGGACCTGGTGCGCATCGACAGCCCTTCCGGATCCGAGGCCGCGTGCGCCGCGTACTGTCACGCGGCTCTGGAGGCCCTCGGCTGTACGGTGTGGACCGATGACTCGGCTGCTCAGACGGGTTCGGACACGGGGAACCTGATAGCCGAGCTCCCCGGCGACCTTCCCGGCGTGATCGGCCTGTCCGCCCACCTCGACTGTGTGGAGCCCTGCCGAGGTGTCGAGCCCCGCATCGTCGACGGCGTGATCGTCTCGGCGGGCGACACCGTGCTCGGGGCCGACGACAAGGTGGGGCTCGCCGCGACCATCGAGGCGCTGCGGCGCCTGGTCGAGTCGGGCGAGCCCAGGCCGACCGTCAAGGCGCTGTTCACCGTCCAGGAGGAGGTGGGCCTCGTCGGGGCAAAGTACCTGTCCGCCGACGACGCGTCGTGTGACCTGTGCCTCGTGCTCGACGCCGACGGTCGGCCCGGAGGGATCGTCGTGGCGGCACCCACCCACTACACCTTCTGCGCGGAGTTCCGCGGACGGGCCGCCCACGCGGGCGTGCAGCCCGAACTGGGCATCTCGGCGGTGCAGATGGCCGCCGACGCCGTCTCGCGGATGGAGCTGGGACGCCTCGACGCGGAAAGCACCGCCAACGTCGGTTCGATCCGCGGTGGCAGCGCGACCAACGTCGTCCCCGCACGCTGCGAGCTGACCGGCGAGTGCCGGTCGCTCGTACGCGAGCGCGTCGAGGAGCTCAGGGAACGCATGGACGCCGCGCTGCGCGAGGCCGCCTCGGCGGGCGGAGGCTCGGTCGAGATCGTCTGGAAGCGCGAGTACGAGGGCTTCGGGGTGCCGACCGACGCGCCTGAGGTGCAGCTGGTCTCGGGGGCGTGTGAAGACGTGGGACTCGTGCCGCGGACCTACCGAACGGGCGGCGGCTCCGACGCGAACGTGCTGGCCTCGATGGGGGTGCGTACCCTCGCACTCGCGTGCGGCATGGCGGGCGTTCACGGAACTCACGAGCAGCTCGCGATCGCCGACATGGAGGCGCTGACCGACCTGGTCCTCGCCGCGATACGCCGATTCGCCGAGCAGGACGTGCGATGAGGCTCGTGTGGGCCCGCGTGACCGAGGTGGTGGCATCGAGCGAGTCGCTCGAGGAGCTGCGCGTGGACCTCGATGACGGTGCGTCGGGTCGGGCGGTCTGCTACCCCGCGCTCGTCGGCACGTGCGAGTTCGGCGACCGGGTGCTGCTGAACACCACCGCGGTGGACCTCGCGCTCGGCACGGGTGGAGCGCACTTCGTGGTTGCTCGCGAGGGCGACGGCCGGGGAGTCGCGCTCGATCATCCCTCCGGCGGCCACATCCTCAAGCTGCGATACACCCCGCTGCAGCTCGACGTGGTGTCCGTCGAGTCTCAGGAGAGCCCGCATCACGCGACGATGGGGCGGGCCACGACCCTGCACGGCCTGCCCGTCGTCTGCTGCGGGCTGCATAGCCAGGTGCCGCTCGTGGCCGCCGCGATCAAGCAGGCGGATCCCACACTGCGCGTCGCGTACTGCATGACCGACCAGGCCGCGCTCGCGCTGCCGCTTTCGGGTGTCGTGCGAGACGCGGTCGACGCGGGCCTGCTGGACTCGACGGTGAGCTGTGGTCAGGCGTTCGGCGGCGAGCTGGAGGCCGTCAACCTGCACTCGGGCCTGCTCGCCGCGTGCCACGTCGCCCATGCGGACGTCGCGATCGTCGCGATCGGTCCGGGGGTGGTGGGTACGGCGACGCCGTTCGGACACGGGGGAGTCGCGCAGGGCGAGGCGATCAACGCGGTCGCCGCCGTGGGCGGGACACCCGTGGCGGTGTTGCGACTCTCGTTCGCCGACAGCCGAGAACGCCATCGGGTCGTGAGCCACCACACGCTCGCCGCGCTGGGCACGATCGCGCTGGCGCCCGCGCGAGTCGCGGTGCCCTGGCTGCCGGAGGACCTCGCCGAGCAGGTGGACGCGGCGCTCGAGGCCGCGGGCGTCTTCGAGCGCCACGCGCGTGTGGACGCCCGGGCAGGGGTGCCGGCGCCCGACCTCCGCGGCGTGACGGTCAAGACGATGGGCCGAGGGCCGGATGACGACCCGGCGTTCTTCTCGGCGGCGTACGCGGCAGGGGAGGTCGCTGCCCGGCTCGCTCGGAGCGCGACGCGCTGACGGCGCGCCTCAACGCGTCGGTGCCGTTCGCGGTTGCTGAGGGGTCGGGCGAGGGCGGCTACTCGACCTTGAGCGTCGAGGGGGAAGCGCCGGGCATCGTCGCCTTGGCGTCGCCTTTGTAGGCGGTCGCGTAGTACTTGTACGTGCCGGCCTTCTTTGGCGCGGTCGTGCCGGCCTTCCACGTCTCGGTCGAGTCCGAGGTCGACGACTTCTTCAGCGCGAAGACCTCGTCGTAGCCGTTGGGTCCGGTTATGCGCATGGTGACCTTCTCGGGCGAGCCCTTGACCTTCGCGGTCATGGTGATCGCGCCCTCCGTCTCGACCGTGCTCGGCGAGATGGTACGCGACACGACGGTCACCGTGTTCTCGTTCGAGGCCTGGTCGGTCGACTGCTCCTCCGCCTGCTTGGCCGCCTCCGCCTGGGCCGCGGCGATCTGCTCCGAGGCGGCCGCCAGAGACGCCTCGACCGAGGTGAGGCGCTGCTGCATCGACTCGATGGTCGCGCTGGCTTCCTGCGCTGAGGCCGTGGCCTGCGCCTTTGCTGCGTCCAACTCCCTGCTCAGCGCAGCCTGCCGGGCGAACATGATCGCGAGCCCGATCGCGAGACCGAACGCGAAGGAGACTCCGACCCAAGCCCAGAACTTGTTCTTGGGGATGCGCAGGTAGTGCGTACGGCCGTATTCCACGAGCTGCCCCCTTCGGGCTCAACCGACACATGGCGACACGACGATTGTACGACTCTTGCGCGATTCGCAACCGACTGCCGCTACTTCCTTGAGAATGCGGGTCGGCGCGGTACACTGATTCAGGTTTGTCCCGACGCGATGCAGAGTGCCGGCAACTCGGTCTTGCGTTCGAAGGGCCACTTACGGTGAAAGGGAGTGCGAACGTGATCGTTGGAGTACCCAAGGAGATCAAGAACAACGAGTTCCGGGTCGGACTGACCCCCGGTTCGGTGCGCGAGTTCGTGCACCACGGGCACGAGGTCATCGTCGAGCAGGGCGCCGGCGTCGGCTCGTCGTTCCCGGACGCGGAGTACGTGGCCGCCGGTGCGAAGATCATCGACACCGCCGCCGAGGTCTTCGCCACGGCCGACATGATCGTCAAGGTCAAGGAGCCGCAGGCGGTCGAGATCGCGATGCTGCGCCCCGGCCAGATCCTCTACACCTACCTGCACCTCGCCCCCGACTACGAGCAGACGATGGGCCTGATCGCCTCGGGCGCCGTCTGCATCGCCTACGAGACGGTCGAGCTGCCGAACCACTCGCTCCCGCTTCTCGCCCCGATGTCCGAGGTCGCTGGCCGTATGGCGTCCATCGTCGGCGCGCAGTACCTGCAGAAGACCCTCGGCGGTCGCGGCGTTCTCATGGGCGGCGTCCCGGGTGTGCTCCCGGCCAACGTGGTCGTTCTCGGCGGTGGCGTCGTCGGCATGAACGCGACGTACATGGCGGTCGGCATGGGCGCCAACGTCACGGTCATGGACGTGAACATGGACCGCATCCGCTACATCGACGACCTGTGGGGCAACCGCGTCCGCACCCTGTACAGCAACCGCTACAACATCGAGCAGGCCGTCTACGCCGCCGACCTCGTCATCGGCGCGGTCCTGCTGCCGGGTGCCCGCACCCCGTGGCTCGTCACGGCCGACATGCTCCCGAACATGAAGCCGGGTGCGGTCGTCGTGGACGTCTCCGTCGACCAGGGCGGTTGTATCGAGACCACCAAGGCCACCACGCACGCCGACCCGACCTACTTCGTCGACGGCGTTCTGCACTACGGCGTCGCCAACATGCCGGGCGCGGTGCCCAACACCTCGACCCACGCGCTCAACAACGCGACGCTGCGCTACGGCCTGGCCATCGCCGACAAGGGTTGGAAGCAGGCCGTTCTCGACGACGCCGCGCTCGCCAAGGGCATGAACGTCCTCGACGGCAAGGTCACCTACAAGCCCGTCGCCGAGGCCCACGGCCTGGAGTACGTCGAGCTCTCTTCGCTCGTCAGCTAGCGTCTCGCGCAATCACGAGCATCCGGTGGCCGTCCCGATCTGGGGCGGCCACCGTGCGTCTCGGAAGGATTGCCTACCGGCTCCAACGGTCGTAGGGTGGAAAGACGCACCAGTTGACGGACTTGGGGGAGGACACCGTGGCTGCGCTCATCGGGTTCCTGTTCGCGGCGGCGATCTGGGGGATCGTCGGGATCGTCGTGCTGGCGATCGTGCTCTGGCTCGTGGGGTTCCGGGTCATCCGAAGCGACAAGGTCGCCATCGTCGAGAAGTGGTGGAGCCCCAAGGGCTCGCTCAAGGACGCCATCATCTCGCTCAAGGGCGAGGCGGGCTACCAGCCCAACGTGCTGCGAGGCGGTATCCACTTCCGCACGCCGCTCATGTACCGCGTCCACGTGATGCCCCTCGTCACGATCTCGCAGGGCAAGATCGGCTACGTCTTCGCGCGTGACGGCGTTCCGCTGCCTCCGGGACAGACACTCGGCAAGGTCGTCCCCGGCAACACCTTCGAAGACGTCACCGCCTACATCGAGGCCGGCGGGCAGAGGGGTCCTCAGCGCCAGATCCTCCGAGAAGGAACCTACGCCTTCAACCTCGCGCAGTTCATCATCATCACCGAGGCGCAGATCTTCTACCTGCCGATGGGCTCGGCCGAGGAGCAGGGCACCATCCAGGCGATGGCGACCCACCTCAACCAGGTGGACGGCTTCAACCCGATCGTCATCAAGGGCGCGGACGACAAGACCGGCATCGTGACCGTCAACGACGGCCCGTCGCTCCCGATGGGCGACATCATCGCGCCGGCCGTGGGCGACAAGCCTGATAGCCCCGGCTACCACAACAACTTCCAGGACCCTGAGGCGTTCCTTGCCGCGGGCGGCTTCCGCGGCCGCCAGTACCAGGTGCTGACCGAGGGCACATACTTCATCAACCGGCTCTTCGCGACGGTCGAGCTGATCAACAAGGTCGTCGTGCCGGTGGGCTACGCGGGCGTCGTGGTCAGCTACTTCGGTCCCAAGGGCGTGGACACCTCCGGTGAGGCGTACCGTCACGGCGAGTTGGTTGCCATGGGTAACCGCGGCGTCTGGAGCGAGCCGCTCATGCCGGGCAAGTACGCGTTCAACACGTACGCCGGCTCCATCAGCATGGTCCCGACGACCAACATCATCCTCAAGTGGATCCTCGGCCAGAGCGGCGAGCACAACTACGACGAGAACCTCGCCGAGGTGAGCCTGATCACCAAGGACGCGTTCGAGCCCCTGCTTCCGCTTTCCGTGGTCATCCACATCGACTACAAGAAGGCGCCGCTCGTCATCCAGCGGTTCGGCGACATCAAGATGCTCGTCAACCAGACCCTCGACCCAATGGTCTCGGCGTACTTCAAGAACATCGGCCAGACGCGCACGCTCATCGAGCTGCTCCAGCAGCGCTCGGAGATCCAGGAGCGCTCGAGCGTCGAGATGAAGGTCAAGTTCGAGCACTACAACCTCGAGCTCGAAGAGGTGCTGATCGGCACGCCGCACTCGCAGCCCGGCGACGACAAGATCGAGCAGATCCTGATGCAGCTGAGGGACCGGCAGGTCGCCGTCGAGAAGCTCGAGACCTACGAGAAGCAGCGCATCGCCGCGGACAAGGAACGCGAGCTCAAGCAGGCCACCGCAATCGCACAGCAGCAGACGCTGCTCACCGAGTCCGAGATCAACGTCAACATCCAGGAGAACGCCGGTCGCGCCGAGCTGCAGCGCGCGACGCAGGACGCCGAGCGCGTGAAAACGCTCGCCGCTGCCGACGCCGAGCGGGTCAAGCTGCTCGCCGCGGGTGAGGCGACCAGGATCAAGCTCACCGCCGAGGCCGACGCCGACCGTGAGGCCCGTGTCGGTATCGGCAAGGCCATCGCCATCGAGGAGCAGGTCCGGGCGTATGGCGGACCGCAGCTCCAGCTCGTCCAGGAGGTCATGAACCGCCTGTCGCAGGCGGTCGAGACCGCGAAGATCCCGATCGTTCCCTCCACCTACGTCGAGATGGGAGGCGGGGGCGAGGGCGAGTCGGGCTCCGGCGCCAACGCGTTCAGCCTGCTCATGACGCTGCTCGCCACCGAGAAGCTCCAAGCCACCGGCGAGGCCGGTCCGGCCGACGCCGAGCAGGTCGAGGCCGTCCGCGCGATCAAGTCGGCGATCCGCGAACAGATGTCCGCGACCGCGCCCGCGCCCTCGGCGGTGCCGCCACTCGGATCGACGGCACCCGCGCCCCGCAAGGCCGCGCCCGCACGACCCGGCGCGAAGAAGCAGGATGAGGGCGGCGCGTCGACCGAGTCCTCCAAGGGTGACGCTCCGAAGGCCTAGCCGCCGATCACCACCTAGCATCGCCGAGAGGCCCGCCAGCGCGGGCCTCTCGCTCGTAGCGGGACGCTCGCCGGCACGCCTATACTCGACAGGTGGACACCTACCTCACCGAGTATCTCGGCTACCTGAGCGTCGAGCGGGGTGCGTCACCGCACACTGTCTCGGCGTACCGCAGGGACCTGACCGAATACGTGACATTCCTCGGTTCGCGCGGCATCACACAGCCCGATCGGGTGACTCGCGACGACGTGACAGGCTACCTGTCGTCACTGCGTGCACGGGGTCTGGCCCCAAGCACCGTGGAGCGGCGCGTCGCAGCCGTGAAGGGCTTCCACAAGTTCCTGGTGAAGGAGGGCATCACCGAGAACCACCCAACCGCTCGACTGCCGCTGCCGAAGGTGCCCCAACGCCTTCCCGACGTCCTGAGCATCGACGATGTGGACCGGCTGCTCTCGCAACCGTTCCCGGACACGCCCGCCGGTCTGCGGGACAGGGCGATACTCGAGACGCTCTACGGGTGCGGGATGCGTGTCAGCGAACTCACGGGGCTCGATCGCAGCGACATCGACCTTGCCGAGGGATTCCTGCGGGTCTTCGGCAAGGGGAGCAAGGAGCGGCTCGTACCGGTCGGCGGCATGGCCGCGCACGCTCTCGACGCCTACCTTGCGCACGGACGCCCGTACCTCCGGCCCAAAGGCTCGCTTTCGGGGGTGGATCACGACGCGGTCTTCGTGAACGTCCGAGGCGGGCGACTCTCTCGGCAGGCGGTATTCGAGCTCGTTCGGCGCTACGGGGCACGGGTGGGACTCGAGCTGCACCCGCACACGCTGCGGCACTCGTACGCGACGCACCTGCTCGAAGGCGGTGCGGACCTCAGGGCGCTTCAGGAGATGCTCGGACACGCAGATATTTCCACGACTCAGGTCTACACGCACGTGGATAGACGCCACGTTCGGGAAGAATACTTAACGACACACCCTCGCGCGCGTCTGCGCTGAGCGGAAGGCGCGGGGTCACGGCCACGAGGACAGAGCCGGCGTTCTTTGGACTAGAATGCATATGAGGCCATGTCCACTGTATGGAGGAGGGGATTCTCTGTGAGATCCAAGTGGGTCAGGTATGCGGCTGTCGTCCTCGCTGTCGCGTTGGTCGGCGCTTTGGTCGCGGGCTGCTCGGGCGGCTCGACGACGACTGAGACGACGACCGGTGGCACGAAGACGGCCATCAAGGCCGCGATGGTCACCGACATCGGTGGCTTGGGAGACAAGTCCTTCAACGACCTCTCGAACGCTGGTCTCGAGCGGGCCAAGAAGGAGTTCGGCATCGAGACCAAGGTGCTCGAGTCGAAGGCGCCGACCGACTATGAGAGCAACCTGACGCAGCTCGCGAACGCGGGCTACAATCCGATCTTCGCCGTCGGCTTCCTGATGACCGACACGGTCACCAAGGTGTCGACGAGCACGCCGGACGTCATCTACGGCGGCATCGACGAGTTCTTCGATCCGACCATCGACAACGTCGTCGGACTGAACTTCAAGGAGCAGGAAGCCGGCTATCTCGCGGGCTACCTGGCCGGTCTGCTCACGACCATGCCGACGGTCGACCCGCGCATCAACGACAAGCCGATCCTCGGCTTCGTCGGCGGCATGGAGATCCCGCCGGTCCAGAAGTTCCAGGCGGGCTACGTCGCGGGCGCCAAGAAGGCCAACCCCGCGGTCGAGGTGAAGAGCATCTACACCGGCTCCTTCACCGACCAGCAGAAGGGCTACGAGGCCGGCAAGGCTCTCATCGAGCAGGGCGCCGATATCATCTTCGCGGCTGCCGGACAGACCGGTCTGGGCACGGCGAAGGCCTGCCAGGAGAACAAGGCGCTGTTCATCGGCGTCGATGCGGACCAGTTCAACACGATCCCGGGCATCGGTGACACGATCGTCACGTCCGCCGTCAAGAAGGTCGACAACGCGGTCTTCCTGACGATCAAGCAGGCCGTTGACGGTACGCTCAAGGGCGGAGAGAACGTCCTCTTCGGCATCAAGGAAGACGGCGTCGGTCTCGCCCCGTACCACGACTGGGACTCGAAGATCCCGGCCGACGTGAAGGCCAAGGTCGACGCCGCCAAGCAGGAGGTCGTCGACGGTGCGTACACCGTTCCGGACACCGTGCAGTAGCATCTACATGTGCCGCTTGCACGCCTGAGACCAACAGGGGCGGTCGGCCGAGCCGACCGCCCCTGCTATGCAAGGAGCGCCCATGTCAGATGAGAGTACGCAGCGGTCCGCCGCAGGCGTCGCCTCCCCGCCACCGGGGCAGCCGGTCCTGCGCCTCGAGCACATCACCAAACGATTCCCGGGTGTGCTCGCCGTCAGCGACGTGTCGCTCGACGTCCACTGCGGCGAGGTCGTCTCGCTGCTCGGCGAGAACGGTGCCGGCAAGACCACGCTCATGAACGTCGTGTACGGTCTGCTGGGCTCGGACGAGGGTCGCATCCTCGTCGACGGCGCGCCGGTGGACATCAAGGGCCCTCGGCAGGCCATCGACCTGGGCATCGGCATGGTGCACCAGCACTTCATGCTCGTCGAGACGCTCACGGTCACCGAGAACATCGTGCTCGGGCTCGAACCGACCAAGTTCGGCGTGATCGAGCGTAAGGCCGCACGCGACGAGGTCGTCGCGATCTCGGAGCGCTACGGGCTCAAGGTCGACCCGGACGCGACGGTCATGGATCTGTCGGTCGGCATGCAGCAGCGCGTCGAGATCCTCAAGGCTTTGTTCCGCAAGGCCCGCATCCTCATCCTCGACGAGCCGACCGCGGTTCTGACGCCCCAAGAGGTCAACGAGCTGTTCGAGATCGTCCGCCAGCTCGTGAGCGAGGGCCTCGCCGTCGTGATCATCACTCACAAGCTCGACGAGGTGATGGCGTTCGCCGACCGTATCGCTGTCATGCGCGCGGGCAAGATGGTGGGGGAGACGGCCCCCGCGCAGACCAACGAGGCGGGCCTCGCGAAGATGATGGTCGGGCGCGAGGTTGTGCTCCGGATCGAGAAGGCACCGTCCTCGCCGGGCGACGTCGTCCTCTCGGTCGACGACCTGCACGTGCTCGACGACCGCAAGCTCGAGGCCGTGCGCGGGCTGTCCCTCCAAGTGCGCGAAGGCGAGATCGTCGGCATTGCCGGCGTCGACGGCAACGGCCAGCGCGAGCTGGTGGAGGCCATCACGGGGCTGCGCCGCCCCACGCAGGGCTCCGTGTCGTTGCGCGGCAGGGACATCACGCACGACAATCCTGCACGCACCATCGACGCGGGGGTCTCGGTCGTTCCCGAGGACCGCCAGCGCCGCGGCCTGGTTCTCGAGTTCGACTTGGTCGAGAACATGGCGTTGGGCGACCAGCGCAGGGAGCCGATATCGAAGCACGGCATCCTCGACCGGCGGGCGATGGCCGACACGGCGAAGAAGCGCATCGCCGACTACGACATCCGCACGCCGAGCGAGACCGTGGCTGCGGCCAATCTCTCGGGCGGCAACCAGCAGAAGGTCGTCGTGGCGCGGGAGCTCGGGCGCGATCCGGAGCTGCTCATCGCGGCGCAGCCGACGCGCGGCCTCGACGTGGGCGCGATCGAGTTCGTGCACCGACAGATCGTCTCGGCGCGCGACAAGCGCAAGGGCGTGCTGCTCGTGAGCATGGAGCTCGAGGAGATCCAGTCCCTGTCGGACCGGATCCTCGTCATGTTCGAAGGGCGCATCGTCGCCGAGTTCGAGGGCGGGACCGTCACCGAAGAAGAGCTCGGTTACTTCATGACCGGTGGCGGCAAGGCAGACCGCAACGTGGACCAGGGCCGCGCGGTCTCGGACCTTCCGAGGGGGGAGAATGTCTGACAACACGCCGGGCCCTCGCCCGGACTCCCACGTGCCTACGGCGGCCGAGTCCCTCTCGGCGGATGCGATCGAGAAGCGGTTCGCGCTCGAGCGCGAGCGCTCCGACCGCATCATCCGCATCATCACGCCGTTCGTCTCGGTCGCAATCGCGATCCTGGTGGGATCGCTGTTCATCGCCGCCTCGGGCTACAGCCCGGTGGCCGCGTTCGCCGCGCTGTTCCGCGGGGCGTTCGGCAGCCAGCGCGCGATCGGCGAGACGCTGTTGCGCTCCACGCCGCTGATCCTGACCGGTCTCGCGCTCGCCTACGGCTTCCGGGCCGGCCTCTTCAACATCGGCGCCGAGGGCCAGCTCTTCCTCGGCGGGCTCGCGGCGGCGTTCGTCGGCATGTTCGTCGGAGCGATGCCGTGGTTCGCCGCGGTGCCGACGATCCTGCTCGCCGCGGCCGCTGGAGGCGCGGCGTGGGCGTTCATACCCGCGCTCATGAAGGCGAAGATCGGCGCCAACGAGGTCATCACCACGATGATGTTCAGCTACATCGGCCGGTACTTCGTCTCGTGGGCGATCGTCGG
>CAZXWK010000004.1:0-36116 GCA_964644675.1 uncultured Eubacteriales bacterium | reverse complement strand
CCACGATGATGTTCAGCTACATCGGCCGGTACTTCGTCTCGTGGGCGATCGTCGGTCCGCTGGCTGACGGGAGCGGCATACCGCAGACGGCTCAGCTGCCCCCGAACTCGACGCTTCCGCGCCTCAGCGCGTTCCTGCTGTTCCTCAAGCCCACGCGCGCCCACACCGGCATCATCGTCGCGGTCATCCTGGCCATCGTGGTCTGGGCCGTGCTCAAGTACACGACCCTCGGCTACGAGGCGCGTGCCGTCGGCTTCAACCCGTTCGCCTCCGAGGCCGGAGGCATCTCGGTCTCGTCCACCATCATCAAGTCGCTCTGCATCTCTGGTGCGCTCGCCGGGCTCGCGGGAGCGGTCGAGGTGATGGGCGTGTACGGACGCCTGTTCGACACCTTCTCGAGCGGCTTCGGGTTCACCGGTATCGCCGTCGCCCTGCTCGCCAAGAACAACCCGATCGGCGTCATACCCGCGGCGCTGCTGTTCGGAGCACTTTCGGCCGGCGCCGGGACCATGCAGCTCGAATCGGGCGTCTCACAGCAGGTCGTGCAGATCATCCAGGCCATCATCATCTTCCTGGTGGCCGCCGAGACGATCGTGACCTGGGTCGTCGAACGCTCTCGGAAGCGGAAGGCGGTGACCTCCGTTGCTGGGTAGCATCATCACTCCGGACCTGTTCGCCGCGGCCGTGCGCCTCGCGACGCCCATCGCGCTCGCCGCGATCGGGGCTTCCATCTGCGAGCGCTCGGGCGTCGTCAATATCGCGATGGAAGGCCTCATGCTCGTGGGAGCGTTCGGCGGCACGATCGCCGCGCTCCTGACCGGCTCGATCTGGGTCGGCGTCCTCGCGGCGCTCGTCGCGTCGTGCCTGTTCGCCGCGCTTCACGGTTTCGCCTCGATCACCCTCCGATCGGACCAGGTGGTCTCGGGAACGGCCATCAACATCCTCGCCGTCGGCGTCACGGGCTTCCTCGTCGAGATGATCTTCGGGCGGCCCGGGAACGTGGGCGTGGCCGATGCGAAGCTCGCAGAGCAGGTCATGGGGCATCCCGTGCCCGTTGTCGCGACGATCCGCCCGGTGTTCGACTTCCCGTCCGGGGGCTCAGGGTTCCTGGGCATCGTCTGGACCTGGATCGACACGATCCTCTTCAGCTACACGCCGATCGTGTACGCGGGCATCTTCCTGGCGATCTTCATGACGTGGGCGCTGTTCCGCACCCGCTGGGGCCTGCGGCTCCGGTCTCTTGGCGAGCACCCTCGCGCCGCCGACACGGTCGGCATCAACGTCATCCGAGGGCGCTGGATGGCCGTCCTGTTCTCGGGGCTGATGGCCGGCCTCGCGGGCGCGAACCTGTCGCTCGAACAGGTGGGAGGGTTCTCGGACACCATGACCAACGGGCGCGGATTCATCGCGCTTGCGGCCAACATCTTCGGCCGCTGGATACCGGGTGGCGGCTATCTTGCGTCGCTGCTGTTCGGCTTCGCCGACGCGCTCCAGCTCAAGCTGCAGCTCTTCAGCGACAAGATCCAGATACCGCCGCAGTTCTTCCTGATGCTGCCCTACATCCTGACGGTGATCGTCCTGGCGGGTGTCGTCGGCAAGGCCGTCGCGCCGGCCGCCCTGGGCAAGCCGTACAAGTCGAAGGGCTAGCGATCGATCGAAGCGTTCCTAGCGACGCCGGTCCGCCTCACGTGGCGGGCCGGCGTCGTCGTCTTCGGTCGACTGGCCGTGGCGTGCCTCATCGGCGCGCACATAGGCGACGAGCGCGATCACCACGAGCAGCGCGACGAGGACCACGGCATCCGTAGGCATGTCAGGCTTGAAGTCGAAGCCGCGCATGACCGAGCGCGCCACGAACGCCGCGCCCGCGATCGCGAGCGCGGCGAGGAGTGGCAGTCGGAATCTCGGTCGCGGCAGCATGGGCAGATGCTACACCTGTTCTGAGTCGTCGTTTCCGGTATCGGGCGTGGGCGCGTCATCATCGGTACTAGCGGCCGGCATCCCGGTCTCTGTCTGCTCGGCACGACGGGCGCGTCGGCGACGGAGCGCGGCTCGCCACACAAAGACGACGAACAGCACGATCGCGGCGAGCGGCGCAAGCGCGATAAGGACCGTGATGAGCACGCCGAGCAGTGCGGCCGCGGCCTGGAAGCCGCGAGTCACCGCGTCGGCGAAGCCCCAGCCGTTTCCGTCGGGGCGCACGATCGCTCCGGGCGCGTAGAGGGAGAGCGTGAGCGTCGCCATGGCGGCCTGACGCTCGAGGTAGTCGACCTGTGCCTGCATCGACTCGATCTCACCTCGGACCCGGGACAGCTCGCGCTCGACTTCGAGCATCTCGCTGACGGTCTTGGCCTTGTCCAAGAACTCGCGCAGCCGCGCCTCCTCGGCGCGCAGGTTTGCGAGTCGCGCCGTCAGGTCCACGTGCTGCTGCGTGACGTCGCTCTCCGAGGCGCTCTGCGAGAGCACCGCCCCGAGCTTGGCCGCCTGCGTCTGGACCTCGGCGAGCTTCTCGGCGGGGACGCGCAGCGTGAGGATGGCGCTCGTCGGAGTGCGCTCGGCCGGTGAGGTGCCGCCCTCGGCGAGCGGGACCGGTCCACCGTCGCCCGACTGGATCGAGAGTTCGGTCACCTGGCCGCCGCTCTTGGCGATCAGGTCGCGCATCTTGTCGACTGCCGAGGCGACCTCTTCGACCTCGACCGACATGGCGGCATTGGTGATCACGAGCCGGTCCGTGCTTGCCGCCTGCGCGGCGGCGTCCCGCGACACCGCCTCGGTGCCGGCCTGCGGCACCGCCTGCGCGCCGCCCGCGTCTGCGGGCGCCGCACTCTCCTTGGTGGCGAGTTCCGGTGCCGCGCCCGACGTCGAGGCCGTGTCGGCGCTGCTGCCGGCCGAGGAGAACGCCCCGCAACCCGCCGTGGGCACCAGGAGCGCAGCAGCGACCGCGAGCGCCATGATCGAACGGGTACTGACTCGTGCACGCATGGCGAGCCTCCTCACTGGGGCACTCACTGAGAAACGACGAACGCCCTCACCGCGTTGTGGCGGGAGAGCGTCCGGCTCGAACGGGAAGAGATGTCGAGGCGCTAGGCCTCTTCCGGCTCCGAAAGGGGAGCGGGAGCAGCGGTGGCCTCGGCCTTCTTGAGCTGGCCAGCCGCATAGACCCCGAGCCCGATGCCGAGCGCGACCACGACGAAGAACGCGAGAACCAGAACCCAAACCACTGACGCGGCCCAGTTGGGGGTCATATGACCGGTCACCTCCGTGTCGCTGAAACGAATCCATCAGATTCTACTCGTAGGGTTCGCGTCACGGCAATCGGCTCCTGCGTGCCGGTCGACATCTCTTCCGTTTTCAAGCGGACGACCTTGCCGCCCTTCCACCAGTTCTGACGCCGCCCGGCGCACGTCGGTTCGCGGCCGGAGCGATTCCCCTTGGTTGTTCCACCCGTTGGCCGTTCTCGGCGATCCGGGGCTGCCGAACGGGCGCTTGGTGTCACACCGTGGGAGATGGTGTTATGAATTCCCATGAGAGTGTTGCAATGTGGGATGAAGTGGCATAGAGTGCAGCGTGTAGGGCGGGGGACTCGGAGATGGGGTTCTTCGAAAGCGCGAGTGGCGAGAGGGGGCACGGGATGTTTCTTGGCGACTACCAGCACACGCTGGATGCCAAAGGACGCGTCTCGTTGCCCGCCAAGTTCCGGGCCGAGATGACGGGCAAGATCGTCGTCGCCAAGGGGTTCGAGGGCTGTCTCTACGTCTATGGCGCCGACGAGTACAAGAGCTTCGTCGAGGGTCTCGTGGCAGCGGGGGACTTCGATCCCAAGAAGCGGCGCGTTCGCCGGTTCTTCACGTCCGGCTCGGTGGAGACCGAGCTCGACTCGGCGGGACGCGTCTCGCTGCCGGCCAACCTGCGCGAGTACGCGAATCTCTCCAAGGACGTCGCAGTCACCGGTAGCGGCAACCGCATCGAGATCTGGGATTCGGCTGCCTGGGCCGCCTACAACGGCGAGGACGAGGGTTCTATCGAGGACCTCGCGGAAGAGCTGGCCGCCAACGGCCTGCTCTAGGGCTTGAAAATGGAATACCGGCACACCCCAGTTTTGCTGGCCGAGGTCACGCAGCAGCTATCGCCGCACCCCGGTTCGATCATCGTCGACTGCACCTTAGGCGGGGCAGGACACGCGAAACGGCTTCTAGACCTCGTGGTCCCCACCGGGATTCTGGTGGGAATCGATCAAGACGACTCATCTCTCGAGGCAGCAACAGTCACACTACGCCTCGGCCAGCAAATACCTTCTGAGAACGTCATCCTTCTCAAGGGCAACTTCGGGGACCTCGACGACCTGCTCACGCGGGCCCAGATCCCCTACGCCGATGGTTTCCTATTCGACCTCGGCGTCAGTTCGCCCCAGCTGGACGTCCCCGAGCGCGGCTTCTCCTACATGGAGGACGCGCCTTTGGACATGCGGATGGATCCGGGTCATCAGACCCTAACCGCAGCAGAGGTCATCGCAACCTACTCCGAAGCCGACCTCGCCCGGATCATCCGTGACTTCGGTGAGGACCGGTGGGCATCGCGCATCGCAGCATTCATCGTAGCCGCGCGATCCCGCCGCCCCATCGAAACCACCTACCAGCTGGTGGACGTCATCAAGGCGGCCATACCGGCCGCCGCCCGCCGAGAAGGGCCGCATCCGGCGCGGAGGACCTTCCAGGCCCTTCGCATCGAGGTCAACCGAGAGCTCGAGGTCCTGGAGCAGGCGCTTCAAGCCGCGGTCAGATGGCTGTCTCCCGGCGGCCGCGTCGCGGTGATCAGCTACCACTCGCTCGAGGACCGGATCGTGAAGGGCACGTTCAACGAGCTCTCGAAGGGGTGCATCTGCCCGCCCGAACTGCCCGTCTGTTCGTGCGGCAACGAGCCGGTACTCCGCGTCATCACGCGCAAAGCGGTCGTCCCGACGGCCGCCGAGATCGAAGCGAACCCCCGGGCACGCAGCGCGAAGCTCAGGGTGGCCGAGAAGCTGTAACCGATTAAGGACCGGGCGCGCCCGGCAGGAACGCGAGGAGGTGCAGGGCAATGGGTCTTCCGGCTCTCCGTCAAGAGCCTTCCTCCCAGAAGGCCACATCCAAGCCCCGCCTCCGCGTGGTGAGACCGCAGGCGCGCCCAGGGTCCCGTCCCAAGACCCGCGCTCGCACGTCCAACGCGGCGGCCCGTCAGGGGTTCGTCTTCTTTGCGGTCGTCATCGTGGCGGTCGCCGTACTCGGCGTTGGTCGCGTATGGTTGTCCGTGCAGGCGGCGCAGGCATCGATCGACGCGGGCAAGATCCGGCGCGAGATCAAGACGGCGCGCTACCAGGGCGATCTGCTCGAGGTACAGCAGAGCAGCCTGGCGACGCCATCCCGAATCCAAGCGGTTGCGGGCACGACGATGGGCATGGTGCCCGCGACCAAGATCACGTATCTGGAGCTGAAGTCCGAGAAGGCGCCGTCCGTGGCCCAAGCGCCGGAGCCGGCCCCTTCCGCGCAGGTCCGGCCCTCGGGTGTCATGGAGAAGGTGATGGACGCCGTTGCCGGTGAGGCCCAGGTGCTTCTGGCGGGAGACGTCGGACTTGCATCGACCCGATAGGCATGGACGGGAGGTAGTGTGACGCAGCAGCGCAGACGGTCGCCTGGGAGCGGCCGCTTTACGTTTCTTCTGCTGGCGTTCGCGCTGCTACTGACCGCGATTACCTCCCGGCTCATATGGATCCAGGTCATCGAGGCGCCGGCGTACGCCGCCATGGCGACCGCCCAGCGCATGCGGGACATCGAACTGCCGGCCCGGCGCGGGACGATCTACGATCGCGAGGGCGAGCCGCTCGCCGTGAGCGTGGACGCGAGGACCGTGTACGCGGCCCCGAACACCATGAAGGACAAGGCTGGCGCGGCACAGGCCGTGGCATCCGTGCTGGGTGGCGACGTCGCGGAATACCAGGCGAAGCTCCAGAAGGACACTGGCTTCGTCTACCTGGCACGCAAGGTCGACATGGACCGCGCCTCGGAGCTCGAGGCCATGAAGATCGAGGGAATCGGCTTCCTCGATGACTCGCGGCGCATGTACCCATCGGGGGAGCTGGCCTGCCAGATTCTCGGCTTCTGCGGGGTTGAGGGACGCGGTCTCGCCGGGATCGAGAAGCGCTACGACGACGTGCTTGGGGGCCGTGACGGCATCCTGCTCGGCGAGCGCGACCCCTATGGCCGACCGATTCCAGGCGGCGTTCAGAAGAGCATCGAGCCGGTCGACGGCCACGACGTCGTGCTGACGATCGACAAGGACATCCAGTACCACGCGCAGACTGAGCTCGCGGCCGCAGTCAAGGAATTCGGGGCCAAGGGCGGGTCGGTCGTGGTGATGAACCCCAGGACGGGCGAGATCTACGCGATGGCGTCGACGCCCGGGTTCAACCCCAACGACTACCGGAAGGCCGACCAGGAGGCGTTTCGCAACCGTCCCATCTCGGACGCGTACGAGCCCGGGTCGACGATCAAGTCCATCACCGCGGCGTCGGTCATCGATGCGGGCCTGTTCACTCCCGACTCGAAGCTGAAGCTGCCCCCCACGCTGACTATCGCCGGCCGGACGATCCACGAGTCGCACGATCGTGGGACCGTCACCTGGACACTTCGCGACATCGTCACGAACTCGTCGAACGTGGGCGCGGTCAAGCTGGGTCTGAAGCTGGGCAAGCAGGGCCTCTACGACTACTTCGCGCGCTTCGGACTCACCGAGGCTACCGGCGTCGACTACCCCGGCGAGGCACGGGGGTGGCTTCCGTCGCCCGCTCAGTGGTCGGCGTCGTCGATCGCCAACATCCCGTTCGGTCAGGGTGTCTCGGCGACGCCCCTGCAGCTCTGCAGGGCTATGACGGCGATCGCGAACGGCGGCGAGATCGTCACGCCGCACTTCCTCATGCAGGTGCCGCAGGACCCCGACCGCAAGATCTCGTGGCCGAAGAAGCGAGCGATCTCGCCCGAGGCGGCCGCGACGACGACGGAGGTCCTGAAGAACGTCGTCATCGAGGGGACCGGCCAGTCAGCGGCGGTGAAGGGGTACACGGTCGCGGGAAAGACCGGTACTGCGCAGGTCGCGCTCAAGAACGGCCTCGGGTACGCGGAGGGGACCTACATCGCCTCGTTCATCGGCTACCTCCCCGCCGAGGATCCTCAGATCCTCATTAGCGTCAAGATCGACGAGCCGACCAACGCGATCTACGGCGGCACCGTCGCCGCGCCGGTCTTCTCGAAGCTCGGGCAGTTCTCGGTCGAGCACCTGAAGATCCCGCCGAGCAGCGCCGCCGAGCGGAGCGCCGCCGCGACCGGGACGACGGTGCCGGGTCAGAAGCAGGGCGCCGCGGGCAAGACGGGTTCCGGCGGGTCCAAGACCTCGACGGCGACGGTTCCGCAACAGGGTGCCGGGCAGACGGGGAAGCCGTGATCGGCATGGTAGAATCGCACGCCGTACCGGCTGAAGGATCGGTGAATCCAACGCTGTTGTCCGACCTCCTTTCGGGGGTGGACGCGGAGTTCCGCGGACCCTCGAACCTGAAGATCACAGGCGTCGCCTACCGCTCGAACGACGTGCGGCCGGGGGACGTCTTCTTCTGCGTTCCGGGCTTCGCCCACGACGGGCACGACTTCGCCGCCGACGCGGTCGAGCGCGGCGCGGTAGCGCTCGTGTGCCAGCGGGAGCTGGCGCTCGACGTGACGCAGTGCCTGGTGCCGGATGCGCGCATCGCGCTGGCGCTCGGCGCGGCGAGCTACTACGGCCGGCCGAGCGCGGCGATGCAGGTCGTCGGGATCACCGGCACCAACGGCAAGACGACCACGACGTACCTGGTGGACGCGATCATGCGGGCAGCCGGGCGCCGTACGGGTATCGTCGGCACGGTCGAGACGCGGATCGGGTCCGAGCGGGTGCCGGCCAAACGCACGACACCCGAGTCCTCGGACCTGCAGGCGCTCTTCGCGCGGATGCGTGAGGAGGCGGTCGACGCGGTTGCGATCGAGGTATCGAGCCACGCGATCGACCTGCACCGGGTGGACGGCGTCGAGTTCGCCGCGGTCGCCTTTACGAACCTGACTCAGGACCACCTCGACTACCACGCCACGATGGAAGAGTACTTCGCCGTCAAGCGCCGGCTGTTCACCGACTTTCCGGCCGGTGCCCGCGTGGTCAATGTTGACGACCCCGTAGGGAGTCGGATGGCCTCCGAGATCGCGGACGCGATCACGGTCGGGACTTCGGAGAGCGCGAGCGTGCGTGCCGAGCGCGTGGAGCTGCGCGCGGATTCGTCGACGTTCGAGCTGGTGGCGCCCGCGGGACGCGTGAGCATCGAGCTGCCGCTTGCCGGCGCCTACAACGTGAGCAACGCGCTGGTGGCCGCCGGCTGTGCGCTGGGTTGCGGTGTCGCGCTCGAGACGATCCGCGCCGGCCTCGAGAGCGCGCCACAGGTGCCGGGCCGACTCGAGCGCGTCGATGCCGGCCAGCCGTTCACGGTGGTCGTCGACTACGCGCACACTCCCGACTCGCTCGAGAAGGCGCTCGCCGCCATGCGGGCGGTCACGCCGGGCCGGGTCATCGTCGTATTCGGATGCGGCGGAGATCGAGATCCGGCCAAGCGACCCCTTATGGGCGCCGCTGCGGGGCGAGGCGCGGACCTCACGATCGTGACGAGTGACAATCCGCGCTCGGAGGACCCGGTCGGCATCATCCTTCAGGTCGAGGACGGCCTCCGCCCGCTGCGGGCGGCCTACGAGGTCGAGGTCGATCGGCGCCGCGCGATCGCGCGTGCCCTCAAGCTTGCAGAGCCCGGCGATTGCGTCCTGGTCGCAGGCAAGGGGCACGAGGACTATCAGATCTTCGCCGAGCAGACCATCCACTTCGACGACCGGGAGGTCGTCCGAGAGGAGCTGGCTGCCTCGTGCTGACCGCTTCCGTGGACACCATCGTCAGCGTGACCGGTGGCGACCTGCTTGTCGGCGGGCTTTCCACGATCGCCAACGACCTCGTCGTCGACTCGCGTCGCGTGGCCCCCGGGTGCGTGTTCGTCGCGCTTCAGGGCGAGAACGTCGACGGACATGACTTCGGCGCGACGGCGATCGAGCGTGGTGCACGCGTGGTCGTCGTGACGCTGGAGGGGCAGGCGATCGAGCCGCTGCTCGAGGCGGCGCGCGAGCATGACGCCGCCGTGGTGCGAGTTCCCGACGCGATCGGCGCACTTCAGTCCCTTGCCGCGTATCACCGCTCTCGGCTGCACTGCGAGGTCATCGGCGTCACGGGTTCGACGGGTAAGACCACGACCAAGGACTTCCTCGACGCCGTGCTTTCGACGACTCTGCGCGTCGTATCCACCGAAGGAAACCGGAACAACGAGATCGGCGTCCCGCTGACGCTCCTTCGCGCGGGCGCGGACACCGACGTGCTCGTCGTCGAGATGGGTATGCGTGGCGAAGGGCAGATCGCGGAACTCTGCCGCGTAGCTCGCCCGACGCTGGCGCTCGTGACCAACGTCGGTACGAGCCACATCGAGCTGCTCGGATCGCAGGAGGCTGTCGCAAACGCGAAGGGCGAGCTGGTGCGGGCGATCGACGAGCGCGGCGCGGTCTTCCTGAACGGCGACGACGAGTTCTCCCGGGTCATAGCGGGCACATCCGTGGCCCCGGTCACCTTCTACGGGCTGTCGGAGTCATGTGCGGTCTGCGCCCGGGACATCGAGATCGACCACGAGAGCCGCCCTTCGTTCGTCCTGGTGGCCGGTGACACGTCGGTAGGGGTGTCGCTTCCCGTGCCTGGACGGCACAATGTGTACAACGCGCTCGCCGCCGCTGCCGTCGGATTGCATCTGGGCGTCTCGGCAGACTCCGTCGCGACCGGGCTGTCGTCGGCGACGGTCTCGGCGATGCGCATGCAGGTCTTCACGTCCGCCTCGGGGGTGACGGTCGTCAACGACGCATACAACGCGAACCCGGTCTCCATGCGGGCTGCCGTCGAGACGCTCTCGGGCATGCAGTGTCCGGGACGACGCATCGCGGTGCTCGGCGACATGGCCGAGCTGGGTTCGCTCACCGACTTGGCGCACTTCCGCATCGGCGAAGAAGTGGCAAGACTGCCGATAGACCTGCTCGTGACGGTCGGCCCGCGCGCCCGGCGTATCGGCGAGGGCGCCGCGGCGGAGGGCATGGACCGCAACAGGATCACCGCCTGTGACGAGGCGGAGGCGGCTGCTGACGCGGTCGCGTCGCTTCTTGCCGAGGGGGATGTCGTGCTCGTGAAGGCCTCGCGCGTCATGGGTCTCGAGCGGGTCGTCGAAGGGATCGTGAACCCCTCGTGATCAGGTTCGCGCAGTATCCGACGTACCAGGTCTTCATGGCGGTGGTTCTCGCCATGGTCGCCGCTGCGCTCCTGTTCCCGCTGTGGATCCGGCTGCTCAGGGTGCGCAACATCGGCCAGCAGGTTCGCGCCGACGGTCCGCAAGGGCACCTCGTCAAGCAGGGTACGCCGACGATGGGAGGCGTGCTCATCCTCCTGGTCGTCACGGCCACGGTGCTGCTCGAGGGACAGTTCTCGCGCCTGAGCATCCTCGCGCTCGCGGCTATGCTGTTGTGCGGGATGCTCGGCTTCATCGACGATTGGTCGAAGGTCAGCCACGAGCGTTCGCTGGGCCTGCGCCCCCGCGCGAAGCTGCTGTGGCAGACACTCGTCGCCGTGGCGTTCGGCCTGCTGGTAGTGAACTGGGGTGGACTGCCGACGTGGGTGCAGATTCCGCTCACCACGAGCCGCATCCAGCTCGGGCAGTTCACCACGGTCATTCCGGTCGCGGGGCTCGCGATCGAGGTGCCGTGGCTCTACCTCGCGCTCGTGGCGATCATGGTCACCGGCATGAGCAATGCCGTGAACCTCACCGACGGCCTTGACGGGTTGGCTGCAGGCACCGTGACGATCGTGACGCTCGCCTACGCGGGCATCGCGTTTCGGGAGAACGCGCTGCCTTCAGCGCTGCTCTCGGCGGCCGTCGCGGGAGCGTGCATCGGCTTCCTCTGGTACAACAGCTACCCGGCAGACATCTTCATGGGTGACACGGGTTCGCTCGGGCTCGGGGCGCTCATCGCGGCCATGGCGGTCATCACCAAGACGGAGCTGCTGCTGCTCATCATCGGCGGCATCTACGTCGCCGAGACGCTCTCGGTGGTGCTGCAGGTCGCCTCGTTCAAGATGACGGGCAAGCGCATCTTCCGCATGGCGCCGCTCCACCACCACTTCGAGATGAAGGGCTGGTCCGAGACCAAGGTCATGGTCCGGTTCTGGATCATCACCGGCATCACGGCCGGACTCGGGTTCGCCCTGTACTTCGTGAGCACGATCGTGGCGAAGGGCAAATGAGCGGACTCGGCGACATCCTGGTGCTCGGTCTGGGCCGCAGCGGCCGTGCGGTCGCTTCCTACGCGGCCGGCCTGCTCGCCGGTGGGCGTGCGACGAGTGTGACGGTCGTCGACGCCGTCGACTCAGACGAGCTCTCGGCGATCGCGGTGGAGCTGCGCAGCGCCGGCGTCGAGGTCCGCTTGGGCACGCCGACGGTCGAGGGCCGATTCGACCTGTGCGTCGCAAGCCCCGGCATCTCGCCGAGGACCCTGCTCCTCAAGTCGGCCCGCGAGTGTTCGGCCGAGACGATCTCGGAGATAGAGTTCGCGTTCCGGCAGGCAGACCGGACGTGGGTCGCGATCACGGGCACGAACGGCAAAACGACGACGACTGCGCTCGTGACCCATCTGCTGGAAGCGGGCGGCATACCCGCCCGTGCGGTCGGCAACATCGGCCCGACTGCCATCGATGCGATCGTCGAGACGGATGACTCGGTGGTGCTGGTCGCCGAGGTCTCCTCGTTCCAGCTCGCGCTCACCAAGCGTTTCCACCCGCGCGTCGCCGTGCTCCTGAACATCACGCCCGACCACGTGGACTGGCATGGTTCGCTCGAGGCGTACGCGACCGACAAGACCCGCGTGTTCGCGAACCTCGATGCCTACGATCTCGCTGTGATCGACGTCGACGATGCGGGCGCCGCCCCGTACGCCGAAGCGCTGTCGCCGCGCGGCGTGCCAGTCGCGCGAGTCAGCACGGCGTCGCGGCACGCGCGAGGCGCCGGGCTCCACGATGGCACGCTCGTGCTCGACACCGACGGGGGCGAGATCCGGCTCGTGCCCGCGTCCGGGCTGCTCATCAAGGGCGCGCACAACGTGAGCAATGCCCTGGCCGCCGCGTGTGCGGCGCACGCCATGGGCGTGGGCCCGGCCGAGCTGCGCGCGGGACTCGCTTCGTTCCGTCCGATCGAGCACCGTCTCGAGCCGGTCGGCGTCGTGGACGGGGTCGACTGGTACAACGACAGCAAGGCCACGAACCCGGACGCCGTACTCAAGGCGCTCACTGCCTTCGGCGAGCAGCCGATCGTCGTGTTGCTCGGCGGCAGGAACAAGGGCAACGACTTCCGTCCCCTTGCCGAGCAGGTCGCGGCGCGCGCGAAGGCCGCCGTTCTGTTCGGCGAGTCTCGGCACGAGCTTGCACACGCGTTCGACGGTCTCGACGCGCACGTCATCGAGGCGGTGACGCTCTCCGACGCCGTCGAGGCGGGGCGGAGCGTGGCCAGCGCGGGGGACGCGGTGGTGCTCTCGCCCGCCTGCGCTTCGTTCGACGAGTTCGACTCATACGAGCACCGCGGTGATGCCTTCCGAGCCCTCGTAGGCGAGATGGCCGGGGGCGATGTGTGATGAGTGGTCGCCGGGAGTTCGCTGGGGGGCCGGTCGCCCGCTACCTGCTGCTCGGGTCCGCGGTGTACCTTACGATCCTGGGTCTCGTGATGATCTACTCGGCGTCGTCCATCTCGGCGTACGTTCGCGAGAACTCGGCGAGCTACTTCCTCACGCGCCAGCTCATCTTCGTGGTGATAGGTGGTCTTGCCGCGTACGCTCTCGCGCGATTCGACTACCGGCGCTTTCAGGGGACGCTCGGCACGCAGGCGTGGGTGGTGGCGGTCTGTCTGCTCGTCGTCACCTACGGCCTCGGCGTCGTGCGCGGTGGCGCGCGCCGTTGGATCCCGCTCGGCTTCTTCAACCTCCAGCCGTCGGAGCTCGCGAAGATCGCGTGCGTGCTCGTGGCTGCGGCGCTTGCCGTCGAATGGCAGCGCGGGCGCATGAGCGACACGGACTACATGAAGCGTCTGGGCCTCTTCGTCGGCGTCCCCGCCGTGCTCATCGTGTTCCAGCCGGACCTGGGCACCGCGATCCTGATGGCGCTGGGCGTCGCGATCGTTCTGTTCCTCGGCGGTATCGAACTGCGCTGGGTTGGGCTGGCAGCCGTGGTCGTCGGCGTGTTCGGCGCCTTGGCCATCGCGATCGAGCCGTATCGTCTCGGTCGCGTGACGACCGCCTTCAACCCGTGGGCGGATCCGCAGGGCAAGGGGTATCAGGCGATTCAGGCACTCCTCGCCTTCGGTACCGGAGGATGGCAGGGCGTCGGACTGGGTCTCTCGCGGCAGAAGTTCTTCTACCTGCCCGAGGCGCACAACGACTTCATCTTCGCGATCATCGGCGAGGAGGCCGGGCTTCTCGGCACGCTTTCGGTGGTGCTTGCGTTCGGCATCCTGCTGTACGCGGGCATCCGCATCGCCGTCGGCGCTCGGGACCCGTTCGGCAAGCTGGTCGCCGGCGCGCTGACGGGTATGCTCGGCTTCCAGGCCGCGCTCAACATGGCTGCGGTCACCGGCGTGTTCCCGGTGACGGGAAAGCCGCTTCCGTTCGTGAGTTACGGTGGGTCGTCGATGCTCGTCACCATGCTGAGCGTCGGGCTCATCCTCTCTGTGTCCGAGTTCGGGGCCCGCGCGCCACGTGCGGTGCGGGTCGCGCCAAGAAGCGAGGAGCGGGTCCGTGCGAGTAGTGTTGAGCGGCGGCGGGACGGCGGGTCACGTGTATCCCGCCCTGACCGTGGCCGAGCAGTTCGCCGCCGAGCCTGACTCCGTCGAGTTCGTCGGCACGCCGAACGGTCTGGAGGCCCGCCTCGTACCCGAGGCGGGTGTCGCGTTCCGGGGGCTTGCCGCGAGCGGCTTCGACCGGGCGCGTCCCTGGACGCTCGTGACCTCTTCGGCTCGGATCGCCATCTCGACGTTGCGCGCGTGGAGCTGGTTCGGGAAGGAACGCCCCGACGTGGTGATCGGGTTCGGCGGCTACGTGTCGATACCGGTGGGCTTTGCGGCGCTGCTGCGGGGGATTCCGCTGGTGCTGCACGAGCAGAACTCGGTTCCGGGTCTCGCGAACCGCGTCCTCTCGCGGTGGGCGGCGAAGGTCGGCGTCACTTACGAAGAGTCGCTTGCGCGCCTCGATCGCCCGGCGCGTGCGGTCGTCACGGGGAATCCGGTGCGACCGCAGGTCCTCGCATCCACGCGCGAGGCGGGCCGACGTGCGTTCGGCGTCGCCGACGACGCGACGATGCTGCTCGTGTTCGGCGGCAGCCGCGGCGCGCGCCACGTGAACAGCGCGGTCGTCGCGCTGCGTGACCGCGTACTGGAGCGGCCCGAGGTCGTCGTGGTGCATGCCGCCGGGTCCCTCGAGGCCGCCACGGTTCGCGACCAGCTGGCGTCGGCGGGTGGCGACGGGGGAGGGCGGTGGCGCGTGCTCGACTACATCGACGACATGGGGGCGGCACTTGCGGCCGCCGACCTGGTCGTCGCGCGTTCGGGCGCGACGTCCATCGCGGAGATCACCGCTCTCGGCCGGGCGGCTGTGCTCGTGCCGTACCCGTATGCGACCGACGACCATCAGACGACCAACGCTGCGGCCATGGTCGCGCACGGTGCCGCCCTGCTCTTCGCCGACGCCGACATCGACGGGGAACGCTTCGGTGACGCCGTCGTGGAGCTGCTCGGCGACGCGGAGCGGCGTGCTACCATGTCTGCCGCGTCGAAGGCGCTGGGACGTCCCGACGCGGCGGCCCGAGTCGCCGCGCTCGCCCGCGAGGCGGCGGTGGGACGCGCCCTTCCGACCGATCCCGATACCTCGGAGGATTCCGGTGTCAGATAGTACGTACGCGCACTTCATAGGGGCCGGAGGCGCCGGCATGAGCGGCATCGCCCTGGTGCTCGCCGAGCGTGGCGCCACGGTGACCGGAAGCGACCTGAAGGAGTCACGCTACTCGCGCGCGCTCGAGCGCGCCGGCGTTCCCGTGGCGATCGGCCACCGCGCCGAGAATCTCGGCGACCCTGAGGTCGTGGTCGTCTCCTCGGCGATTCCCGAGACGAACCCCGAACTCTCCGAGGCGCGGCGACGCGACATCCCCGTGTGGCCGCGTGCGCAGATGCTCGCGCACCTGGCGGGCGACCGCCAGACGATCGCGGTGGCGGGAACTCACGGGAAGACGTCGACGAGCTCGATGGTCGCGACCATGCTGTCGCGCATGGGGCTGTCACCCACGTTCCTCATCGGCGGCGAGGTCGACGGGTTCGACGCCAACGCGGTATCAGGCACCGGCCCGCACTATGTGGTGGAGGCCGACGAGTCCGATGGGTCTTTCATCTATCTCGACCCCTTCGTGGCGGTCGTCACGAACATTGAAGCCGATCATCTCGACCACTACGGGACCCTCGAGTGCGTCGAAGAGACGTTCGTCGAGTTCATGGGCCGTGTCGCGCCCGACGGAGCGCTCGTGGTGTGGGGCGATTCGCCGCGCGTCATCGAACTGGCACGGCAGGCGGGCCGTACGATCGTGACGTACGGTCAGGACGAGTCGTGCGACGTGGTGTGCCGGATCGTCGGCCGAGACGGCATCGGCACTCGGTTCGAGGTTGTACTCCCGGATGGCTCTGCGGTCCAGGCGGTCACCAAGGTGCCGGGGACGCACATGGCGCTCAACGGCACCGCCGCCATCGCGGTGGCGCACGTGCTCGGGCTCGACGTTGCCGCGGCCGCCGAGGCGCTCTCGACCTTCACGGGCGTCCGCCGCCGCTTCGACCTGATCGGCGAGGTCGACGGGGTCACCGTCGTCGACGACTACGCGCACCATCCCACCGAGGTCCGCGCCACCCTCGGCGCAGCGGCGGACCTGGGTTTCGACCGCGTGCTCGTGCTGTTCCAGCCCCACCGCTACTCGCGTACGGAGGCGCTCTCCACCGAGTTCGGTGACGCTTTCGGCGCTGCCGACCGCGTCGCGCTGATGGACGTCTACAGCGCGGGCGAGGCGCCCATTCCGGGCGTCAGCGGCAAGACCGTGCTCGAAGCGGTCCTCCGGCGCCACCCGCGGGTCCAGGGCGCGTATCTGCCGCACCGCAGCGACGTGGTGCCCTACCTGGCCTCGAGGGTGAAGCGCGGCGATCTGGTGCTCACGATGGGCGCGGGCGACGTGACCACCGTCGGCCCGGAGCTCGTTCGCGCGCTCGCCGAGCGTAGCGGGACGGGGACGCCGTGTCGGTGAGTGCCGCCTACTCGCGCCTGTCGGGCGCGCTCTCGGGCGCGGTCAGGCGCGATGAGGCCATGTCGCGGCACACGACGTACCGGATCGGTGGTCCTGCCGCGCTGCTGATCGAGTGCGACAGCATCTCCGATCTGTCGGCCGCCACCTCCATCCTCGCCGAGGAGGAGGTGGAGTGGACCGTGTTGGGCAAGGGAAGCAACGTGCTCGTCGCCGACGCGGGCTACGAAGGGGCCGTCCTGACCCTGGGCCGGGAATTCAAGCGCCACGCGCTGGAGGATGACGTGCTTCGGACCGGCGCGGGCGTGATACTGGCCGCGATCGTCCAGGACGCGTTCAAGGCGGGGCGCTCCGGGCTCGAGTTCGCGGTCGGCGTACCCGGGACGGTCGGCGGGGCGCTCGCGATGAACGCGGGGAGCCGCGACGAGTGGATTGGCAGCGTCGTCGAGTCCGTCACCGTCTTCGTTCCCGGCGTCGGACTCGTCGGCGTCCGCGGGCACGAGGTCGCGTGGGGCTATCGGCGGTCCGACCTTCCCGGCCGCGGGATCATCGTGGAGGCGGTCTTGCGCCTGATCGAGAGCGATCCCGTCCACATACGGCGTACGATGGAGGCGAGCCTGCGGCGGCGGAAGCGCTCGCAGCCGCTCTCTATGCCCAGCGCCGGGAGTGTGTTCGTCAATCCTCCCGACGACTCGGCGGGGCGCCTGATCGAGGCTGCCGGGCTCAAAGGCATGCGCGTCGGTGGAGCCCAGATCTCCGAGGTGCACGCCAACTTCATCGTGAATGCCGGCGGCGCGACCGCCGATGACGTCGTCGAACTCGTCCGGACCGTCCGCGACGCCGTGAAGGAGACGAATGGCATCGAACTCAGGCCGGAGATCCGGTTCCTCGGGTCGTTCGTCCGGCCGTAAGCGCGTCGTCATCGGAGCGGACGAGACCACCCGCGTCCGCTACGACAAGGACGCGCCGCAGGTCGAATCCGAACGCCGCAAGCAGCGACAGCCCAGGCCCGAAGGCAGCCGCACCCGCCCGAAGGGGGGACCGAGCCCTACGGGCGCCGGAAAGCGCATCGCCGCTGAGAAGCGCGACGAGCGCGAGCGGCGCCAGCGCGCCATCGCGCGCAGGCGGCTGTTGCTCATATCCCTCGTCGTGCTCGCGGCGGCGGCCGTCGTGTACGGTCTCGTCGCACTGTGGCGGGCGCCGCTCTTCCCCGTTCGGGACGTCGTTGTGACCGGCAACAGCCATCTCTCGAAGGCCGATATCATCGCGCGTGCCGAGATACCGACCGGCGCGACGCTGCCTCGGCTTGCCGTGAGTCGCGTTGAAGAGCGGCTCGCACGCGATCCCTGGATCGCGACGGTCGCGGTGGATCGTGACTATCCGTCCACCGTGCGCATCGCCGTGACGGAGCGCACGCCGGCCGCGCTGGTCGATAGGGGAGGGACCGACATCTGGGTCGCCTCCACCGACGCGCACTGGCTTGGTCCGCGATCCGCCGAGGACACGGCCGAGCTGATTGCCATCCGAGACGTTCCGAGCCTTGAGCCGACCATCGGGGCGTCCATCGAGTCCTCGGAAGTCGTCAACGCCATCGCGGTCTTGAAGGGGCTCGGCCCCGAACTGAGGGCGAAGGTCCGGGCCGTGTCCGCGCCCTCGGTGGACAAGACGGCACTCGTTCTGAAGGACGACGTGCAGGTCTTCGTGGGCAGCTCGGAAGACATCGGCAAGAAGAGTCGACTCGCACTTGAGATTCTCAAGCGGGAGAAGAACCTGGTGTACGTGAACGTCAGGGTGATATCCAGACCCACATGGCGCGGGCTGGATACACCCGACTAGCTGCGGAAATGCGGCTGAGTAGGATTCCGCGGTCACTATTCGCGGACTTTTCTGCATCTCGACCCTTGCACACGGGGTAAGGTTTATGCGAAGATTTAGCGTTCCACCCGCACAGTAACGGTCAACTTGAGGTCAAGGGTTGCAGCTCTGACCGGTTCCGGGGGAGGGCAGTGATGCTCGATACGGGTGCCAACTATCTGGCAGTGATAAAGGTCGTCGGCATTGGCGGCGGCGGTACGAACGCGATCAACCGAATGGTTGAGGCGGGCGTCAAGGGCGTCGAGTTCATCGCGGTGAACACCGATGCGCAGGCGCTTCTGATGAGCGACGCGGACTACAAGGTCCACGTCGGCATCAACCTGACGAAGGGCCTGGGCGCCGGCGCGGATCCCGATGTCGGGTTCCAGGCCGCGGAAGAGAACCGCGCAGAGATCAAGGAAGCCCTCCAGGGCGCCGACATGGTCTTCATCACGGCGGGCGAGGGCGGTGGCACCGGAACGGGTGCGGCGCCGGTCATCGCTCAGATCGCGAAGGAAGAGATCGGTGCGCTGACGGTCGGTGTCGTCACGCGGCCCTTCGCGTTCGAGGGTCGCAAGCGCGCGCTTCAGGCCGAGGAAGGCATCAAGCGGCTGGGCGACGTCGTGGACACGCTGATCGTCATTCCGAACGACCGACTGCTCCAGGTCGCCGAGAAGAAGACCTCGATCCTCGACGCATTCCGCATCGCGGACGACATCCTGAGGCAGGGCACGCAGGGCATCACCGACCTGATCACCGTTCCCGGCCTGATCAACCTGGACTTCGCCGACGTGCGCACGATCATGGCGGATGCTGGTTCGGCCCTCATGGGCATCGGCCTGGCGACGGGCGACAACCGGGCGCACGACGCCGCGGATGCCGCGATCTCGAGCCCGCTGCTCGAGTCCTCGATCCAGGGTGCGACCGGCGTGCTGCTCTCGATCTGTGGCGGCAGCGATCTGGGCCTGTTCGAGGTCAACGAGGCGGCGGAGGTCGTCGCAGCGGCTGCCGCTCCCGATGCGAACATCATCTTCGGCGCCGTCATCGACGACTCGATGATGGACCAGATCCGCGTGACGGTCATCGCGACGGGCTTCAACGGCCGCCGCAAGCAGGAGACCATGACGTTCGGCGCGGTCGGCGACGACGAGGGCACCACGCTGCTTCCGGTGCTTGAGCCCATCGCCGATGACGAGCTCGACATCCCTGCATTCCTGAAGAAGCGCTCCTTCTAGGATCACCCCGGCCCGCTCGTGGGCCGGACCGGTTTGGGCCCGGTGGCGACGACGGCGGGACCTCGTCGCCACCGGGCCCTCCCATATCTCCTGATGTCCGGCCTTCACAGGTGCCGTGTCCGGGGTGTACAGAAAGCGAAGAGCCCGCCGGAGCGTTCCGGCGGGCTCTTCTGTCGCAGCGGTGGATTCGCTAGGACGCTGGTGCGTCGTCGCTTGGAGCGTCTGCCGGCGGAGCCGCGGGAGGTGCCGCGGGAGGTGCTGCCGGAGGCGCGGGAGGTGCTGCCGGAGCCGAGAACCCGGCCTCAGGCGTGGGCGGCGTGACGGGAGCTGCCGGAGCCGGAGCGGCCGGGGCCACCGGCGGCGCTGCAGGCGGAGCAGCCGGAGCCGCGGAAGGCGCAGGAGGTGCAGGAGGTGCGGGAGGCGCCGGCGGCGCGTACGTGCCCACCGGCGGGATGTAGCCGGGGCCGCCGGTCGGAACCGGAGCCTGCGCGATGCCGTACGAGCGGGCGGCCCACTGTCCGAACAGATGGGCCGTGATCATGATCTGCAGATAGAGGACGGCCGGCATGAGGATGGAGCCGATACCGGTCGCGCTCAGCACGCTCGAGACGATGCTGACGCCGAAGCCGACGACCAGGGCCCACAGCCATGCGGCCCAGTACCCGCTTCCGTCACGCACGCGAGCGAGGATGTCGCCGAACGCGAAGAGCGCGCCGAACTCACCCTTCATCGCGTAGTTGACCTGGGCCCCGTAGAAGATGACCGCGATGGCCACGGAGTAGACGATCGCGATCAGCCAGAAGAGGCACATGCTGCCGCCCGCGAGCGCGCCCAGACTGTCGCTTCCCGAGGCGATGGCCCCGAGTACCGGGATCATGAAGATGAGGCCGAGAACGATGACCGGCAGGAAGTAGATGAATCCGGCCAGCAGAAGCAACAGGCCCTTGACCCACTTGTCACCGAACTGGTCCCACTCCGGAAGGTCCTCGCGGCCTTCGGAGACGTTGCGGATGTACTCCAGCGACGCGCCGTACACCGCCGGGCTCGTGACGCCGAGAAGCAGCCACAGGAAGCCCAGTAGTGTTTTCTTGACCCAGTCCTTGTCGGCGAATGGCGCCTTGAACGCCCTTCCAAGATCGATGCTGTCCATTGCGTCCCCTCCCGTGTTTGACGATTCGTGACCGCCGTCAACGCATTGGATACCCTGAACGAGCTGTGCTCGCACCACATATTGTCACACGATTGGGGGCGATTTCCCTAATGCCTGCCATAATCCCGACCCTAGCGGCGGTCTCGCACGGCGGCGTCACGGTGTGGACCGACGTCGGTCTACGGTCCGAGCGCGGCGTCGTGGTCGCGTTCTCGGAGCGGCACGGCGGGGTCAGCACGGCTCCATTCGAGTCACTCAACCTCGCAGCGCACGTGGGGGACGACCCCTCCGCCGTCGACGAGAATCGCCGGCGCCTGGTCGCGGCGCTCGGCATCGAAGACCTGCGGTCGCGCATGACGTTCGCCGAGCAGGTCCACGGCGACCACATCGGACTCGTGGGCGAGGCAGACGCGGGCGCCGGGGCCCGTGCGGCAGCGGGGCGCGAACCGGTTCGGGGCACCGACGCGCTTGTTACGCGCACCGCGGGAGCCCCCCTCGTGCTCTGCTTCGCGGACTGCGTTCCGGTCGTGCTCGTGGCGCCGGGACCGGCCGTTGCCGTGGTGCACGCAGGCTGGCGTGGGGCCCTGGCTTCGCTGCCCGGCAGGACCGTCGAGGTCCTGTGCCGGGAAGCGGGTTGCTCGGCTGGCGAGGTGCTCGCGTACGTGGGGCCGCACATCGGCGCGTGCCACTACGAAGTCGGTTACGAAATCCTGTCGCAATTCGTGAACGCGTTTGGTAATCTTGCGCGGGCTGATTCGGGGTCGCTCGATCTCGATGCCGTCGTGTCCGCCAGTCTTGACGACGCAGGAGTCGCTTCGTGCAACATCGCACGACTCGGGACGTGTACCGCCGAGACAACCGATCGCTTCTTCTCGCATCGAGCCGAGGGCGGGCACACCGGACGCCACGCGGCCTTGACGTGCGTTCTCTGAAGCTGCTCGCACTGGCGCTCGTGCTCGTGGGCAGTCTGGCGCTCGCGGGTTGCGGAAGGTCGTCGCAGCGACCGGACCAGGTCATCGTCGCCGGCTCCACGACCATCCTCCCGATCGCCGAGCAGGCGGGGGAGTCCTTCCACGCAAAGAACCCCGATGTCGCGGTGCTCGTTTCCGGGCTTGGGTCTTCCGCCGGCATCGAAGCGGTGAACGCGGGGACGGCGCAGGTCGGTACCTCCTCGCGTGACCTCAAGCCCGAGGAAGGCGACCTGGGACTGGTCGACACGCCGATCGCGTACGACGGCATCGCCGTCATCGTGAGCCCCGAGAATCCCGTCGCGAATCTGACGTCCGACCAGTTGCGCGCCATCTTCGCGGGCGAGATCACCAACTGGAGCGAGGTCGGCGGCGTCGATCGCCGAATCGACCTCGTGAACCGCGACGAGGCTTCGGGGACGCGCGAGGCGTTCAAGAAGATCGTCATGGGCGACACGCCCTTCGACCCCGCCGCCGCCGTCCTGCCCGGTACGGGACAGGTCCGCGACGTCGTCGCGCGCGCCCCCGGCGCGATCGGCTACATCTCGCTCGGCTTCGTCGAGCCGCGCTTCACCGACGTCAAGGTCAAGGCGCTCTCCATCGACGGCGTCGCGCCCAGCGAGGCCAGCGTCGCTTCCGGTGACTATCCGATCGGTCGGACCCTGCATTTCTTCACGAAGGGCGCGCCCACCGGCCTGACCAAGGAGTACGTGGACTTCGTGCTCTCAGACGAGATTCAGCAGGGCGTCGTCGTGGACGCCGGTTTCATCCCGGTGAAGGAGGGCGGCAAGTGAGCGACGCCGTCGCGCCTCCCAAGAAGGACCTCCAGCTTGTCTCGAGGTCTACGTACGTGAAGGAGTGGCTGCTCAAAGCGCTCTTCTTCATGTGCGCGTTCGCGTTCGTACTGGCGGTGGCGCTCATCTTCGTCTTCGTGGGCTGGAAGGCGTGGCCCATCGTCACGGACTACGGCCTGGTGAAGTTCGTCACCGGCACGGTGTGGTCGGCGAGTTCCGAGCAGTATGGCATCCTGCCGCTCATCGTCGGCTCGTTCCTCGTGACGCTCGGCGCGCTCGCTCTGGGCACGCCGCTCGCCGTCGGGACCGCCGTGTTCCTGAGCGACGTGGCGTCCCCGCAGGTTCGCCGGGTCGTCCGTCCGGCCGTCGAGCTGCTCGCGGGTATCCCGTCCGTGGTCTACGGCTTCTTCGGGATCATCTTCCTGAGAGCGATCCTGTCTGAGCTGACCGGGACCCTGGGCTTCGGTGCCTTCACCGCGTGGATCGTGCTCGCAATCATGATCGTGCCGACGATCGCGGCGCTGTCTGAGGACGCGCTTCGCTCGGTTCCCGAGGGGATTCGCGAGGCCTCCTACGCGATGGGCGCCACTCAGTGGCAGACCATCTATAAAGTCGTGGTCCCCGCCGCGAAGATCGGCATCATCGACGCGATCATCCTGGGCATGGGACGCGCGATCGGGGAGACGATGGCCGTTCTCATGGTCGTCGGCAACGCGCCGGTCTTCCCGCGCGGCCTGTTCGCGCCGCTCTCCACGATGACGACCCAGATCGTTATGGACATGCCGTACGCGGTCGGTATGCACCGCACCGCGCTCTTCGCCATCGCGGCCATGCTCTTCCTCTTCTCAATGTTCCTCGTCGCCACCGTAAGGCTCCTGTCGAGGTTGAAGGACTAGCGATGAACAAGACGCTAGCCAACAAGATCGCGCTGGGAGTGCTGTGGGCCGCCGCGCTCCTCACGGTCGCCGTGCTCGGTGCGCTGCTGCTCTACGTATTCGTGAACGGCATCAAGGCGCTGCTCCCGGGCTTCCCGGCGTTCATCTTCACGTGGCCGCGCGGCGTGAACGCCGAGGGTGGTATCTGGCCGACGATCGTCGCCACGCTGTACGTGACCGGTCTCGCGATGCTGATCTCGACGCCGGTGGCGGTGCTCGCCGCGGTCTACCTGGCGGAGTACGCCCACCAGGGCCGCACAGTGGACACGATCCGCTTCGCCGCCGATTCGCTCGCAAGCGTCCCGTCGATCGTGATGGGCCTGTTCGGGTTCGCGCTCTTCGTCGAGGCCATGGGTCTGGGACTGTCGATGATTTCGGGCGCGCTCGCTCTGTCGCTTCTCATGCTGCCCATCATCATGCGGGCGACCGAGGAGGCCATCCGGGCTGTCCCCAAGTACATGCGCTGGGGCTCCTACGGGCTGGGTGCCACCAAGTGGCAGACGGTGAGCAAGATCGTCCTCCCGGCGGCAGCGCCGCGCATCATCACGGGTCTTGTGCTGGCGACGGGTCGTGCGGTGGGCGAGACCGCGGTCGTGCTCTACACCGTGGGGCAGGCGGTCAACCTGCCGATGTCGCCACTCGACTCGGGCCGTCCCATGACCGTGCACCTGTACCTCCTCGCGGTCGAAGGCATCAACCTGCCGGCCGCGTTCGGCACCGCACTGCTGCTGATCATCATGATCCTGGGCTTCAACCTGAGCGCCCGCTGGATCCTGCGTCGTTCTCGGAAGGTGTAGCGCTATGACCGTGCAACTGGGTACCGCTTCGAATCCGGCCGAGGTCGGTCCGACCAAGGTCCTCGTGAAGGACCTGAGTTTCTGGTACGGCGACTTCAACGCGCTGACGGGCATCAACGTCGACATCAAGTCACGCGCGACGACGGCGTTCATCGGCCCGTCCGGCTGCGGCAAGTCGACCTTCCTGCGCTGTATCAACCGGATGAACGACCTGATCCCCGGCACTCGTGTCGAGGGCCTGATGCAGATCGACGGCGCGGACATCTACGGTCCGGGCGTCGATCCGGTCGACCTGCGCCGTCGTGTGGGGATGATCTTCCAGCAGCCGAACCCGTTTCCGCAGTCCATCTACGACAACGTGGCCTACGGACCTCGTCTTCAGGGCATCCGGCGCAAGTCGGAACTCGACGCGATCGTCGAGGACTCGCTCAAGCGCGCGAACCTGTGGAAAGAGGTCAAAGACATTCTCGGCAAGAACGGTCTGGCGCTGTCCGGCGGTCAGCAGCAGCGGCTGTGTATCGCGCGCGTGCTCGCCGTGCAGCCCGAGGTGCTCCTGATGGATGAGCCGTGCTCGGCGATCGACCCGACGAGCGTCCAGAAGATCGAGGACCTCATGGCTGAGCTCAAGGACACCGTCACGATCGTCATCGTCACGCACAACATGCAGCAGGCGGCCCGCGTGAGCGACTACACCGCGTTCTTCCTGCAGGAGGTCGCGGGCGAACCGGCGATCCTGGTTGAGTACGGTCGGACGAACGAGCTGTTCACGAGCCCGAACGACCAGCGGACTGAGGACTACATCACGGGTCGGTTCGGCTAGCGGGCCGGTGCTCGCACGATCGACGGGGTGTGATCGAAGGCGCGGACGCGGCGATCGATCGCCGCTCGCCGCGAGTTCACCACCGTGTAACGAAATCGCAGCATTCGGCCGCGGAGCGGCGGCTATACTGGGTTGACGGCACGCGCTACGCACGAAGGGGCGAACAACATGCGTGAGCAGTTCAGGCAGGAACTCAAGGCGGTCCACGCAGAGGTCGTCGACATTCTCCGTACGGTCGTGAAGAACACGCGTGCGTCGGTCGAGTCGCTCATCAATGGCGACGTCGAGCTCGCCGACAAGGTCATCGCGAGCGATGACGAGATGGATGCCCGCACGGTCGGCGTCGAGGAGCGGGTGCTCGAGATCATCGCCACGCAGTACCCTGTCGCGCGCGACCTGCGCCTTCTGCAATCGCTCGCGTACATGGCGATCCACCTCGAGCGCATGGCGGACCTCTCGGTGAACATCGCCAAGGCCGCGAAGCGGACCGCCGGTCGCCGTGGCCCGCAGACGCTCTACGACCTCATCCAGGCGCAGGGCAACCTGGTCTACCGGGTCCTCGACGCTACCGGCGATGCTTTGGAGAACCGTGACCTCGAGCTGGCGTGCAAGTTGCCCGAGCTCGACGAGCCGATCGACCACCTCTACAAGCAGTTCTTCCGCGAGCTCGCGCGCCTCCACGACGAGGAGGACATCGAGTGGGCCTCCGGAATGGTGCTCGCGGGACGCTATCTCGAGCGGATCGCTGACAACGCCGTCGACATTGGCGAGCGCATCGCGTACCTGATCACAGGCGAGCGGGAGTTCGGCGGCCTCGACGGCGCACCCGAACAGGGCGACCAGACCCAGGAGTAGTCAGATGGCAGCAGTCGCCTCGCGGTACGAGGCGGTCAGGCGGCAGGTCGCAGACGCCGCCGACATCTCGGGGCGCAGTCCCGACGATGTGATGATCGTCGCCGTCACCAAGACCGTCGGCATCGAAGACATCCGGGCGGCGCTGGTCGCCGGCATCAACGACTTCGGAGAGAACCGCGTCCAGGAGTTCTTGGGCAAGTACGGGCTCTTCCCCGACGCCAGCTGGCACTTCATCGGAACGCTGCAGACCAACAAGGTCAAGGATGTGGTCGGCCGGGCGTGCCTGATCCACAGCGTGGACTCTTGCCACCTGTTGCGCGAGATCGACCGCAGGGCCGGCGAGGCCGGGGTCGTGCAGCCGGTTCTGTTGCAGGTCAACGTCTCGGGCGAGGCGTCCAAGCACGGCTTCGCGTGCGACGACGTGCGCGAGGCTCTGATCGAGGCCTCGAAGTGCGAGGCCGTCGAAGTGCGGGGCCTCATGACTATGGCGCCGTTCGGCCGCGCGGAGGACGCCCGCTGGGTCTTCCGAGAACTGCGCGAGCTGCGGGATTCCCTCAGGGAGATGCCGTTGAATGGTGTAGAGTTAGACGAGCTTTCGATGGGCATGAGCAACGACTTCCGCGTGGCCGTCGAGGAGGGCGCTACCATCGTCCGGGTGGGCGGCGCCATCTTCGGCAGGTGACGCCGGCACGAGGGAGATCGCCGTGGGTCTGTGGCATCGGATGAAGGTCCGTCTCGGACTCGAAGACGAGTGGGACGACGAGTACTACGAGGACGACGAGTACGACGACGCTGCGTATGCCGAGGACGACGTCGACTTCGCGCCGCCTCGCCGCGAGGCGCCGTACCAGTCGCCCTACGATTCCGGCGCCGGTCAGGGCGCGGTCCGCAAGGTCGACCGCGGTCCCGACCTCGACCGCGCTCGTGGCGGTTCTCCGCAGTCGCTCCGCAGCGTTCCCACGGGCGGCGCCTCGGTGACGCCCGTCTCGGCGAACATGAAGATGCACATCGTCGAGCCCAAGAGCTTCACCGAAGCGCAGACCATCGCGGACCGCTACAAGCAGGGGACGCCGGTCATCATGAACATGGCGATGACCAAGCCCGACCTCGCCAAGCGCCTGCTCGACTTCGCATCGGGGCTGACCTACGGCCTCGACGGCGGGTTGCAGAAGGTTTCGGACAAGGTGTTCATGCTGACGCCTCACAACGTCGAGGTCTCCGACGCCGATCGTCGCCGACTACGCGACACCGGCCTCTTCTCCGAGTAGGGACGCGGGAGGCAGCGTGGGCAGCGACGATCTCACATTCGACGGTTCGCTCGCCGTCATCGGCGGCGGGCGCATGGGCGAAGCGATCGTCGCCGGACTGCTGAAGTCCGGCGTCGTCGCGTCGTCGGCGGTCACGATGGCCGATCCCAGCGCCGAGCGCCGCGAGGCACTCGCTGCGCTGTCGGTCACCACCGTCGCCGACGGGGCCGAGGCCCTGCCCGCCGACGTCGCTCTGATCGCGGTCAAGCCGCAGGTCGTCGACACGGTCGTGACCTCGCTCTCCGAGAAGCTCGCCGGCTCACTGGTCGTCTCGATCGCCGCGGGCGTCTCGACCGCGCGGCTCGAGTCGCTTCTGCCCGCGGGTACCGCTGTGGTGCGCGTCATGCCCAACACGCCCGCGATGGTCAACGCCGGCGTCGCCGTGATCAGTGGCGGCCGGGAGGCCACCGCCGAGCAGGTCGAGCTGGTCCGTGCGCTGTTCGCTCAGATCGGCTCGGCGGTCGTGCTCGACGAGCGCTACCAGAACGCGGCGACCGCGATCTCGGGCTCAGGCCCCGCGTACTTCGCGCTGGTCGTGGATGCGCTCGCCCGCGCGGGCGTGCGCCAGGGCCTGCCGCGCGACGTCGCGCAGGCGCTCGCGGTGGGGACGATGGCCGGAACCGCCGAGCTCATCGAGCAGACCGGCGTGCACCCGGAGGCGCTCATCGACGGCGTCTCGAGTCCGGGCGGCACGACGATCGCCGCCATCGACGTGCTCGAGGCGCGCGCCGTGCGAGCGGCGTTCTCCGACGCCGTCGCGGCGAACGTGCGCCGATCGGAGGAGCTCGGCTCGTGACCGGAATCGGCCCGATCCTGTACCAGGTCCTCCGCCTCTACGGCATCCTGATCATCGTCTACGTGCTCATGTCGTGGTTTCCCACGCGCGGCTTCGTCGCCGACGTGCAGCAGGTTCTCGGCAGTGTTGTCGAGCCGTACCTCTCGATCTTCAGACGGCTCATCCCGCCGATCAGCAACGTCGACCTGTCACCGATCATCGCCTACTTCTTGTTGATGCTCGTGGCCAGCTTCGTCAGAACCCTCTAGGTTGCGGTAGCATCACCCCTAAGACTGAGTGATTGGAAGGATCCACCGATGAAGCTCACCCCCCTCGACATCCACCACAAGGAGTTCGGCCACTCCTTGCGCGGCTACAACGAGGAGCAGGTCGACGAGTTCCTCGACGAAGTTGCCGATGAGTTCGAGCGCCTCTTCAAGGAGAACATCGACCTCTCCGAGAAGCTCGAGGCGGCCAACGAGCGCGTCCGCTCGTACCAGTCGATGGAGGCCACGCTCAACAACACCATGGTCGCCGCACAGCGTTCGGCCGAGGAGATCGTCGCCAAGGCCGGAGTCGAGGCCGACACGATGCTGCGCGACGCCGAACTCAAGTCCAAGGAGATCATCCACAACGCGCTGCAGAAGCGGCAGGCGGTCGCCAACGAACTCATCAGGATCAAGCAGGCCGAGGAGGAGTACCGCATGCGGTACAAGGGACTCCTCGAAGGCCAGCTCAAGTCGATCAACGAGATTGACCTGCCCGACGATGTGAGCGTGCTGCTCGGCGAGACCGACGAGGGCGTTGTGGGCGACGTCGAGGTCCGGCCTGTCGCCGCGCCGTCGGCGCCGGCACCTGCATCGGAGCCGACGCCCCAGCCGGTGGCCGGGCCCGCGCCTGCCGCCGAGCCTGCGCCGGAGGATCAGCGCACCGTCGTGATGCCTGCGGTCGAGCCGCCGGCCTCCGGCTTCGTGACGAGCGTGACGCTCGGTGAGGTCGGCTCGGCGAACGTGCCGGACGCGCCCGTGGAGCTCGTGGACCCGAGCGAGTTCTCGCTTCCGGGCTTCGACACGCTCGGCGAGCGCGAGGCCGATATCGACATCGAGGAGATCGACTAGCCGCGCATGGCGAACCTCGCGGTTCACGTGACGCCGCGCTCCGGACGCGACGAGGTCGCGGGATGGCGGGGGAGCGAGCTCTCGGTGCGCGTCACCGCTCCTGCCGAGGGCGGCAAGGCGACCGCCGCGGTCTGTCGGATCGTGGCCAAAGCGTTGGGGGTTCCCAAGTCCAGCGTGTCGGTGGTCCGGGGCGCCACTTCTCGGCACAAGGTGCTGGAAGTCGTGGCTGTCTCAGAGACTGAACTGCGCGAGGCGTTTGGGGAGCCGGAGGAGAAGCTGTTCTAGCGGCACGGACGGAGGAGGCCGGGCTGATGAGCGACGAATCGAACGGGTTCGAACGGATCCGGGTGATGATCGAGACGTCGGAGCGCACGTTCCGCGGGTACGTCCACCAGCCGGTGAGCCCGCCGCTGCGGCTGTCGGACTACGTGAACTCCTACGATCGCGCCTTCATCTGCCTGACCGACGTGCAGGTCAATGACCGCGGGCAACAGCACCGAGCGGGCGACCGACGGGAGTTCGTGGCCGTCGCCGTCAGCGCGATCACCTACCTCACGCCGATGAACGACGGCGAGGCGTAGTCCTCGCGCGCGAACGCTTCCCCGCCGCTCGCGGTTGCCGAGAAGCCACCGCCTGCGCGATAATCCCGTCACCGCACGCTCGTACGTGCGGGAACAGTGCGACAGGCGACGACGGGGACGAGTACTCTCTCGGCAGCGCCCTTCAGCGAGCGGGGACAGTGTAAGCCCGCGGGTGGCGCAAGAGACGAAGATCACCCCATCAGCCTCGGACCGAACGCCGCATACGCGGTCACTAGGCTCCGACGGATGCCCCCGTTACCGGGCGACCGAGTGGCGCGCAGGGTGGTTGCCCCGCGCAAGCTGGGTGGTACCGCGGAGCGAGATCGTGAGCGCGCTTCGTCCCGGCAGTCGTGGACGAGCGCGTTTTTGTTTGCCCTGGATGGGGCGCGGAAGGGATGGCGACGGTGGCCAACGACTACAAGCAGACCATGAACCTGCCGCAGACGGAGTTCCCGATGCGCGCGAACCTCGCGCAGCGCGAGCCGGGCTGGCTGCAGCGGTGGGACGAGCTGGACGTGTACCGCAAGTCGCTCGAAAAGCGGGCCAGCGGAGAGCCTTTCGTCTTGCACGACGGCCCGCCGTACGCGAACGGCCACATCCACATGGGGACCGCGTACAACAAAGTGCTGAAGGACCTCATCGTCAAGTACAAGTCGATGCGGGGCTACTACGCGCCGTACGTGCCGGGCTGGGACTGCCATGGCCAGCCCATCGAGCACCAGGTCGAGAAGAAGCTCGGTCCCGAGAAGATGGCGAAGATCTCGCAGGCCAAGCTGCGCGAGCTCTGTCGCGACTGGGCTATGGAGTTCGTCGACGTCCAGCGCGAGGAGTTCAAGCGACTCGGCGTGCGCGGTGACTGGGACGACCCGTACCTCACCCTCAAGCACAGCTACGAGGCGGGGGACGTCAAGGTCTTCGCGAAGATGTACGAGCGCGGGGAGATCTACAAGGGCCGCAAGCCGATCCACTGGTGCAAGCGCTGTCATACCGCCCTCGCCGAGGCCGAGATCGAGTACTCCGACGAGAAGAGCGACAGCATCTACGTCGCGTTCAAGTTCACGAGCGAGACGCCGTGGGACGCCGAGGGCGACGTCTCGGTGCTCATCTGGACGACGACGCCGTGGACGCTGCCGGCCAACGTCGCCGTGACGCTCGCGAGCGACGCGGACTACGTCGGCGTCAAGCTCGCCGACGGCCGCGTGCTCGTGATGGCGGCCGAGCTCACCGAGAGCGTCGCCGAGGTCGCGGGTTGGGGCGACGACGGGTCCCCGTTCACGGTGCTCGCGACCCGCGTCAAGGGCCGCGACCTCGCGGGCCTGAAGTACGCGCACCCCATCCACGACGGCGTCGAGGGCGTCATCATCACCGGCGACCACGTCGAGCTGTCGACGGGTACCGGTGCGGTCCACACGGCGCCGGGACATGGCGAGGAGGACTACCTCGTCGGGATGAAGTTCGGGCTGCCCATGCCCATGCCCGTCGACGACAACGGCGTCTTTGACCAGGGTGGCGGCCCCTTCGCGGGCCTCTCGGTGGACGAAGCGAACCCGGTCATCGTCAAGTGGCTCGCCGAGAAGGGCACGCTCGTCGCCGCGCAGACGATCAGTCACAGCTACCCGCACTGCTGGCGCTGCCGGCAGCCGGTCATCTTCCGCGCCACCGACCAGTGGTTCGTGTCGATGGACGCCACGCACCTGCGCGAGGCCGCGATGCGCGAGATCAACCGCGTCGAGTGGATTCCCGGCTGGTCGGTGAACCGCATGGCAGGCATGGTGGGCGACCGCCCGGACTGGTGCATCAGCCGCCAGCGCGCGTGGGGCGTGCCGATTCCCGTGTTCGAGTGCGTGAAGTGCGGCGAGACCATCGCCACCCCCGAGACCTTCTCGGCGGTGGAGCGCCTGTTCGCGACCGAGGGAGCCGACGCGTGGTTCACCAGGCAGCCGAGCGAGTATCTGCCGGCCGGCACGGCGTGCCCGCGCTGCGGCGGCACGGAGGTGGCGCCTGAGACCGACATCCTCGACGTGTGGTTCGAGTCCGGCGTCTCGCACACGAGCGTGCTCGAGACCCGCGACGAGCTGAAGCGGCCCGCGACCATGTACCTCGAGGGAAGCGACCAGCACCGCGGGTGGTTCCAGAGCTCGCTCTTGACGAGCGTCGGCGCCTACGACGCTGCGCCGTTCGACAAGGTGCTCACGCACGGGTTCATCGTCGACGGCGACGGCCGCAAGATGTCCAAGTCCATCGGCAACGTCATCTCGCCGATCGACGTCGTCGCCAAGTCGGGCGCGGACATCGTGCGCCTGTGGGTGGCCTCGGCTGACTACGGCCAGGACGTGAGCGTGTCCGACGAGATCCTCGACCGCACGAGTGAGGCGTACCGCCGTATCCGCAATACGTTCCGCTTCCTGCTCTCCAACCTCTACGACTTCGATCCCGCGACCGACGCCGTGGGCTGGGCCGAGATGCCCGAGCTCGACCGCTTCGCGCTCGCCCAGCTCGACGAGGTGCTCGACCGCGTGACCACCGCCTACGACGAGTGGCGCTTCCATGTCGTCCATCGCACGGTGCACGAGTACGTGGGCGAGCTCTCCTCGGTCTACCTCGACGTGCTCAAGGACCGCCTGTACGCGGACGGCGCCACGAGCCTGTCGCGCCGCAGTGCGCAGACCGTCCTAGCCCAGGTGCTCGGCGTGCTCGTCCGGGTGCTGACGCCGATCCTCTCGTTCACGTGCGAGGAGGTCTGGGAGCACATGCCTGCCTCGATGCGCGACGCCGAGAGCGTCCAGCTCACCGAGTGGCCGGCCGTCGACCTCCCCGCCGAGGAGGCCGCTGAGCTGCTCGAGGCATACCGCGTCGTCCTCGGCGTTCGCGAAGCCGTCACCAAGGCGCTCGAGGACGCGCGCAACTCCAAGGTCATCGGCAAGAGCCAGGAGGCGGCCGTCATGCTGACCGCACCGGCCGAGACCGTCGCCGTGCTCGAGCGGCGCGGCCTGGACGCTTTGGCGGAGCTCTTCATCGTGGCGTCCGTGGTCGTCACGGCGGGCGGCGACGTCGCCGTCGAGGTCGCACCGGCCGCGGGCGAGAAGTGCCCGCGCTGCTGGAACCTGCGCGAACTCGGCGTCGACGCGGCCCATCCGGACGTCTGCGGCCGATGCGCCGAGGTGCTCTCCGACCTCGGGTAGCGTTCGCCAGAGCGATCGGTTCGCGAGAGGCTTTCGCGACCCGGTGGTACAATCAAACAAGTCCATCCCGCGCCCGGCTCGAGAGCCGGGCGCGTTCGCAAGCCAAGGAGGCCGTGATGCTCGACGAGACGACGAGGGACGAGCTCCGTGCGCGACTCGAAGACGACCTCGCACGGCTGGAGGCCGACATCGCCGAGTACGAGAAGAAGGAGCGCGACTCGCTGTCCGAGGCCAGCGGCGAGAACGCGTACCGCGATCACATGGCGGATCAGGGTTCCGCGACGTTCGAGCGCGAGCTCGACATGACGTTCGAAGAGAACGAGCGCGACCTGCTCGATCAGGTCCGCTCGGCGATAGCTCGTCTCGAAGCGGGCACGTACGGCACGTGCACCCGCTGTGGCGCCGACATTCCTGCCGCCCGCCTCGAAGCCGTCCCCACCGCGAGCCTCTGCATCACGTGCAAGGAAGCCGAAGAGTCCCGCTAGGCCTGGCACACCCCGGCCGGGTCTTCATCGCGACCGCGCTCGTCGCTCTTGCCGTCGACCAGGCGGCCAAGGCGGTCGTGCGCGCGCTCATGGTGCCACAGCAGTCCGAGCACGTGATCCCGTGGGTGCTGAACCTCACCTACGTGCAGAACTCCGGCGCGGCCTTCGGGCTCTTCCCGGGGCGCCAGCCGGTCTTCATGGTCACGTCCACGCTCGTGCTCGTCGTGATCGCGGCCTACTGGTGGAAGGTACGACCGGCCCAGTGGCCCGTCGTCGTCGCGCTCGGCCTCGTGACCGCAGGCGCCGTGGGAAACCTCATCGATCGCGCGTTCATCGGGCGTGTCACGGACTTCTTCGAGTTCGGCTTCATCGACTTCCCGGTCTTCAACGTGGCCGACATGTGCATCCTGTTCGGCGTGGTGATCCTCTCGGCGTGGATCATCTTCGGCCCGGAAGCTGACGACGCCGTGCTCGGCGTGGCGGATGGTGACGCAGCCGTCGCGGACGTGGGCGATGCCGAGAAGGACGCGGACCGGGATCCCGGGCGCGAGTCGGCCACCGAGGACGACACGCCCGCCGGTCCGGTCGAGGCGAGCGGGCCGGCGCTGAGTGTCGAGCGCGGCTCGCCCGATACCGCGAGCGCCGCCGAGGGGCGCGCGTCGTGAGCCCCGCCGACTACTACGAGCACCTCGTCGCGCCGGACGAGGCCGGGATGCGCCTCGACGTGTTGCTCGGCACTATGGAGTTCCTGGCGTCGCGGTCCGCGGCGGCGCGGCTCATCGAGGACGGTCTCGTGCTCGTCAACGGCGAAGTCGCGCCCAAGCGCCACATCGCCAAGGCCGGAGAGCGCATCGAGATCGAGGTGCCGGCGTGGGATCGGGGCGACTTGGTCGCCGAGGACATCCCGCTCGACATCCGCTTCGAGGACGGTCACATGATCGTGCTCTCGAAGCAGGCCGGGCTCGTCGTGCACCCCGCCGAGGGGCACTGGACCGGCACGCTCGTCCACGCCCTGCTCGCGCACTCGGACGAGCTGGGGAGTCTACAGGGCGAGGACCGTCCCGGGATCGTGCACCGGCTCGACAAGGACACGAGCGGCCTGATGATGGTCGCCAAGACCGACGAGGCGCAGGTAGCGCTCCAGGAAGCGATCAAGGTGCGCTCGATCGACCGTCGCTACCTGACGCTCGTGCACGGGTGGATCGCGCCCGACACGGGACTGATCGACGCTCCGCTCGGCCGGGACCCGCGCGAGCGCATGAAGATGGCGGTGGTGGACTCGCCGACCGCCAAGCAGTCGGTGACGACGTTCCGGGTGCTCGAGCGGTTCGAGGCGGGACGGTTCGACGACGGCTTCACGCTGCTCGAGTGCAAGCTCTACACGGGGCGCACGCACCAGATCCGCGTCCACATGGCCTACATCAACCACCCGTGCGTGGGTGACCCGGTCTATGGGCAGCGCAAGCTCAAGGCCGACCTGGGGCTCGAGCGGCAGTTCCTGCACGCCTACCGCCTCGAGCTCGTACACCCGGTCACGGGCGAGGAACTGCGCTTCCTCGACCCGCTACCCGACGACCTCGCGAGCCGGCTCGCGTCCATCGCCGAGTACTCGTCGGGCCGCACCGCGGCCGGCGACGAGGTGTTCGCGCTGCTCGAAGGCGCCGGCGCGCGGTAGAGCGCTCGGGCTGCCGGAGACTCCCGCTTCGCGTCTTGCCGAGAACCGCCCGCTACGGTACTCTCGGCAACGACCTTTAAGCCCGGTCCCGTGAGGCCGGCAAGGGCCGCAGACTCATAGACGCAGCAGCACACGCCACGTGTGCACGCACCCCGATGACGACGCCTCCTTGCCCCCGCGGCCGGGAGGCGCTTTTGTATCCAGGGGGTGCACCTGTGGAGTACCGCACGAAAGCGACGGTGATGGACGGCGAGGCTATCTCGCGCGCCGTCACGCGCATCGCGCACGAGATCCTCGAGGCCAACAAGGGCGCAGGCAATCTCGCGTTCGTGGGGATCGTGACCCGCGGCGCCGTTCTCGCCGAGACGCTCGCCGCAAAGGTCCGCGAGATCGAGATGGCCGAGGTGCCCGTGGGCACGCTCGACATCAGCTTCTACCGAGACGACCTCGCGATCCGCCTCTCGCCGGAGGTGCATCGCACCGACATCCCCTTCGATGTCGAAGGGCGCGATATCGTGCTCGTCGACGACGTGCTCTTCACGGGGCGCACGATCCGCTCGGCGATGGACGCGATCATGGACTACGGGCGCCCGTGCTCGATCCAGCTCGCGGTCCTGGTCGACCGCGGCCACCGCGAGCTGCCGATCCGCGCGGACTTCGTGGGCAAGAACGTGCCCTCGTCGAGCCGGGAGCGCGTCAAGGTCTACCTCGAGGCGATGGACGGCCGCGACGCCGTCGAGATCCTCGAGCGCGTCGAGGGAGGCGAGGAGTAGTGCTCTCGTCTCGGCACATCATCGACATCGAAGACCTCACCCCCGAGGACATCACGCTCATTCTCGACACGGCCGACAGCTTCAAGGAGGTCAACGAGCGCCGCATCAAGAAGCTGCCGACGCTCCGAGGCCGCACGATCGTGAACCTCTTCCTCGAGCCGAGCACGCGCACGCGCACGAGCTTCGAGATCGCCGCCAAGCGCCTCTCGGCAGATGGCATCAACTTCTCGGCGTCGACGAGCGCGACGGTGAAGGGCGAGTCGCTCGTGGACACCGCCGAGACGCTCAGCGCGATGGCGTGCGACCTGGTGATCATCCGCCACAAGATGG
>CAZXWK010000003.1:28852-99120 GCA_964644675.1 uncultured Eubacteriales bacterium | reverse complement strand
GGGAACGCTAGAATGGACGGACGCACGCGACGCGGCCGCCCCTGCGCGCCGCTCACCGACTCCAGGGAGCCCGGATGTTCTATCGCAAGACCGTCCTCGACAACGGCATCACGGTCATGACCGAGCCCATGGACTCCGTCCGCTCGATCACGCTCGGCATCTGGTTCGCCGTGGGCAGCCGCGACGAGTCCCCCGCCGAGGCGGGCATGTCGCACTTCATGGAGCACATGATGTTCAAGGGCACGCCCAACCGCTCCGCCCGCGACATCTCCGAGGAGTTCGACCGCCTCGGCGCCGAGCTCAACGCGTTCACGAGCAAGGAGTACACGGCGTACTACAGCCGTTTTGTGGACGAGCACCTCGAGAAGGCCTTCGAGATCCTCTCGGACATGGTGGTCTCGGCGTCCCTCGAAGACAGCGCGTGCGAGAGCGAACGCGAGGTCGTCATCGAGGAGATCGCGCGGATGGAGGACACGCCCGACGACCGCATCCACGAGATCTTCAGCGCGGCGCTGTGGCCCGACCATCCCATCGGCCTGCCGATCCTGGGCAGCCGCGAGACCGTGGGCGGCTTCGACCACGCGCAGTCGGTCGCCTTCCGCGCGAAGCACTACCTGACCGGCAACGCGGTGGTTGCGGCGGCCGGCAACGTCGATCACGACGCGCTCGTCGCGCTCGCCGAGAAGCACCTCGCCGGCCTGCCCGCGGGACCGCGGTCGCTGCGCCCGGTGGCGCACGCAGCGAGCGCGTCGCGCCTCGAATTCCTCCACAAGGACACCGAGCAGGCGCACATCTGCTACGGCGTCTCGACCATGAACGCTCACCACCCCGACCGCTTCTCGCTCGCGCTCCTCGACGGGATCCTCGGCGGGGGCATGGCGAGCCGCCTGTTCCAGGAGATCCGCGAGAAGCGCGGGCTCGCCTACGCGGTCTACAGCTTCTCGGCGCTCTACGGCGACACCGGGGAGTTCGCGGTCTACGCGGGCACGCGCCCCGACAACGCCGAGCAGGTCGTCGCGCTCATCCGCGAGGAGCTCGACCGCGTGGCCGCGGACGGCGTCACCACCGACGAGCTCGACCGCGTGCGGCAGGCGTCGACCGGGCACCTTGTGCTCGGGCTCGAGTCCACGCGCATGCGCATGCAGCGCCTGGGCAAGAACGAGGTCACCGGGGGCGAGATCCTCTCGGCCGACGAGATCATGGAGCGCTTCGCCGCCGTGACCATGGACGACATCAAGCGCGTCTCGGCCGAGGTCCTCTCGGCCGAGAAGGTCCTCGCGGTGATCGGGCCGTTCACGGCCGAGAAGCTGGAGCACCTGGTCGGCTAGGCCGGGTTCCGAAAGGCGCCGGCGATCCGGCGCGAAGAACGCGACACGAGGGGCGAGAGCGATGATCCGGGTACTGGTGTCCGGCGCGGCCGGGCGGATGGGCAGCGAGGTCGTCAAGGCGGTCACGGCCGCCGAGGGCATGGAGGTCGTCTGCGCGGTCGACCCCGGCGCGGTGGGCAGCCGCGTCCCCGACGGGCAGGGCGAGGGCATCACGTGCGAGCCCGACCTCGCGATCGCGATCGCCGAGACGTCGCCCGACGTCGTCGTGGACTTCACGCACCCCAGCGTCGTCGAGGGCAACATCCGCACGACGCTGGCCGCCGGCGTCGACTGCGTGGTCGGCACGACGGGCCTCTCCGAAGAGCTGCTGACCGAACTCGCCGCGACGGCGCCCGACGGGACCTGCCTGTTCGTCGCGCCCAACTTCGCCGTCGGCGCCGTGCTCATGATGGAGTTCGCCGCGCGTGCGGCTCGCTTCATGCCGCACGTCGAGATCATCGAGCTGCACCACGACAAGAAGGCCGACGCCCCGAGCGGCACCGCGCTGCGCACGGCGCACCTCATCGCCGAGACGCGGGCCCGTGTCCCTGAGGTGCCTGGCCGAGACACCGAGCTGCCGGGCATGGAGGGAGCGCGTGGCGCCGTCGTCGACGACATCCACGTCCACTCGGTGCGCCTGCCCGGCCTCGTCGCCCACCAGGAGGTGCTGTTCGGCGGGCAGGGGCAGACGCTCTCGCTCCGCCACGACTCGATCGACCGCACGAGCTTCATGCCGGGCGTCGTGCTGGCGGTGAGCAAGGTCGGCGGGCTGTCGGGGCTCGTCGTGGGACTCGAGAAGCTGATGGGGGAGTAGCGTGACCGACGAGGAGTTCACCGCGACGGCGCCCGCGGGCGCGACCGATACCGCGACAGCCAAGCCCATCGTCGTCATGAAGTTCGGCGGCACGTCCGTCGCCGAGAAGACCGGCCGAGACAACATCGCCCGCCGCGTGCTCGCAGCGCTCGAGCTCGGCAAGGCGCCGGTGCTCGTGGTCAGCGCGATGGGCCGCCGCGGTGCGCCCTACGCCACCGACACGCTGCTCGACCTCGTCGCCGAGCACCCCGCCGACGAGCGCGAGCGCGACCTGCTCGCGAGCGTGGGTGAGATCGTCTCGGCGGTGGTGATCGCGCACGAGTTGCGCACGGCAGGTATCGACGCGCTCGCGTTCTCGGGCGCCGAGGCCGGCATCTCGACGGACGGCGTGCAGGGCAACGCCGCGATCACCGAGATCCGCCCGGGCGCGCTGCTCCAGGCGATCCGCGAGGGGAAGGTGCCGGTCGTCGCGGGCTTCCAGGGTCTCGCCGAGGACGGCCACCTCACCACGCTCGGTCGCGGCGGGAGCGACACGACCGCATGCGCTCTGGGCGTCGCGCTGACCGCCGAGGAGGTCGAGATCTTCACCGATGTCGACGGCGTCATGACCGCCGACCCGCGCACGTGCGATGGGACCGAGGTCGTCGAGGTCATCCGCGCCGACGAGCTCTTCCAGATGGCCCGCGCCGGCAGCCGCGTCGTGCACACGCCCGCCGCGGAGCTCGCGCTCAACAGTGGTATCGCGGTGCGGGTCAAGAACACGTTCTCGGACCATGAGGGCACGCTCGTCGCCGACATCGCAAGCTACCGTCCCGACCGCGTCGCGACCGCGGTGAGCGCGGCGACCGGCGTCGTGCGCATGCGGGTGACGCTGCGCGCGCCCGAGGGCACCCGCGAGCACATGGCGACCCAGAGCCGCATCTACCGCGCGATGGCCGAGGCCGGCGTCTCGCTCGACATGTTCACGCCGGCGGGCGACACGCTCATCTTCACCGTCTCCGACCAGCTCATGCGCGCCGCGTGCGAGGTCCTCGACAAGCTCGAACTGCCCTACGACGCCCGCAGCGGCCTTTCGAAGGTCACACTCGTCGGGGCCGGCATGCACGGCGTACCCGGCGTCATGGCGCGCATGGCCGCCTACCTCGAGAACGCCGGCGTCGACGTCTTCCAGACGGCCGACTCCCACACCACGATCTCCGTCCTCGTCCCTGCCGAGCAGACGCACGCCGCGGTGCGCGCGCTGCACGACGGCTTCGAGCTCACCGGGGATCCCGCCGCGCCCGTCCCGGCGCCCGGCGGCAAGGTCCGCACCGGGCTCACGCAACCGTTCCCGATGGTGACCCCTGCCGCTGTCGCTCCGACCGCCGGCGGCGCCGCCCCCGCCCTCAGCGCCGCCGCGATCGCGGCTGCACGCGGTGCCGCGCTCTCGGCGCACGCGAACGGAGGCGTCTCGCCGCTCGTCGGCGGCTCGGGGATCGCGTCCGAGCCGGGCAGCGATCCCGACTCTGCCGCCGAACTCTCCCGAGAGCGCTTTGGCGCGCGCGCCGACGGCTACCGCGCCAGCACCGTGCACGCGTCGGGGCCGGACCTCGAGCGCCTGATCGCGCTCGTCGATCCGCACGAGGGCGAACGCGCGCTCGACGTCGCGACGGGCGCGGGCCACACGGCGCTCGCGCTGGCGAAGTCAGGCGCCGTCGTCGTGGCGACCGACATCACGCCCGAGATGCTCGAAGAAGCGTCGTCCGCACTCCGCGAGGCGGGTCACGAGGTCGAGACCACGCACGCCGACGCTCACGAGCTCCCGTTCGACGACGCGTCCTTCGAGATCGTCACCGCTCGCATGGCACCGCACCACTTCGCCGACCCCGCGCGCTTCGTCGCCGAGGTTGCGCGCGTCCTGGCACCGGGAGGCCGGTTCGGGCTCGAGGACCAGGTCGCACCTGCCGACGAGAGCGGCGCCGCGGTCATCAACCGCTTCGAGCAGCTCCGAGACCCCAGCCACCGCCGCCAGCTGCCCGTCTCGGAATGGGAGCGTCTCGCGACCGAGGCCGGGCTCGAGGTGGTCTCGACCGAGCTGTTCGGCAAGGACCTCGAGTTCGCGTGGTGGACGAGTGTCCAAAACGTCAGCTTCGAGGACCGTCAGCGACTGTCGATGCTGCTCGTCGAGGCGCCGCGGACGGCGCGCGAATGGTACGTCCCGGTCTTCTCGGAGACAGGGCTCATCACGCAGTTCCGAAGCCCTCACCTGGTCATGCTCGCACGCAAGCCCGAGGCCGTCCTCGTGACCGGCGAGCAGGACGCCGAGGCCGGGCCCGCTGGGGCGGAGTGACGCGATGCGGCCCCTCGTGTGCATCCTGACCGCTTCGCTCGACGGCTTCATCGCCGACGTGGATGACGGCGTGGACTGGCTCGCCGAGATGCCCTCGGCGCCACCGGCGGACTACCTCGAGCTGCTCGAGACGATCGACTGCCTGGTGATGGGAAGCTCGACGTACCTGGTCAGCCTCGAGCTCGAAGGCGGGACCGAGGTCTTCGCCGAGAAGGACGTCTACGTCTTCACCTCGCGCGACGACCTGCCGCGGTTCCCGGGCGTCACCTTCGTACACGAACCCGCGATCGACTTCGTCACGCGGCTCAAGGCGACCGCCGGCGGCTCGATCTGGCTGTTCGGCGGGGGGAAGCTCGTCACGGCGCTCTCGGACGCGCAGCTGGTGGACGAGTATCTCATCGCCGTGCAGCCGATCCTCTTGGGCGACGGAGTCCCGCTCTGGGTGACTCCGCACGCGAGGACGGAGCTGTCGCTCGTGCACGCCCGCGCGTGGGACGGCGGTATCGTCGAACTGCGGTACACGCGACGGGAGCCGAGCGAGCGATAGGGGCCGCGCAACGCCTCGGTTACGCAGGCGCGCGGTGCGCGCGAGTGTCGGTGCGGTATGTCACAATGGAGACCGAACCGACTCACGACGCCCGCTGTGTGGTGCGGGCTTTCCTACGAGGGGAATCACACCATGAGCACGCCGCGCTTCGGCCGTATGATCACGGCCATGGTCACGCCGTTCACCGCCGACCTCGAGCTCGACCTGCCCCGCGCACAGGAACTCGCGAACAAGCTCATCGAGGACGGTTCTGACGCGCTCGTCGTCTGCGGTACCACGGGCGAGTCGCCCACGGTCTTCTACCCGCAGAAGATCGAGCTCTTCAAGGCGGTCATCGAGGCCGTCGGCGGCCGCGTGCCGATCATCGCGAACGCGGGCGACAACTGCACGGCCGACTCGGTCGAGTTCGCCGCGGAGGTCGCCAAGCTCGGCGTGGACGGCATCATGGCCGTCGTCCCGTACTACAACAAGCCTCCGCAGGAGGGTCTCTACCAGCACTTTCGCGCGATCGCGGGCGCGGTCGACCTGCCCGTGATCCTCTACAACATCCCCGGCCGCTGCGTGATCAACATGGAGCCGGCTACGATCCTGCGACTCGCGAACGACGTCGAGAACATCGTCGGCCTGAAGCAGGCCAACGCCGACCTCTCGCAGGCCGCCACGATCATCGACGGGGCGCCCGAGGGCTTCGAGGTCCTCTCGGGAGACGACGAGCTGACGCTCCCGCTCATGGGGCTGGGCGGCACCGGCGTCATCTCGGTCGTGAGCCACGTCGCCGGTCCGCGCTTCAAGGAGATGGTCACGGCGGCAGCTTCGGGTGACCACACCCGCGCGCTGCGGATCCACCTCGAGCTCATGCCGCTCATGAAGGCGCTCTTCATGACCGCGAACCCCATCATGGTCAAGAAGGGTCTCGAGCTGCAGGGCTTCTCGGTGGGTGGATGCCGACTGCCGCTCATCGAAGCGACCGCCGAGCAGACCGCCGAGCTCGAGCGCGTCATGCGCCACACGGGCGTACTGGCGTAGCACCCGCTTCGGACTCCGGTCCGGGAGCGGCACGAAACGACTGGTTCCGTCGCCCTGACCGGTGACGGTTATACGACACAGTGACGCGGCGATACGCCGCACGTACGGCCCCGAGGGGCCGAAAGGAGCATATCCACACGACATGGCATCCAAAGACACGCGCCTGCGCGTCATCCCGCTCGGCGGGCTCGACGAGGTAGGCAAGAACATGACCGTCTTCGAGCTGGGCGACGACCTGGTGCTGGTGGACGCGGGGATCATGTTCCCCGACGACGACCACCCAGGCGTCGATCTGATCCTCCCGGACTTCTCGTACGTGGTGAAGCGTGCGGACCGCCTGCGCGGCATCGTCATCACCCACGGCCACGAGGACCACACCGGCGCGCTCCCATACCTGCTCAAGGAGCTCCCGAATCCCGTGCCGGTTCTCGGCACCAAGCTCACGCTCGGCTTGGTGCAGGGCAAGCTCGACGAGCACAAGATCAAGAAGGTGAAGCTCCGCGAGATCAAGGACGGCAGCCACGTCTCGCTCGGCCCGTTCGGCTTCGACTTCTTCGCGGTCAACCACTCGATCCCCGACGCGGTCGGCATGTTCATCCGCACGCCGGTCGCGAACGTGGTCCACACCGGCGACTTCAAGCTCGACCAGACGCCCATCGACGGCCGCCTGACCGACTACGGCGCGCTCGCCAAGTACGGCAAGGTCGGCGTCGACCTGCTCATGTCCGACTCCACCAACGCCGAGACCAACGGTTTCACGCGCTCAGAAGCCGAGGTCGGCGTCGCGCTGCGCGACATCATCGCGAAGGCCGAGCAGCGCGTCATCGTCGCGTCGTTCTCGAGCCACATCCACCGCGTTCAGCAGGTCTGCGACGCGGCGGTCGATGCGGGGCGCAAGGTCGTCGTCACGGGACGCTCGATGGTCACCAACACCCGCATCGCCCGTGAGCTGGGATACCTCCACATCGACGAGGACGACATCGTCGATGCGTTCGACTCCCACGGCCTTCCTCCCGAACAGGTCGTCGTGCTGTGCACCGGAAGCCAGGGCGAGCCGCTCTCGGCGCTCGCACGCATGGCCAACGGCGACCACAAGACCGTCCAGGTCGAAAGGGGAGACACCGTCGTCATCTCGGCATCTCCCGTACCGGGCAACGAGAAGGCCGTGAGCCGCGTCATCAACCGGCTCTCGAAGGCAGGGGCCCGGGTGCTCCACAAGGGCACCTCGAACGTGCACGTCAGCGGGCACGCGGCCGCCGAAGAGCTCAAGCTCATGTTGAACCTTACGCAGCCCACGTTCTTCATGCCGATCCATGGCGAGACCCGGCACTTGAGCGCGCATGCTCGCCTCGCCGGCGACGTCGGCATGTACGACGAGGACATCTTCGTGCTCGACAACGGCGACTGCCTCGAGCTTTCCGAGAAGGGCGCGCGCGTCGCCGAGAAGGTCGAGCACGGCGTCGTCTACGTCGACGGTCTCGGCGTCGGCGACGTCGGCAACGTCGTCCTGCGCGACCGCCAGCTGCTCGCCCAGGACGGGATCGCGACGATCGTCATCGCGATCGACGCCCAGACCGGCAGGCCGATGGGCGACCCCGAGCTCGTGACCCGCGGCATCGTGTTCGGTCCCGAAGGCGACGTGCTGCTCGAGGAGGCCCGCCAACGCATCGCCAAGACCCTCGCGAAGACCGCGAAGGAGGGCGCGACCGACCAGGCCGTCATCAAGAACGCCGTGCGCGAGTCACTCTCACAGCTGCTGTGGGAGCGCACCCGCCGCCGGCCCATGATCATCCCCGTCGTGATGGAGGTCTAGCGGGTGAGCATCCTGCAAGCGGTCGTTCTCGGAATCGTCCAAGGTCTCACCGAGTTCCTCCCGATATCCTCAGACGGTCACTTGGCCGTCACGTACCAGATCTTCGGTCTGCAGCCCAACCTCAGCTATGAGGTCTTCCTGCACGGCGCGACGCTCATCGCGATGTTCGTGTACTTCTGGCGCGACATCCTCGAGCTGCTCGCCTCGCTCCTTCCCAAGAACCGCGAACGCACCGGGGAGCGGCGCATCGTGCTGCTCATCGCGATCGGCACCGCCATCAGCGCGGTGATCGCGCTCGGGCTCGGCAAGTACCTCGAGTCACTCGCCGAGTCGGCGACCGCCGTCGGAATCGGGTTCCTCATCACCACGGCCGTGCTCGTGGTGGCCGAGATCGTCGACCGGAAGGGCCCCGCCCATCCGTCGCCCAGCCATCTGAGCTACGTGGCGATCGCCGTGATCGGCGTCTTCCAGGGGATCGCCGCGCTGCCGGGCGTCTCGCGCTCGGGCTCCACCATCAGCGGCGGCATGCTGTTCAAGCTGACCCGCGAGGACGCCGCGCGCTTTTCGTTCCTCCTCGGCATCCCCATCATCACCCTCGCGTTTCTCAAGGATGGGCTCGACGTCGTCAACGGCGCCTCTCACCTGCCGGGTACGCCGTTCGCGCTCGCGGCGGGCTTCGTCGCCGCCGGGCTCGCGGGCTACTTCGCGATCTGGGGGCTGCTCCGCTTCGTCAAGAACCACAGCCTGTACTGGTTCGCGGCATACACGGGGGTGCTCGGCACGGTTATGCTGTTGAGCGGCACCGTGTTCGGCAGGGGGTAGCGTGGCCACACCCAAGAAGAGCAGCTCCAGCCGGTCGAACGGCTCGCGCTCGAGCGCGGGTACGAAGTCCGGCGCCCGCAGCGGCGGGCGGGCGGCAGCCAAGAAGCAGCAGGGCAACGCCCTGGTCGACGATCGCGCCAAGCGCGAGATCGTCGGGGTCGTGCTGTGCGTGCTCGGCGTCGCGCTCATGGTCGCCGTGCTCTCGAGCACGTCCGGCGTCGCGGCACGCGCGGGTGCGCTCGGCCTCAAGATGGCGTTCGGCATCGGCGCCTACGTCATCCCCGTATTCCTCGTGCTCTGGGGCGTGAGCTTCTTCATCCGCACCGAGGTCCACGAGGGCCGTACCGGCCTCGGCCTGGGCATCATCGTGCTCTCGGTCATCTCGATGGCCGCACTCGCAAGCCCGCCCGGGCTCATGTGGAACGGCGAGGTGCTCGCGACGCACGGTGGCTACGTGGGAGCCGCCGTCGCGTGGCTGTTGCTCAGCACGGTCGGCGCAACCATCGGCTACGTGCTGCTCGCCGGCGTGCTCATCGTCGGCCTCATCGTGATCGGCCTCTCGATCACCTCGCTCGTGGACTGGGTCCGCGGCTCCTTCTCGTCCGAACCCGCCGAAGAGGTCGCACCGCGCGGCCGTACCTCGCGCGAGCGCGCGCCGCGCACCGTGCCGCTCGAGCCTGCCGAGAACAGCGTCGCGCTCGACGCCGAAGCCGCTGCCGACGCCCCTGCGCGCAAGCGCCGCGCCGAGGGTGGCGACCCGGAGGCCGCCCGCAAGACGGTGCCGGTCCCCAAGACGGTCGCACCGCGCGCGATGGAGGGCTTCGTCCTGCCCGGCATGGCGATGCTCAAGCGCACGAGCGAGGCCGCCTCGGCGCACAAGGCTTCCGACACCGAGCTTCGCGCGACGGGCCAGCTCATCGCCGAGACTCTCGCCACGTTCGACATCCCCGCGCGCGTCGTCGCCTGGGTCGCCGGCCCTACCGTCACGCTGTTCGAGATCGAGATCGCGAAGGGCGTGCGCCTATCGCGCATCACCGCGCTCGCCGACGACCTCGCCCTGGCGCTCGCCGCCTCGACCGTGCGCATCCTCGCGCCGATCCCGGGCAAGTCGCTCGTCGGCGTCGAGGTGCCCAACGTCCGCCGCAGCTCGGTGACGCTCGGCGACGTGCTCGCCCCGGCGGGGGAGGGCGGCCCGCTGCTCATGGCGATCGGCAAGGACGTCGCCGGCGCGCCCGTGCTGGCCGACCTCGCGACCATGCCGCACTTGCTGATCGGCGGTACCACCGGTTCGGGCAAGTCGGTCGCGATCAACGCCATGCTCATGTCGGTGCTCATGCGCACGACGCCCGCCGAGGTGCGCATGATCCTCATCGACCCCAAGCGCGTCGAGCTCTCGCTCTACAACAACGTGCCGCACCTCTACGTGCCGGTCGTCACCGAGCCCAAGGAGGCCGCGAGCGCGCTCGCCTGGTCCGTCTCGGAGATGGAGCGGCGCCTCAAGGTGCTGCAGGCGGCAGGCGCGCGCAACATCGGCGCCTACAACGCGATGGTCCAGGACGGCAAGGGCCCTGAGGATGCCGAGGAGCTCCCGTACCTCGTCATCGTCATCGACGAGCTCGCCGACCTCATGATGGTGGCCGCCAAGGAGGTCGAGGACTCGATCGTGCGCATCGCGCAGCTCGCGCGCGCCGCCGGCATCCACCTGGTCGTGGCGACGCAGCGCCCCGAGGCGAACGTCGTCACCGGCATCATCAAGGCCAACATCACCAACCGCATCGCCTTCAACGTCGCGAGCGCCATCGACAGCCGCGTCATCCTCGACCAGCCCGGCGCCGAGAAGCTCGTCGGCCTGGGCGACATGCTCTTCTCGACCCCGGCGTGGGCCAAGCCCAAGCGCATCCAGGGCTGCTACGTCTCCGAAGAGGAGATCGAGCAGGTCGTCGGCCACCTCAAGCAGCAGGCCGAGCCTGACTACCACGAGGAGATCCTGCACCTGCGGATCTCGTCGACCGGTGGCGGCGTCGACCCCGGCGAGGAGGACGACCCCCTGATCTGGGAGGCCGCCGACATCGTCGTCACCAGCGGTCTCGGTTCCACCTCGATGCTGCAGCGCCGGCTCAAGGTCGGCTACGCGCGCGCCGGGCGCATCATGGACATGCTCGAGATGAAGGGTGTCGTCGGACCTCCCGACGGCAGCAAGCCCCGAGAGGTGCTCGTGGACATCGAGGACCTCGAATCGCTCAAGGTCTTCGAGCGCGAAGAAGCGGAAGGCGGCCTCTGACATGGGCCAGCTCGGCGATACCCTGAAAGAGCGCCGCGTCAGTCTCGGCATCACCATCGAGCAGGCCGAGGAGCAGACCAAGATCCGCGGACGGCTGCTCCAGGCCCTCGAGGAGGGCGACTACGCGCGGCTGCCCAATCCCGGGTACGTGCGCGGGTACGTCTCCAGCTACGCGCGCTACCTCGAGCTCGACCCCGTGCCCCTGCTCGCCATGTACCGGGCCGAGACGGGCTCGGGCCGCTTCCACGACGTCAACCTGCCTACCGACACCGCGGTCGCACCACGCGGCGAGCAGCACGCGGTCCCCATCAGGACCGCGCTCATCGTCGTCGCGGTCGTGGTGGTGATCTCGGCGGGGATCTGGGTGGCCTGGCGTCTCACGCGCACGCCCGATCAGATCCCGCCGATCCCGACGACCGGCGAGACGAGCGCCACGGCCCCCGGCACCCAGCAGCAGGCCGCCACGCCGTTCGCGCTCAAGGTCACGGTGGATGCCAACGGCGCGTCCTCGCTCGTCGTCGTCATCGACGGCCAGCAGGCGTACTCGGGCACGCTGACCGGTGGCCAGTCCAAGGAATTCCAGGTGCCGAACACGGCCGAGATCACCGTGGGCAAGCCCTCGGCGGTCACCGTCACGCGCGACGGGAAACCGGTCACACTGCCCAACAAGTCGCCGGCGACCATCACGCTCACCGCGACTCCCGTGCAACCCTAACCACCCCCGAAACAGGAGGAGACCCGTGGCCAAGGACAACAGCTTCGACGTCGTTTCCGAAGTCGACCTGCAGGAAGTGGACAACGCCTACCAGCAGACGACCAAGGAGCTCGTGCAGCGCTACGACCTGAAGGACTCGGGCGCCAAGCTCGAGTTCAGCAAGCACGACAAGGCGTTCACGCTCCATGCACCGAGCGACTTCGTCGGCAAGCAGGTCATCGACGTGCTCAACACCAAGCTCGTGCGGCGCAACATCGACCTCAAGGCCGTCTCGTGGGGCAAGCCCGAGGCCGCCTCGGGCGGGACGGTGCGCATCGTCGGGACGATCGTCATGGGTATCGAGCAGGACCTCGCGCGCAAGATCAACAAGGACATCAAGGACGAGAAGTTCAAGGTCAAGGTGCAGATCGAGGGAGACAAGCTGCGCGTCTCGGCGCCGGTGCGCGACGAGCTGCAGAAGGTCATCGCGTTCCTCAAGGACCAGGACTACGGCATCCCGCTGCAGTTCACGAACTACCGGTAGCCGCGTGCGAACCCCAGCCATCACGTTCCTGACGCTCGGCTGCCCAAAGAACGAGGTCGACACCGACCGCATGCGCGCGGCGGTCTCCGCCTCGGCCTACGTGCTCGCCGACGACCCCGCCGACGCCGACGTGGTCGTCGTCAACACGTGCTCGTTCATCGCCGAGGCGACCGAGGAGTCGATCGGCACCGTACTCGAGGTCGCTCAGGAATGGCTCCCCGAGCGGGAAGGCCGCTCGATCGTGGTCGCAGGCTGCATGCCCGCGCGCTACGGCGGCGAGCTGGCCGCCGAGCTCCCCGAGGTCGCCGCGTTCGTCCCCGTCGCCGAGGAGGGCGAGCTACTCGCCGTGCTCGAGCGCGTGACCGGCGTCGCGGCGCACCCCGCCGACGCAGGCGCGGCGCCGTCGCGCACCGAGTCGGGCGGCTCGGCGTACCTTCGGATCTCGGACGGCTGCCACCGCACCTGCGCGTACTGCACGATCCCGTCGATCCGCGGGCCGTACGTGAGCACGCCGGTCGAGCTCGTGACCGCCGAGGCGCGCGAGCTCGTGGCGCTCGGCGCCAAGGAGATCGTGCTCATCGGCCAGGACATCACGGCCTACGGTCGGGACCTCGACGCGCCCGACACGCTCGCAGACGTCGTCCGCGCGGTCGCCGCGATCCCCGGGGTCGAATGGGTGCGCCTGATGTACGTGCAGCCCGACGGCGTCACCGACGACCTGCTCGCCGCGATCGCCGAGAACCCCAACGTCTGCCGCTACCTCGACATCCCACTCCAGCACGCGAGCGCACCGGTGCTGCGCCGCATGCACCGCTCGGGGGACGCCGAGGCGTTCCTCGCGCTGCTCGAGCGCATCCGTCAGGCGCTCCCGGGCGTCGTCCTGCGCACCACGCTCATCGCGGGCTTCCCCGGCGAGACCGCCGACGACGTCCGCGCCCTCGAACGCTTCCTGCGCGACGCACGCTTCGACTACACCGGCGTCTTCGAGTACTCCGCCGAGGAAGGCACCGCCGCCGCCGAGATGCCCGCCCAGGTCCCCCCGCGCACTCGGCGTGCCCGCGCCCAGAAGCTCCGAGACCTCGCGGACGAGATCGGCTTCGAGCGCGCCGCCGCCCACGTGGGCGAGACGCTCGAGGTGCTCGTCGAGGGCGTGGACGAGGACGAGGGTGTCGTCGTGGGCCGCTGGCGCGGCCAAGCTCCGGAGATCGACGGCCTCGTGCTGTTGGACCGCGGCGACGCAGGCGATATCGTGAAGGCGCGCATCGTGGATTCTCTCGGCTACGACCTGGAAGGAGAGGTGCTCTGAGATGGCGTCCGAAGGCCAGAGCGGCATGCCGCTCAACCCAGCCAACACCGTGACGCTCGTCCGGATGATCCTCATCCCGGTGTTCCTGCTCGTATTGCTCGGCGATTGGCCGCGGTGGTTCGACGCGCCGGTCATGTACTACGCCCTGCGTCCGTGGATCGCCGCGGCGGTCTTCGGCGTGCTCGCGGCGACCGACGGCGTCGATGGGTACCTGGCGCGTTCGCGCAACGAGGTCACCACCTTCGGGAAGTTCCTCGACCCGCTGGCCGACAAGCTCCTCGTCACAGCCGCGCTACTCGCCCTCATCGAGATGAACGTCCTGCCGGCGTGGATCGGCTTCGTGATCATCGCCCGCGAGTTCATCATCTCGGGCCTGCGAATGGTCGCTTCCGCGGAGGGCATCGTGATCGCCGCGTCGTGGTACGGGAAGTGGAAGACGGTCCTGCAGATCATGGCGATCCTGCTGTTCATCGTGAAGGACAGCGTCGCCATCAAGGCGCTCGGCGCCGACATCTACTTCTGGACCCAGATCGTCGCCTGGACCGTCATGGGCGCGGCCGTGGTGATGACCATGGTCTCGATGTTCGACTACTTCGCGCACGCTCGCGACGTACTGGTCGGCCCGTGGTCGGGCGCCGGTTCGCTCGTGACAGCGTCGGCGGACAGCGTCGACGACGCCGAGTCAGCCGAGGACGACATCGTCGATTAGGGGAGCGCTCGTGCCCGGCACCGCCGCCATCGTCACGATCGGCTCCGAACTCGTCGAGGGGCTCCGAGTCGACACCAACACCGCCGAGGTCGCACGCGACCTGCAGCGCTACGGCTTCCGGATCGCCGAGGCCACGAGCGTCGGCGACGACGAGTCGGCGCTTGCCGCGGTCCTCGCGCGTCTGTGTGCTTCACACGACCTCGTGGTGTGCACCGGCGGCCTCGGCCCCACCCACGACGACGTGACGCGAGACGCGGCTGCCGCGGCCCTGGGACGCACGCTTTCACCCGACCCCGATCTCGAGACGTTCCTGCGGCCCTTCGTCGCACGCCACACGCACGCGGGCGCCGCCGAGCACATCCTGTCGCAGGCACTCGTCATCGACGGCGCGGAGGTCCTCGAGCCTCGCAACGGCACCGCCGCCGGTCAGGTGGTGCCGACTCCCGCAGGCTCGCTCCTGCTGCTGCCCGGACCGCCGCGCGAGATGCGGCCCATGCTCGCACGCTTCCTCGAGCGCTTCGAGCCCGTACGCGCCGCCGCGATCGAGATCGGCGTCGTCGGTCGCCCGGAAAGCGACGTTCAGCTCGCGGCGCAGCGAGCCCTGGAGACGTTCGACGGCATCGCGCTCACGGTGCTGGCGGCACCGGGGGACGCGAAGGCGGTCCTGCTCGACGAGGGCGCCGGTCCCCAGGTGCTGCGCGAGGCCGCGGTCGCCGTCGCGAGCGAGATCGGCGAGGCGGCCTACTCGACCGACGGCTCGACACTGGCGCAGGTGCTCGTCCGCGAGTCGGCCGCCCGCGGTGTCACCCTCGCCACCGCCGAGTCGTGCACGGGCGGCATGGTCGCCGCGGCCATCACGGACGTCCCGGGGTCCTCCGACGCGTTTCTCGGCGGGGTCGTCGCGTACGCCAACTCGGCGAAGATGGATCTCCTGGACGTGCCGGCGGGCCTGCTCGCGCAGTACGGAGCCGTGAGCGAGGAATGCGCCCGCGCGATGGCCGAGGGTGCCCGCTCGCGGTTCGGCGCCGACCTCGCCATCGCCACCACCGGGATCGCCGGACCCGGCGGAGGGACCGCCGAGAAGCCCGTGGGACTCGTCTGGTTCGCGGTGGCTTCTGACTCGGGGACGTCGGCGACGTCGCGCACCATGACGGGCGCCACGCGCTACGCCGTACGGGCGCGTTCGACCGCGCTCGCGCTCGATCTGCTCCGCCGAGAAGTCCTCGGCGCCTCAGGGCGCGGCCGGTAGCCGTGCGCTGCTTCGTCGGCATCGGGCTCTCCGACGAGGTGCGGGACACGCTCGTCGCCGCGTGCGAATCGCTGCGCGACCACGACCCCTCCTGGCGTGGCGAGAAGTGGGTGGCACCACACAACCTGCACGTCACGCTGCGCTTCTGCGGCAGCGTGGACGAGCGCGACGCAGACCGGCTCGTGGACGACGTGCGCTCGGCGCTGTGCGGCTACGGGCCGCTCTCACTCGAACCTACCGGCATTCGCGCCGTCCCCAACCTTCGCCGCTCGACGATGCTCTGGGCCACGTTCGCCGAGGACCGCGACCTCTCGGACCTGGCCCGCGCCGTGGCAGAGTCGACGAGCTGGTGCGACGCCGAGACGGGCGGACGCCCGTTCAAGCCGCACGTCACCCTCGTGCGTGCACGACGACCGAGGCGGCTCGACGCCGGTGCCGTGGCCGAGGCCGATGCGGTCGTCTCGGCGGGACCGCAGGTCATGTCAGTCCCGTCGGCTACGGTGTTCGAGAGCACGCTGACCCGGACGGGACCCACGTACCGCACCATCGCTGAGCTGCCGCTTCTCGGCTAGCACCGCGGCGCGGCGCGGGACGCCTGCGACGGGGAAGCGCGTTGACATCGAACACCTGTTCGTGTAGGGTCGGATACGCCCCCAGGGGTCTTCCGTCATCCGGATTGGAGCGAGTGAGGCATGGACCGCGAGAAGGAAAAGATCCTTGACGTAACCAAGGAGCAGATCGAGAAGAAGTTCGGCAAGGGTTCGCTCATGAAGCTGGGCGAGCACGCTGCGACCGACCAGATCGCAGCGATACCGACCGGTTCGCTCGCTCTGGACGCCGCGCTCGGAATCGGCGGCGTGCCGAGGGGCCGCATCGTCGAGATCTACGGCCCGGAGTCCTCGGGCAAGACGACGCTGGCGCTGCAGATCGTTGCCGAGGCCCAGGCGGCCGGTGGCGTGGCGGCCTTCGTCGACGCGGAGCACGCGCTCGACCCCAGCTACGCCTCGCGCCTCGGCGTCGACATCGACGAGATCCTCATCTCGCAACCGGACACCGGCGAGCAGGCGCTCGAGATCGCGGACATGCTCGTCCGCAGCGGCGCCATCGACGTCGTCGTCATCGACTCGGTCGCCGCGCTCGTGCCGCGCGCCGAGCTCGAAGGCGAGATGGGCGACACCACCGTCGGACTTCAGGCCCGCCTCATGAGTCAGGCGCTCCGCAAGCTCGCCGGCTCGCTCAACCGCTCCAACACCACCTGCATCTTCATCAACCAGCTGCGCGAGAAGATCGGCGTGATGTTCGGCAGCCCCGAGACCACGAGCGGCGGTCGCGCGCTGAAGTTCTACTCGACGGTGCGCATCGACGTCCGCCGCATCGACTCGATCAAGCAGGGGACCGAGATCGTCGGCAACCGCGTTCGCGCCAAGGTCGTCAAGAACAAGGTCGCCGCGCCGTTCCGCCAGGCCGAGTTCGACCTCATGTACGGCACCGGCATCAGCAAGGAGGGCTCGATCCTCGACCTCGCCGTCGAGGAGGCCATCGTCGCCAAGTCCGGCGCCTGGTACACCTACGAGGCCGAGCGCCTCGGCCAGGGCCGCGAGGCGGCCAAGGACTTCCTGCGCGAGAACCCGGCGCTGCGCGACGAGATCGAGACCAAGGTCCGCGCCGAGCTCGGGCTCCCGGTCAACGGAACCGCACCGGCGCCCGACGCGAGCAAGGCCGAGGCCGACGCCGACGCGAAGCCGGTCGCGGCCGCGGCAGAGTAGCCCGGGCCCGTGGCCGCCATCGTCCGCATAGAGACCGCCGGGCCGGGCGCCAAGGCCCGGCGGCTCTGTCTCGACGACGGCCTCGAGCCGCGACTCACCTCGGCGGCGGCCGTGAAGGCGCTGTCGCTCGAGGTCGGCGCCGATGTGCAGCGCGACGACCTCGAGACCGCGCTCGCCGAGGTCGAGCTGCCGCTCGCCAAGGAGCGGGCCCTGCTGCTCCTCGGGTACCGTGAGCGCTCGGTCTCCGAGCTCGCTCGCAAGCTCGCGGAGACCGGCTACCCGCCCGCGGTCGTGCGCGAGGTCGTCGACCGCTACGCCGACGTCGAGCTCGTGGACGACGCGCGTTTCGCAGGCTCTTGGGCGCGCACGCGACTCGGCGCCGGATACGGCCCCCGCCGAGTCGCCCGCGAGCTCGCCGAGAAGGGAGTCGACGAGGCCGTCGCCCAGGCCGCGATCGCCGATGCCCTCGACGGGCGCTCCGAGGTCGAGCTCGCGCGCGCGGCGCTGCGCGGCCGCACGGCCCACGATCGCGCGGGCCGCGAGCGGCTGGTCCGCAGGCTGTGCTCGCGCGGATTCGAACTTCGAACAGCGCTGACGGCCGTCGACGCGACGGCAGACGCCCTCGAGACCGACGAGCCCTAGGGACACGCCGCGCCACCTGCGGAAACTCGCTTGCCCGCCGGTCAACGAGGGCTTCAGCTTCCTTGACCGAACACCTGTGCGCGGGATAGGATGCAGCCAGGCATCAAGATCACCCGCCGGCTTACGCACGACGTGGGTTCTCGGCGGTTCGTTTATGCAGCAGCGCACAGTGTCTTATCGATAGGCGGCCCGTGGGGTCGTCACTCGCATATACAGAGGTTCCTGTGCACCGTTGCTGAGCACGATCACGATGCCGGACGCGCCGCCGCGTCCGGTTTCTGCGTTACGGGGACACCTCTCGCGGCGATCGCCGATGACTGATGACGCGAACTGCTGACACGTGGAAGGAGGGCGTATGTCGACGAGCATCGTTGCCGGACTCGTGGCACTGATCATCGGCCTCGCCCTCGGCTATGCGATCAACCGCTTCCTGATGAAGGACCGTACCGCGCGCGCCGCCGAAGAGGCTGAACGCACGGTCAAGGATGCGACGAAGCAGGCCGAGACGCTCAAGAAGGAAGCCCTGCTCGAGGCGAAGGACCAGATCTTCAAGCTCAAGCAGGAAGCTGAGGCCGAGAACAAGGAACGCCGCAAGGAGATCACCGCGCTCGAGTCTCGACTCGCCGAGCGCGAAGCCTCGATCGATCGCCGTGCCGAGTCGCTCGACAAGCGGGAGCACCAGCTCTCCTCGCAGCAGGGCCAGATCGCCAAGGCCGAGAAGGACCTCGAAGAGGCCATCGCCGAGGAGCGCGACCGCCTCGAGCGCGTCGCGGGCATGACCGCCGACCAGGCACGCGCCGAGCTGATCAACCGCATCCAGGACGACGTGAAGAAGGAAGCGGCGGCCGTCATCCGCGAGGCGGAGACCCGCGCTCGCGAGGAGGCCGACAAGCGTGCCCGCAACATCGTGGGCATCGCCATCCAGCGCGTCGCCGCGGACCACACCGCCGAGTCGACCGTCTCGGTCGTGCACATCCCCAGCGACGACATGAAGGGCCGCATCATCGGCCGAGAAGGTCGCAACATCCGCGCCTTCGAGCAGATGACCGGCATCAACCTCATCATCGACGACACCCCCGAGGCCGTCATCCTCTCGAGCTTCGACCCGGTGCGCCGCGAGATCGGCCGTATCACGCTCGAGACCGCGATCGCCGACGGGCGCATCCACCCCGCTCGCATCGAGGAGCTCTACAACAAGGCGCAGACGCTCGTGAACCAGCAGGTCCACGAGGCGGGCGAGCAGGCGGCGTTCGACAGCGGTATCCACGGACTGCACCCGGAGATCATCCGCACCCTCGGCCGCCTGAAGTTCCGCACGAGCTATGGCCAGAACGTGCTTAAGCACTCTCTCGAGGTCAGCTACCTGGCCGGCGTGATGGCCTCGGAGCTCGGCGTCGACGTCCAGCTCGCCAAGCGTGCCGGACTGCTGCACGACCTGGGCAAGGCCATCGACCACGAGATCGAGGGCCCGCACGCGGTCATCGGCGCCGACCTCGCCCGTCGCATGAACGAGCCGCCCGCAGTGGTCCACGCGATCGAGGCGCACCACGCCGACGTCGAGCCCAACACCGTCGAGGCGGTACTGGTGCAGGCGGCGGACGCCATCTCGGCCGGTCGTCCCGGCGCCCGCCGTGAGACGCTCGAGAGCTACATCAAACGGCTCGAGAAGCTCGAGGCCGTCGCCAACTCGCACAAGGGCGTCGAGAAGACGTACGCGATGCAGGCCGGCCGCGAGATCCGCGTGATGGTCAAGCCCGAGCAGATCAGCGACGCCGACGCGACGGTGCTCGCCCGCGACATCGCGAAGCAGATCGAGGACGAGCTCGAGTACCCCGGACAGATCAAGGTCATGGTCATCCGCGAGAGCCGCGCGGTCGATTACGCGAAGTAGACGTCCCGCGGGCCGCGCTACACTATGACCGGCTACCAGCCAAGCGAACGGACCGCCTCAACAGGCGGTCCGTTCTGCGTTCTCCGGCTCCCGAACCTGCCGCCCGACCTGTAGACTGTCACCCATGACTCCCACAGACGATCTGCTCAGCTTCGTGTCGTCCGTCTCGGGCGACACCTTCCTCAAGGTCGAGGAGAACCTCGGCGAAGGCTACGTCCGCCTCAAGGTCTCCGAGGCCGAACGCCGCCAGGCCAAGCACGACATCCGTAGCGCCGAAGACATCGTCGTCGAGCTCCTGCGCAACTCGCGCGACGCGCACGCCAACCGGCTCTTCTTCGCGAACAGCCGAGAAGGCGACCGCCGCACGTTCGCACTCGTGGACGACGGTGTCGGCGTGCCCGCCGCCATGCAGGAGCGCATCTTCGAGCCCCGCGTCACGAGCAAGCTCGACACGATGGTCATGGACCAGTGGGGCGTGCACGGTCGAGGAATGGCTCTCTTCTCGATCCGCAGCAACGCGGCCGAGGCCCGCGTGACGAGCTCGGCGCTCCACAAGGGGACCGCCCTGCTCGTGGTGACCGACACCACCGCTCTGCCCGAGCGGGCCGACCAGTCCACCTGGCCGGTCGTCGAACGCGATGAGCAAGGGCTGCTGCGCGTCGCCCGAGGCCCTCACAACATCGTGCGACGCGTCGTCGAGTTCGCCGTGGAGCACCCCGGCGTCGAGATCTACGCGGGCACGCCGACCGAGGTCCTCGCGACCATGTCGGCGGTCGCGCGCGCCGAGCTCGACCGTTCGGAGCTCCTGTTCTGCGACGACATCGAGCGGATGCCCTGCTGGCAGCGTCCGGCGGCCGCGTCCGACGCCGCCGAGCTCGTCGAGATCGCCGAGTCGCTCGGCATGCCCGTCTCGGAGCGGAGCGCGCACCGGGTGCTCGCGGGCGAGTACCAGCCCCTGCGGCCCGTCCTGTCCGTCGTGGCGGGGGAGAACCAGTCCTCGCCCGCCCCGGCAGGCCCCGACATCTACCGCGACCGCCGCGGGCTCAAGATCCACCACAGCGACCTCGCGGCCTTCCGGGAGGAACTCGAGAGCGCGTTCGACGCCCTCGCGGAGCGCTACTACCTGCACCTGAAGTGCGAGCCGAGGATCACGGTGGGGAAGGACGACATCCGCGTGCGTTTCGAGGTCGAGAAAGAGGACTGACGAACCCAGCTTCGCCACGCTATACTGAACGGCACGCTCCATCGCAGACAAACGTCACAGCAACGAACGCGACACACACGCAGCAGCCGCACCCGCGCGGCCGACACCAGGCATACATCAGGGGGAGAAGTGGAAGTCCTCAAGGTCTCGAGCAAGTCGAATCCGAACTCCGTCGCCGGCGCGCTCGCCGGAATCGTGCGTGAGCAGGGCTCTGCCGAGATCCAGACGGTCGGAGCCGGTGCCCTCAACCAGGCCGTCAAGGCGATCGCCATCGCGCGCGGCTTCATCGCTCCCTCGGGCATCGAGCTCACGTGCATCCCGGCGTTCGCGGACATCGAGATCAACGGCGAGGAGCGCACTGCGATTCGCCTGCTCGTCGAGCCGCGGGACATGCACCGCTAGGTTCGAGTCGCCATGAAGGCCGACCTGCACGTCCACTCAACGGCCTCCGACGGCACCCTCACCCCGCGCGAACTGGTCGAACTTGCCGCTTCACGCAACGTCGACGTACTCGCGGTCGCCGACCACGATTCGGTCGCGGGCCTCGGAGAAGCGGCTGCCCACGCGCGTCGCCTCGACATCACGCTGGTGACCGCGGTCGAGCTCTCCTCGGCCACGGAGTCTGGAGACGTCCACATCCTCGCGTACTTCGTGGACCCCGGCGCACCCGGCCTCCTCGATCACCTCGCAGCCCTTCGGGAAGCCCGGCTCGCTCGGGCCGAACGGATCGTCGCCCTCCTCGCTGAAGCCGGATACGACATCTCACTTGGCGACGTCCTCGAGCTCTCGGGAGGTGGGGCCGTCGGCAGGAGCCACGTCGCGCGCGCCCTGGTGGCCTCAGGAGCCGCTGAGAGCACGTCTGACGCCTTCGCGCGTCTCATCGGAAGGGAGCGCCCGTTCTACGTCGCCAAAGACAGCCAGTCCCCTCAGGCCGTCGTGCGCATGGTCCGCGAGTTCGGCGCGATTCCCGTACTCGCACACCCTGGTGTCTCGCGATCCGAGCACCTCATCGACCCGCTGGTGGAGGCTGGGCTTCTCGGCATCGAGGCGTACCACGCCGACCACACGCCGGAGCAGCGCGAGCGGTTCGCGTCGCTCTCCGAGGAGCGGGGCCTGCTCGTGACCGGAGGGACGGACTTCCACGGCCACGAGGCACCGAACCCGTCGCTCGGCACGGTCGAGATCCCGGAGCGCCACGTCGAGGCCTTCCTGCGTGCGGGAGCGGCGCTCTAGCCGCGGCACGCCGCATGCTACACTCGCCTGCGCTATGGAGACCTTCCTGATTCGCACCTTCGGGTGCCAGATGAACAAGCACGACTCGGAGCGCGTCGCCGGGCTGCTCTCGGCGCAGGGGATGCGCCCCGTGGAGGAGGCCGAAGACGCCGACGTCGTCGTGTTCATGACGTGCTGCGTGCGAGAGAACGCCGACGAGCGGCTGCGCGGACAGGCCAGATCCCTCAAGAGCGTCAAGGCGGGCCGTCCGGGCCAGCTCATCGCCGTAGGCGGGTGCATCGGGCAGCGCGACGGCGAGAAGCTCCTCGCTCAGATCCCGCACCTCGACGTCGTCTTCGGCACCCACAACGTCGCGCACTTGCCGGCGCTGCTCGAGTCCGCCCACCGTCAGCGTCGACCTCAGGTCGAGATTCTCGCCGAGACGACCGACTTCACCAGCGATCTTCCGTCGGAGCGCGAGCACCCGTGGCACGCGTGGGTCCCCATCACCGTCGGCTGCGACAACTTCTGCAGCTACTGCGTCGTGCCCTACGTCCGCGGGCGCGAGAAGTCGCGTCCCATCGAGGACATCGTGAGCGAGGTGACCTCGCTCGTTGCCGACGGAGTGCTCGAGGTGACGCTCCTGGGACAGAACGTGAACAGCTACGGCCGCGACCTCTACGGCGAACCGCGCTTCGCAGAGGTGCTCCGGGCCGTCGCCGAGACCGGCGTCGCGCGCATCCGCTTCGCCACGAGCCACCCCAAGGACCTCTCGGAGGAGACCATCGCCGCCCTGGCCGAGGTCGACGCGGTGATGCCCTACCTCCACCTGCCCGTCCAGTCCGGCTCCGACGACGTGCTGCGGGCCATGAACCGACACTACACGCGGGAGAGCTATCTCGACCTCGTCACCCGCATCCGCGCCGCCGTGCCGGGCATCGCCGTGTCCACCGACGTCATCGTCGGCTTCCCGGGCGAGACCGACGAAGACTTCGAGCGGACCCTCGACGTGGCCCGCGCGGTGGGCTACGACCAGGCGTTCACCTTCATCTACTCGCCCCGCGCCGAGACCCCCGCAGCCAAGCTGCCGGGCCAGGTCCCGCGCGACGTGTCCCAGGAGCGCTTCGACCGCCTCGTCGAGATCGTGCAGGCCTCGGCGCTCGCGAACAACGCCTCGTACGCGGGCACGACGCAACCCGTCCTCATCGAGGGCGTAAGCCGCCGAGACGAGAGCATGCTCTCGGGCCGTACCCCCACGAACAAGGTCGTGCATGCGCCGCTGCCACCGGGAACTTGCGCTTCGGACTTCGAGGGCCGGATCGTGGACGTGGACATCGAAGAGGCGCAGACGTGGTTCCTTGCGGGGCGGTTGTCGGGTACGAACCTCTCGTAGGCCGGCCGACGCCGCACCGCCCGCGACGCCGGAACCGCCGAAAGGGGAGCGCCCATGGCCGCAGACGTGTTCGGCGTCGTCACGCCGCATCCACCCATCTTCGTGCAGGCAGTAGGGGGCGCACGGGCCAAGACCACCCAGGATTCGCTCGACGCCCTCGCGCTCGCACGTGACGCGATCGCCGCCTACAGACCTGACGTGATCGTGCTCATGTCGCCTCACGCACCGGCCGCCTACGACACGTTCCTCGTCGACACGAGCGAGAAGCTCGCCGGCGCGCTCTCGGACTTCGGCGACCGGACGGTGTACGAGTGGCCGGGCGACCCCGAGTTCGCCACCGCGCTCGTCGACCGCCTCGACGCGTCGGACATCTCGACCGCCCCACGCGACGCCGACCCGCGCCTCCGCGCCGGCTGGCTCGACCACGCCACCATCGTCCCGCTCTCGTTCCTCGAGCCGAGCGGGAGCGTGCCACTGGTCGTCCTCTCCCTCTCGTACCTCGCGTACGACACGCACCGGCGCCTCGGTGAGATCGTGCGCGAACTCGCCGAGGAACTGGGACGACGCGTGGTCTTCGTGGCGAGCGGAGACCTCTCGCACCGGCTGACGCCCGACGCCCCAGCGGGCTATTCGCCCCGCGGTGCGGAGTTGGACGAGGCCATCGTCGAACACGTCCGCACGGGACGTCTCGGCGAGCTGGTCATGCTCAGTCCCGACTTGATCGAGTCGGGCGGGGAGTGCGGACTTCGCTCGATCATCACGCTCGGCGGTTTCGCGGGTGGCGACCCGGTCCCCACGCGCATCCTCGCCTACGAGGGCCCGTGGGGAGTCGGCTACCTGACCGCACTCGTCGGCGAGGACGCCCTCGACGCAGCGGCCCGTGTCACCGCCGCGACTGCCGCGGCGGACCGGCCCTCAGACACGACGCCCGAGTCGGGACAGAAGGGCGGTATGCCTGGTTCGGACGCGAGCGAGATCGTGCGTCTCGCTCGCGCCACCATCGAGCGGTACGTGCGCTCCGAGGAAACACCGCCGGCTCCCGCGCCACTCGAGGGACCAGAGTATCCTGCGACTGCCGGAGCCTTCGTCTCGCTGCACCGCGGCGGCGAGCTGCGCGGCTGTATCGGCACCATCGCACCTACACAGGGCTCGCTCGCAGCGGAGGTCGTCCACAACGCCGTCGAGGCGGCCGTTCACGACCCGCGCTTCCCGCCGGTGGGTCCGGACGAGCTCGACGACCTCGACGTGAAGGTGGACGTGCTCCACGCCCCCGAGTCCTGCGAGCTGGGCGACCTCGACCCTTCGCGCTACGGGGTCATCGTCACCCAGGGCTGGCGCCGCGGCCTGCTCCTGCCGGACCTCGAGGGTGTCGACGACGTCGCGACGCAGGTCTCGATCGCCATGCGCAAGGCAGGTATCTCCGAGCCTGCCGGCTGCGAGCTGCAGCGCTTCAGGGTCGACCGCTACACTTAGCCGATGACCACAAACCCAGCCGAGACCCCCGCGACCGCCGCACCAGACTCCGACACGCGAGCAATCGCGGTCGTCGGCCCCACCGCGTCGGGGAAGACCGCGCTCGCCGAAGAGCTCGGCGTGCGCCTGGGCGGTGAGATCGTCTCGGCAGACTCGATGCAGGTCTACCGCGGGATGGACGTCGGCACCGCGAAGCCTGCGCGGGGCGAGCGTCGGGTGCCCTACCACTGTCTCGACCTCGTCGATCCCGGCGAGCCGTTCTCGGCGGCGCTCTACCAGCGCCACGCGCGCAACGCGATCGCGGACATCACAGCGCGGGGCGCGCTCCCCATCATCGCTGGCGGCACGGGCCTCTACGTGCGCGCGGCGCTCGACCACATGGAGTTCCCGGGTGGCGAGCAGGTCGCGAACGAGACGCGCGAGCGCTACGAGGCGTTCCTCACCGAGCATGGCCCTGAGGCACTCTACGCGCTGCTCTCCGAGCGCGACCCAGCCTCGGCCGCGCAGATCCACCAGAACAACTCGCGCCGGGTCGTCCGCGCTCTCGAGATGCTCGACGAAGGCGTCTCCTACGCCGACCAGAAGACCGGGTTCGCTCGGCGCCAGAGCGTCTACGACGCCCGCTTCATCGGCCTCGAGGTTCGCCGAGACGAGCTGTACCGCCGCATCGACGCGCGGGTGGACGCGATGGTGGCCGAGGGGCTGCTCGGCGAGGTGGAGGCGCTGCTCGGCGCAGGATTTCGCGATGCGCTCACGGCCGCACAGGCTATCGGCTACAAGGAGTTCGTGCCGGTCATCGAAGACGGCGCCGACCTCGGCGAGGCGGTCGCGGCGGTCAAGCAGGCGACGCGACGCTACGCGAAACGCCAGCTCACGTGGTTCAGGGCCGACCCGCGGATCGCGTGGATCGACGTCACCGAGCTGTCGCTCGCCGAGGCGGCTGACGCGGCGATGGGTACGCTAGACTGGTCGCACACCTGAGTCCTTCTCGGCGACGGGAAGCCGCCGCCGTGTCCGCCGGATGGGAGGAGCGCCTGTCATGGAGCTCTCGTTCACCAAGATGCACGGCCTGGGCAACGACTTCGTGGTCATCGAGGACCTCGCCGAGGAACTCGAGTTCTCGCCGGAAGCGGTCGCGTGGTTCTGCGACCGCAACTTCGGGATCGGCGGCGACGGCCTGATCCTGGTCCGCCCCGCGACCACGCCCGACGCCGACTTCTACATGCTCTACCACAACGCCGACGGTTCGCTCGCCGAGATGTGCGGCAACGGCATCCGCTGCTTCGCGAAGTACCTCGTCGACCACGGCCTCGTCGCCGAGGACGTCGACGACCTGCGCGTGGAGACCCTTGGGGGCATCAAGCCGATCAGCGTGACGCGCGCCTACGACGGCACCATGTATCTCGCGACCGTGGACATGGGCGAGCCGGTGCTCAAGCCGGCGCAGGTCCCGACGGAGATGCGGTGCGGAACCAACGACGACATGGTGATCGCGTGCCCGCTCGAGACCGAGCTCGGGACGTTCGACGTCACGCCGGTCTCGATGGGCAACCCGCACTGCGTGCTCTGGGTCGAAGACGTCGAGGTCGCGCCGGTGCACGAGCTCGGTCCGATCATCGAGAACCACCCGATGTTCCCGAACAAGACCAACGTCGAGTTCGCGCAGATGGCGGGGGACGAGTACATCCGGCTGCGCGTGTGGGAGCGCGGCGTCGGGGAGACGCTCGCGTGTGGCACCGGCGCGTGCGCCACGGCCGTCGTCGCCTCGCTCACCCTGCGGATCGGCCGCGAGGCCACCGTCGAGCTGCCCGGCGGCGAGCTCTCGATCCGCTGGGCCGAGAACGACCACGTGCTCATGACCGGCCCCGCCGAGGAGGTCTTCTCCGGCGTGCTCGTCATCGACGAGGACGACGAGGAGCTCGAGTAAGGCTGCCTGCATCCGTGGCACCCTCGCGACGCGAAGCCATCGGGCGCGAGCCGTAACGTGCCCGCAACCCGTTGACGCAGCACCTGATGCTAGTATGTCCACCACGGCGCACCGCCGCCGAGATGAACCGCACGACGATCGAAGGGGAGAGTGCCCGGTGAGAACCGCTAAGCGCATGGAGAACCTGCCTCCGTACCTGTTCGCCGAGATCGACCGCAAGAAGGAGGCGCTCCAGGCGAAGGGCGTGGACGTCATCTCGCTCGGCATCGGCGATCCCGACCGTCCTACCCCGCGGCGCATCATCGACGCGATGCACGAGGCGATCGAGAACCCGAAGAACCACCAGTACCCCGCGTACGCCGGCTCCAAGCCATACCGCGAGGCGTGCTCCGAGTGGATGAGTCGCCGCTTCGGCGTCACGGTCGACCCCAACACCGAGGTCGTCGCGATGATCGGCTCCAAGGAAGGCATCGCGCACCTGTTCCCGGCGTTCGTCGACTCCGGCGACTACGTCCTGGTCCCGGGCGTGGGCTATCCGGTCTACACGACCGGCGCCATCCTCATCGACGCGAACGTGCACTACATGCCGATGAACGACAGCAACGACTGGCTCGCCGACTTCGAGTCGACGCCGGCCGACGTGCTCGCCAAGGCGAAGATGATGTTCATCAGCTATCCGAACAACCCCTCCGCGGTCGCCGCGCCGATCGAGTACTTCGACCGCGCGATCGCGTTCGCCAAGGAGCACGACCTGCTCCTCGTCCACGACCACGCGTACTCCGAGATCAGCTTCGACGGCTACAAGGCCCCCTCGATTCTGGAGCGCCCGGGCGCCAAGGACGTGGCCATCGAGCTCTTCTCGATGTCCAAGGCGTACAACATGACCGGCTGGCGTGTCGCGTTCGCCGCCGGCAACGCCGAGGCGATCAAGGCACTCGGCACGGTCAAGAGCAACATCGACTCCGGCATCTTCACCGCCATCCAGGACGCCGCCATCGAGGCCATGCTCGGCCCGCAGGACGACGTCGCCGAGATGAGCGCGCTCTACCAGCGCCGCCGCGACCTGGTGCTCGAGACGCTCGCGGAGGTCGGCATCAACGCGCGGAAGTCGCAGGGGACGATCTACGTGTGGGCGCCCATTCCCGAGGGCTACACCTCGGCTGAGTTCTCGACGCTCATGCTCGAAAAGGCCGGCGTCATCATGCCGGCCGGCAGCGCCTACGGCCCTGACGGCGAAGGCTACGTCCGCATCTCGCTCGCGACCCCCGACGACCGGCTCGCCGAGGCACTCGAGCGCATCAAGGCAAACCTCTAGCCGCGGAAAGCGGGAACACACACGAGCGTGACGCAACGACGCATCTATCCCGATACCGGCGAGGACCTCGCGGCCCAGCAGGACCGTGCGGTCCTCGTCGGCATCGATCGCGGAAACGCGACCTGGCCGATCGAGGAGTCGCTCGCGGAGCTCGAACGCCTCGCCGACACCGCCGAAGTGAGCGTGCTCGCCACGGCGACCCAGCGGCTCGATCGGCCCAACCCCCGCACGTTCATCGGTTCCGGCAAGGCGGACGAGGTCGCCTCGCTCGCGCGTGAGCTCTCGGCGAACCTCGTGATCTTCGATGACGAGCTCACGCCCAGCCAGCAGCTCAACATCGAGAAGCTGCTACCGGAGACGCGCGTCATCGACCGGACCGCACTGATCCTCGAGATCTTCGCGATGCACGCGACGACCCGCGAGGGCAAGCTGCAGGTCGACCTTGCGCAGCAGGAGTACGTGCTCCCGCGTTTGCGCGGCATGTGGGGCCACCTCGAGAAGGAGCGTCTCGGCGGCGGACGCGGTGCCCGCTTTGGCGCCGGCGAGTCGCAGCTCGAGACCGACCGGCGCATGGCGCGCAAGCGCATCGCCGAGCTCAAGCGCGAGCTGAGAGGCGTTGCGGGCGAGCGCGAGTTGCAGCGCAAGTCCCGGGCCCGCAGCGGCGTGTTCCGCGTCTCGCTCGTCGGCTACACCAACGCGGGCAAGTCGACGCTGCTCAATGCGCTCACCGGAGCGGACGTGCTGCAGGCCGACATGCTCTTCGCCACCCTCGACTCCACGACGCGTCGTCTCGCGCTGCCCGAGGGACGCGAGATCACGCTGACGGACACGGTCGGCTTCATCAACAAGCTGCCGCACGGCCTGGTCGAGGCGTTCAAGTCGACCCTGGACGAAGTACGCGAGGCCGACCTGCTCCTGCACGTCACCGACGCGGGAGCGCACCAGCGCGAGGCCCAGATGCAGGCCGTCCGAGAGGTGCTGACCGAGATCGGCGCGTCGGCAACGCCCAGCGTCACCGTCTTCAACAAGACCGACACGCTCTCCGCCGAGGAGTTCGAGGCGCTCAAGCGGCGCTACCCCGACGCGCTCTTCGCCTCTGGGCTGCAGGGCACGGGTCTCGCCGAGGTCCTCAAGCGCATCGCCGAGGAGGCCGCGCGCGGAAGCGTCACCCTGACGGTGCTCGTGCCCTACACGCGCGGTGACGTCGTCGCGCTCGCACACGAACGCGCCCAGATCATGAGCGAGCGCCACACGGACGAAGGGACCCTTCTCGTGCTCAGGGTCCCTTCGGAGATGACGAACCAGTTCGAGGCGTATCAGGTGGAGTCGGCGGACTAGATCTTGCGGAACAGACCGACGACGCGTCCCAGGATCGTCACGTCGCGCGTGTAGATCGGCTCCATCGACGAGTTCTCGGGCTGCAGCCGCACGCGGTCGGGCTCTCGGTAGAACGTCTTCACCGTCGCCTCTTCATCCATCATCGCGACCACTATTTCGCCGTTGTTGGCCGTGGGCTGCTGGCGCACGACGACGAAGTCACCGTCCATGATGCCGGCCTCGATCATCGACTCGCCCCGGACGCGCAGGATGAACGTCGCGTCATCGGCGATCTCGGCGGGGAGGGACATGGTCTGCTCGATGTTCTCGGAAGCCAGGATCGGCTGGCCGGCGGCTACCTGCCCCACGACCGGAACCGCCCGCACGGAGTCGTAGTCGATGCCCCGCTCGGTCTCCCGATAGTCGAGCACCTCGAGCGCCCGAGGCTTGGAGGGGTCGCGCCGGATGAAGCCCTTCGCTTCCAGCGCCGCAAGGTGCGAGTGCACGGTGGAGGAGGAGGACAGCCCGACCGCCTCGCCGATCTCTCGCACGCTCGGCGGATAGCCGCAGCGGTGCACCTCTCCGCGGATGTAGTCGAGGATCTCCTGCTGCCGCTTGGTGAGCTCTCGCTGGTAGGCCATCGTGACCCCCTCGGGGAATCGAACATCTGTACGCCCCGAGTCTAGCCCGTCGCGCAACGCGATGCAAACACGCGTTCGCACATGACCTGCTTGCGTATCGAACACCTGTTCGTATACTCTGTAATCGAACATCTGTTCGCTTTGGTGGCTTCGATGTCAGACCCCCTGGCTAGGGTGGAGCCACGCAAGCGGATCCGAAGGGGAGCACACCATGAGCCAGACCTGCATCTCGACCAACGCCACGTACCGTCGCACTCGTGCCGGCAACGCGCGGCCCGCCGTCGGGCAGCAGCGGACGCACGCCACGCCGAGCCGCCTCTTCGAGACCGGCGTGCTGGTGGCGATCGCGATCCTGCTGCTCGTGGGCCTTGTGGTCACGAGCCATCAGAACACCGCCGCTGGGCACACAGAGCGAATCAAGGTGGAGTCCGGCCAGACGCTCTGGGACCTAGCCGAATCGCATCCCGTGCGCGGCCTGTCCACGGCGCAGACCGCCGAGCTCATCGGCCGTCTCAACCACCTCAGCTCCTCGACGATCGTCGCCCACGACACGCTGATCGTGCCGGCAGCACCGGTCGCCGAGCACACGGCGATGGCCTCGCGCTAACCGCACCTAACGCTCGCCGTCCGCGCCATCCACACCCACGGGTCGCCGCAACCCGTGGGTTAGTCGTCGTCGTGCGCGTTTCCCGTTGTAGCCCCATATCTTGTGTGCTACCTTTCAGGTCAGCCTAGATATAGGGGTGACTATGCGCTGTCCCTTCTGCGGACATGACGAGACCAAGGTCGTGGACTCAAGGACTTCCGAGTCGCAGGACGCGATTCGTCGTCGACGCGAGTGTCTCAGCTGCGCCGAGCGGTTCACCACCTACGAACGGCGCGAAGAGATGCCGCTCATGGTCGTGAAGAAGGACGGCACGGCCGAGCCCTTCGACCGCGGGAAGCTGCTCCGGGGCCTCCTCGTTGCGACCGCAAAGCGCGACGTGGGGCTCGAGCAGCTCGAGGCACTCATCGACGACATCGAGTCGGACCTGCACAACTCGTTTCGCTACGAGGTGGGCAGCCGCCAGGTCGGCGACATGGTGCTCCTGAGGCTCAGGGACCTCGACAAGGTCGCCTACGTGCGATTCGCGTCGGTCTACAAGGAGTTCCAGGACCTCGACGAGTTCACGAGCGAACTCAAGAACCTGCGCTAGTCTGCGCGTCCAAGAACTGGGGATGGCTACGGAAGCCGGTGGACACCGGCGGGAGGGGACGGGTCTCACGGTGCGGTTCCGTTTCGTTTGGCAGGCCATAGTCTTCAGAGGCCGACCGTGACAGCCCCGATGCCCGTTTCCGCGACTGCGGACACCGCTCTGCTCGCGCCTCCGAAGATCGCCGGTCTCGTCGCCTGCACCACGCTGGACTGGCCCGGCAGGTCCGCAGCCACCGTGCTCATCGGAGGCTGTCAGCTCCGCTGTCCGTACTGCTCAGCTCCAGAGTTGGTCAACCAACCTCGACGTCCACTCGAGGTCGAGACGGCCCTCTCGGCACTCCGCTCGAGCCGTACGCGGCTCGCAGGCGTCGTGATCGGGGGCGGCGAACCCACCGCCGATCCGGGATTGCTGCCGCTTCTGCGAGAGCTTCGCGGCGCGGGGATGCCCGTGAAGCTCGACACCGCCGGCACCGAGCCGTACGTCCTCGAGCAGGCGCTCGAGGAGGGTCTTCTCGATTTCGTCGCGCTCGACGTGAAAGCCACGCCAGAGCGCTACGACGCGGCGACTCGCAGCTCGGGGACATGGCGACGCGTAGAGCGTTCCATCGCTGCCGTTCTCGGCTCCGGCGTGGACCACGAGTTCCGCACCACGTGCTTCCCGACCGCCGTCGACACCTCGGAGCTGCCCGGCATCGCCGCTCGGCTCGCCGGAGGCCGCCGCTATGCGCTCCAGCAGTTCAGCCCCCGCCGAACGCTCGATCCCGGCGCGGGCAGTGTGAGACCTCACAGCGCGGACGCCCTTCGGCGGGCCGCCCTGTGCTGCTCGGTCCACCTGCCGACCGTGGTCAGGGGGGTGTAGCGCATGCGACTCGAGGTCAAGCGTCTCGACCCCGATCTCCCGCTCCCGCGCTACGCTCACGAAGGCGATGCCGGATTCGACCTGTATGCGGCCGAGGACGTCGTTCTCGGCCCGTTTCAGCGCGCACTGGTCCCCACGGGCATCGCGGTGGCCATCCCCGAGGGCTACGCCGGCTTCGTCCAGCCCCGGAGCGGGTTGGCCATCAGGGCCGGCCTGAGCTTGGTGAACACGCCCGGACTGATCGACAGCCACTACCGCGGCGAGATCAAGATCATCGCGATCAACCTCGACCCGACCGAGCCCATTCGGATCACCCGCGGCGACAAGATCGCGCAGTTCGTGATCCAGCCAGTCGAGCGCGCCGCGCTCGTCGAGGTGGATTCCCTCGACGAGACCGCGCGAGGGGAGGGGGGCTTTGGCAGCACGGGCGTCTAGCGGTGGACCGCGCGTGCGCGTCGCCGCCCTCATGCTGATGGACGGGAAGGTGGTCCTCGCGCGCCACAGGGCCGGCGACGCCGTCTACCACCTTCTGCCCGGAGGCGGTGTCGACTACCGCGAGACCATCGAGGCCGCGTTGCTCAGGGAGATCGCCGAGGAGACCGGGCTGCAGGCGCGGCTGGTCAGACCCCTGCTTATCAACGACACCATCGATCCCGATGGCGCTCGGCACCTGGTCAATCTGACCTTCCTCGCCGAGGTCGCGGGCGGCACCATCACCGACGAACCGGACGACGACCGGGTCGAAGCGATCGACCTCGTCGATCCAGCCGATCTCACGTCGCTCGACCTGCGACCCCCGATCGGAGAAGCGCTCCAGCGCCTTCTCGCGGGGGACTCGAGCGAGTGCGAGTACCTTGGGTCACTCTTCGTGCCGGACCGCTCGACGCGGGCCGGCACGAACCTGACATAAGAGAGCCATCTTGAGGTGGGACGAGCACGAGAGGGGGCATGAGCCCGCGGAGCACAGCTGCCAATGCGCGAAGCGAGTCGTGGCGGGATCACGACGACGGTAGTCCGGATTCGACTGAAAGGGAGCGCATGGAATCGTTCTTCAAGTTCTCGGAGCGTGGGACCAATCTGCAGACCGAACTGCTGGCGGGACTCACTACGTTCCTCACGATGGCCTACATCGTTTTCGTGAACCCCGGTATCCTCTCGGCGGCCGGCGTGCCGTTCGAGGGCGCAGCGACGGCGACGGCGCTCGGTGCAGCGCTCATGTGCCTTGCCATGGGCTTCATCAGCAACCGTCCCCTGGCGCTCGCGTCGGGCATGGGCCTGAACGCGGTCGTCACCTTCTCGGTCATCGGCTTCCAGCAGGCCAACGTGCCCTGGCAGGTCGGCATGTCCGTGATCTTCGTCGAGGGCATCATCATCTTCGCGCTCGTGCTCTCGGGCCTGCGCGAGGCGATCATGAACGCCATCCCGCTCGACCTGAAGCGGGCTATCGGCGTCGGCATCGGCCTCTTCATCACCGTCATCGGCCTCATCGAGGGTGGCATCATCACCCCCAACGCCGCGACCGTGGTCTCGCTCGGCGACTTCACGAGCAAGTACGTCTGGGTCACGCTGATCGGCCTCTTCGCGATCCTCGCGTTCATGGCCCTCAAGGTGAAGGGCGACATCCTGTGGGGCATCCTGGTGGCGACCGTCGCCGCACTGCTCCTCGGCGTCACCAAGCTCCCGGTCGGCTTCATCGCGAATCCCGACTTCTCGACCATGATGGCGCCGTTCCAGGTCGTCACGAACAAGGCGACCGGGCAGACCGGAATGGCGCTGCTGCAGATCTTCACGCCCGCGCTGCTCTTCGCGGTCTTCGCCATCATGCTCACCGACTTCTTCGACACCATGGGCACCGTGCTGTCCGTGGGTGAGCAGGCCGGCTTCGTCGGCGAGGACGGCAAGGTTCCCGGCGTCCGCAACATCCTGCTGGTCGACTCGGCCGCGGCGAGCGTCGGCGGCCTGTTCGGTGCGAGCTCGATCACGACCTACATCGAGAGCGCGGCGGGCGTCGCCGAGGGTGGCCGCACCGGCATGACCGCGATCGTCACCGGCGTGCTGTTCGCCGTCGCGGCGTTCTTTTCGCCGATCGTGAAGATGGTCGGTGGCGGATTCCCCGTCGAGAACGCCGTGCGTTTCGGCAGCTTCCAGGGCACCGTCGCCGAGAAGCTCGTCGCGGGCACCAACTTCACCTCGTTCCCAATCACGGCAGGCGCGCTCATCATCGTCGGCTTCCTGATGATGCAGGGCGTCCGCGAGATCCCGTGGGACAACCTCGAGGAGGCCTTCCCGGCCTTCCTGACGATCGTCGGCATCCCGCTGACCTACAACATCAGCTGGGGTATCGGCCTGGGCTTCATCAGCTACGTGATCATCAAGATCTTCCACGGCAAGGCCAAGGACGTTCACGTGCTCATGTGGATTGCTTCCGCGGCGTTCCTTGCGGCCTTCCTGCAGGGCCCGATCGTCAAGCTGTTCGGCTAGCACAGACATTCCCGGGGGCCGGCTACCGGCCCCCGGCTCGACTCTCACGAAGGAGGGGATAGCGTGGCGATCGACCGAGTCGTCCAGACGGACGAGACGCTGCCGCTGGGCAAGGCCATCCCGCTGTCGCTGCAGCACCTGATGGCCATGTTCGGCGCGACGGTCCTCGTGCCTCTGCTCACGGGCCTCGATCCCGGCGTGGGTCTCATGACCTCCGGTATCGGCACGATCCTGTATCTGATCTGCGTGCGGAACAAGATCCCGAGCTACCTGGGGTCAAGTTTCGCCTTCATCGCCCCGCTCATCGCGGTCGGCGGCGGCCCCGGCGGCAAGAACATCCCGGCTGCGCTGGGCGGCCTCGTCGTGGCCGGCTTCGTCTACATGGTGGTGGCCTTCGTCATCAAGGCCGTCGGTACCAAGTGGCTTGACTTCATCCTGCCGCCGGCCCTCGTGGGCTCGGTCGTCATCGTCATCGGCCTGGGCCTCTCGGCCGCCGCCGTGAAGATGTGCCTGTACCCGGGCGTCGACCCGACGCAGCCGGTGAGCCTGAAGTACGTCGCGATCGCGGCGATCACGCTCGCTGCCGCGATCGTCTTCTCGAGCTTCTTCAAGGGCTTCCTGCGCACGATCCCGATCCTGCTCGGCATCATCGTCGGCTACGTGGTCAGCATCCCGCTCGGCCTCGTGTCGTTCGAGGGCATCGCTGCTGCCGGCTGGATCGGCCTGCCCAAGCTCACGTTCCCGGTCTTTCAGCTCGACGCGATCCTGATCATCGCGCCGGTGGCGTTCGTCGTCATCATCGAGCACATCGGCCACCTGCTGGTCATCAACCAGATCACCGGCAAGGACTTCACGCCGATGCTGCCCGAGTCGCTCTTCGGCGACGGCATCGCGACCGCCATCTCCGGCGCCATCGGCGGCACGCCGTCGACCACCTACGCCGAGAACATCGGCGTCATGGCCGTCACCAAGGTGTACGCCACGCAGCTGTTCTGGTTCGCGGGTGCGTTCGCAATCATCATCGGCGGCTTCGTGCCCAAGTTCGGCGCCGCGATCAGCTCGATCCCGACGCCGGTCATGGGCGGCATCTCACTGCTGCTCTTCGGGCTCATCGCCGCGAGCGGCCTGCGCCTGCTCGTCGAGAGCGGCCTGGACTTCAGCCACAGCCGCAACCTGATCCTCGCGAGCGTCGTCCTGACCGTGGGTATCGGCATGGAGGCCGGCGGCTTCGCGATCCCGCTGGGCAAGTACACCGTCCCGGGTATGGCGCTCGCCGCGCTTCTCGGCGTCATCCTCAACCTCGTGCTCCCCAAGGAGAGCGAGGGACTGGCCATCGAGTCTCCCGACTTCGACGCCGACCTCCAGGCGGAGGCGGCCGCTTCCTCGAAGACGGACCTCTAGCGCGTTCTCCGGCTGCCGGGAATCCCCGTCCCGCAGCCTGAACGGTGTGACGGCCCCGGGCTGCGAGCAGTCGCGGTCCGGGGCCGCTTCCGTCACCACTCGGCGACAGGCGCGACCGTACGCCCGTACAATGGCGAACGAGCACGGCATCTGGCACACGCGTTGCAGCGAGTCGTCGACCGAATACCCGCCCGCGTGCCTCGGCAGGAAGGCGTCAACCTTGGCACCGTACGAGCCCCAGGTCGTCACATACCGCCGTCGGCGAAGGCGCCGCCGTCAGAGTGGGCGCGCCATCGGAGTGGTCATCGTGCTCGTCGTGGTCGTCCTCGCGAGCGGAGGCGCTGCGTTCGCGTGGATGCGCACGCGTCCGGAGCAGTCGGCCACGCCCAAGCCTGCCGAGACGACCGCTGTCGTCAGTCCCGGCGCGTCTCATCAGACCACGGCCGCGGCCGTTCCCGAGGGCGTCGTGGTGGCACGGGAAGCGACTCCGCCGGCCGAAGTCCCCGAAGAGAGCCCTCAGAGCCCGGTAGACGACGCCGTGGCAGCCGCGGCGGTGCCGTACCCGGATGCACCCGCCGTCGAGGCAGAGAGCATCGCCCAGCTCAAGCCCAAGCACAAGTACGTCGCGATAACGCTCGATGATGGATATGGTTTCCAGCCGGAGATGCTCGAGCTGCTTCAGAAGTACGACGCGCGCTGCACGACGTTCTTGCTCGGCGAGTGGATGAAGAACAACACCAAGACCGTCAAGAAGCTCGACGAGGCCGGATTCGAGATCGCGAACCACACGTGGGACCACAAGACGCTCACGAATCTGTCGGACTCACAGGTCACCTCGGAGCTCGAGCGGACCCAGAAGGTCATCTCGGCGGTCACGGGCAACCAGGCGCCGTACATGCGGCCTCCGGGCGGCGGGACCAACAAGCGTGTCAAGCAGCTGTCGGCGGACCTGGGCTACACGACCATCATGTGGAGCCGGACGTTCGCGGATTCGAGCAAGCACGCGTCGCCGGAGAACTCGTACCACTACGTCATGGAGTACGGCGGAGGGGTGAAGCCCGGTGACATCATCCTGTGCCACTGGGGCTCGAAGAACACGCTGGCCGCGATGAAGCGGATCCTGCCGGAGCTCAAGGCCGAGGGCTACGAGTTCGTCACCGTGTCGGAGCTGATCGCCGACTCGCAGTCCGCGAAGTCCGGCGCAGCAGGCGACTCCGCCACCACCGAGCAGACCCCGGGGTACTGACCCGCCGAATCACCCCAGCTCAGCGCGTGTCCCGTGCGGGCATGTATGTCTGATAATACATCTTATGTAAAGTCACCATTTCGGACCCACACCCCCTGCCGGGGACCGGCCTCTCGGTCGTGCAAGGATTACTCGATGCCGGTGTCGCCCTGCTCGGCAGGGTCGACGTACGCGTCCTCGAACTCCGACTTCGTCATCTCGCCAAGGTCCTCCTCAGCGACGCGCAGGAACGCGCGGGCCTCGTCGGCGTCAGCGTAGGTCGCCACGCGGACTACGGTGTCGGGATCGTCGATGCGGACCGCCTCGACGTGCCACAGCTCGACCTCGTCACCGAAGTCGACGCGCGGCTGGCGGTACAGGATGTCGTCGTGCCACTCGAAGTCGAGGCCCTCGGTCGTGTCGACGCGCGTGAGCCTCAGGCGCCAGAACTCGTCGGCGTTTCCGATGATGCGGACCATCGCAGGCTCGCTCCTACTTCTTCTTCTCGATCTTCACGTACTGCGGGTTGTTGGTGATCCACCCGACGTTGCCCGAGGTATCCTGAACCTGCAGCCACGTGTTGTTGGTGCTCACCAGGATCAGGCGCTCGCCCTTCTTGAGGCCGCGAATCGACTCACCCGTCGCGTCGGGCTGCTTGCGGAAGTTCAGGCCCTCGATGATCACGAGCACGGTCGCGTTCTGCGCGAGCTGGTCGGCCGGGGACGGTTCGGCGGGCTTCGTGCCGGGAGCGCCGGACGCGTCAACGGAGGCGGTCGTCTCGGCGGTCTTGGAGGGCGCGGCGGCCTTGTACTCGGTCCAGTAGCCTCTGAGCACGAACACGAGGACGCCGACGACGGCCAGGCCGAGAACCGCTCGGACTATCTTGCCGGCTCCGCTCACAGGTACAACCCCCCGCCGTACACGGCGACTTCCTCGAGGCCGAGGTCCTCGCAGACGCGCTCCACTTCACGGACGGCGGCTTCGTGAACCGAGGCGATCTGCCCTAGGTCGATCGACCCGAGCGCTTCGAACGCCGCGTCACCCGTCAGATCGTCGTCCACCTTGCTCGCCTCGCGCGCGATCACCCATGCGGCGTCACCCAGATAGGCGGCGGCCGGCACGAGCTTCTTGGGCAGCGCCATCGTGTCGAGCTCGTCGGTGAGGATGCGCGCCCTCAGGGCGACTTCGTGCAGCGTGCGACGCTCGACCCCGTCGGGATCCTCGGCGAAGTGGTGGAGTGACTCGTCGCTCCCCTCCGCCAGGCGCACCACCGTGTCCTCAAGCGCCTGGCGCGCCACGTCCACGCCCTCGCGACGGCTCACGATGCGCAGCAGGTAGCGGCGCTCGGCGGCCTTCCAGCCGAAGTACGCGGCGACGCCGATCGCGCCCAGGAGCAGGACTCCCCCCGCCCCTATCAGTATCCACGCCCAGTTCGGCACGCGACTCCTTCGTCATCGGACGGCCATCACGCTGTCGACCTCATGCCTCGTTGCGCCGGTCGAGCACGCGGGTGCTCTTTCCCGTCGTGCGCTCGATGGACCCCGGCTCGACGAGCGTGATCTTCGCCCGCAGCCCCAGAACCGACTGCAGACGGTCGGCGACGTCCCTCTGAAACGCCACCATATCAGCCATGATATCCGAAAAGACCTCGTCAGCGACCTCGAGACGCACCTCAAGGTCGTCCAGACCCTTCTTGCGGTCGACGACGATGAGGTAGTGGGGACGCACGCCCTCGATCTTGAAGATGACGTCCTCGATCTGGCTCGGGAACACGTTCACGCCCCGGATGATGAGCATGTCGTCGGTGCGCGACCGGACCTTCGACATCCGCGCGAGCGTGCGACCGCACTCACAGCGCTCCGTGGTGACCGTCGTCAGGTCGTGCGTACGGTAGCGCAGGACCGGGAACGCCTCCTTCGTCAGCGACGTGAACACGATCTCGCCCTGCTCGCCCTCTCCCACCGGCTCTCCGGTCTGCGGGTCGACGACCTCCCACAAAAGGTGGTCCTCGGCGATGTGCTGGCCGCAGCCGCATTCGCACTCCCCGCTCACACCGGGGCCCATGACCTCTGACAACCCATAGTTGTCGGCCGCGCGGATGCCCAGTCGCTCCTCGATCTCGCGCTTGGCCGCGTCCGAGCACGGCTCACCGCCGAACAGGCCGAGACGAAGTGGCAATTTGTGGAAGTCGATGCCCATCTGCTCCCCTACTTCGGCGAGGTAGAGCGCGTAGGAGGGCGTGGAGACAAGTACCGTGGTGCCGAAGTCCTGCATCATCATGATGTGGCGCTCGGTGTTGCCGCTGCCTGCGGGAATGATCGTGGCGCCGATGCGCTCCACGCCGTAGTGCATGCCCCAGCCGCCCGTGAACATGCCGTACAGGAACGACATGTCCACCAGGTCGCCCCGGTGCACGCCGGCCTCGGCCGCGACCCGCGCGGTGAGCTCAGTCCACGTGTTGATGTCACCGCGGGTGTAGCCGACGACGATCGGCTTGCCGGTGGTCCCGGACGACGAGTGCAGCCGCACGACCTCGTCGAGGGGCACCGCGAACATCCCGAACGGGTAGGTGTCGCGCAGCGCGTCCTTGCCGGTGAACGGCAGCTTGCGCACGTCGTCGAGCGAGCGGATGTCGCGCGGTTTGAGGCCGGCGGCGTCCAGCTGAGTGCGGTAGTGCGGCACGCGCTCGTACACCCACGAGACCGTCATCTGGAGCCGCCTGAGCTGCAGCGCGTGCAGCTCGGTGCGGTCCATGCACTCGTACTCGGGGTTCCAGATCATCTCCCGCGCTCCTCTCCTTGCCACGTGCCGAGGTAGATCGTGCGCACCGACTCGTCCGCAAGCAACTCGGACGAGGTCCCGTCCAGGACCACCCGGCCCGTCCGCATTACGTAGCCTCTGTCGGCGTGCTTGAGAGCGAGTTTCGCGTCCTGCTCGACGAGCAGGATCGTCATCCCGTCGGCCCTGAGCCGCTCAAGCGCCGAGAAGATCTCGGCGATGACTTTGGGCGCCAGTCCCAGTGACGGTTCGTCGAGCAGCAGCATGCGCGGCTGGCTCATGAGCGCGCGCCCGACCGCGAGCATCTGCTGCTCGCCGCCGGACAGCGTCGCCGCCGGCTGCGCCGCCCGCTCCGCGAGTATCGGGAACAGCTCGTTGACGCGCGCCACGCGCTCGCGAACGGATGCGGCGCGCTTGGACGCGGGGACCGCGTACGCGCCGAGCTCGAGGTTCTCGGCGACCGTCATGGGGCCGAACAGCATCCGGCCCTCGGGCACGAGCGCGACGCCCTCGCGCACGAGCCGCTCCGGGCGCGAACCGGAGACGTCGCGGCCGTCGAAGACCACCCGGCCGGCGCTGGGTGCGAGCACGCCCACGACCGTCTTGAGCAGGGTGGACTTGCCGGCGCCGTTCGCGCCGATGAGCGCGACGAGCTCGCCGGCGCCGACCGTGACGTCGACCCCGCGTAGCACGGCGGTGCGCCCGTAGCCCGCATGGACCCCCTCGAGCGAGAGCAGGGCGCCGTCAGTCATCGTCGACCTCCTCGCCCAGGTACGCCGAGATGACCGCGGGATCCTTCTGGATCATGCGCGGGGGTCCCTCGGCGATCTTGCGGCCGCGGTCGATGACGACGATCTCGTCGGACACCTCCATGACGAGCCCCATGTCGTGCTCGACGACGAGGACGGTGATCCCCTGGTCGCGCAGGCGGAACAGCGTGTCGACCAGCTCGCGCGTCTCGACGCCGTTCAGGCCGGCGGCCGGCTCGTCGAGCAGGAGCAGGCGCGGCTCGGTCGCGAGCGCCCGCGCGATCTCGAGCAGGCGGCGGATACCCGCCGGCAGGTCGGTCGCGGGGGTCTCGGCCCACTCGTCGATGCCGATGAGGCGCAGCAGACGTCCGGCGGTCTGCTCGGCGTCGCGGTCCTGGCGAATCGCCGTCGGGAGGCGCAGGGCCGCGCTCAGGAAGCCCGAGGGCTGGTGCGCCTGGACGCCGACCATGACGTTCTCGGCAGCGGTCATCTCGTCGAAGAGCTGCGTGTTCTGGAACGTACGGGCCATGCCGCGGCGCACGACGTCGCGCGCGGGCCGTCCCACCATCTCCGCGTCGTCGAAGCGCACCGAGCCGGAGTCGGGGCGATCGAAGCCGGTGATCGCGTTGAAGAGCGTCGACTTGCCGGCGCCGTTGGGACCGATGAGGGCCTTGATGGTGCCCTCGTGAACGTCGAAGGAGACGCCGTCGACCGCGGTGAGGCCGCCAAAGCGCTTGGTTACGTCTCTGACCTGCAGCAGGCTCATCCGGGGTCACCGCCCTTCGCGGGGCGCCGGCGCCACAGCGATCCGATGCCGCCCGGTGCGAACAGCACGACGAGCACGATGAGCAAGCCGTACACGTCGGGCTGGTAGGCCTGCACGACCTGCGCCGCATCGCGCGAGATTCCCGGGATGAGCGCGTCGACGTACTGGATGAGCGTCAGCAGCGCCGCCGCGAGCACCGGTCCCGCCAGCGAGCCCGTCCCGCCGATGACAGCCATGGCCAGGAAGCTCACCGAGGCGCCCACCGTGAACACGCTCGGGGACACGAAGCCCACGACGGACGCGTACAGCGCGCCGGACAGCCCCGCGAGCGCGGCCGAGACCACGAACGCGCGGACCTTGATGCCGACGAGGTCGACGCCACACGCGGTCGCGCCCAGCTCACTCCCGTGCAACGCGCGCATGGCGCGGCCGGGGCGGAGCGAGACCAGGTTCGCCGAGAGCAACAGTGCGACGCCTGCGACGCCCCAGACGAGCCAGTACAGTCCCGCCGGCGTGCGGATCGTGAGCGCGCCGATCGTCGGGAACGGGATACCCGTGAAACCGTCCACGCCGCCGGTCAGCGGCGTGGCCTCGGTGAACGCGAGCGAGGCGAGCTCCCCGAAGCCGAGGGTGGCCATGGCGAGGTAGTGCCCCTTCAGGCGCAGGCTCGGCAACGCGAGCACGAGCCCGCCCAGCGCGGCCACCCCGCCCGCAGCCGCGAACGCGACGGGCCACGGCGCTTGGAGCTTGGTCGTGAAGATCGCGCAGGTGTACGCGCCGAGCCCCACGAACGCCGCGTGACCGAGCGACACCTGTCCCGCGTAGCCGAACAACAGCGCGAGTCCGGTCACGACGATGACGTTGAGCCCCACGTACGTGAAGACCTTGAGCAGGAAGCTGTCGGTGACGACGAAGGGCAGCGCGGCGACGATCGCCGCCGCCACGAGCGGCACCGCGAGCCTGAGTCCGCGTCCGCCCATCACACCTTCTCCCTCCCCTTGCCTCCGAACAGCCCCTGGGGCCGCACGAAGAGGACCAGCAGCAGCACGACGAGCGCCACCGCGTCCTTGTAGGTCGGGTCGATGTAGCCCGCCGTCAGGCTCTCGAGCAGCCCGAGCACGAGTCCTCCCCCGACCGCCGCGACCGGGTTCCCGAGCCCGCCCAGGATCGCCGCCGAGAACCCCTTCACGCCGATACCCGCGCCCACGTCGAACGCGGTCTGGGTGAGCGGCGCCACCGCGAGCCCCGCGACGGCGCCCAGCGCGGCTGCCAGCGCGAAGGACGCGGTCACCATGAGGCGCGTGTCGATGCCGACGAGTCGCGCGGCGGCAGGACTCACCGAGGTGGCGCGCATCGCCCGGCCGAACACCGTGCGGCGGTACAGGAAGAAGAGTGCGGCGACCGCGATGGCGGTCAGGCCCCAGATCCACACGGTCTGCCATTCGACGGCCGCACCGGCGAACTTGATGGACTCCGCCTGCGTGAAGGATGGCAGCGCCGCCTCGTCCGGCCCGAAGACGTGGAGGGCGAGCTGCCTGAGCACGACGGACCCGCCGATAGTGACCATGATGATGCGCAACGGGTCGCCGCCCCCGATCGGACGGATGGCGAGAATCTCGAAGAGTGCGCCGATGGCGGCGGTCACGAGGACCGCCGCCAGGACGGCGAGTGGCAAGGGAAGCCCGAGGTGCACGAAGAACACGCCGAGCATCCCGCCGAGCATGAAGAACTCGCCCTGGGCGAAGTTGATCGCCCCGGTCGCCGCGAAGACGATGGTGAACCCGAGGGCCACAAGCGAGTAGATGGCGCCGTTCTTGAGGCCGGCGATGAGGAACTGGAGCAGGGCCGCCACGGGCTCAGCTCGCCGTCATCGTCGGCTTCGTCATTTGACGGGGACCCACGTGCCGTTCTCGATCTTGTAGAGCGAGAGGTCTTCCTTGGTCAGGCCGTTGTGGTCGGTCGGCGAGAACGTGAACGCGCCACCGAACCCGACGAGGTCCTTGGTCTCCTCTACCGCCTTCAGCAGGGCCGCGGGGCTCACGTCTCCGCCGCTGCGCTTGATGGCGTCGCTCAGGATCAGGATCGCGTCGAACGCGTGCCCGGCGAAGATGTCGGGATCGCTGCCGTATGCCTCCTTGTAGCGGGTGGCGAAGTCGTTCACGGTCTTGAACTCTTCGGTGCCCTCGCCCCAGTTCGCAGGGACCAGGCTCTTGCCGGTACCGAAGATGAAGCCCTCGGCGGCGGGACCCGCGCCGGTCGGGAACTCGGCCTTGGCCTGGCCGGAGCCGCCATACATCGGCAGGGTGAGACCCAGCGAATCCGCCTGCTTGACGATGGCTGCACCCTCCTTGCCGGCGGTCCAGAGCAGGATCGCGTCGGCGCCCGAGTTCTTGGCGTTGGTGAGCTGCGCAGCGAAGTCCGTGTCGCCCGGCTTGAAGGTCTCGTTGGACACGATCGTCATGCCCGCTTCCGGCGCCGCCGTCGTGATGATGGCGAGACCGTCCTTGCCGTATCCCCCGTTGTCGCTGATCACGGCGATCTTCTTGTGGCCGTCGGCGGCCATCTTGTCGAGCACGAACGGCACGACGATCGCGTTGGTCCACGGGGTCTGGAACACGAGCTTGTCGAACTTGCCGGTGATCGCGTTGCCGCCCGCCATCGAGATCTGCGGGATGCCGGCGCGGTCGATGACCGTGCGCGCCGCCATGGACTGGCCGGTACCCGAGGCGCCCAGGATCGCTACGACCTTGTCCTGCTCGATGAGCTTGGTCGCCGCGGTCACGGCCTTGGCCTCGTCGGTTGCGTCGTCTTCGATGAGTACCTCGATCTTGCGGCCGTCGATTCCGCCGGCGTCGTTGATCCGCTTGACCTCGAGGTCGAGCGCGTTCTTCTCGGCGGTGCCGAGCGCGGCGTACGGACCGGTGAGCGAGAGGATCGCCCCGACCTTGATCGGCTCTGAGGACGCGGCCTGCTCGCCGCCACTCCCACTCGAGCTCGCCGAGCAGCCCGCAAGGAGCAGCGCGCCGAGCGCGAGCGCCGCAAGCACGATCGCGATGGTGCGTGTGCGAAGCATCGATCCACCACTTTCTCGAAGGGGCCGGGACGGCCGAAGCCGCCCCGGCCCGCTGCCATCTACTGCGGGGCGAGACTCCAGTCGCCGCCCTTGATCTCGTACATGGTCAGGTCTTTCTCGGTCAGGCCGCTGTGATCGGTGGCCGAGTAGTTGAACGAGCCGCCGATGCCCGCGAACGCCTTCGTCTTCTCGATGGCGTCTCTGAGGCTGGCGGGCGTGATCTCGCCGCTGATGCTCTTTGCGGCGTTGGTGATGAGGTAGAGCGCGTCGTACGCGTGCCCCGCGAACGTGCTCGGAGGCTGCCCGTACGCCGTCTCGTAGTTGTCGATGAAAGCGGTCGCCGTCTTGTACTCGGGAGTCTCGGTGCCGTAGGTCTCAGGCATGAGGACGTGTCCCGCGGCGATACGCACGCCCTCGGCTGCCGCGCCGGCGCCCTGGATGAACTCGAGGCGCGCGTTGCCGTGGCTTCCGTAGAGTGGGATCGTCAGGCCGAGGTCCTTCGCGTTCTTCGCGACGATCGCGGCCTCCTTGCCGGCGGTCCACATGACCACCGCTTCGGCCCCGGAGTTCTTGATCTTGGTGAGCTGCGCGGTCATGTCCGCGTCACCCGGGTTGAACGTCTCGTCCGCCACCACGGTGATCCCGTAGCTCGGGGCCTCCTTGACGATGATGGCCTGACCGTCCTTGCCGAAGCCGCCCGAGTCGCTGATCAGCCCGATCTTGGTGATGCCCTGCTTCTTCAGGTATTCGAGCGTGTAGGGCACGACGATCGCGTTGCTCCAAGGCGTCTGGAACACGAGCTTGTCGAACTGCCCGGTGATGGCGTTACCGCCCGCCATGGAGACCTGAGGGATGCCGGCACGGTCGATCTCGTTGCGAATGGCCATGGACTGGCCGGTGCCGGTGGCTCCGATGATGGCGACGACCTTGTCCTGATCGATGAGCTTGGTCGCTGCCGAGACGGCCTTGGTGTTGTCCGTGCCGTCGTCCTCGATGATGACCTCGATGGGGCGTCCGTTGATGCCGCCCGCCTCGTTGATGCGCTTGACTTCCATCTCGATCGCATTCTTCTCCGGCTCGCCGAGGCCAGCGTACGTGCCGGTCAGAGATACGATCGCGCCGATCTTGATGGGTTCCCCACTTGCCGCCTTGCTCGTCTGGGTCTCAGACGTCGTGCTCTTCGTCGCCGTGCACCCGACGAGGGTCACAGCGAGTGCTGCGGCCAGCGCGGCCTCCAGCACTCCGAACGCAAGTCGAAGCGTCCGTCCTCTCATGGTCCCCTACCTCCTTGTCCCCCGCGCGGCTCTTCGGTTTAGGCCTGCGCGATGTCCTCTTGTGTGACGAGCTTGATGGGCTTGTCGCGCAGCAGCGCAACCGCCCGCTCGATATCCGAGACGTTGATCACCACGAACGTCGAGATGAGCGAGTAGACGTACTCGATGTTGACGCCGGCATCCGAGACCACCTTGAGCACGCCTGCGAGCCCTCCAGGCACGTCGGGAAGATCGATGCAGAGCACGTCGCTCACCTTGACCGCGAAACCGGCGTCGTGGAGCACGTCGCGGCCCCCGTCGGGATCATCCACGACGAGCCGGATGATGCCGTAGTCCGCGGTGTCGGAGACGGAGAATCCGCGGATGTTGATGCCCGCGCGGCCGAGCGTGTCCGTGACTTCGCTGACCCGACCGGCCTTGTTCTCGATGAAGACGCTCAGCTGCTTGACGTTCACAGTGCGCACTCCCCTTCCAGGCATGCACGGCGACCGAGTTCGAACGCGCTCAGGTTTGCCTCCACGGTGGTGGGCGGCACCCTCGCCGAGATGACCTCCCGCCACAGCTCCGTGTCGAACGGGAGTCCTGTCGACAGGGCGCCCATGAGCACGACGTTCGCAGACTTGGGGCTGCCCGCCTCGCAGGCGAGCTCGTCGGCATCGATGAAGATCGCACCCTCGTGCGCGAGCACGGCCTGCAGGCCGTGCGGCACGGGCAGGTCACCCGTGAGCACGGGAAGGGGCCTGATGGAGCGCGGGTTGACGAGGAGCCTGCCCTCGGGCTTGACGTACTGGACGCGCCGCATGGCCTCGATGACCTCGAACGCGACGAGATGATCGACGTACCCGGGGTCGGTCACCGGCGAGAACACCTCCTCGCCGAACTTCACCACCGTGTCGACGCTCCCGCCTCGCTGCGACATGCCGTGAACCTCGGAGAGCTTGACCTCGAGCCCGGCGGCGGCCGCGGTCTTGGCGAGCAGATCGGCCGCCAGGATCGTGCCCTGCCCACCGACGCCGCACAGCATCACCGTCGTGGTCGTCATGAGGCGTCGGCCCCCTTGAAGTCGCACGCGGGCCCGGCGTGGACGATCGCGTCGTACTTGCAGACCTGCACGCACTGGCCGCAGCCGACGCACGTCGCGAGGTCGATGAACGCCTTAGAGGTCCGCTCGTCCTTGCCGATGGCGGGACACCCCAGCCGAATACAGGCGCCGCACTTCGCGCACAGGTCGTCGTCGACCGCGTAGGGGTCGGACTTCTCTTTGATCAGCAGCGCGCAGGGCGCCCTGAAGACGATGACCGAGAGCTCGGGAGACGCGGTCTCCTCGGCGATGGCGGCGGCGACGGCCGAAAGGTCATGGGGGTCGACCAAGCGGACGCGGTTGACGCCGAGCGCCCGGACGAGGCCGACCAGGTCGACCTCGTGAGACGGCCGCTCCTGGAGCGTGATCCCGTTCATCGGGTTGCCTTGGTGTCCGGTCATCGCGGTGATGCGGTTGTCGAGGATCACCACGGTACCGCCGCCGCCGTTGTACACGGTGTTCATCAGCGCCGTGATGCCGGAGTGCGCGAAGGTCGAGTCGCCGATCACCGCGACGATCGGGCGCTCGGCCGTCCCGCCGCCCAGGTCGGCGCCGTGGGCCATCCCGATCGAGGCGCCCATGTCCACGCACGTGTCCATGGCCGCAAGCGGCTTGAGCGCGCCGAGCGTGTAGCAGCCGATGTCACCGGTGACGACCGCGCGCGCCTTGCGGAACGCGTGGAACACCGGCCGGTGCGGGCAGCCGGGGCACATGAGCGGCGGGCGCGGCGGGAGCGAGTCGTCGGCCTCACGCGTCGGTGGCGGCTCGAGCCCGAAGGCGGCTCGGACCGCGCCTGGCGTCAGCTCCCCCGCCCGCGGCAGGAGCGGCAGCGGCTCGACCGCGACGCCGAGCGAGCGTACGGAACGCGCGAGGTAGTCGTCCGCCTCCTCGACCACGTAGAGCCGATCGACCTTCTCGGCGAACTCGGCGAGCTTCTTGGGCGGCAGCGGGAAGGTCAGGCCGAGCTTGAGGGTCGAAGCCTCAGGGAGAGCTTCACGCACGTTGAGGTACGAGACGCCGGAGCACACGATGCCGACCTCGGCGTCGCGGATCTCGATGCGGTTGAGCTGCGTGTCCTCGGCGAAGTCGGTGAGCTCGGCGATCCTGCGATCGAGATCGAGACGACGCCGCTGCGCCATCGCCGGCATCATGACCCACTTCGCGGGGTCGGTCTTGTAGGGGCTCGGCGCCGGTGCGTCGGGGCGGGACCCGGTCTCGACGAGCGACTTCGCGTGGCTCACCCGCACCGTCGAGCGCACGAGCACCGGCACGTCGAACCGCTCCGAGAGCCCGAACGCCTCGCGGGTGAACGACAGGGCTTCCGCTGAATCGGACGGATCGAGCATGGGAACGCGGGCAAACGCGGCGTAGTTGTGCGAATCCTGCTCGTTCTGGGAGGAGTGCATGCCCGGATCGTCGGCCACCAGGATCACGAGTCCCCCGCCGACGCCCGTATAGGCAAGCGTGAACAGTGGGTCGGCGGCGACGTTGAGACCGACGTGCTTCATAGTGACGAGCGCGCGCCCACCAACCAGCGAAACACCCGCTGCGACCTCGAGTGCGACCTTCTCGTTGGGGGCCCACTCGGCGTAGACGCCCGGCAGGCGCGCGAAGCGCTGCAGCGTCTCGGTGGACGGGGTACCCGGGTACCCGACCCCCACCGTCGCTCCGGCTTCCCAGGCGCCCTGGGCCACCGCCTCGTTCCCCGACAGCAGCGTGCGGCTCACGCGCGTCCTCTCACTCGGTCCGCCGGTGCGGCGTAGGCCGCATGATACCACACGGAACTACCGCGATTACGCTGGTAGAGCGCCGTATCAGGCGCGCGCCGACGCATATCCGGACCGCGATACCCGCTCGGACGCAGTACCTGGTTTCCCGCGGGCGACCGAACCGAGGCCAGACCCCGTCCCAGGCCTAGGGCCGAGCCGCACCGACGTAGTCGCCTCGACTCTCGATACGGCCGGACAGCGACGTGATCCGCACGACGTCTCCCGACGCAGGGGCATGGATGAACTGGTCGTCGCCGCAGTACATCCCCACGTGGTGGATCAGGTCCGGATCGGCATTCACGCCGAAGAAGACGAGATCGCCCGGCTTGAGCAGGTCGAGCCGGTCGGGCGGGATGTAGGCGCCCGCGTGGAACTGCGACCGGCTCGTGCGCGGCAGGCTCACGCCGAGTTTCGCGTAGACGTAGAGCATCAGGCCGGAACAGTCGAACCCCGAGGGCGTCGTCCCGCCCCAGACGTAGCGGACACCCAGATACTTCTTGGCGAGCTCGACCGCCTCGGGATGGCCCGCACCGAGTTTGGCCTCGTCGAACGGGAGCGTCTTGCCCGAACGCGCCGCAGCTGCCCGTGCGGCCGCCGCGGCGGCGCGAGCGCGCTCGGCAGCCAACCGCTCCTGCCGCTCCCGTTCCGCGGCGATGAGCTTCTTGAGCTCGGAGTTGATCGTGTTGAGGTACGCCTGCTGGGCCTCGAGCGCCTCTTGCACCTGGGTCTGCTTGATACGCGCCTGGTCCCGCAGCGCGACCTGCTCGGTCTGGCGCGCTTCGAGCGCCTGCTTGGCGGTCACGACGCGCTGTCGGGCGTCCTTGACCGCCGCGACGAGCGATGCGTCGTTGCGACCGATACGGCGCATCATGTCGAGGCGGGAGATGAAGTCCTGGAAGTCGGTCGCGCCCACGAACACCGCGACGATGTCGACCGGCCCCGAGCGGTAGATGTTGATCGCACGCATGTTGAGCAGCGACTCGGACCGGTCGACCTCGGCCGTCGCGCTCGACAGCTCGCTCTCCGCCTGCGAGATCCGCGCACGGGTGTCGGCGACGGCCTCCTCGATCTGCCCGAGTTCCTCGTAGCGCATCTCGAGGTCAGTCGCCAGCTGGTCGAGCTTCTTCGCGGCGGCCTCCGCCTCGGCACGCTTCGCCTCGATCTTGGCGTTGGTGACGGGGGCGCCGAACGCGGGCGCGACAGAACCCGCGAGGAGAACCACGGAGAGGGCGGCCGCGGCGATGCGCGCGACTGCTGAGTGAGGTACGGCCCGCACCCCGACCTCCTGCTGCGACTCGGCTACGACTCGAGGTACCGCCCGCGTCGGGCGGCCGGACGCCCTCATGATACCACCGAGGGCCTCTCAACCGCCCGAACGGGCGACTACTCGACGTGGATGAGCGAGATGATCTTGCCTGCGGGAAGCTTGTCGCGCCCGCCGAGGAAGTCGAGTTCGATGAGGAAGGCGAATCCGGCGACCGTCGCGCCGGTCGCGGCGGCGAGCTCCGCCTTCGCCGCGGCCGTGCCGCCGGTCGCAAGCACGTCGTCGACGATGAGCACCACGTCGTCGGGACCGAGCGCGTCGGCGTGCACCTCGAGCGAGTCGGTGCCGTACTCCAGGTCGTAGCTCACCGACGTGGTCTTCCAGGGCAGCTTGCCCGGCTTGCGCGCCGGCACGAAGCCGGCGCCGAGACGATACGCGAGCGCGCCTCCGAAGATGAAGCCGCGGGCCTCAGCGCCGAGGACCTTGGTGACGCCGGCGTCGGCGTACGCGTCGGCGAGCGTGTCGATGCTCTGCTTGAAGCCCTCCGGGCTCGCGAGCAGTGGGGTGATGTCTTTGAAGATGACGCCCTCTTTGGGCCAATCCGGGATGTCGCGAATGTAGGAGCTCAGATCCACGGGTCCTCCTCGGCACGGTCGTGCGGTCTTGGATAGGGTACCTGAAACACCCCGGGCGCGGGGTGTGACGATCACTGCTTGATGACGCACGCACCATCGGCGAGCGACGCGACCTGCTCGAGCGTCCCGAGCACGACGAGCCGGTCCCCCGCTCTCAGCACCGAGGCGGCCGACGGGTTCGCGTCGACGCCACCGTCTGGGTGTACGACCGCGACGACCTGGGCGCCGGTCGTCTCGCGGATGCGGCTCTCGGCGATAGTTCGACCCTCGAAGACGGAACCGCCTGACAGTTCGACCTCCTGCAGCCGGAACTCGACACCCTCCCCCCCTGTGACGATGTCGAGGTAGTCCGAGACGGTCGGGTGCAGGACCATCGAGGCCATGCGGCGACCACCGATGACGTTGGGCGTGATCGTGCGGTTCGCGCCTGCCTTGAGCAGCTTTCCCTCGGTGGTCTGGTGCGAAGAGCGCGCGACGATGAAGATGTAAGGATTGAGCGCGCGGGCGCTCACGGTCACGAAAAGGTTCTCGGCGTCGCCGGAGAGCGCGGTCACGAGGCTTCCGGCGCGCGTCACGCCCGCCTCGATCAGGACCTCCTCCTCCGTCGCGTCGCCGATGCGGTAGAGCCACCCGTGCTCGCGCGCGACCTGCGCGAGCTCGGGGTCGCTGTCGACGACCACGAACGGTGCGCCCTCTTCCTCGAGGGCCTGCGCCACGACCGCGCCGACGCGGCCGAGTCCGGCGACGATCGTGTGGCCTGACGTCTCCTCGATGAGCTTGTCCATACGTCGTCCTTCCAGCATGCCCTGCAGGTGCCCTTCCAACGTGAAATCGACGAACTGCCCGAAGGCGAAGCCGAGCGCGCCGACCCCGGAGAGGATGAGCGCCATCGTGAACACCCGGCCCGCGGAGGACAGCGGATGGACCTCCGAGAAGCCCACGGTCCCCACCGTGACGACGGTCATGTAGATCGCGTCGATGAACGACCAGCGCTCGATGACCATGTAGCCGAGGGTGCCCGCAACGACGACCCCGAGCAGCATGAAGATCGCCAGCCGCAGGCGCCTGGCCATCACGCGAGGACCGCCTCGTCGCGAAGGGTCGCGATGCAGGGCAGGTTCCGATAGCGACCCTCGAGGTCCAGCCCGTAGCCGACCAGGAAGCGGTCGGGCATGGTGAACCCTCGGTACGCGATCGGGACCTCTGCGATCCTGCGCGCGGGCTTGTCGAGCAACGCGCACACCGCAAGGCTCGCCGGTGAGTGCGCACGGAGCAGCGACAGCACGTAGTTGACGGTCAATCCGGTGTCGACCACGTCCTCAACGAGCACGACGTCGGCACCGTCGATGTCGTCGGAGAGGTCCTTGGTCACCCGAACGGCCCCGCCGACACCGGCGGTGTACTGCGAGACGGCCAGGAAGTCGAGCTTGAGCGGCGCATCGATCGCCCGGCACAGGTCGGCGGTGAAGAACAGGCCTCCCTTGAGCACCGTGATCAGTCGCAGGTCACGTCCGCGGTAGTCCTCTGCGAGCTGCCCACCGAGCTCGGCGACCTTCGCGTCGATGGCGGCGCGGTCGAGGAGCACGCGATCACAGGAAGACGGCAGCTCGACGGTCACGTGGCGCCATCCCCGGACGACGCGACGACGCCGCCGCCGTCGGCATGCGACACCGGCTCCGACGGCACGCCGAAGCGAGCGAGCAGTCTCCGGAAGTCCTTCTGGTAGAAGATCTTGACGTTCACGTCGGGGTAGAGCTCCCTCAAGCGCCTGACCTTGCGGTTCTTCTTGGTCACGAGCTTCTGGCTCATGGTGGTGAGCTCGATGTAGACGTCGAAGTCGGTCAGGTAGAAGTCGGGGGTGAAGGACGCGATCACGTTGCCCTTGCCGTCCCACTCGATCGGGAAGGTCTTGGGCTCGTATTCCCAGCGGATGCGGTAGAAGTCGAGGATCTCGGCGGCAACGCGCTCGCTCGCGTGCGCGAAGGGGATCTGGTCGAGCGGGGGGTGTCCCAGCCCCGCGTCGGCGGGTCCGGGACCGGCGGTGTCGGCCGACGCCGTCATCCTACGAGAGATCCTCGAAGGCCTTGCCCAAGGCGCGCCTGAGCAGGCGGCTCTTCAGCTCGTCGGTGAGCGAGCCCAGCTCGACGAGGGTCTCGGCGAGCTTCTGTTTGGTCTCGGGCGTCCGGTGCCTGAACGCGGGCATCAGGATCTGCGAGAACAGCGTCGCCTCGCGCTCCGAGAAGTTCTCGTACATGCGCAGGTGGCGCGGCTCGACGCCGAAGCGACGAAGCTCCCAGGCAGCGTGCGCGATCTGCACGTCACCGCGCGAGATCGCGTCGGCGCCGTCGTCGGTCTTGAATACGATGACCAGACCGAACTCGGCGAGCTCGCGCAGGAACGACACGGGGATACCCAGTGCCGACGGCGCATCTTCGAGCGCGAGAGGTCCCTCATCCTCGGCCACCAGCGGCAGGGGCTCGGTCATGCCGACCGGGCTGCGCTGAAGCTCCGGAGGGATGCGCCCGCGATCGAAGTCCGCGAGCTTCTCGCGGATGACCGCGAGGGGGAGGAAGTGCTCGCGCTGCAGGCGCAGGATCATCTCGACCCGCGCGATATCGGCCTGCGAGAACTTCCGGTAGCCGCCGGCGGTGCGCTCGGGGGCAACGAGCCCCTCTTCCTCGAGGAAGCGCACCTTGGAGATGGAGAGGTCGGGGTAGGCGCCCTGCAGCCGCTGGACGACCTCTCCGATCGTCAGATAGTCGCGACCCGTCATCGATGCTCCCTACGATCCGCCGAGGAAGACCATCTGGAACGTGCCGATCTGCACCACGTCACCGTCGGCAAGGGTGGCCGACTCGACGATGTCACCGTTGAGGTAGGTGCCGTTGAGCGATCCGGAGTCCGTGACGTGCACGGAGCCGCCGGACGCCTCGATCACCGCGTGGGTGCGCGAGACGGTCATGTCGTTGAGGAAGATGTCGCTCTCGGGGTCGCGGCCGATCGTCAGGCGGGCGCGGTCGATGAAGAAGCGCTCCCCCGGTTGCGGACCCTTGCGGACGATGAGCACGGGCCCGTCGACGTCCTCGGCGGTACGCTTACCGCCCGCCTCGGCGACCCCGACCGGCTCGAACGAGGCGGTCGCGCCGGAGAGCTCCACGCCGCACGCCGGGCAGACCCGATCGTCGGGCTTGACCTCTGCACCGCATGCGGGGCACTCAGACATGGCGGGACTCACCTCTCAGGATCACGTCAGCTCGAGAAACCGATGTCGGGAGCGCGGAACGCCGAGTGGATCTCCTCTTCGAGCGCGTCGAGGATCTCGGGGTTCTGCAGAATCTCCTCGCGCTTCTCGTCGCTCAAGCGGTTGCGAACGTACGGGTCGTTGATGACTTCCATGAGCGTGCGGCCGTTGTGGACCTCTCGGATGACGTATTCGACCACGCGCTCTTCGACGGGATCGCTCGTCAGGTCCTCAAGAAGCTGCTTGAGTCGCTCGTTGATGCTGCTGGCCACACGTCCTCCTTCGTCGGTAGCGCCCGCGCGTGCAGACGCCCTATAACTCGTCGTCCTCGTCCTCGCCGGTCGTCACGTCGTATCGGGAGACGCCGCGCAGGTCGTTGGCGAGGATGTCGATCAGCCGATCGACGTCGCGGGCGCTGATGACGTCCTCCCCCGCCTCGCGGTTCGCCTTCAGGCGACGCACGAGTTCGGCGCGAAGGATGTCGATCTTCCCGTGCAGCACGCGTCTGCGGTACGAGACCCGCTGCTCCTCAGCGTAGAGCTCGTCGAGCATGCCGCGAAGCTCCTCGTTGGTCTTGCTCTCCAAGTCGAGCAGAACGTCGTCCCGCTCCTCGCTGTCGCTCATGAGCCGCCTCCCTCTCGACGTCACCACCGATTGTACCGTAAGCACCGCGGCTTCGGACGCTCTAGCTGCACTCTAGCTTGAGTCTCTGACACGCCGCGGTACCGTCTCGACCTCGCGGGCCTCCCGCAGCAGGTCATCCGCGAGTCGACGCTCGCCGTCTCGCAGTGTCCCGATTTCGAGCCGTACGCCCAGTCCCTCCTCCACGCCGGCGACGATCGCGTCGATCACGGCTTGGCGCGCCGGCGCGCAGCCCAGCGCATCCGCGAGCGTGGACGTCTCTGCCGCCAGCCGCGCCTCGTCCTCCGGCCCGAGGCCGAAAACGCGGGCTTCTCGGCGGGTGTCGCGGGTGCGCGTGAACGAACCGTGCTGGAGGACGGTCTCGCGGTACCAGACCTGCGCCGAGCCGGAGAGCTTGGCCGCACCAAGCGAAAGATCCGCTTGCGTCGCGTGCAGGTAGCACGCCGACGAGGCGCCCGAGCCTCGGGGCCGCGGCGTGAGCTCCGCGGCGACACCGAGCGCCCGATACGCCTCCACCAGACCCGCGCTCAGCGCCCGGTACGACGCCGCGACGCCGCGCGGCACGCCGTCGGCGGTCGACGCGACCATCGAGTACGTGACCTCGTCGTCGTGCAGGACGCCGCGCCCCCCGGTGAAGCGGCGCACGACGTCGATGCCAGCCTCGGCGCAGAAGGGCAGGTCGACACCGTCGGCGCTCTGGAACCGTCCGAGCGTCACCGTCGGACGCTTCCAGCCGTAGAGCCGAAGCGTGGGCGGCACGTCGCCCGCCTCGCGGGCGAGCTGAACGGCCCGGTCGAGGGCCATGTTCCAGGCGCCCTCGGCCGGGCCGTCGTCGATCAGCAGTCGCCAGGTGGCGGACACGGGTCGCGCGTCACTCCCCCGGCGGCCGGTAGCGCAGGTCCGGGTTGCGGGCCGCGCCGGCCTCGTCGAGGCGGCGGACCGGCGTCGTGTACGGCGCGCCCTTCACGAGCTCGGGATCGTTCGCTGCCTCTTCGGCGATGGTGAGCATGACCTCGGCGAACGCGTCGAGCGCGGAGAGCGGCTCGGTCTCGGTCGGCTCGATCATCATCGCTTCCTCGACGAGCAGCGGGAAGTACACGGTCGGCGGGTGGAACCCGTAGTCGAGCAGCCGCTTGGCCATGTCGAGCGTCCGCACGCCGTACTCGCGCTTCTGCCGCGCGCCGCTCATCACGAACTCGTGCATGCACGTGGCACCGTAGGGCACGTCGAACGCGTCCTGCAGCCTCACCTTGAGGTAGTTCGCCGAGAGGACCGCCTGCTCGGCGACCTCGGTGAGCCCCTCGCCGCCGAGCGCGCGGATGTAGGCGTACGCGCGGACGAGCACGCCGAAGTTGCCGTAGCCGGCCTTGACGCGGCCGATGGTGTGCTCGGGCCAGCCCAGTCCGTACTCGCCGTCGTCGCTCTGGTACGGGAGCGGACCCGGCAGGAACGGCGCGAGCTCCTCGGTGACGCAGACCGGACCGCTGCCGGGTCCGCCGCCGCCGTGAGGAGTCGAGAACGTCTTGTGCAGGTTGATGTGCATCGCGTCGAAGCCCAGGTCGCCCGGGCGCGCCTTGCCGAGGATCGCGTTGAGGTTCGCGCCGTCGCAGTACGCGTACGCCCCTACTGCGTGCACGGCCTCAGTGATTGCGAGGATCTGCGGCTCGAACAGGCCGATCGTGCTCGGGTTGGTGAGCATGAACGCTGCGACGTCGGTGTCGAGCGCGGCCTTGAGCGCGTCGAGGTCGACTCCGCCGTCCTCGTTGCTCGGGATCGTGACCGTCTCCCAGCCGCACATCGTGACCGATGCCGGGTTGGTGCCGTGGGCCGTGTCGGGTACGACGACCTTCTTGCGCGCGTCACCGCGAGCGGTGTGCGCGGCCCGAAAGACCATGAGCGCGGTGAGCTCGCCGTGAGCGCCGGCAGCGGGCTGCAGCGTGACGCCCGGCAGGCCGCTGACCTCTGCGAGGGCGTCGGCGAGTCCATTCATGAGCGCAAGCGCGCCCTGGACGGTCTCCTCGGGCTGGTACGGGTGGAGCGCGGCGAAGCCGGGGAGCCGGCAGGCGTCCTCGTTGATGCGCGGGTTGTACTTCATCGTGCAGCTGCCGAGCGGGTACATCCCCGAGTCCACGCCGAAGTTCATCGAGGCGAGGTGCGCGTAGTGGCGCATGATCTCGAGCTCGGTGACGTTGGGAAGCACAGGCGGCGTCGTGCGCGCGCGACCGCGGAGCAGGTCGTTGACGGGTAGAAGCGGCACGTCGAGCGGCGGTGCCTCGACGCAGCGGGACTCCGGCGAGCCGGCTTCGAAGATGAGCGAGCGCGGCCCGCGGCGGGGGGCGGCGTCGGGCGTGTTGGCGAGCTTCTCGGTCACAGGGACGCCACCTCCTTCACGAACGCGTCGAGCTGGGCGCGCGTGCGCTTCTCGGTCACGGCGAACACGACGAGCTTGGCGGCGAGCTCCGCGTCGACTCCCGGCGCCTCGGCCTCGGCGTCGCTCACGGCGACGCCGGCCAGGTAGCCGGCCTCGAGCAGCGTCTCCTGCATCGCTGCCACGTCGCCCGCGTACGCGAGCGTGAACTCGTAGCCGAACGGCTCGTCCCATGGGGCCGTGAACTTGCCGGTCGCAACCAACGCGTCGCGCAGGTAGTGCGCCTTGGCGACGCACGAGCGGGCGATGCCGGCCAGGCCCTCGACGCCGACCGCCGAGAGGTACGCTCCGGCCGCAAGCGCGTTGAGCGCGTGGTTGCTGCAGATGTTGCTCGTCGCCTTCTCGCGACGGATGTGCTGCTCGCGGGTGGAGAGCGTGAGCACGAACGCGCTCGCGCCGTCCACGTCGGTGGTCCGTCCCACCAGGCGTCCGGGCATCTGCCGCACGTGCTCCTGGCGGCAGGCGAAGACGCCCAGGCCGGGACCGCCATACGACATCGCGTTGCCCAGGGCCTGGCCCTCGGCGACCACGATGTCCGCGCCGTACACGCTGGGCGGCTCCATGATGCCGAGGAGGATCGGGTTCGTCCCGACGACGAAGAGCGCGCCCGCGTCGTGCGCGAGCTGGCCGATCGCCTCGAGGTCCTCGAGGTTGCCGTAGAAGTTGGGGCTCGAGACGAGCACCGCTCCCACGTCGCCGGCCGAGAGCGCCTCGGCGAGCGCGTCCTTCGAGGTCACGCCGCCTTCGAGCGCGGTCTCCTCGGCGGTGATGACGCCGGCCTCGGCGTACGTCGCGAGCGTGCGGCGCCACTCGGGGTGCACCGAGCGCGAGACGAGCACGCGGCTGCGCTTGGTCAGCCGACACGACATCAGCGCGGCCTCGACGAGCGCGGTCGCGCCGTCGTACATGCTCGCGTTCGCGACGTCCATGCCGGTCAGCCCGCACGCCATGGACTGGTACTCGTAGATCGCCTGGAGCGTACCCTGGCTGATCTCGGGCTGGTACGGCGTGTAGGCCGTGAAGAACTCCGGCTTGCTCACCACGTGGTCCACGATGCTCGGGACGTAGTGGTCGTAGGTGCCGGCGCCCAGGAAGCTCACGAGCTCGTTCGCCGAGAAGTTCGCCTCGGCGAGCTCGTTCAGATGCGCCGACAGCTCGATCTCGGACAGGCCGTCGGGCAGGTTGAGCTGCTCGGGCCGGACCGACTCGGGCACGGCCTCGAACAGGTCGTCGACGCTCTTGACGCCGACAGCGCGAAGCATGGCTTCGCGCTGTTCGCACGTGACAGGTATGTAGCGCATAGAGGGCTAGCCCTCAGTGATGAACGCGTCGTACTCCTCGGCGGAGAGAAGCCCGTCGAGCTCGCTAGCGTCGTCCACCTTGATCTTGACCATCCAGCCGTCGCCGTGCGGGTCCGAGTTGACCGTCTCGGGCGTGTCGCCCAGCGCGTCGTTGACCTCGACGACTTCGCCGGCGAGCGGGGCGAAGAGCTCCGAGACCGACTTCACGGACTCGATCTCGCCGAACGCGTCCCCGGTCGAGAGCGTGTCACCGACGCTGGGCAGGTCGACGTAGACGACCTCGCCGAGCTGGTCCTGCGCGAAGTCCGAGATGCCCACGGTCGCGACGTCGCCATCGACGACGACCCACTCGTGCTCCTTGGAGTACTTTCTGTCGCTCGGATGTGCCATGGTTCAAGCGCTCCCTTCGAGAACGGACGTGACGGCGCGTACCTTACGCCGACAGCGAAGTGGACGAGACGAACGGCGGCTTCACCACGACGGCCGCCAGTGTCTTCTTGCGGACTTCGACCTGCAGCTCCGTGCCGGGCTGACTCAGCTCGGCGGGCACGTACGCGGTCGCGATGCCGGTCTCAAGCGTCGGGGAGAAGGTACCGCTCGCTACCTTACCGACCTCGGTGCCCTCGTGCAACACGGGCATGCCGTGCCTGGGGATGCCCCCTTCGACGCGCAGTCCGACGAGCTTGCGTGCCGGTCCTGTCTCGCGCACGGCGGCGACAGCGGCCTCGCCGATGTAGCCGGTCTTGGCCTTGGGGACGACCCATCCCAGCCCCGCCGAGATGGGATCGACCGTGCGGTCCATGTCGCTGCCGTAGAGCGGGTAGCCCATCTCGAGACGCAGCGTGTCGCGCGCGCCCAGGCCGGCAGGAGTCACCTCGGCGAACGAGAGCAGAGCTCGCCACAACGCCGGCGCGTTCGCCGCTCCCGTGACGATCTCGACGCCGTCCTCGCCCGTGTAGCCCGTGCGGGCGACGAGCGCGGGGATCGTGTCGAGCCGCGCCTCGGCGATCGTGAAGCGCGCGGGGGGCTCCCAGCCCTCGCCCGCGAGCTCGCTCACGATGCGAAGGGCCTCAGGGCCCTGCAGCGCGACGAGCGACGTGCGGTCGGACTCGTCCACGAGCTCGATGTCGGCCGGGGCGTGCTCGGACAGCCACGCGAAGTCGACGTCGCGGTTGGACGCGTTCGCGATGACCAGGTACTCGAGATCGCCACTGTGGTAGACGATCAGGTCGTCGATCACGTGGCCGTCGTCGTCGAGCATGAGCGTGTACTGCGCATGCCCGAGCTCCGAGATCTTCGCCAGGTCGTTGGTGAACATGCGCTGGAGGAAGTCGAACGCCGAGAAGCCGAAGACGCGGAACTCGGCCATGTGGCCCACGTCGAAGATGCCCGCCGAGCGGCGCACGGCGTTGTGCTCCTCGATGATGCCGGCGTACTGCACGGGCATCTCCCATCCCGCGAACGGGACCATGCGCGCGCCGAGAGCGAGATGCTCCTCGTAGAGCGGCGTGCGCTTCAACTCCTCAGACATCACGTACTCCGTCCTTCGATCGGTTGGTTTGAGACAACACGTCACTCACCATAGCACTGGGCCGACGGTGTTTCGGGGCCCTTGCGACGAGCGGCTTGCGACTAGCCGAAGAGCTTGCGCCACGCCCGCACGACGGCGATCTGCACGCGCTGCAGCGGGTTGGGGCGCGGCACGTCCTGCGTGGCCAGCAGCGGCACCGTCGCGATCATCTTGCCGCCCTGCGTGAAGGTCGCGACGCCGAGCCGCTGCCCCTTCTTCACCGGCGCTGCCACCGACGAGACGGTGACCGTGCGCGTGATGGGCCCGTTGACGTCGAGCACCGAGACGCTCGTGTCCTGCGAGACCGCGACGGGGACCGTGCGGTCGAGATAGTCCACCACGGTCGCCTCGGCGAGCACGCTGCCCGCCGACGCGAGCTGCTGCTGGCGGTAGTGCGCGAACCCCCAGTCGAGCAGCTCGCGGGCTTCTCGGAAGCGCTGGAGCTCCGAGCCTGTGCCCAACACGACCGCGTAGAGCGTGAGGTCGCCCCGCTCCGCCGCCGAGACCACCGAGTAACCCGCATCGTTGGTGAAGCCGGTCTTGATGCCGATCGCGCCGGCGTAGTTGCCGATGAGCAGGTCGGTGCTCTCGAGCGTCTCGGCACGCTTGCCCTTGCCGATGGTCACCCGCTTAAGGCCCACGATCTGCCGGAAGGCGGGCTTACTCATCGCGTAGCGCGAGAGCGTGGCAAGATCGCTCGCGGTGGTGTAGTGGCCGGGCTCGTCGAGGCCGTGCGCGTTGGCGAAGTGCGTGTTCTTCAGGCCCAGCTCGGCGGCCTTCTGGTTCATGAGTTTCACGAACGCCTCGTCGCCGCCCGCGACGTGCTGCGTGATCGCGACCGCAGCGTCGTTGCCCGACTTCACGAGGAGGGCCTGCAGCACCTCGTTCATGGTCAGTTGCTCCCCTGCTCGCAGGAACGCGGTGGACTCTCCCACGCGTACCGACGCCGAAGGGATCGTGACCGTGTCCTCGAGCGCGCTGTGCTCGAGTGCCACGACCGCGGTCATGATCTTGGTGATGCTCGCCATCGCGCGCTTCTGGTCGGGCTGGCGCGCCCACAGCACGCGGCCGTCGCCCGTGACGAGCGCACCGGCCTTCATGGTCACGTCGGGCAGCCCCGGAAGCGCGAGATGCCGCTTGGACGCGGCGGTCCCGTCGACCCGGTCGCTCCCCAACTGCTCGGCGAGTGCCGGCCGCGCGGAGACGACGGTGACGGCCACCAGCAGCGCGAGGACCGCCCGCATCCAACTCGAGGCGAGTCGCTCATCTGAGGGCCGCGTCGTGCCGATACCGTGCGTGAGGGCACGCCGCGTGCGCGCGGTCGTCGCCCGCCCGGCCCGCGTGAGGGTGCGAGCCGGTGAGTCGGACGCTTGAGCGCGTGCCGGAGTCGGCTTCGGTATGTCGAGGTCGGTTCGGGCCATACTCATTCCGTCGGGGGTCGAGGTCATGGCAGGTCCGGGGAGCAACCACCGCGCCGAAGCGCAGCGAGCAGGTCTACGACCATGCCCCGCCGAGCTGGAAGTGTACTACGCTTTGCCCGGAAGTCGGCACGCTACGGAGGCGTGATGAAGTACGCACGATTCGAGCAGCTGGTGATCGTCGTTGGCGCCGTCGCGATCATCGGCGCGCTCATACTCTCCCTGCCCAATGGCGGGCCCGGCACCATCGAGGCGATCGCCCAGCTGATGCTCTTCCTGGTACTGGTGGTCGCGGTCCACTTCGGCCGCAAGGGCGGGCTCATCGCCGCCGTACTCGCCTCGGGCGTCTACATCCTCATGCGCCTGCCGCTGCTCGCGGCGACCGACGGCATGGGCACGGGGATCATGTTCATGCTCCTGACGCGGATCGGAGCCTACTGTCTGGTGGGCATCGTGGGCGGCGAGCTGTGCAGCCGCGTGAAGTACATCTTCGCCCGCTACGACGACTCCAACACGATCGACGACTGGAGCCGGGTCTACAACCAGCGCTACGCGTCGCACGCACTCGAGCTGGCCCGCGCCCGCTTCGCGCGCTACGGCGAGCCGTTCGCGCTGGTGCTCGTCACGCTCTCGCCGTCGCTCACCGCCGAGCTCAGGGCTTCTCGGCAGCGGGCATTGGTGCGCGGCGTCGCGGCCCACATCCGCAGCGACGTCCGTATGGTCGACGAGGTCGCCCGCCTCGATGACGGGCGGTTCCTGGTACTCCTCCCCCACACGCCGCGCGACGGCGGCATGGTGGTCTGCTCGCGGCTCGGCGAAGGCGTCGCCAACACGCTCGGGGCGCGCGAGGAGTCCGTGCGCACGACCTGCTACGCGGCGGCCGAGGACGCGGTCGCGATCTCGTCGCTCGCCGCCGAGATCAAGCCTCCGGCGGACGAGGATCAGGACGCGTCTGGCGCGTACACGTCGGCCGGCTCCAGCACGCGGAACCCCGCGGACCGGAGGGCCTCCTCGGCGCCGGACGCGTCGACCTTGAGCACGTCGACCGCGGCGTCACCTGACGGCTCCACGAAGCAGTAGGCGTACTCGACGTTCACTCCGGCGGCTCCGAGCGCCTCGAGCGCGTCGGCCAGCCCGCCCGGCCGCTGCGGCACCTCGACGGCGATCACGGGCGTCAAAGTCGCGCTGAACCCGGTCTCGTCGAGCAGCTCCTTCGCGTGGCGCGGCCGGTCGGTGATGATCCGCACGACGCCGAACTCCTCGGTATCGGCCACCATCAGGGCACGCATGTCGATTCCCGCGTCGCCGAGCGCACGGGTCAACTCGGCAAGCCGGCCGGCCGAGTTCTCGAGGAAGACTGACACCTGCTCGATCATGGCGATCACGCACCTTCCTGCTCGTCACGGAGGTCGACGACGCGCTTCGCCTTGCCTTCGCTGCGTGCGATGGACTTGGGCTCGACCAGCTTGACCTCGATCGAGACCGCGAGCGCCGACTCGATCTCGGACTTGACCCGACGCTGAAGCCGTTCGAGTTCGCGCACCTCGTCGAACTCGAAATCGGGCGCGACCTCGACCTGCACTTGGACGGCGTCGAGCGAGCCTCGCTTCGTCAGGACGACCTGGTAGTGCGGCGCGACGCCGTCGATGCCCGCCAGCACCTGCTCGATCTGGCTCGGGAACACGTTCACGCCGCGGATGATGAGCATGTCGTCGGTGCGGCCGGTCACGCGCTCGATGCGGCGGAACGTCCGGCCGCACGTGCACGCCTCCGGGATGATGCGCGAGATGTCGCGGGTCCGGTACCGGATGACCGGAATGCCTTCCTTGGTGAGCGTCGTGAAGACCACCTCACCGTACTCGCCGTCAGGCACCGGCTCGAGCGTCTCGGGATCGATGATCTCGACCAGGAAGTGGTCCTCGAAGACGTGGAGACCGGCCTGGTGAACGCATTCGGCCGCCACGCCCGGGCCCATGACCTCGGACAGGCCGTAGATGTCGATCGCGGTGACTCCCAGCACGTGTTCGATCTGGCGCCGCATGTTCTCGCTCCACGGCTCGGCGCCGAAGACCCCGACACGCAGGGGCAGGTCACGCGGGTCGATCCCCAGCTCCAACGCGGTCTCGCCGATGAGGAGCGCGTAGCTCGGCGTGCACGCGAGCACCGTCACGCCGAAGTCCTTGAGGATCTGCACCTGACGCTTGGTGTTGCCGCCCGACACGGGGATCGTCAGCGCGCCCAGGCGTTCCGAGCCGTAGTGGGCGCCAAGCCCTCCGGTGAACAGCCCGTAGCCGTAGGTGACCTGGACCACGTCATCGGGGGTCGCGCCTGCCGAGGCGTAGGTGCGAGCCATGAGGTCTGACCACACGTCGATGTCGTTGCGCGTGTAGCCGACGACGGTGATCTGCCCGGTGGTACCGGACGACGAGTGCACGCGGACGATGTCGCGCATCGGCGCGGCGAACATCCCGTAGGGGTAGGCCGAACGCAGGTCATCCTTGACCGTGAACGGCACACGGCGCAGGTCGTCGAGGGACTCGACGCTCGACGGGTCGAAGCCCGCTTCGTCGAACTTGGCGCGGTAGAGCGCGACGTTGTCGTAGACGCGTTGCAGGAGCGGCTTGAGTCGCGCGAGCTGGAGCGCCTCGAGCTCCCCCCGTGCCATCGATTCCAACTCGGGCTGGTACACGGCGTCCCCCCTGCTCTCCCCGCTTGCGGCCGTGAGGCCTCAAGCCGACCGGCTGCCTACGGCGTGGGCGTGGCAGTCGGCGTCTTCGAACCCTTCACCTTGGTGCCCACGCGGACGACCTCGACCTTGGGCTTGTAGTTCGAGGTGAAGGTGTCGGTCCGGACCACCTGACCGCCCTTCTTCACCGTCCGCGTCACAACGCACTTCTTGCCCGTCTCGCCGCGATCCTCGACGACCTTCACGCCCGCAGCGAGGGTCGGATCCTTGGTCGTCTCGGTCGGGAACGGCGTCTCGTTGGTGAACGGTCCCGTCTCCGAGGTGACCTCGTAGCCGGGGTCCGTGCCGTAGAGCGAGATCGTGATCGAGCTGTCCGAGTACGACACCGAGACCAGCACCCAGTTGTCGGTATCGTTCTTCCACTTGAGGTCGGGACCGTCCCACGAGACGGTCGCGTCGCGCCCCTTGGGGTAGTGCGAGATGTAGAACGAGTGGTTGTGGCGCTCGACGACGGGCAGCCCCGAGAGGAACACGGCGTTGAACATCGTCGTGCCGACCTGGCAGATCCCGCCGCCCAGCTGCGGCACGAGCTTGCCGTTCACGATCGCGTTGGCTTCCTGGTAGCCCTTCTCGGCCGTGCGCTCGCCGACCGCCTTGTTGAACGAGAAGGTGCCGCCCGGAGGGACGAGCTTACCGTCGAGTGCATCGCCCAGCGTGTGGATGTTGTTCACGCGCGGCTTGTTGCTCGAGTCGTACGTGGTCGTGTACGTCGAGATGCGGCCGCCGATACCCATAGCGCGGGCCTTCTCGGTGGTGAGCTTGGGCTCCGTGATCGCGGTCTTGAGCTCGACCGACCGAACGGTTCCCTCAGGCGCCTTCAGCGTGTCGGTCAGGTTGACGGCCAGGAGCTCCACGTCGGGACCCACGCCCTGCTGTGACGGGATGATCGTGACGGTGCCGGCCTTGGTCTTGAACTTGGCGTCGACGGCGGGCTTGCCGATCTCCGCGCCCAGCTTGGGCGCGATCGTCTTCGACGCTTCCTCGGCCGAAACGTACGGCTCGAGCACGGCCTTGCCGCTCGCGTTGCCCGACGCCTCGACGGTCCGGAACGCGATGAGCTCCGCGATCTCGGCCGGTTCGAAGGTCCAACTCTTGTCCGAGAAGGTCACCGTGACCGGTGCCGCGATCATCTTCTCGACCACGGTCTTGGCATCTTCAGCCGCCTGGTCGCTCACAGCGGGCTGTGCGACGCCGACCGGGGCCTCAACGGTCCGGCTGGTCTCGAGGAACGTGGAGAGCAACTCGCTCGACATCGCGGCGCGCTTGAGCTCGATTCCGGTCGCTGACGGCTCGACGGTGACCTTGGTGCCCTTGACGACAACCTTCGCGTCCGTGGGCGCGACGTTGGTGCCGGAGGCGACGTTGTCGAGCACGACCGAGAGCATGGCCGGATCCGCGACCGGGCTCGCCTCGAGCGACTGCTTGCCGAACCAGGCGGTCGCGCGCTGCCACATCGATGACGCCGCGCCTCCCGAACGCCCGACCTGCATCGCCTGGTCCGCGAGACCCGGGTAGTCGAACGACAGGCCCACATCACCCGGCTTGACCTGCCAGGTCTTCTTCTTGTAGACGACGGTGACGGGCTGCTCGGTCTTCGCCGGCAGCGCGAGAGCAAGCGCGCTTGCGGCCGCGCTCGGCGTCATCCCGCCGACCTTGACGCCCGAGACGGTCACGCCTGGATGGATCCGGCCGACACTGCTGAACGCGTCGACGAGCACGATCACGAGCATCAGCACGGCCAGCGCGATGCTGCCCCACAGCGTCCACCGCTGCCACGGCTGCCACGCGCTGATACCGCCGCGCGCACGACGACGCTCCTGCGCGCGGCGCAGGCGTTCGGCACGAGCTCCTTCTGTGATCAGCTGGTCTTCCACGTCGTCCGTTCTCCGAACCCGTCAAACTACGAACCCGCCTCGTCGCCGGGAGGATTCCGGCGGCAAGGCGTGTAGGGTCATCCATGTTGCGGCCCCGGCGCTGCAGCAACAGCCAGACCACTCGGGCCCGCAGATGCGGACCTGCCAAGGTCTACAGCAAGGCGGTTGCCATAGACTAGCAGCTCGTGGCGTGTTTTTCCACGCGGTCGCGGCTCAGCCGGACACGATGGCGTCCTGGACGACGCGCTGCCACTGCGACGCGCGCGCCTCCGCGACGGTGCTGCTCGGTCCCTCGGCCCACACCGACACGGACGGCTCGGAGGAGTGAGGCAGGACGAGGGCCCACCCGTCCGAGTAGCGCACGCGCACGCCTTCTGACAGGTCGGCGGTCTGCTCGGAGGCACGCTCGGTGACCGCGCGCATCACGGCGCCCTTGCGGTCCGCCGGGCACGCGATGGTGTACTCGACCTTGAAGAACTCCGGCAGTCCTGCGACCACGGCGCCCAGGCTCTGGCCCGTCGTCGCGAGCATCCTCACCAGCATCCCCGTGGAGAGAACGCCATCGTAGGCCGGGAAGAAGTCGCCGAAGATGAACCCGCCGCTCATCGAGCCCGCGAACTCCGCGTCGCCGTGCAACACGGCCTCGGCGAGGGCGCGCCGGGACCGGCCAGGCCGGATCACGGTGCGGCCGTACGTCGCGGCGATCCGATCGGTGACCTCGGAGGCGGCGAGCGGGACCGCGATGGTCCCGTCGACGCTGCACGTCCGGCACCACAGATCGACCATCGCGTGCAGTGCCGTGTCGCCGTCGAGCAGGTAGCCGGCCTCGGTGATGAGGCGGATCCGCTCGGCGCCCCAGTCGAAGATGATGCCGACATCCGCCCCGAAGAGTTCGATCGCCCGCCCGAGCTCTTCGACATCCGCTTCGTCCGGCTCCTCGGACGGCGCGGAGGCGGCCTCGGAGTCCACGACGGCATTGAGCGCGATCAGGTTGATGTTCCAGGGGTGGGCGACCTGCGGGAGCATGAACGACGCGGTCCCGCCCACCAAGTCGGCGACCACCTTGCGCCAGTCCTCGGACAGACCCGAGTTCGCGACGACGTCCCGGATGGCGGCGCCGTAGTACTCCATCGGCCGCGGCGGGTAGATGATGTCGCCGATCTCGTCGAAGAACGCGCGGCGGTACTCCTGACGGAAGTAGAGACGCTCGATCTTCTTCTGGCCGAAGGGGGCGATGTCCAGCCCGTTCTTGTCGAAGAAACGGATCTCGAGCGACTGCGGGTCGCGCATCGACCCCGAGATGTGGATTCCGCCGACACAGCGGGTCTTCTGCGTCGTGAACCGGCTCACCGACGGCGCGGCGACGCGCAGGTCCCGGACGTGGATTCCCGCCGAGTTGAGGCCGGCGATCATCGCCCGCTTGATCATCCGCGCGGCGCGCGTCGTGTCTCGCGAGATGACGACGTGTCCGCCCTTGGGGAGCAGCGACCCGTACGCCTCGGCGACCTTGAGCGCCAGCTCGGGGGTGATGTCGACACCGACGAGGCCCTGGACGCCCGCGTCGCCGAAGAGCGAGCGAACGCCCGTGGACTCCCAGATCAGCGACGAGTTGACCGTCGCGGACGCCTCTATGCGCTTGTACGGGAAGACCTGCACGTCGGCCCCGACGCGGGCTCCCTGCCCCACGACCGACTCGTCGCCGACCACCGCTCCGACGTCGACGATGGCCCGCGAGCGGACGTCCACGTGGCGGCACAGGACCGCGCCGGAGATTGTCGCCTGCTTGCCTACGAAGGTGTCACTCCAGAGCACCGAGTGGCTCACGCGCGCGTCCGCGCCGACGACGCAGTTGTCATCGATGACCGTGAAGTCGCCGATGACCGCCCCCTCTCGGATGCGCACGTTGTCGCCGATGACCACGCCGTTTCCCAGCGTCGCGCTCGCGTCCACCTTCGCGCTCTCGGAGACCCAGAGCCCCTCCCGCGCATGTATGCCGGGGACGTAGATCCTCGCGGCACCCTCGAGGATCTCGCGGTGGACCTGCATGTACGACTCCCGGCTGCCCACGTCGCACCAGTAGCCGTCCACGGTGATGCCGTAGAGCGGGTGGCCGTCCTCCATGAGCCGGGGGAACAGGTCCGCCGAGAAGTCGTAGGAGCCCTCGGACGGGATGTAGCCGAGAACCCAGGGCTCGACCACGTAGATGCCGGTGTTGATCGTGTCGCTGAAGACCTGGCCCCACGTGGGCTTCTCGAGAAAGCGCTCGATCTTGCCGGTCTCGTCGGTGATGACGACGCCGAAGTCGAGCGGGTCCGGGACGCGCTTGAGCGCAATCGTCACCGCGGCGCCCCGTTCCTTGTGGAACGCGATCACCTCGGACAGGTCGATGTCGGTCATCGCGTCGCCCGAGATGACCAGGAACGGCTCCTCGCCGGCGAGCAGGTGCTCCGCGTTCTTGACCGAGCCGGCCGTGCCGAGCGGTGTCTCCTCGACCGCGTAGTCGATCTGGATGCCCCACTCCTCGCCGGCTCCGAAGTAGTCCTGGATGACCTGAGGCATGAACGCGAGGGTCGCAACGACCTCTTCGATGCCGTGGTGCTTCACCAGACCGATGATGTGCTCCATCACGGGCTGGTTGACGATCGGGACCATCGGCTTGGGACGCAGCGAGGTGAGCGGCCTGAGCCGCGTCCCCTCGCCTCCCGCCATGATGACTGCCTTCACGATCGGTCCCCTCTCCTCAAGCGCGGCTGTCACGCCGCGGTGACGTCTGGCGTCTCCTGGGCGCGACACTCGCGCGCGATCCGCCTGAAGATGGCGGTGTACTGGACGGCGGAGCCGATCGAGAAAGCGACGCCCGCGTAGACGAACCAGATGCCGAGCGGCGCCGGCGCGCTCCCCCACCCCGGCAGCGCAGGGCTGTCCACGACGCCGAGGCCAGGCACGAGCGGCCAGTCGAGCACGAGCCCCGCGAATCCGGTGAGCAGCAGGGCCGTCGTGATCTTGCCGGGCATGGTCACCGCGAGACGCCGGTGGTAGACCTGCTCGAGCCGCCAGATCCCGTAGCCGAGATAGACGTCGCGTGCCACGAGCACGAGCACGATCCAGAGCGGGATGCGGTGCACGATGTAGAGCCCGAGCACGCCCGCCGCGATGAGCAGCCGGTCGACGAGCGGATCGATCGCCTTGCCGAGTGCGGTGACGGTTCCCGTGCGGCGCGCGATCTGGCCGTCGAGCCAGTCCGTTGAGGCCGCGATGGTGAACAGCAGGAACGCGAGGAAGTTGTTCTCGCCGTTGATGAGGACCGCGAAGAAGAACGGCACGAGGATCAGGCGCAGGACCGTGACCGTATTCGCCACGGTGTACACGTCGTGGCTGTGGTCGGGAGCGGCGCCGAGAGCGTTTTCGGCGCCTGGATCCTCGTGCGTCTCTACCACCAGTTCTTCTTCCTGAAGTAGACGGCCATCACCACCGCGATGAGGACCATGGACCCGACGACCGCCGAGAACGACCAGACCCGGTCGACCGGCGGCCACATGCCCAGAATCACGTTCATCCCGTAGATACCCGAGATGAGCGTCAGGGGCATGAATATGGTCGCCACGACCGTGAGCTGCTTCATGATCTCGTTCATGCGGTTGTTCTGCGCCGACAGGTAGATGTCCATCACCGAGGCGCCGACGTCCTGGTAGGTCTCGATGGAGTCCTGCACGCGCGCCAGATGGTCGCCCACGTCGAGGAAGTAGCGGTACGCGTCTTCGCTCACGATGTCCCGCTCGCGTGCCACACCCCGGATCACGTCACGTTCGGGCGCGACGATGCGGTGGAGCCGCACCAGCTGCCGTCGGATCTGGTGGAGCGAGACGAGGTCTTCCTGGCGAGGATTGTCGAGCATGCGGTCCTCGACGCTGTCGAGCTGCTCGCCGATGTCGTCGATGAGCGGAAGCACCGAGTCCACCAGCAGGTCGATCGTGGCGTGCAGCGTCCAGTCCGGCCCCGACTTGAGCGGACGCGGTCCCTGTGCGGCCACCGTCTCGATCGCCTCGACCCGTCCGGCGTGCAGGCTGATCAGGTAGTCCGTGCCCAGGAAGAAGTCCACCTCCTGCGTGGTGATCCCGTCGCCCTCGCGGCGCTTCGGCGCGAGCCACACGAGGAAGAGGCTGCCCGAGTAGATGTCGTGCTTCGCCCTCGCCTGGTGATGCAGAGCGTCCTCGAC
>CAZXWK010000003.1:26163-28752 GCA_964644675.1 uncultured Eubacteriales bacterium | reverse complement strand
TGCCCGAGTAGATGTCGTGCTTCGCCCTCGCCTGGTGATGCAGAGCGTCCTCGACCGCGAGCGGGTGCAGCTCGTGGGCGCGCCCGATGAGCTCGAGCGCGGCCGCGTCGGGATCGGTGACGTCGATCCAGCGCCAGCCGCCGTCCGGGCATGGATCGACGAGCGCCGACTCGTCGGCGGTCCGAACCGTCCCGTCCGCTTCGAGCCACCGAACTACGATCCGCGCCATCTCGGCACGCTCCTCCCCCAGCGACGACATCGTCTCCAGTCTAGTCGTTCGCCGAGAACCCCCGCGACCTGCTCGGCGAGGCATGCGCGTAGTGGCGCTCGCAGCGAGGTCGGGGGCACACGCGCATATCTGAGATCCGGGTCTCGACCTGGTCGAGGTCCGGCGTCGCGCTCGCTAGCCTTTGGCGACGTTGACCGCACGCGCGACGAGCATCGCGGCGATCGCGAAGGAGAGCGTGCTCTCGAGCCCCATGATCAGCTTCGCGGTCTTCGAGTAGGGCATGACATCGGTCGGCGAGAACGCGGTCGCGGCCGTCAACGAGAGGTACAGGTAGTCCGAGAAGCTCGGACTCCAGCCCTCCGGCGCAAGTCCTTGCTGGTCTGCCTGCTGCTGTGGAAAGACGAGGTCCGGCAGTCTGCCGCTGTCTCGGGCACGGTCCTCCGGTCCCCCGCCGTCGATCTCCCAGTAGGCAAGTGCGAACACCGCGATGTTGACCGCCCACAGCACGACGCCCGCGAACAACAGCCCAAGCGGGTCGAGCCCCGACTTCGAGAACACGCCGCGGACCAGGAGCAGCAGGCAGGCCGCGTTGGCGAGCGCGAGCGCGCCGACGACGGCTCGCGCGAACACCCTCATCGCCGTGCTCGGCTCTTCGCAGTCGGAGCGATAGACGGCGACCGAGAGGATCAGCAGCACTCCGGACAGTGCGGAGAACACCCACACGGGCCGCAGCGCGAGACCGTGCGCCAGCCATGCCTGGCCCGCGATGATGAAGACGGCGGTGACGAACGTAGCGCCACGGGACTCCGCATACGCCTTCAATCCCGACCGGGAACCGTGGCCAGCGCGAGTACCCTCAGGATCGTTGCGGTTCGAGGTGGCCGGCACGGCGGTCTCTCCACTCTTTGAGGGCACTCTCTCGGGACGCGTTCGACGAGATCACGGAGCAGCATGGGCAGCTCGCGCACTCGCCTACGATACGCATACCCAGTCCTGCGGCCGCCGCGCGACTGCGGCACCCGACCCCAAGGCCGAGCACACCAGGAGGCCGCGTCCACACAGTGCCGGAACGGCCTAGTGGTTTGCCAGGTACTCGACCGCCACGACAGCCACCCCGAGTCCCCCGTACACGGCAGCAAGTAACAGCCTATGTGTCCACGTCTCCTTCGTGATGACGCCCGCGAGCATCCCGCAGAGGGCTAGCATCACGACGCCCAAGTACCCCGAGAGAGCCAGGCCGGTTTCGACGCTCCAGAGACCGAGGCCGCAGAGCATCAGCGGCACCGCAAGCACGACACCGGCGCTCACGATCGGCCATGACCCTCGCATGGTGTGCAGCACCTCGTCGCGAGTGAGCCGTCGCCCGGCCGTGACACGCTTGCTCAACATGATCGAGTACGCGTGCGCAAGCCAGATGGCGCTCGCGCCCAGGATCACGGCGAACACCGTTTCGAGCCATCCCTCCTTCGGATGCGTGCTCATCGCTGCAAGAGCGACCATGCCGGTCACCGTGCCGTAGACGAACTCGGCGAGTCGATGCCCGTCGATTGTCTCGCGGGTCAGCGTTGCGGCGTTCTCGTTCTGGCTCATTGACACCCCTCCGCATCCGGACGATCTGAAGTCGCTAGCCCGACCGGAACGACCGGCGGCGACTGGTACCCCACACGTACGACCCGCGCCGAGGCCGCCCGGACCGGTCAGCTCGGCCCCGGCTTCGGCGCCTACGACATCATGTCGATCATCATGATCGCGAAGAACGCGCCGAAGAAGAGAAGCGTCGCGAGCGGCGTCTCCTTCACCTCGTGAGCCTCTTTCAGGAGCTCCTCCACCGCGAGATACAGCAACGCCGCGGCCGCAAACGCCAGAATGGCTTCCGTCATCGCCGCGCTGACGGAACCGCCCACCAGGTAGCCGCCGACCGCGCCAAACAGCGGGACGAGTCCCATGAGCGTACTCGTCACCAACACCTTGGCCTGCGAGAACCCGCTTTCACGCAAGGTGCAGCCCATCGACAGGCCCAGCGAGAGCATCTCGGCAGCCAGCGCGATCGTGACGAGGAGTGCCTGGGAACCGCCCTCGCCCCCGGCGACGCTCGCGACACCGATCAGCACGCCGTCGATGAAGATGTCGACGGTGAGGACGCCGATCAGGGACCACGGCGACTCCCCACCCTGCTTCTCGCTCAGCTTCTCCGAGACGACTTGGATGCCCATGACGAGCGCCACGCCCAGCGCGAATCCGATGGCCGCCGCAAGGGGCATCGCCCGCTCGAGCATGTCGGGCAGCACTTCAACGCCCACGGCGGCGAAGACCAGGCCGCCCGCGACGTGCTGGATGTAGCACTTGACCTGCTCGGATGG
>CAZXWK010000003.1:0-26063 GCA_964644675.1 uncultured Eubacteriales bacterium | reverse complement strand
CGAAGACCAGGCCGCCCGCGACGTGCTGGATGTAGCACTTGACCTGCTCGGATGGTGTCCACCATCGGCTCGAGACCACCGAGCCGGTCAACAGCGCGATCCCACACAGCGCACCGTACAGCGCGACTTGCGTCATCAGTTCCACGAGTTGCACTCCCCCTGCGTCAACGAGCGAATCCTTCAGCGCATCCGTGCATCCTCCAACACCGAGCGCACGACATCAACCTCACCTCGCGCGGACGAGGGCCCCCGCCCGCGTCCGCCGGGAGTGTCGTCGATCGACGGGGCGAGCGAAGCGGGTCCTGAGGGTCTATCATCGAGCCCAGCGGCATCGCAATGAAGGGACTCGGTGGACATGGGCTTCGTTGACTACTACGACGTTCTACAAGTCAGCCCACGTGCCGATGCGGAGGTCATCGAGAAGGCCTACCGCGTCCTCATAGGCAAGCACCATCCCGACAAGGGTGGTGACACCCGCCATGCGCAACGCCTGAACGAGGCACACGACGTGCTCGGCGACCCCGACGCACGAGCCGCCTACAACAGGGAGTGGGCCCGACACCGGCAAGGGACAGTCACGCCGCCCAGGAGCGCCACGCCCGAGGGAGCCGCGGCGCCCCAAGGTGCACCACCCGGCAAGCGGCGACATCCGCTGCTGGCCGCGGGTGGGGTCGTGGGTCTGCTCCTGGTGCTGCTTGGCGCCGCCTTCATCGCAGCCGGGTCGGCATTCGTGGGACTCCTGCTCGCAGCCGCCGGCATGATGTTCATCTTCAACCTGTGGGGCCTGGGGTTGCTGGTCGCGGTGCTCGCGCTCGGTGCGGGCATCGTCGCGCGCTCCGGGCCCAGAATGCGGCGCTCGGCGCCCTAGCGCCAGGCGCGCGCACCGATGAGCCGAACTGCTCGTCCGCCACGGATGAGCTCCTCGCGGTCGGCCGGAATCCGCGTTCGGACCGAACTCGCTCCCCCACGCGCTGGTATGTGAGACGAGCGCCTAGATCAGCTCGTGATGACGGTAGAACCGCTTCTTCACGACCTGGACCAGACCCAAGTACGTGACCGCGAGCACCAGGATCGTGGCGATGAGCAGGGGCGGCATCGGTGTGAAGCCGAAGAGCCCGCCGAGCGGTGTGAACGGCAGCACGAAGCCCGTGAGCACGACGGCGAGCACCGCAAGTGTGAGCGCCCGACTCGGCCGACTCTTCAGCGGATTGCCTGCCGTGCGGATGACGAAGACGACCAGGGTCTGCGTCACCAGTGACTCCACGAACCAACCCGTGTGGAAGAGCTGCTCGTTGGCGTGGAACACGAACAGCAACGCGCCGAACGTCAGAAAGTCGTAGACAGAGCTGATGGGTCCGATGATGACCATGAACTGTCGGATGAAGTCGATCCGCCAGCGCTTCGGCCGGCGCATGAGTTCGTCGTCGACGTTGTCGGTCGGGATGGCCATCTGCGACATGTCGTACAGCAAGTTGTTGAGCAGGATCTGCGTGGGCAGCATGGGAAGGAACGGAAGGAAGAGCGATGCGCCGGCCATCGAGAACATGTTCCCGAAGTTCGAGCTCGTGCCCATGACGATGTACTTCATGATGTTGGCGAAGCTGCTGCGACCCTCGCGAATACCGTCGTTCAGAACCGCCAGATCCTTCTCCAGAAGGATGATGTTGGCGGCGTCCCGAGCGACGTCGACCCCATTGACGACCGAGATGCCCACGTCGGCGGCGTGCATGGACGGCGCGTCGTTGATGCCGTCGCCAAGGAACCCGACGACCCAACCGCGTGCCTGGAGCGCCGTGATGACGCGGTTCTTCTGATCCGGAGATACACGCGCGAACATCGCGCCCTGTTCGGCCTTCACTGCGAGCGCCACGTCGTTCATGACGTCGACCTCGGTGCCGACGATGATGTCGTCCGCGGGCAGGCCTACGTCGTGCGCCGTCTTGCGTGTCACATGCTCGTTGTCTCCGGTCATGATCAGCACGCGCACACCGTCGTCTGCGAGCCGCTTCAGCGTGTCGGCGACCCCCTCTTTGGGTGGGTCGAGGAAGGCCGCGAACCCGATCAGCGTAAGCTCGCGCTCGTCTTCGCGGCTGTACTCGGCGCGCGCGTCCACGGCGCGCGTCGCGACCCCCAGGACCCGATAGCCGTCGGCGCTGAGCTGCCGGTAGGACTTCTCGGCGAACTCACGATGCTCCGCGTCGAAGGGCACGACGCGACCACCCTCGACTTCCACGTGCGTGCAGACCTCGAAGAGGTCCTCGACGGCGCCCTTGGTGACGAGTGTGCGCTCGTCACCTCGCTGCACGACGACGGATAGCCGCCGCCGCTCGAAGTCGAACGGGATCTCATCGAGCTTGCTGAACTCCTCGATGTCCGGGTGCGGGTGTTCGAGGATGGCGTCGTCGAGCGGATCCTTCACGCCGGCTTCGAAGTAGCTGTTGAGGTAGACCCACTCCCCAACGCGGTCGCAGTCGTTGAGACGCACGTCCACGCTGCGCTGAAGCGTGACCTCGCCCAGTGTCAGCGTGCCTGTCTTGTCGCTGCACAGGATCTCGATCGAGCCGAAGTTCTCGATGGCCGCAAGCTGCTTGACGATGACCTTCTTGCGCGCCATGCGCTTGGCGCCTTGCGACAGCGTGACGGTCAAGACCACCGGCAGCAGCTCGGGTGTGAGGCCGACCGCCAATGCGAGCGCGAACAGAAGCGAATCCAGCAGAGGCCGGTGGAACGCGAGGTTCACCGCGAACACGAACACGACCAGGACCATGATCACGCGCATCAGGAGGAATCCGAAGCTTTCGATCCCTCGGTCGAATTCCGTCTTCGGCTCGTGCTGCGCCAGAGATCCCGCGATGTGCCCGAGCTGCGTCGACGCGCCGGTGCGCACGACAACCGCGGTTGCGATCCCAGACTGCACGGACGTACCCATGAAGACGCTGTTCAGAGCGTCTGATAGGCCGTGTGGTCCGGCCGTCAGCTCGGCGGCATCCTTCTCGATCGGCAGTGACTCGCCCGTCAGAGCGGCCTCGCGAACGTGCAGGTCGTTCTCGTCCAGCAGTCGCGCGTCAGCGGGCACGAGACTCCCCGCCGAGAGCGTGATGACGTCGCCCGGAACCAACTCGGCAACAGGAACGTCGCGGAAGACACCGTCCCGCTTCACGGATGCCGTCAGAGCGACCTGGCGGCGCAGGTCTTCCACGGCCCGCTGCGCCTGGAACACCTGGTAGAAGTTCAGGACCACGCTCACAACGACTATGGTCACGATGATCAGGGCTTCCGCGTGGCCACCCGTCACGTAGGAGACGACGCTCGCCACGAGCAGTATCAACACCAGCGGGTTGGCGAAGAACCGCAGAAACTCGACGATAGCCCGGAACTGCCTGGGCGGAGTCGCCAGGTTGGGCCCGAGTCTCTGCAGGCGATCCCGTGCCTGCGCCTCGGTCAGGCCCAACCGCGTCGCGTCGATACCGGACAACACGTCGTCGAGCGGTACGTCCCAGAAGCTGTCCAGAGAGCTCGGGTCCATGTCAGGAGTGTGCCCGCACGCTGTCCCGACAAACCTCAGGCGCAGGTAGAGACGTCCGACGCGGCACCACGGAGCCCGTTCCTGGCCACACTCCCGCCGGGACGGATCAGCTGCGCGTCACAGAAAGAGCGCCTGAACCGCCCCTGCGACCCCGTCCTCGCTGCGGATCTTCTCGCCGAGATCTGAAGCCCTAGTGCGCATTGCGGAGTCTGACGTTGCCTGTTCGATAGCATGAGCGAGATGCTCGACCGTGAGATGTCGTCTCATGACCGGCGCCGGAGCCACTCCGAGCGCATGCGCTCGTCGCGCCCAGAACGGCTGGTCGCCGAGCACGGGCGCGATGACGGCGGGAACACCGGCACGGAACCCCGCCGCCGTCGTCCCCGCGCCCCCGTGATGAACGACCGCAGCCATCCGAGAGAACAGCCAGCCGTGGGGGACCGCACCCACCATCATCACCCCGTCCGGAAGGGAGCTCTTCTTGAGCCCGCCCCAGCCGGATGACAGAACGCCCCGTTGCCCGGTTCTACTCAGCGCTTCAAGCACCATGTCGGCCGTGCTCTCGGCATTCTTGCTCCCCATGCTTCCAAATCCGATGTATACCGGCGCCGGACCTGCTTGGAGGAAGTCGGCCAGTTCGCCCGGTGGTACCCAGCCGTCCGGCTCATCCAAGAACCAGTAGCCCGTCACCACGTGCCGATCGCTCCAGTCCCCGGGAACCGGGATGACGTGAGGGCTGTAGCCGTAGAGCACGAGGTCCCTTGGCTGACGGGAGCCCTCAGATGCGGCCCAGAACGGCGCGGGCGGCAGCCCGAGCACGTCTCGCCGGGCTCGGTTCGTGGAAGACCTCGTGGTCCGCCACATCATCTCCTGCCCAAGGCGGTGAGACAGTGGGTTGAGCCACGAAGTGAGTGGCGTCTGAGGGATTCCAGCCAGCACGCTGGGGAACTCGCGTGTCGGAGTGAACGGATAGAGATACGCAGGCACGAAACGGACCCCGAGCTTCTCGGCCAGCGAAGAGGCGATGGAGAGGCCTCCGAGACCGGCGATGATCAGCTCGCAACCCTCACACGCGGCGAGTCCTCGCTTGGCCGCCTCGACTGACAGTTCGTTGGCGGCCTCGCCCATCTTCCTGAGAATCTTGAGGAAGTTGCCCTGTTCGAGCAGATCCTCCATCTCCTTGGCCACCGCCTGCGTGCTCCCGCCCGCATCGACGAATTCGAGCCCGTGCGACTCCACCAGCTCTCGGAAGTCCGACGACGTCAGAACTCGTATGGAGTGTCCTGCACGAGCCAACCCGACGCCGAGGGCAACGTGCGGCTGCACGTCGCCTCGGCTTCCAAGCGCGACGATCACGATCCGCTGGGGATCCACGACTCTTCTCGCTTTCTGGCTGGCACCCGTTGTGATTTACTTAGTGTGCTAGAGATTAGCACGCGAAATAGCCTCAGTCAGCAAGGAGCCTTCGATGGGACGCCCCCCGGTGCTCGACATAGGGTATCTGCTGCTCACGGCAAACCGGCTGCTGGGGGCCCGTGCAGCTGCACGAGTCCGCGAACTTGGGCTCACCCCCCAGCAGGCCGTCGCGATGCTCGCGATCGACTCGAGCGCTGGGAGGCAGAGCACTCCCGGTCAGATCGCGGAGTTCATGGCCGCCGACTCGCCGACCGTGAGCGGTGTCATCAGCCGACTCGAGAAGCGGGGGCTGGTCACGGCGTCGCCGAATCCAGCCGACAAACGGTCCCGCCTCATCTCCCTTACGCCCGAAGCAGACGCGCTGCTCCCCGCGATCCGCCAGTCACTGAAGGAAGCGTCCGCCTGGGCCGAATCGCTGATGACCTCGGACGAATTGCACCAGCTGACCGACCTGCTCGAGCGGTTCATCGAGGTACTCAGCGATCAGAGTCAGGTCGGACCGTAGGATTGGGCGCGTCGAGGTTGGCCGGGTTTCACTTCGTCTCGCAACCCAGATGAGTGCTCGACGTAGTCGCAATCCATGGCTGCGCTCGTAGTCACTCCCCGACGATGGGGCGCTAGCTCAGAACGTCGTCCCGAGTTCTCGCGGCACCCTTTTCCCACTCGTCCAGCGCCTTCTCGATGTCGTCTACGACCGAATCCCACTCCGCGTCGCCGTCATCGGCCGTCTCCCACGCCTTGGCGGCCCTGACCTGCAAGTCCTCGTGCTGTCTTTGAAGCGCGATGACATGATCGCGGTAAGCCGCCTTCTCATCGCCTTCAGACGCATCGACCTTGACCCGCATTTGATTGAGGTCGCGCTTCCAGTTGTCGAGCTTCGCATCGACGCGGGACTTGATCTCATGCCGTTCCATGTGCGCCCCCTGTCAGAGTCCTGACGGTTGCTCGTGTCCTCGGGTTCCTCACCTGTGTATCCCCCGGACGCCGACCCGACCCCAGGCACGAACAAGCACCACTCGACCGAGGCACTTGGCGCAGATGGTGAGGCGGTAGCTGTCACGGTAGCTGTCAGACGCCCCAAGAGACGAGCGAAGGGCCGTCTCCGATGTCCCGGAAAACGGCCCCTACGCAGGGGTTTTCATGGTCGGGCTGACAGGATTTGAACCTGCGACCCCTTGACCCCCAGTCAAGTGCGCTACCAAACTGCGCCACAGCCCGATCGCCAACAAGCGGCAAAGCGATATGGTACCCGCCGAGAGTGGCAGGGGCAACCCGCGAATCGGGGCGAATCCGAGCTACTCGGCGGGATGCTCGCCGTCCTGCTCCTCCCCGCGGTACACCACGACGTTGACGTCCTCCATCGTGATCAGTCCCGCCGGCAGCATCGTCTGCCAGACCTCGGCGAGCGCGGTGATGCGCACGGCGTCGTCGATCACCGAGACCACGACAGGGCAGTCGGTCGACATGCGCAACCCGTGCTTGGCGACGTCGCGGCTCGAGGCGCCGTAGCCGGTCATGCCGCGCAGCGCGGTCGCGCCGGCGCAGCCCTGCGAGCGGGACTGCTCCACGAGCGCCTGGTAGAGCGGCCGGTCGTTGTACATCTCGTCCTCGCCCACGTAGGCGGAGAGCTTCTTGGCGTTGCCTTCGAGGTAGCGCGGCGTCATCTCGAATCCCCTTCTCGGCGTGAGGCCGCGTCGCGCGCGGCCGGTGCGATGCGGTCGAGCAGCGTGCGCGCGATCGCGCGCTTGCTCTGGACGGGCAGCTCCTCGGGCTCGTCGGGGCTTCCCGCCGAGACGAGCCACACGCGGTTGTCGTCGGACGCGAAGCCGAGCCCCTCGACCGACACGTCGTTCGCGACGACGAGGTCGAGGTGCTTGGCGGCGAGCTTGTCGCGCGCGGCGGCGAGAACGTCGCGAGTCTCGGCGGCGAATCCCACGAGAACGCGTCCGCCCTTCTGGGCACCGAGCGTCGCGAGGATGTCGGTGGTTCGCTCGAGCTCGATCGTCGTCGGCGCGGCGTCCTTCTTCTGCTTGTGCTCGCTCGGGGCGCTCGGGCGGAAGTCCGAGACGGCCGCCGTGGCGATCACGACGTCGGCGTCTCCGTACGCCGCGAGCGTGACGTCAGCCATCTGAGCCGCCGAGACGACCCGCACCGTGCTGACGCCGAACGGGTCGGGCAGCTCGGTCGGGCCGCTCACGAGCGTGACCGTGGCGCCGCGCCTCGCGGCCTCCTCGGCGATCGCGTAGCCGGTCTTGCCGCTGCTGCCGTTGGTGATGTAGCGCACGGGGTCGAGGTACTCGCGCGTCGGCCCGGCCGTGACGAGCACCCGCACGCCGGCCAGGTCGCGCGAGCGGCGGACCTCGACGAGCACCGCCTCGACGATCGAGTCGACGCCGGCCAGGCGGCCCTCCCCTACGTCGCCGCACGCGAGCTCGCCACTCTCTGGCTCGACGATGGCGGCGCCGCGCCCGCGGAGCTTCGCGACGGCGACGGCGGTCGTCTCGGCGCGCCACATGTGCACGTTCATCGCCGGGGCGAGCACGAGCGGCGCCTCGGTCGCGAGCGCGCTCGTGGACAGCAGGTCGTCGGCGCGGCCCTCGGCGATCTTCGCGAGCGTGTTCGCGGTGGCCGGCGCGATCACGAACACGTCGGCCTCCTCGGCGAGCGAGACGTGGTGCACGTGCGCGTCGGCCTCGTCCCAGAGCCCGACCGCGACCGGCTCGCCCGTGAGCGCGCGGAACGTGGTCGGCCCGACGAAGCGCGTCGCGGCCTCGGTCATCACGACCTTGACGCGGCAACCCCCGCGCATCAGCGCGCGCGCCACCTCGCACGCCTTGTACGCGGCGATGCATCCGGTGACGCCGAGAACAACCGTCGGCTTTTCGCTGTGAGCAGTCATGGGGACAAGTATATGGCACCGCATCAACCGCATCGCACTCCGAGAGGAAGCCGCAATGCAACAACACGCCCCCTATGGCCGAGAAGTCCGCATCCGCATCGGCGGTCCCGCCGGATTCGGGATCAAGGCCGCGGGCCAGACGCTCGCCCGCGTCTTCGCCCGGGCCGGGTACCACACTTTCGACCTCACCGAGTACCCGTCGCTCATCAAGGGCGGGCACAACACCTACCACCTGCGCGTCAGCGAAGACCCGATCTTAAGCCACGTGATGCCGACCGACATCCTCGTCGCGCTCGACGCCGCGACGGTGCCACTCCACCTCGCCGAGATCAGCGAGGGCGGCGCGATCGTCTTCGACCCCACCGATATCGCAGAGGCCGACGTGGACCTGGGTGGCCGAGACGACATCTGCCTGGTCCCGGTCCCACTGAGCGACATCGTCCACGACGTGGGCGGCATCAAGATCATGCGCAACGTCACCGCGCTCGGCGCCGTGCTCGGCCACCTCGACTTCCCGCTCGGCGGGCTCCTCGACTCGCTGCGCGCCCAGTTCGCGCACAAGTCTCCCGAGGTCGCCGAGCAGAACGTCGCGGCCGCCACGAAGGGATTCGAAGCCGCCGCCCAGGCCCACTGCGACTTCCCGTACAAGCTCGGGCCGCGCGAGACCGTCGAGCCCTACGTCCTGGTCGACGGCAACGAGGCCTTCGGGCTGGGGGCGCTCGCAGCGGGAATCGGATTCTACGCCGCGTACCCGATGACGCCGGCGAGCTCGCTCCTGCACTTCATGGCGTCGCACGCCGACAGCCAGGGCGTCGTCGTCAAGCACACCGAGGACGAGATCGCCGCGATGAACATGGTGCTCGGCTCGGCGTTCGGCGGTACCCGCTCGATGTGCGCCACGAGCGGCGGCGGCTTCTCGCTCATGGTCGAAGCGTTCGGCTTCGGCGGCGTGAGCGAGTCGGCGGTCGTGGTCGGGCTCTTCACGCGGCCGGGACCCGCGACGGGCCTCCCCACGTGGACCGAGCAGTCCGACCTGCGCTTCGCGATGCACGCGGCCCAAGGCGAGTTCCCGCGCGTCATCCTGGCGCCCGGCGACCACACCGAAGCCTTCGACCTCACGTGGCAGGCGTTCAACCTCGCCGATCAGCTCCAGACGCCGGTGATCCTGCTGGGCGACAGCTACCTCTCCGACAACCGGCAGACGCGGCCGGTCTTCGACGCCGCCTCCGTGTCCATCGACCGCGGCGACCTCGTCACGACCGGGCCGGTCGAGGGCTACGAGCGCTACGCCGTCACCGAGTCAGGCGTCTCCACGCGCGTCCTGCCCGGCGTCGAAGGCGCGCTGCAGCTGGTGAACAGCTACGAGCACGACGCCCACGGCTGGGCGACCGAGGACGCCGGGACGCGCGTGGCCCAGAACGAGAAGCGGCTCCGCAAGATGGAGCTTGCCGCGACCCTCGTCCCGCCGCCGCGCGAGTACGGGCCCCGAGAGGCCGACGTGTCGCTCATCCTCTTCGGCACGACCAAGATGCCGGTCCTCGAGGCCAAACGGTGGCTCGAGGCCGACGGGATCTCGGTCAACGTGCTGCAGCTCGTCACGCTGCTCCCCTTCCCCGCCCGAGTCGTCGCCGAGTTCCTCGAGCGCGCCAAGCGCTCGATCGTCGTCGAAGGCAACGCGACCGGCCAGCTCGACGGGCTCATCCGCGAAGAGTGCCTGCGCGAGCCGGGACACCGGCTCAACCGCTACGACGGTCGGCCGTTCTCGCCCGAGCTCGTGTACGCGACCGTCCACCGCATTCTCGGCAACCACGTCGAGCTCACGCCGGCAGGCGCCGTCGCCGCCGGTCCCGACTGCGAAGAGGTGTCCCACTGATGCCCGAGGTCAAGGAGTTCACCACACCGATCAAGCCAACCTGGTGCCCCGGCTGCGGCAACTACGGCATGTGGGAGGCGCTCAAGCGCGCACTCTCCGAGCTGGGATGGGAGAAGCACGAGTTCGCGGTGTTCTGGGGCATCGGCTGCCACGGCAACGGCGCCGACTTCCTCGACGTCCAGGGCATGCACGCCCTTCACGGTCGCGCGCTGCCCCCGGCCACGGCGTACCGCCTCACGCGGCCCGACCAGCACGTCATCGTCGAGATGGGCGACGGCGACGGCTACGGGCTGGGTATGGGCCACTTCATACACACCATCCGGCGCAACCCCGACCTGACCGTCATCGCCCACAACAACCAGATCTACGGGCTCACGACAGGCCAGGCCTCGCCCACGACCGACCACCTGATGCGCACCGTGTCCACCCCGGGCGGCGTGCTCGAGGAGCCCGTGAACCCCATCGGCCTCGCGCTCGCCGAAGGCGCGACCTTCGTGGCGCGCGGCTTCGCCGGCGACATCCCGCACCTCACCGAGCTCTACAAGCAGGCGCTCACGCACAAGGGATTCGCGCTCGTAGACGTGTTCCAGCCCTGCGTCACCTGGAACAAGCTCAACACGTTCGCGTGGTTCCGCGAGCGCGTCTACAAGCTCGAGGACGAGGGCTGGGACCAGGGCGACCGCGTCAAGGCGTTCGAGCTGTCGCTCACGACCTTCCACGACCTGACGTGCACGCCCGAGACCTGCCGAGTCCCCATCGGCGTGTACTACCGCGCCGAGGACGTGCCCACCTACGAGGACGGCGTCCCGGCCTCGGCCACGCCTGGGTTCGAGGTCGCCGAGAAGCCCCGCGACGTCCGCACGCTCCTCGACGCGCTCAGCTGAGGACGCGCGCCGGCCCGCACGTCGCGGCGGACCGCTCGCGGGCCGCCTACGTCCCGATGCTGTCGCGGATCGACTGGCCGTGCAGCCGCCCCACCATCCGCGCGAAGACGTGCGCGATATCGGGGTCGAACTGCGTCCCGGCCTGCCGCTCGATCTCGGCGATCGCCTGTGGCACGGTCATCGCCTCGCGGTAGCGGCGGTGCGACGTCATCGCGTCGAAGGCGTCGCAGACCGCGATCACGCGCGCGTGCAGCGGGATCTCGTAGCGCTTCAGCCGGTCCGGATAACCCGTGCCGTCCCAGCACTCGTGGTGGTGGCGGACGGCGGGCAGGATGTCGTCGAACTGAGCGGGCGCGAGCATGCGCGCGCCCAGAACCGGGTGCGTCTCGACGCTCGCCCGCTCGCGCTCGTCGAGCGGCTCCTGCTTGAGCAGCACGGCGTCGTCGATCCCGATCTTGCCGATGTCGTGGAACTGCGCCGCCAGCTGCAGGATTCGCGTCTGCTCCTGAGACATGTCGAGCACCAGCGCGAGCGCCGTGGCCAGGTCGGCGACGTTCTCGGAGTGGTTGGCGGTGTCGGGGTCCCGCGCATCGGCGGCGACCGCGAGGGCGCGCAAGGTCGCCCGGTGCGAACGACGGCGCGCACGTGCCAAGCGCTCGATGGGATCGGCGGATTGGAGCACGCGCTCGTCGTAGGCGACCACGTCGGTGTCCTCGGCGGAACGCGCGAGTTGCTGTGCCGAGATGGCGCGCACCACCAGTTCGTCCCCTTGGGTCGCATCGGCGGGGAACGACGCGACGCCCGCCGAGAACCCGACCGGCGCACCACCGGACGACACCTCGCGCTGGGCGGACGCGATCGCCCTGTGAGCGAGCGCGATAGCGCCGGTAGTGTCGAGTCCCGGCGCGAGGACCGCGAACTCCTCGCCACCCAGACGGTAGACGGTGCAGTCCGGGCCCGCCTCCTCCTGCAGTGCCTGCGCCACGAGCCGGCGCGACAGGTCCGCGGCTTCGCGGGTCGCCGATACGCCGAACGCCTGGAACTCATCGACGTCGATCACGATCAGCGAGACCGGCTCCGTCGCCACCGAAGCTTCCGCAAGATCCTGAGTGAGCCGCTCGTACAGGTAGCGGTAGTTGTATGCGCCCGAGACAGGATCGGTGATCGCCGCCTCACGGTGATGCGTGCGTTCGAGTCCGAGCAGCCACGAGCGCACGATCAGCACCGACGCCAGCGCCGTAGTCGCGACGATGACGGGGACGCCCTGGGGCACGTCTCCCGCATAGACCGACGCGACCGCAAGGACGGGAAGCGCCGCGGAGAGCGCCACCTGGTAGGCCGTCGGTAGCCAGCGCCACCTCATCCGCGGGACCGGCCAGCGCTCGAGCGGCGGCGCGTCGGGCGGCTCGGTCCATCGGTAGACAGCAGAGACGAAGAACAGATAGGTGCCGAAACCCAGTGCGACGGTGAGCGGGCTCGCCGACCACTCGGCGGTGTTCTGAAGCAGCGCTGTCATCCACAGCGGCGACAGGAGCTGGGTCAGTCCGTACAGGCCGAGCGATGCGATCATCAGGTCTTCCCACGGCCGCCACGGACGCGCGCCCCACCCGATCGCAGCGATCGCCGCGCACGACAGGATCACGCCGCCGAGCACCGCGTAGCACGTGCTCACCGAAGCGAGCTGCCACGAGCCGCCGGGCGCGCTCGTGATCAGAGGGAACACCCAGTACCAGTACGCCGCGATGCCCACCACGATCAGCCCGCCGAGACCGTCCGCGTACACACGAGCGCGTGTCTGCAGCGGCGCCGACTCGAACGTGGTCATCGTGACGAGCATGATCGAGAAGATGACCAGCGCCGCCACCTGCAACGCCTGGAACGGCGCCGGCAGCTGCGGCCCGTTGGGACTCACGAACGCGAGATACCGCGTCAGGTAGATCTCCACACCCAGCTCGAGCGCGAGCGAGGCCGTGAGCAGGCGCCAGAAGCTGCGCTCGACCTCCACGGTCTTGCGCGCGAGATCGAACGCCGTCAGGGTCGCCAGGGCCAGAGGGAGCAGATAGACGACCGAGTCGCCGAGCACCTGCTTCGCGCTGGTCGGCAGCTCGGAGTTGACGATGACCCACCACGCCGCGACGAGCACGACGAACGTGAGCCACACGCCCGCGCGTGTCGCGCGCCGAATCGCGCTGTTCCCGATGCCCGTCATGCGCCCGGCCACTCGTCGGACCAACCGAGCGTGGACGTCGCGCCCACCACGCTGATGAACAGCTCGGCCAGTCGCGGGTCGAATCGAGAGCCGAGACCGTGGTCGATCTCCTGAAGCGCGGCAGCCTTCGACATGGCGCTGCCCGTCTGCTTGCCGGTGGTCATCCCGTCGTAGGCGTCGGCGAGCGCGATGATCCTCGCCTCGAGCGGAGTGTCGGCACCCTGTGAGCCGTCGGGGTAGCCGGCACCGTCCCAGCGCTCGTGGTGGGCCCGGACCCAACGCGGCACGCCCTCCGTGCCGAGCGCTTCGCACAGCGTCCCGCCCAGCGCGGCGTGCTCACGCCCCGCGGCGACCTGTCCCGGGCTCAAGCGCCCGCTGCGGAGCACCGCGTCGGGGAGCGCGATCTTGCCGACGTCGTGCAGCATCGCGGCCATCTCGACGGCTCGTACGCGTTCGGGCTCGAGCTCGAGCGCCTCGGCGAGCAGCACCGAGAGCGCGGCCACGTTGCGCGAATGGTAGTAGTTCTGCGGGTCGCGCGCGTCTGCCGCCGCCGAAAGAGCCCGCGCCATGCCGACGTGGGACTCCTCCTCGGCCGTGCGCAGCCGCTCCTCCACGCCCAGAGCGCGCACGATCCGATCGTCGTAGGTCACGACGCGCGCCTTGCCGTGGAACTTCGCCCAGGCCTGCGCGGCCTCCGCACGCCGCAAGAGTCCGCCGGCAGTGTCGTCCGGGCCCTCGACCGCCGAGACGCCCACCGACGCCGTGATCGTGACCGCGGCGGGGGCATCCACGGCCTTCACGGCGTCGAGGATCCGCGCGCCGAACGCGGCCTGCTCCCACGGCGGCACGCCCACGACCAGCACCGCGAACTCGTCGCCCGTGAGCCGGTACACGCTTCCCGGCTCGCCTGCGATCCCCTTGAGCGCGGAGGCCACCAGCGCGAGCACGCGGTCGCCTTCGGTGTGACCCAGCAACGCGTTCACGCGGGCGAACGCGTCGAGGTCGAGCATCGCGAGAACCACAGGTTCGCCCCGACGTGCCGCGAGCGACATCGCCGCGCTCCCGCGCTCCTGATATGCGCGATGGTTCAGCGCTCCGGTGACCGGGTCCGTCTCGGACGTGACCTGCAGCCGACCGGCCTCGACGGCCAGGAACGACGTCCTCACGACGACGGCGAGCGTAGCCACGGTACCCGTGACCACGTAGAGGAGGCTCTCGGCGTCACCGCCCTGCGCTAGGTAGCCCCAACGGCCGATCAGCCCGACCGCGAGAAGAACGAAGGCGGCGAGAGCGGTCGACACCAGCGTCGACTCGGTCTCGCGCACGGGCGGCGCGAACGCACGCCAGGGCTCGTCCTTCCCCGCGACACGCGAGAGCCCGCCGAGAAGCAGCAGATAGTAGCCCGACAGGAACACCACTCCGGTGATCGCGTCCTCGACGAGCGACGTGCTCGGTGGACCGCTCGAATTCTGCCAGACCGGCGCGGCGATCATCCCCGCCGAGAAGACCAGTGCCGCGCCGGCGACCAGCCCTCTCGCGCCGGTGAACGCCTTGGGGTTCCCGCGGGTAACCCACAGGCCCGCGCCGAGCACCGCCAGCCCCATCACCGAGTATGCCGCCCAGAACGCGCACGACTCCCACCCGGCGTTGGGATACAGGCGGCTGATCCACAGGTGGTAGACGAAGGCGTAGCCGACGGCGAACACCGCGACCGCGTCTGCGGCCAAGCGCCCCGCAGCGGCCAGGGGTATGCGGTCGAGCCCCGCCGCGACCCACATCGCCGCGACGTAGGCCGCCGCCGCGAGAAGGTTCGTGAGGTCGTAGAGCGAGGGCGACGGAGGTCCGGCCGGCGAAACCGCGAGCTGGTAGTAGCTGAAGTAGAACTCTCCGACGAACAGCAGGGCGCCGACGAGCGCGAGGAATCCCCACGCGCGGCGTTCGGCCCCGTGCGGGCCGACGTGGTACGCCCACAGCGTCGCAGCGGACGCGCCCGCCACCGGCAGCAGGAAGAGGAGTTGCGCGCTCGCGAACGCGGCAGGCGTCCCGGCGACGCGAGTCAGGAAGAACGCGACGATGATCGGCAGATAGGCGACGCGAGCAGCCGAGAGCAACCGTCCCGCAGTCTCTTCGGGACCGCGTACACTCACGGCGCTCATGCGCGACCGGCTCCCACGCTCGTGCGTCACCCCCGCAAGCGGACCACCCGTTCTGCCGCCCGCAAGTATACCCGAGCGCGGGACCCGAACCGGAGGGTTCCTCCCGCTAGATGAGGCCGAGCGCCTTGCCCGACTCCTCGAACGCGTCCAGCACCTGCGCGATGTCCTCGTCCGTGTGCGTCGCCATCAAACACGTCCGCAGGCGGTCGCTCCCACGCGGCACGGCGGGATGCACGATCGGGCACACGAACACTCCTCGGTCGAAGAGCATCCGGGTCAGGTCCATCGTGAGCGCCTCGTCCCCCACAAGCACCGGTACGACGCACGTCGTCGAGTCCATCGTGTTCCAGCCCTGCGCCTTGAGCCCCTCGGTGTAGCGCGCCTGGATCTCGTGCAGGCGCTGCACGCGCCACGGCTCGTCCTCGATGACGTCGAGCGCCTCGAGCGCGGCCGCCGTCGATGCGGGCGGAAGCGCCGCCGAGAAGATGAAGGGGCGCGAATAGTGCCGCTGGTAGTCCACGAGGTCGCGGTCGCCCGCGAGGTAGCCGCCGACGCTCGGGATCGACTTCGAGAGCGTGCCCATCTTCAGGTCGATCGAGCCGACCATGTCGAAGTGCTCCTCGATCCCGTGTCCCGTCGCGCCGAGCGACCCGATCGAGTGCGCCTCGTCGACCATGAGCCGGGCCCCGTAGCGCTCGCAGAGCGCCTTGGTGGTCGGCAGGTCCATGACGTCGCCATCCATAGAGAACACCGAGTCCGCCACGACGAGGACGGTGTTGTGCTTGCCGGCTGCCTCGGCGAGCAGCTTCTCCAGGTGGGCCATGTCGTTGTGGCGGTACGTCCGCCACTTCGCGCCCGAGAGCAGAGCGCCGTCCACGATCGAGGCGTGGTCGAGCTTGTCCATGAGGATGAGGTCACCAGGGCCCGTGAGCCCGGTGATGATCGCGACGTTGGTGACGTAGCCGCTGGAGTAGACGCACGCGTCCTCCCGCTTGGTGAACGACGCGATGCGCGCCTCGAGGCGCTCGTGCAGGTCGCTCGTGCCCGTCAGCAGGCGGACACCGCCGGCGCCGCTGCCGTAGCGCTCCACGGCCTCGATGGCCGCCCGATCGATCCGCGGATGCCCGATGAGCCCGAGGTAGCTGTACGAGGCGAGCATCACCATGTCGCGACCGTCGGCCATGGTCACGCGGTGATTGACCTTGCCCGTGGTCGGCTGGAGGTAGAAGTAGCGGTTCGCGTCCTTGAGCGCGTCGCGGCGCCGACGGTACTCGTCGAGCCGCGCGTCGATCCCGTCCCGAGTCGCGGTCGCATCAACCATGAAGGCATCCCCTCGGCCGTCCGCCGGCATGCGCGCGGCAGTCTGTACACAGATTTGTGTACAGGATACCACTCGAGCGCGTCGTCGAATCCACTTCGACCGCGCGGAAGTGGTGGCGGCGGACCGCTCCGGCTACTGCTGCGGGACGCTCTCGCGCTCGATGATCCCCGACTGGATGACCGCCTTGAACTGATCGGCGGGGATGGGCGAATGCCAGTTGCCGGTCAGGTTCGCGATCCCGTAGATCGCGAGCCACAGCCCGACGACCAGGAGCGGCCAGACCCAGGGAGCGATGCTCACGCGACCCACGGCTTTCGCTTCCAGACACCCGTCAACGGGACAGACCTTCACGCAGTCCATGCACCCGTCGCACTCCGTGTCGCGCACGGAGCGGCTCGTCTCGACGTCCACGAACGCGTGGCACGCCTTGCTGCAGCGGCTGCAGTGGATGCAGGTCTCCTCGTCGCGGTGGACCGTGCACGGCGAGACGACCCCGAACACGCTGTAGATGCCACCGACCGGGCACAGATAGCGGCACCACACCGCGCCGAACAGCGCCGAGAGGACCACGGCGAGCAGCACGACGAGCAAGTAGACGGGGTTGAGCATGACCGTGATCGTCTTGATGTCGGCGATCCACATGTACGGGAACGTCCGGAACCCGACCGCTTCCTGCAGCGAGACCACGAACAGCAGCATGTACACGACCGCGGCCGTGAGCACGTAGCGGAACGCCCGGCCGGTCAGGTCGAGCCACCGAGGCACGCGCACGTTCTGGCCGAGGACCTTCCTGCCGCCCAAGGCGCAGGCCTCCCACACGGTCCCCACCGGGCATATCCACCCGCAGAAGCCGCGCTTGAACAGCAGCGAGACGCTGATCGCGGCGATGATGATGACGAGGCCGGCCGGCAGAAGCACGTCCCAGCCGCCACCCCGGACCAGCGCGAAGAAGCTCGTGAAGTGCCCGACGGGCAGCAGCCCGGCCGGTGCCTCCGGACGCGGCACGTACGGCCCCTCGCCCCGAGCCCACGCGGCGAACCGCATCAGCTGAACGCAGGCGAAGACGAAGAACAGGAGGAAGGCGGTCTTGACGAACCAGCGGCTCGTGACGAAGTCGCGGACGCGTTGCCAGGTCTGCATGTGGTTCGGCCTTTCGCAGTCGTGTGGTGCGGGCACATGGCCGGTGCGCCCATCGCGGGTATGATGCCCTCTGGAATCCGCTCGTCAGAAGGAGCAACTCATGACCGAGGTCGTCATGGTCATCGCCCCCACCGTCTTCCGGGACGAGGAGTACGCGGAACCCAAAGCGGTACTCGAGGCACGGGGTGCCCGGGTCACCACAGCGAGCGTCGCGCCAGGCGAGTGTATCGGAAAGCTCGGCCTGCGTGCCACGGCCGATATCGGGCTCGCCGAGGCCACCGAGAAGGACTGGGACGCGGTGGTGTTCGTCGGCGGTGGCGGCGCCTCGGTGTTCTTCGACGACCCGCTCGCGCACGAGCTCGCGGCCGGACAGCTCGGCCCCGAAAAGGTCCTCTCGGCGATCTGCATCGCGCCCTCGACGCTGGCGCACGCAGGCCTGCTCGACGGCGTGCGCGCGACCGCGTTCGAGTCGCAGGAGGACGACCTCAGGGCGCACGGCGCGATCTGGACGGGCGAGCCGGTGGAGGTCGACGGGCGCATCGTGACGGCCAACGGGCCGGGCGCCGCGACGGCGTTCGGCGCGGCGATCGCGGACCTGCTCGGCCTGCCGCCGGCGTAGCGCGGTCGCGAGCGGCCTCGGCCGACCCGGCCTAGGGCAGCTCGCCGACGCCCGTGCCGTCGACCCCGACGTCGGGATCGCTCTCGTCCTGCTCGGCGAGGAGCTCCTGGGGTGTGGGCTGCGGCTCGTCTGTCTCGCGCGGCGTGTCTTGTGGCTCGGGCTGCTTGTGCACGGTTCCTCCTGCGAACGGGCGATGCGTGCGGCGCGGTGCGCGCCTGCTGAGCTTCTACCCGTGCCCGCGGGCGGCGCGCGCGAACTCCTCGGCGTAGGCGGGCGCCAGTCGGTCGAACGTGTAGCGCTCGGCGATCGCCCTCCCCTGCCCGGGGGGTGGCGGCTCGAGCACGAGCGCGCGCAGCCGCGCCACGAGTTCCGCGCCGTCTCGGTAGCGCATCTCGGCCGGGTAGAGCTCGGGGTACGCGAGCCGATCGGGCACGAGGGGGAAGCAGCCGGCGTAGGCCGACTCGACCATCGCGAGCCCGAAGAACTCGTTGTGCGCGGTGGACACCGAGACGTCGGCGCTCGCGAGCAGCCGGGCGTACGCCTCGCGCGACTCAGGCGCTCCCAGGTGCACCAGACGCGAGCCCAGAGTCTGCTCGGCGTCGACGATGACCTGCGGCACGTCTCGGAAGGCCTGGCCCGCGACCGCGACCTCGAAGTCGAGCCCCTCGTCCGCGAGCTGCGCCACCGCCGAGAAGAACTCCTCGGGGTGCTTGTCGTGCTCCCAGCGGTGGGGCCAGACGATACGAGGGACCGCGCCGCGCACGACCGGCGCGGTGTCGAACGCGGCGGGATCGAACGGCGGCGCGAGGACGGCGGACTTCTCGGCGATCAGATCGGCGAGACCCTTGGGCTGGTGGTCGGGGAACTGCGCGATGAAGCCGGGTATCTCGGCGAGGAAGGTGTCGAGGTTCCAGCGCGTGTTGAAGAGGCACCGCGTGGCCGAAAGCGCGCTCGTGATGTTGGTGAGCGGGAACTGAAAGTCCCACTCGGCGGTGTGGCGATTGGGGTAGACCAGCTGGTTCTCGTGGAAGTAGACGATCGAGGGCACGCCGGCCAGCGCGGCGCCGGCCAGACCGTAGAGCTCGGCGAGGTTGACGAACGTCGACGCGAAGACCAGATCGAACGGGGGCCCGGCGCCCTCGGCGGGGCGCGTCTCGTGCAGCGCGCGGATCTCGGCGGCCATGGTGATCGCCGCACCCCGCATGCGCCACTTCCACTTGCGCGCCGGGAGCGTAAGCGGCGTCCAGTCGGCGTCGACGCGCTCGACGAGGCCGTCGAGGACCGCTCGGTGGCTGCCGCCGTAGTAGGGCTCGAGGGCGAGGATGCGCAGGCGGCTCACGCCCGCACGTCCCGCCACGCGGCCGGGGGCCGGTAGCCGCGGCCGCCGAAGTCGTGCCACCTGAGTGCGGCGAGCGCGTCCGCGACCATGCGCTCGTGCGGGAGCGCGTCCCACGCCGCGAGCACCTCGGGCAGCGACGCGTGCGTCTGCGGCGTGCGCGGCAGGAAGAGCGTGCAGCAGTCGGCGTGGTCGGTCGTCGAGAGCTCGTAGGTGCCGATGCGGCGCGCGTCGGCGATGATCTCGAGCTTGTCGCTTCCCACGAGCGGCCGCAGAACCGGCATCGTGGCGGCCTCGTCGGTCGCGGCGATGTTCTCGAGCGTCTGCGAGGCCACTTGGCCGAGCGACTCGCCCGTCACGAGCGCCTTCGCACGCTCGGCGGCGGCGATCTTCTCGGCGATGCGGAGCATGAGGCGGCGGTAGAGGATGACGCGCAGGTCGGGAGGGCTCAGCAGCGAGATCTCCTTCTGGAGGTCGCCGAAGGACACCAGGTAGATGCGCGCCAGGCCGCCGGTGTGCGCGAGCTGCTCGCCGATCTCGAGCACGAGGCGCTCGCTCGCGTCGCTCGTCTGCGGCACTCCCGAGAAGTGCACGCCGATCACGAGCGCCCCGCGCCGCATCATCCGCCACGACGCGACCGGCGAGTCGATCCCCGCCGAGAGAAGCGAGACGAGCCGCCCCGAGGTGCCGACGGGCAACCCACCCGCGCCCGGCAGCTCCGCCGACGACACGTATGCGCTGCCCTGGACGACGTCGATGCGCACGGTGACGTCGGGGTTGCGCAGGTCGACGCCGGCGCCGGTCTGCGCGACGAGGAACGCGCCCACCGTGCGGTTGGTTTCCATGCTCGGCACCGGGTAGTCGGTGTTGGAGCGGTGCGACTCGACGCGGAACGTGCGGAACGCCCCCGCCTCCCGGATGGCCTCGAGCGCGGCCTGTTCGATCGCCTGCGGGTCGCGAGGCGCCCGGAACGCCGGCGAGACCGACTGCACGCCCGGGATCGCTGCGATGCGCCGAGCGACGTCGAGGGCGCTCTCGGGCTCGGTCACGTGGACGGCCACGCGCGACGCGATGCGCTCGACGCGCTTGACCGGAAGACCAGCGAGCGCCGCTCCGAGGTTCTCTCGAAGCCGGCGCTCGAACTGTGCACGGTTACGGCCCTTCAGGCCGATCTCGTGGTAGCGGACCAGGGCGACGCGCTCGAACACGTCGGGTCCCTACTTGTAGCTGTCCTTGGTGCGCTCGTAGGCGACGTCACCGTTCGCGATCTCCTCGAGGGCGAGCGAGAGCGGCTTGGTGCTCGTGAGCTTGGCGATCTCGCTCGTCGGCATCGTGAGCAGGGCCTGGTCGCGGACGCCGTGGATCATGTCGTTGATCTGGCGGGCGCGCTTGGCCGAGATGATGCACAGCGTGTACTTGGAGTCCACGGTGGCGAGCAGGGTATCGATGGGGGGATTGATCACTGACATGGGTTCTGACCTCAGGCTTTCAGCCGATCGGCATACGAGTCGATGATGGTCACGAGCTCATCGGTGGCCCGCGACACATCGTCGTTTATTACCACATGATCGTACTCCCCCACAAGCTCGAGCTCGCGTTTCGCGGTCTGGAGACGCCGCTCTACCTGCTCTTTCGTTTCGCTCCCCCGGCCCTCGAGCCGCCGCTGCAGTTCCTCCCACGACGGCGGCATGATGAAGACCAGGATCGAGTCCGAGACGAGCTGCTTGACCTGGAACGCGCCCTGCGGGTCGATCTCGAGGATGACCTGCCGCCCCTCGGCGACCTTGCCCTCGACCGCGTCTCGCGGCGTGCCGTAGCGGTTGCCGTGGACCTCGGCCCACTCGAGCAAGCCGCCCGTGCGGGCGAGCTCGTCGAACCGCTCAGGGGTGACGAAGAAATAGTGCCGCCCCTCGACCTCCCCCGGTCGAGGGGCGCGCGTAGTCACCGATATCGAGACCCATGCATCCGGCACGCGACCGAGCAGCTCTCGGACGAGCGTCCCCTTTCCGGCTCCCGAGGGGCCGGAGATGATGAACAGGTTTCCTGTGCGCATGTAGGCGCCGCGTGGCCCGAGGCGTGGCAGCGCTCGGGTCGGCGGCGTTCTAGCCGAGACGCTCGAGCAGCTGCTCGCGCTGGCGGGCGCCGAGGCCCTGCACGCGACGGCTCTCGGAGATCTCGAGCTCCGACATGATCTTGTGAGCCTTGGCCTTGCCGTAGCCCGGCAGCGACTCGAGCAGCGTCGAGACCTTCATGCGGGCCACGACCGGATCGTCGCTCTTCTTCATGACCGCCGCGAACGTCATCTTCCCGCTCTTGATGTCCGCACGAAGCGCGGCCCTCTTCTGGCGAGCCTCGGCCGCCTTCTTCAGCGCAGCCTGACGGTCGGCGTCGGACAGGTTCGGAAGTGCCATGGTTCCTCCTCGTGTTTCAGGCGGGGCAGAATGCTCCTCGCCCGCTCCCCACTCCCTGACGGGTTGCGACCGAGTAAACACCCAACGCGCCCAACATGCTACCCCTGACCTGCGAGAATGCCAACCGTGTTTACGACAATCTGCGGCTTCCGGGCGAGTAGACGGGCGTTCCGGCGGCGCACAGACCACACTCCGACGGCTCCCAAGACTCGACCTCGAGTCGAAGTAGAGGCCAATACGGCGCGTCGAACTTCTTCTCGCCGCCACGGTCGATCAGCGACACGACCCCGACGACCTCGCCACCGCCCGCGCGGACCAGGTCGATGACCTCTCCAACGCTCCCACCTGTGGTAACGACGTCCTCGACGACCAATACCTTCGCGTTCTCGGGCACTTCGAACGCCCGGCGGAAGACCATCTTGCCCTGCTCCCTTTCGCTGAAGATGAACTTGACCCCCAGTGCCTGGGCCACAGCGAAGCCGATGATGAGCCCGCCGACGGCGGGTGCGGCGACCAGATCGATATCCAGATTCTCGGGAAGTCGGTGAACGGCGGTTTCGGCAAGACGGGTGGTCAGCGCGGGGTCCTCGAGAATGCGAGCGCACTGCACGTACGTGCCGGAATGCCGCCCGCTGGTCAGAACGAAGTGGCCTTCTCGGATGGCGTCGCTGTCCTTGAGGGCGGCCAGGATCTGCTCGTCGGTCATGTCGTTCACAGGTTCGCTCCTTCGATCTCGGCCATGATCTTGGTCACGGCGTCGGCGGGCACGGGGGCGGCGGTGATCGGTCTCCCGATCACCAGGTGGCTCGCGCCGGCGGCGAGTGCCGCCTGAGGCGTCGCGATGCGGGCCTGGTCGTCGGTGGCGGCCCAGACCGGCCGCACGCCCGGGGTCACGACCAGCGCGTCCTCGCCCATGACTTCTCGCACGAGGCCGGCTTCGCGCGGCGAGCAGACGATGCCGTCGACTCGTGCAGCCCGGGCGAGACGTGCGAGGAGACCCACCTGCTCGGCCGAGGAACGCTCCACCCCTATCGAGTGCAGACTGGCGTCGTCCGTGCTCGTCAACACGGTCACGGCGAGCACGGCCGGCGCGGGAAGCCCGGCGTCGGCGGCCGACGCGCGCGACGAATCCACAGCCGCCCGCATCATCGCCTCGCCCCCCGACGCGTGCACGGTGAACATCCCGGCGCCGAGCCGCGCGATCGACGCGGCGGCACCCGCTGCTTGGTGAGGGATGTCGTGCAGCTTCAGGTCGACGAAGACGCGGAACCCCAGTTCGGTCAGACGCGTGACGATCCCGGGACCCGCCTCGTAGAACAGCGTCATGCCGACCTTGAGCCACGTGACCCGGCCCTTGAGCGAGTACGCAAGGGTCATCGCCTCGTCGGCATCGCAGTCCAGAGCGACGATGATGGGGTTCTGTGACAGCATCAGGTCTCCTTCGTTACCAGCGACAAACCGGGGTACGGCTCGAGGAGCCGGGACGCGAGCGCCGTGGCGGCGGTCATCGAGGACTGCTGCGACCGGATGCCGGGCACGATGACCAACCACACGAGAAGCACGAGCACCGCCAGCGACACCAGCGCGAGCGTCAGAAAGAACGGTATCCGGTACGGCTGCGGGATGAGTGGGGGCTTCTCCTCCGGCACCTTGCCGAAGTTGTCGAAGAACCGGCCGAAGAACGAGCGCTTCGAATCAGGAGCCGGTGTCCCGCCATCGGGACTCACGCTTCCATCGCTCCGACGAGGTCGGATACGCGGCGCACGCCGTGCTCGCGGCAGTACGCGACGAGCCCGTCGAGCACGCGTGCGGTGGCCGCCGGATCCACGAAGTTGGCCGTTCCGACCGCCACGGCGCTCGCGCCGGCGAGCAGGAACTCGGCGGCGTCTTCTCCGGTCATGATGCCGCCCATCCCGATGACCGGCACGTCCACCACGTTTGCGACCTGCCACACCATCCGCAGGGCGACCGGCTTGATCGCGGGTCCCGACAGACCACCCACGACGCGCGCCAGCTTGGGCCGCCGCGTGGAGGCGTCGATGGCCATGCCCAGCAGTGTGTTGATGAGCGACACGGCGTCGGCTCCCGCGTCCACGACGGACCGAGCGATCGCGGTCACGTCGGTCACGTTGGGCGACAGCTTCACGATGAGCGGGCGCTTGGTGACCGCACGGCACGCAGCGGTGACCTGCGCCGCTGGAGCGCACTCGGTGCCAAAGGTCATGCCGCCGGCGTCCACGTTGGGACACGAGATGTTGACCTCGTACGCCGAGACACCCGGCTCCGACTCGAGCCGCTCGATGACGCCCACGTACTCGGCGATGCTGTGCCCGCTCACGTTCACGATCACGGGCGTGACGGGCGCGTGCTCGGCGAGCCACGCGAGATCCTTGGCAACGAACGCCTCGACGCCAGGGTTCTGCAACCCGATCGAATTGAGCATGCCGCTCGCGGTCTCGGCGATGCGCGGGCTCGCGTTGCCGCGCCACGGCTCGAGCGAGACGCCCTTGGTCACGATGGCGCCCAAGCGCGAGACGTCGATGAAGTCCGCGTACTCGCGTCCCGAGGCGAAGGTCCCCGACGCCGTGACGACGGGATTCCGGAGCTCGAGACCCGCGATATTCACGCTCAGGTCAAGGTCGAGGTTCACTGGCTCGCACCCCCTGCGACCTGCGCAGGAACGGTCCTCGGATCCATCGGGCGCTGCGACAGCACCGGCACGCAGGACGCCGGCGCGGTGTCGGGGGCGACCGGTGGCCTAGTGCTTCGGCGGTGTCTCCGACGCATCCCAGACCACCTCCTCGGCGGCGAACACCGGGCCGTCGACGCACGCGCGCCTCAGCCCGGAAGTGGTGGTGACCACGCACGACAGACACGCGCCGATGCCACACGCCATGAGCCGCTCGAGCGACACCTGGCACGCGATGCCGCGGCCGGTCGCGAGGCCGGCGACGATACGCTGCATGGGTTCGGGACCGCACGTGTAGACGACGTCGAACGTCTCGGCGTCGAGCAGGCGCGTCGCCGGGCCCGTCACGAAGCCTTTCTCTCCCGCAGAGCCGTCGTCGGTCGCGACCTCGACCACGCGCGCGACGCGCTCGAACAACTCGCGTGCGACGAGGCGTTCGGCGGTGGGCGCTCCCATCGCGACCGAGACCGCGACGCCGCGCTCGGCGAGCTCCTCGGCGAGCATGCCGAGCGGCGCCGCGCCCAGGCCCCCCGAGACGAGCAGCGCGTGCGCCGCTCCCTCAGGGACGTCCCAGCCGTGCCCGAGCGGGCCGAGCAGGTCCATCGACTCGTCGCCGGTGGGCTTCTCGGCGAGGCGGAGCGTGCCGGCGCCAAGGACCTGGTAGAGGATCTCGATGCGCTCGCCACTCGCGCGGTGCACCGAGAACGGGCGGCGCAGGATGATGTCGGCGCCCGTGGCGACACGCAGGTGCACGAACTGGCCCGGGCGGATCGACGCCGCGGTGCGCGGCGCGTGCAGCACGATCAGCCCGACGCCCGGTGCGACGCGGTCGTTCGCGAGCACGCGGACGTGCTCGAGAGCGGGCTTGTGGGCGACGGCCGTCACGAAAGCTCCGCGAGCGGGTCGTCGTCGGGCGAACCCGCGGCAGGCGCGTCGAAGTCCTGCAGCGCGTACACGCCGAGACGCCCCTCCTTGATGGCCTCGATCGCCTGGACGATCGCGGCGGCCGCGGGCAGCGTCGTGATGTTGGTGATGCCGTGGCGGATCGCGGCGGCGCGAAGGTGGTAGCCGTCGGAACGGGTCTCCTGGCCGAACGGCGTGTTGATCACGAGCTGGACCTCGCCGTTGGCGATGTGGTCGATGATGTTGGGGCGTCCCTCGTGCTTCTTGAGGACCTCGGTGACGGGTATTCCCGACGCGCGCAGCGCCTTGGCGGTCCCCCGCGTGGACATGATCGTGAAGCCGAGCATCTGCAGGTGTTTCACGAGCGAGACGATCTGCCGCTTGTCGCGGTCGCACACCGAGACGAACGCCGTGCCCTGCGTGGGCAGCGAGTAGTCGATGGCGAGCTGTGACTTCGCGTACGCGGCCGGGAAGTCGGCCGCGACCCCCATGACCTCGCCGGTCGACTTCATCTCGGGCCCGAGGACCGAGTCGGCACCCGGGAAGCGCCCGAACGGCATGACCGCTTCCTTGACGCAGAACCGCTCGGACTCGCGGTCCTCGGCCGGCAGGCCCATCTCCGCGATCTTCTCGCCGGCCATGACGCGCGCGGCCACCTTGGCGAGCGGCACGCCGGTCGCC
>CAZXWK010000002.1:52074-100959 GCA_964644675.1 uncultured Eubacteriales bacterium | reverse complement strand
CAAACGAAAAGGACCTCGGCGCGATGCCGAGGCCCTTCTGTCATTCATGGTGGGCGATAGAGGATTTGAACCTCTGACCCCTTCCGTGTCAAGGAAGTGCTCTCCCCCTGAGCTAATCGCCCATGAAGTGCCGCCCGTACGAGCAGCGAGGGATAGTGTAGCAAACGCCCGCCACATGCCAAGACCCTATTCGCATCCCCGCTGCAGACCCGTCGAAAATGACCCTTGCATGGGGTGTGAGGTGCCGCTAGACTAGCCGTTGCGCGCGGACGTGGCTCAGCTGGTAGAGCACAACCTTGCCAAGGTTGGGGTCGCGGGTTCGAATCCCGTCGTCCGCTCCATCGACCCGATCGAAGGCTGGTCAGAAGGTCCCCTGTTCGGGCCTCAACGGCCAGCCTTCTTTGCTTCACAAGGGCGCTCGCGCCCACACACGGCGACGTGGCCAAGTGGCAAGGCAGAGGCCTGCAAAGCCTTTATCCCCGGTTCGAATCCGGGCGTCGCCTCCAGAAACGACCGCGACCGGCCCTCGGGCCGGTCGTTTGCGTTGTGACCCTCGCTCCTCAAGGCGCCCCCGCCCCGCGTTCGGGGCGCGACGAAACCACCCGGCCTTCTCGGCGGGCGGTCGGAGGGTGGAACGAGTCCCGCAGCGGCTAAGCGGAGTACTTGATCTGAACGCGCTTGGCCTGCTCGAGGCGGTTGAGCCCGCGTTCGATGTCGCGCGGGTCGGGGATGTTCTCCACCGCCCACTGAACGATCTCTGCGGGAACGTTGGGATAGCGCTTTCGCGCCTGCGCCAGGGTCATGGCTGCTCCTTATGCTACGACTGATGCTGCGACTGTGGTGTGACTACGGTGGTGCGTCGTGACCCTACGAACAAGAGTTTGCCCCCGCGGGCGGACCCGCGTCAAGCACGGACGACCCTACTCGGCCTTGTGGAGGAGGACCTTGCTCGCGAAGTACGCGAGCGCCGCGATCACCGCGGCGATGCCCACACCCATGTAGAGCAGCTCGATAGGGTTCTCCGACTCGATCACCCGGCCCAAGAAGAAGATCGCCAGGACGACGACCACGACCCCGATCAGCTTCTCCTTGAGGTCCTCGAGGCTCCTGATGACCAGCCATTCCGGAAGGGGAAGATGGCTGTCGATGAAGAGCTCGTACAGGCCGAGCGACATGATGTAGAGGACCACCGACAGCAGGAACACGTCGGCGACCTCGATGAACGCTACGACCGTCTTCTGCAGGCTCAGATGGTGGAATGCAACCTCCATCGTGATGTTGACCACGTCGACGACCGCGACGATGGTGAGCACGATTGCCGCGACGAACAGCCCGACGATGGGCGCCGCCACCAGGTAGCGAGTCCAGCCGGCCAGCGTGGCGACGACCCGCTCGCGCTTCGCCTCCTCGGGGCTCGATGGCGCCTCCGCCTGCGTGTCGATCGGACCCGTCACGCGCTCCCCCATCTCTTCAGCAGGTCGTGCTGCACCTCGAGCACGTCGAGCACCTTGCCCACGACGAAGTCGACCAGGTCGTCGACGGTCTCGGGTTTCGTGTAGAACGCGGGCATCGCCGGCACGATGATCGCACCGGCCTCGGCGGCCGCGGTGAGGTTGCGCAGATGGATGAGCGAGAGCGGCGTCTCGCGCGGAACGAGCACGAGCGGGCGGCGCTCCTTCAGCATCACGTCGGCCGCGCGTTCCGGCAGATCGGAGGCGAGCCCGTTGGCGACGCTCGCAACGAACCCCACCGTGCACGGTGCCACGACCATCGCGTCAGTCTGGTGCGAGCCCGACGCGATCGGATCGAAGAGGTCGTCGGGATACGTGACGCGCAGGCGCTCGGCACTGGGCAGCTCGAGGAAGGTCGCGAGCGCCACGGCGGCGATACCCGCGTCTTCGGTTGGCAGATCGAACCCGAGCTCGAACGCGGTGACCTCTCGACCGGCTTGCGTGAAGCACACCGTCACGCCGTGCCCGGCCAAGACCAGCTGCTCGATCAGCCTCAGGCCGTACGCGCTGCCCGAGGCCCCCGTGACGACGACCGTGCAGGTCCCCATGCTCCGCACTCCCTATCCCACCAGCTGGTTTGCGATGGCGCCAGCAAGAATGACAATCGCAACCATACCATTGACCGTGAAGAACGCTGCGTTCACGCGGGACAGGTCGTCTGCCGAGATGATCGAGTTCTCGTAGTACAGAAGCGCTGCCGCGACGGCCACACCCGCGTAGTACGGCCACGTCACTCCCGCGAGCCACCCGCCGAGCAGGAACAGCGCTACCGCCGCCGCATGCGTCACGCGCACCTGTACGAGCGCCCGAGCGATCCCGAGGTCCGCGGGCATCGAATGCACGCCGTCGCGCACGTCGCTCTCCACATCCTGCGTGGCGTAGATGATGTCGAATCCCGCAGTCCAGATCGCGACGGCGCCGCCGAGCACCCACGGCGCCGGCGCCGCGAGAGACGCGCCCACGGCTGCCCACCCGCCCGGAACCGCAAGCCCCAGGCAGAGTCCCAGCCAGTAGTGACACAGCGGCGTGAAGCGCTTCGTGTACGGATAGATGAGGAATGCCGCGAGCGGTATGGGAGAAAGCCAGATGCAGATCGGCGCGAGCTGCCACGCGGCGAAGAGGTACGCCGCGAGCACGATCGCCGCGAAAAGCCAGAGCTCCCACGCCTTGACGAGCCCCGCGGGGACCGCCCGGCCCGCCGTGCGCGGATTGCGCGCGTCGATCTCCTTGTCCGCGGCACGGTTGACCACGAACGCGAAGCTGCGCGCACCGACCATCGCGACCGTCACCCAGAAGAGCGACGCCCACGTGGGGACCCAGACGAAGGACCCGCGCCAGAGGACTACCGTGACCTGCTCAGGGAGTGCGGCGTAGAAGGCCGCGAGATTCGCCTCCCTGATCGACGAGCCGCCGAGCTTCGCCAGAACAGCGGCCACCTCGGCGGCGCGCGGACCACTCAGGGCGGCAGCGGTGGCACCGAACAGGGCGCCGATGTAGGCGTATGGCAGGGCAAAGATCGAGTGCTCGAACTTCACGAGTTCAAGAAACGTCCTGACGGTCCCCGCAATCCCCTTCTCGCGGACCGCGGGCGGCGGACCGGCCGAAATGTCACCGGTCCCACTCACAGGCCCAGCTCGTTCCACATGGCATCGACCCGCGCCTTGATCTCGGGCGACATCTCGAGCGCCTCCGGCCACTCGCGCTCGTGGCCTTCGTTGGCGATCGGCCGAGTCGCGTCGATGCCCATCTTGAAGCCGAAGCTCTCGTAGTTGCTCGAGTGGTCGAGACGGTCAAGCGGCCCCTTGCTTATGAGAATGTCGCGCGAGGGGTCGACGTTGTTGAAGCAGCGCCATGCGACCTGAGAGTAGTCGTGACAGTCCACGTCCTCGTCGACCACGATGACGTACTTGGTGAACATCATCTGCCCCATCGACCACGCGAAGTTCATGACGCGGAACGCCTGACCCGCGAACTCCTTCTTGATCTGGAAGATCGCGCAGTTGTGGAAGACGCCCTCGAGCGGCAGGTCGTAGTCGACGAGCTCAGGGACGATAGCCTTGAGCGCCGGCAGGAAGATCCGCTCGGTGGCCTTGCCCATGTAGCAGTCCTCCATCGGAGGCTGACCCACGATGGTGGTCGGGTAGATCGCGTCTCGGCGCATCGTGATCGCCTCGACGTGGAAGACCGGGAAGTAGTCGGCGAGCGAGTAGTAGCCGGTGTGGTCGCCGAACGGCCCCTCCCAGCGCGTCTCCTCCAGGTCACACCAGCCCTCGAGCACGATCTCGGCGTGTGCGGGGACCAGCAGGTCGTTCGTCACGCACTTCACGACCTCGACCGATTCGCCGCGCAGGATACCGGAAAACAGGTACTCGTCGATGATGGGAGGCACCGGCGCCGTCGCCGAGAAGATCGTGACGGGGTCCCCGCCCAGCGCGACGCTTACGGGCGCGCGCTTCGCGCCGGACGCACGCCAGGCGCGGAGATTCTTGTTGCCGTCGTGGTGCTCGTGGATGTGCAGCCCCGTGGTGTTCTTGTCGAAGACCTGTAGCCGGTACATCCCGACGTTGAGCTTGCCCTTAGGGTCGCTCGTTACCACGAGCGGCAGCGTGACGAACGGGCCGCCGTCGTCGGGCCAGGTCGTCAGGACCGGCAGCTTTGAGAGGTCTACGTCGTCGCCGCGCAGCACGATCTCCTGGACCGGCGCCTTCTTCACGGTCTTGGGGCCTGAGCCCGCCAGGCCCGCGAGATTCTTCGCGATGCCGAGCTTGTCCATCACACTCGCCGGGGCGTCGAGCGGCAGCAGGTCCATGAGCTGCTTCGCCTTCGCGTCGAGATCGCGCCACGTCCCCGTCTCGGCGTCGACGCCCATCGCCCACGCCATGCGGTCGTAGCTCCCCATGAGGTTGATGGCGACGGGTGCGGCGTAGCGCTCCCCCGTCTCGCGGTTCACAGGGTTCTCGAAGAGCAGCGCTGGCCCGACCGCCTTGCTGACGCGGTCCGTGATCTCGCCGACCTCGAGATAGGGGTCGACGGCCGCCGAGATGCGCTTGAGCTGCCCCTTCTTCTCGAGTAGCGCGATGAACTCGCGCAGGTCCTTGATAGCTGCCATAGGGCGATATCCTCCGAGGTAATCAGGATGAGAGCGTGTCGGCGGGAAGGTCGGATGCGACGTGTGTCCTGGAGCCGCCGGCCTTCCCGCCGACACGCCCGCGCCGCACCCTCGGATGATACCGCCCTATCAGGTACGTGACCACGGGAGCGAGCAGCACTGCCGCGCCCACCGCGGTCATCTGGACCAGGTCGAGGTCGTACTTGAACGCCCACTTGAAGTCGGGCAGGATCCACGTCACGCTCGCGCCGTACTGCCAGACGAACCACGCGACCTGGACCGCAAGCGTCCCTAGGACGAGCATGAGCGTCGCGGGAGCCAGCGCGAGCCAGCCGGCGAGGAACCCGCGGTCCTGGGGACCCCAGGCCGGATGCCGCATGAGCGGGTAGACGGCGGCCGCCACCGCCACGCCGACGAGCGCGGCGATCGCCGCTTCGAGGAGCCGCCCGTTCATGAACGCCTGCACCTGCGTCTCGGTGTTGAACGCCGAGAGCGACCACAGGTACCCGTGCACCCAGAAGAAGAGCACGTTGTAGACGACGTAGTAGGTGGCAACCCCCGCGAGCCCGGCGACGAACGCGCGCCACGAGACGGCCGCGATGATCCCGAAGACCAGCAACGTGGCGAGCACCACGTAGATCATGATCGGCTGGCGCTGCGCCTGCTCGAGGTCGACGCGCTGCTGGCGCACGTAGGATGCGTACCCGTCGGGACCGCCATGCTCGGCCGACCCCTTCACGAACGCGTCGAGCGGGTACTGCTCGCCGGTGACGACGTCGACGTAGTAGGCGTCGAACGCGAGGTGATGCGCTTTGTCGGCTGCCATCGTCGCCGATGACTCGTCGGACAGGACCCCTGACAGTGCCACGGACGCGGCGTACGCCGGCGGGCGGAGCCCCTCGATGACCGAGAGCGTCGGCGCCATCTGCGCCAGCTCGCCCGTCGCCGTCCCCAGGCGGATCGGACCGCCGGTGAAAACCGCCGGGACGTTGACGACCTCGGTCTCCCATCCTCCGTGACCGCCCGCGTCGATGTGCCCATGATCGGCGGTCACCACGAAGCTCGTGTCCTCGCGCTGCAATCCCTCGACCAGACGCGCGATGTCGCGATCGATCTTGCCCGCGACATCACGGTACTCTGCCGAGCCGCCACCGTGCTCGTGGCCCGCCTCGTCCAGATCGGGCAGGTGCACGACGAGCAGCTCGGGGTCGGTCTGCTCGGCGATGCGGAGCGCGTCGTCGACGAGCGTCGATGACAGGTAGCCTCCCTTGGGCCATTCGCGCAGCTGCACGGAGGGTCCGGGCTTGACGCCGTAGAGCGTCTCGAAGTCGGTCGGCGCGACGACGGCCACGCGGCGTCCGGCCTTCTCGGCGACGTCGAGGATCGTCGGCACGGGGACGCGGCCTTCGAAGTAGTTCGTCGTCACGCCGCTGATGACCGGGGGCGCACCGCTCAGGATGTTCGTCCAGTTCGGGTAGGACAGCGAGGGCTGCGCGGCGACGAGGGTCACGTCGCTTCCGTACGAACGGAGCTTCTGCATCGTCGGCATATCGGAGCGCGAGACGTCGTTGCGCATTCCGTCGACGATGACCAGGACCACGCGCGCCGAGAGAGGCTTGCCCGGCTCGGGAGGGCCCGACTCGAGCTGGTATGGGACCGGCGTGCGCGCGTAGGGGCTCTTGTAGTCCACGACCTGGCCCCACGAGTACCCTGCCAGCGTGTAGGCACCGTACGCGGCCGCGAGACACGCGATCAGACCGAACGCGAGCAGGGCCCACGAGAGCGCTGATTGCCGGTGATCAGCCATGGTGGTCCTCCAGACCGAGCGTCGTGTCGAGTTCGTCGAGCGTCGTGATACAGCCGGCCCCTTCTCCGGCGCACCCAGCGTGCCGGTCGATCAGTACCGGCAGCATCCCTACCGCTTCCGCGCCCACGATGTCAGCGTAGCGATGGTCGCCCACGTGCGCCGCTTCGGCGGGCGCGACGCCCAGCCGATCGCAGGCGAGTTCGAAGATACGCGGGTCCGGCTTGTGGAGCCCCACCTGCGCCGAGGAGACCACCGCCGACAGGTGGGCGCTCAGCCCGAGCCCCTCGATCAGGCCCGCGAGCCGGGTGTCCCAGTTCGAGATGAGCCCGAGCTTGAGTCCCCTGGCCCCGAGCCGCTCGAAGGCCGGTCCGACGTCAGGGTACGCACTCCAACGAGTCGCCGAGCCGAACTCGTCGTAGACCCGCGCGGCGATCCGCTCGGCGTCTTCTTCGATGCCCAGGCGCCGGCAGAGTAGTGAGTACATCCCCACCCAGACCCCCGAGGTCTCCGTCTCGCTCGTCCAGAAGGTGTCGTCGGTCTGGTAGCGGTCCTCGTAGTAGGCGTCCACCAGCGGGAGGTACTCGTCGATCGCGTCGAGATCACGTACGTGCCCCTCGTCCTCGAGCACTTCGCGGACGACTTCGGCCACGCTCGGGTACGGGTACAGCAGCGTGTTTCCAACGTCGAAGAAGACCGCTCTCAGCATGCGGTCAGTCGAACCACACGGCGACGTCGGATCGGCGCTCGGGAGCGACGACCGGCGTCTCGCCGGGGTATCCGATCGCGACGAGCGCGACGACACTGCGGTCCCCGGGGACGTCGAGCGCGGCCGCCAGCTCGCCCTTCACCCAGTGAGTGAACGTGACGCAGCAGCCCGCCAGCCCCTCGGCCACCGAGGCAAGCAGCATGTTCTCCAGCGCCGCGCCGATCGAGAGGTAGCGGTTCATCGCCGTGAACTCGCTGTCCGGCGTGAGACAGGAGATCGCGATGATCGCAGGGGCGTCGCCGAGCGACGAGTACCACTCGACCGCGTCGGCGTAGTGAGCCGGCCCGAGCACGTCCATGTACTCGACGAGATGGACGGTGGCCTGCGAGACGATCTGGCCGATCCGAGACCGGGACGCGCCCCGGCAGCAGTAGAACTCCCAAGGCTGCTCGTTGAGCGACGAGGGCGCGGCCGAGGCGGCCGCGATGATCCGCTCGACGACCTCCCGGCTCACGGGGTCGGGACGGAAGTGGCGGACCGAGTGGCGCTTCTGCACGACGTCGTAGAACTCCATGGCTCCTCCGTTCGGCGCCGTCCCCCTAGCGCAGCGCCGCCAGTACGCGCTCGCAGATCGCCTGCGCCGCAGCCGGTTTGCCCAGCGTAGCGGCGTTGTCGGCCATCTGCTTGAGCCGCTGCGGGTGCGTAGACAGGAACCGCACCTTCTCCACGACATCGTCCTCGTCGCGCGAGAGCATGCCCGCTCCGTAGTTTACCAAGAAGTCGACGTTGTACAGTTCCTGCCCGGGCACGGGGTTGTAGATGATCAGCGGCAGTCCGACCGCGAGCGCCTCGGACACCGTGAGGCCTCCGGCCTTGCCCACCAGCACGTCGGCACTTCTCATCATGCGGTGCATGTCGGAGGTGTAACCGAAGACGCGCACCAGGTCGGTCTTGCGAGCCAGCGTGTCGAGACGGCGCTTGAGCCGCGAGTTGTTGCCGGTCACGGCCGCGACCTGGATGCCCGAACCCGCGAGCTGCGCCGCGATGTCGCGCAGGTCACCGGGCTGTCCCGCGGCCGCGGTCAGCAGCGCCGTGAACCGGTCGGCAAGACCGAGCTCTCGGCGCAGCGTCCCGCGGTCGAACACCTCCGCGAACTTCTCGGCGACGGGGATGCCCGAGACGACCACGCGGTCCCACGGCACGCCGCGCACGACAAGGTCCTCGCGGACTTCCTTGCACGCGACGAAGAAGAAGTCCGTCGCGGGATGGATCCACGCGCGGTGCACGCCGAAGTCGGTGATGATGGTCGCCGAGACCATCGGACGGTTGGCCTTGATGTCGGACACGACACCCCCGGCGACCGGGAACGTCGAGATGACCGCGTCCGGGTGGAACTCGTCGATGTAACGCGCCGCGCTCGCGAAGCCCATGATCTTGAGCTCATGGACGACCGGGTTGGTCGGCAGCTTGTTCGAGACCTCGAAGAAGTTGCCGTACAGCGCCGGGAAGAACTGCACCGACTGCTGGTAGCCGAACTTCGCGAGTACGTTCACGCTCGGCATGAACTCCTCGAAGAAGTCGACCATGCGCACGTCGATGGTGTCGGGATAGTGCGCCCGGTAGTAGCGCAGCAACGCCTCGGCGGCCGACCGGTGTCCGCCGCCGAAGGATGCCGAGAAGATCAGTACGCGCTTCTTGGCGGACTTGCGCTGCGGCATCAACGCACCTCGCCCGCGCGGTGCTTCGCGAGGCGGACGAGCGTACCGCCGCCCGGCCGCTGCTCGAACTCCACGCCGTCCATGAGCGCGCGCATGAACATGATCCCGCGGCCGCCGGTGGCATACACGTCGGCCGAGTCCGAGGGCGTGCCGTCGTAGCCCGCTCCGTTGTCGGCGATCTCGAGCACGACGCGATCGTCGTAGGCGATCACCGCGACGCCGACCGCCTGTTCACCTGCCGTGGGCGCACCGTGCCGGATGGCGTTGGCGAGAGCCTCGCCCAGGGCGACCTTGATGTCGAAGACCGCGGAGTCGGGAAACGCGAGGGGCTCGATGATGCGGCTCACCTGCTCTCGCACGCGAGAGAGCTCGTTGACGTCCGCCGGCACGTCGATCTCCTCGCGCCACAGAGGCTCGGTCGACGCGGGCACCAGATCGAGACCCTCGAGCGCCGCGGTGACGTTAGCGCTCATCGCGATCGACGAGGCGACGCTGACCAGTCCCGATAGCTCGAGGATCCGCGCCACGTCCAGGGTCGCGCCGGCAAGCACCAGGCGGCCGTCGAAGGGCTCGAGGCGATGGTCGAGCCACACGAGCAGTCCCAGCGCCGAGCTATCCGCGTACGTGACCTCGGTCAAGTCGATGACGACGTTCGAGCAACCGCTCACCAGCGCATCGTCGATGCCGCTTCTCAGCTCGGGAACGACCGCCATGTCGATGTCGCCGACCGGGTGGACCACACACGTGTGCGGTCCTTCAGCGAACGTGATGTCGAAAGGGCACATCTAGGAGCTCACGTCCCTGTCGTCATCGGGGCCGGCGCCTTGCCCGCCCCGCACGGTCAGTACCAGTACGGCGACGTCGTCCCGCAGGTCCCCATGCACGAACCTGCGCACCGCCGTGAGCAGCCTGCGAACGACCTCATCCGGCGAACCTCCGCCGAGAAGCACGTCGCGGACCCTGTCTTCGCCGAAGAATTCATTCCCCCGCCGCGCCTCGGTGACTCCGTCGGTGTAGAGCATGACCGCATCTCCCGGACCCACCGACACGGATTCCTCGGCGAACACCACGTCGGCGATCGCGCCCAGCAGCGGGCCGGTCGGCACGAGGCGCTCGGTCTCGGCCGAGCCCGCGCGAAGCAAGAATCCCGGCGGGTGGCCGCCGCTCGCCCACGAGAGCTCGCCGGCCTCGGCGTCGAGCCGGCCCACCCACAGGGTCACGATGTCGGACGCCTCCCCCGTCTCCGCGACCATGCGGTTCACCTCACCGATGACCGCCGAAGGCCTCAGGCCCGCGGCAACGAGCGAGCGCACCGAGTACTTGATCATGGAGGTCTTCGTCGCGGCGACGACACCCTTGCCGCACACGTCCGCGATCGCGAACCACACCGACCCGTCGAACGCGCGGAACAGGTCGTAGTAGTCGCCTCCGATCTCGGCCTCGGCGCCTGCCGGCTCGTACACGCTCGACGCCTCCACCTCGGGCATCTCGGGGAGCGCCTCGGGCAGGATCGACGCCTGCAGGATCGTCGCCACGTCGTGCTCGCGGCTGTAGAGTCGCGCGGTGTCGATAGCGAGGGCCGCCTGCGCGGCGAACGTCTGGAGGATGCTCATGTCCTCGTCCGAGAAGGCGCCCGGCTCCGCCGAGAACACCATCAGCACGCCGATCGAGCGCCCGCGGGCGAGCAGCGGCACCCCCAGCATAGAGCGGAGCCCGTGCGCAGCAGCGTCACCCGCGATCCCGCCCATCGCCTCGTGCAGGTCGCGGAAGCTCGCCGGCTCCCCCGTCGAGAAGACGTATCCGGGCACGTCGTCGCCGGGCGCGAGCTCGAGGTCCACGATGTCGGGCGACACCGCCCCGCGGGCCATCGCGGTCTTGATCATCCGGCGGCGCGAGTCGTAGGTCATGAGCGCGACCGCGTCCGCCGAGAGGATCTTCTGCACGACGTCCAGGACGCGGTTGAGCACCACGTTGATCTGAAGCGACGACCCTACCGCTTGGCTGATCCGGAAGATCGTCTCCAGGTTCGACGCACGCGTCACCGCGCGCTCCAGGAGGTAGGCGTTGTCGAACGCGAGCTCGATCTCGTTCGAGAGCGCCTCGGCCAGCTCGATGTCGCGCGTCCCTGCCGTGCGGCCCGACAGCGCGATGATCAGCGCCGCTCCATGATCGGAAGCGAAGGCGACCGGAACGACCAGCAGCTCCTCGGCCCCCGACTGCGCGAGGATCTCGTCTCCGCCCTCGTCATCTCCGGAGCGCACGAGCACGGGATTCGACGCCCCGGCGCGCATGAGCACCCGCAGCGCGAGGCCGAGCAGGGCACCCTCCTCCGGACGGTCGCTCGCAGGCGCGAGCCCGAGCGCCCTGCGGTCCACGACCGCGAAGGTCGCGGACATGGCGCCGAACAGTTCGGCGACGATCTCCTCGACGCGCTCGAGAGCCGGCCCCAGGCCCTCGGGCCTGACGAGCTGCTCGGCGACGCTCCGCAGAGCCTCGGCGACGCGCCGGGACTCGGTCTCGACCGCGAACAGCCGCGAGTTCTGCACGGCCACGGCAGCCTGCGCCGAGAAGGTCCTCACCATCTCGCGCTCGGCTTCGCTGATCGGCTCGGTCGCGTCTCGGAGCACGACGATGGCGCCCAAAGCGTCGTGGCCGGACACCAGCGGCGCCACCAGCGCGGCGCTCCCGCTCGCCGCAAGCCCCGGAAGCTCGTCAGCGAGACGCTGCGCGTCTCCCGAGTGCGCGACCTCGTCGGTCTCCCGCAGGGCGCGAGCGAGCCACGTGTCGCCGAGCGCATCCACGGCCGCCGCTCGAGAGGCGTCGGCCCCCCGTGCGCGCGCCGGCACGAGCCAACGCCCGCTCTCGTCGAGCAGGTACACCGCCGCGACACCACCGCCCACGATGTGGCCGATCGCCGAGAGGATCCCATCGAGCACTTGATCGAGCTGCGAGGAACTCGCCAGAAGCTGCGAGAGGTCGTGCAGCGCGTTGAGCCTCAGCGCCATCGCGTTGAACGCGACGGCGACCTGCCCGATCTCGTCCTCACCGGTGGCGGGGACGGGCTTGACGTAGGCCCCGGTCGCCGCACGGTACGCGGCGGTCTCAAGGGTGCGGAGCGGCTGGACGAGCCGCCGGGTCGTCATCCACGCGGCGGCGACCAGCGCCATCGCTCCGATCAGCAGCACGGTGATCCACGGGATGACCGCGACCGCCGTGTCTGAAGCGACTGTCGAGGAAGGCTCGAGCACGACCACGCGCCACAGCAGTCCCTCGATCGCGCGGACGTCGGTGTAGTAGCCCGAGTACGTGCCGCGGTCGGCGGCAGGCACCCGAACCCGTCCGGCGCCCTCGCGGGTCGGCGTCCATCGCGCACCTACCACCTCGACGGTCCCCGTCTGACCAGAGCTGTGGATCGGGACTCCCGAGTCCAGCACGATGACGGCGCGCTCGGACCCCTGTGTAGCCCGCTCGATCACTTCACGGAGCGGCTCGAGGTCGACGTGCAGGAGGATGATCGCGGGAACCCCTTGGGGAGTCGCGACCGTACGGGTGAGCCACAGCTTCCATCCGCCCGCCGGGTCGCGGCTGAATCCGGTCACGCCCCTCACGGCGTCGCGATACGCCTGGGTGGACGCGACGACGGTCGCCTCGGCGCTCGCGGGATAGGCGGTGATGACCTTGCCCCGTCGCTCGGCGATGATGATGGAGTCCACGAGCCCCGCGGCGGCCTCGTATACCGGTTTGACCCGGTCATCGAGATTGGCGTGATCGGTCGTCGTCGCCGAAGCGGCCGCCAGCTGAGATGCGAGAATCTCGGCAGAGCCCAGCCTCTGGACGATCTTGTCCTCGACGAGCAGGAGCGTCGCCTGATCGCGCGCGGCGACCTGATCGGCCGCCAATCTCGACGCGCCGATGATGGCGACAGTACCCGCCACCAGGACCGTGGCGGTGCCGATGATCACCACGACACGCACCAGCCGCGCCGCCAGCCCCCCGGTCTTGCGGGCGCTCGATGCCATTCAGAGCTCCTGGTCTCGTGTACGAGAAGGCGAAGTCACTGCATGTGAATGGTACTGCAACGCAGCAGGACTGGGCAGGAGCGGGGGCGGATCAGCGAGCTCAGAGGCCTACGTTCGGCACGACGGAGGCGAGCCAGCCCGCAAGCACGGTCAGGCGTCCGGTGAAGATCAGGATTCCCACCACGATCAGGACCGCTCCGGCCACACGATTGATCACGAGCGAGTGGCGGCTCAGCCACCTGAGGACCGGCGTCGCGCGCCCGAAGAGCAGCGCGACGAGCAGGAACGGTACGCCGAGCCCCAGTGAGTACGCGAGCAGCAGCAGGGCACCCGCCGTGACGCTGCCCGTCGAACCGGCCAGCGCGAGGATGGTCCCCAGAATGGGGCCGACGCACGGAGTCCATCCTGCGGCGAAGGCCATGCCCATGACAAACGCGGCTCCGCGGCCGAGCGAGCGAGCGCGACCCATGTCGAACCGGGCCTCGCCGTAGAGCCCGGGCAGCTTGATGATCCCGAGCATGAAGACGCCGAACAGCACGACGACGACACCGGCCACCTTCTCGATGAGCTCGCGATACTCCGAGAGGAACCGGCCGATGACGGATGCCGACGCCCCCAGCGCGACAAAGACGATCGAGAAGCCGAGTACGAACAGCACGGCCGGAACCATGACCTGCGCCGTGGGCCGCGAGTCCTCGGACAGCTCGGTCGTGGTCAGCCCCGTCATGATCGACAGGTAGGCGGGGATGAGCGGCAGCACGCACGGCGAGAGGAACGACAGGAGTCCCGCGGCGAACGCCGCGAGCACTCCGACGGAGTCACCCACCTACGAAGCCACCTCGGCCTCGTAGCCGGCGCCGCGGATCGCCTCGATGATCGCCTCGATGGAGACGACGTCGTTCTCGAACGTGACGACGGTCTCGCCGGTGGCGTGGTCGGTCCTGACGTCATCGACGCCGTCGAGCTCGCCGACGGTCATGTCGACCATCATCGAGCAAGAGCGGCAGTGCATGCCGCTGGTCTTCAGGTGCGTGGTGGTCTCCGCCATCGAAAGTCCTTTCGAACGTCGAGCATCTCGGATACGAATATACCCCATGGGGCATTCTACGTCAGCTGGTGCGCCCCTGCTCTTGGATACCCCAGACTAGGACAGAGAGTCGGTGCGCGTCGCTCCGCGCTGCAGCGGCTCGACATCACCCAGGAACGTGCCGCAATAGGGGCACAGCCGCCAGTCCTCGAGGATCGGCGAGCCGCATGCCGAGCAGAGCGTATGCCCGGAGAGGGCCCGAGACTCGTCATCCACGGGCGACTCGTTGAGCAGGAGCCATGACAGGATGCCCACGACCACTCCCGCCAGAAGCGGTACCCCCCAACCGTGACCAAGCGAGCGGAACCCCGCTCCCCGCTCATCGGCCGTGGCCACGAGCAGCACGGCGAAGAGCGCCGACGCAGCGGCGACTCCACCCAGCAGGGCGGCGGTGATCCTGACAGCGGGAGAGCGCGACACGGCACCTCCGGGGACACGACCGGACGTGCAGCGATTTGCAAGCCGTGTGCCAAGGAGCCGGCGTCAGGAGCCGCAGCTCACAGCCCGAGGCGCTGCATCCTGACCTCGAGTGTCTTGGCCGTGAGCCCCAGCAGCTTGGCGGCCTTCGGGACGCTGCCCCCGGAACGGTCCAGCGCTTGGCGAACGAGGTCGAGCTCGACCTCCTCGAGATCGACGCCGTCCTCAGGCAGAGCGAACCCGGTGACGATCCGGCCCGCCTGCCCGACCCCCGACCGAACCTCGGCGGGCAGATCGGTCACGGCGATGTCGTCGCCGTGCGTCAGGATGACGATCCGCTCGATCGTGTTCTCGAGCTCGCGGATGTTGCCCGGCCACTGGTAGCGAACGAGCGCCTCCATGGCGTCCGGCATGATCCGCTTGGTACCCGCGTTGAACTTCTCGAGGAAGTGCGCGACCAGGAGCGGGATGTCTCCCGGACGCTGGCGCAGCGTGGGCAGCGTGATCGGCACGACGTTGAGACGGTAGAAGAGGTCCTCACGGAACTCGCCGTCTGCGATGAGTTGCTGCAGGTCGCGGTTGGTCGCAGCAACGACACGCACGTCGACCTCGATGCTCCGCGTGCCACCCAGACGCTCGAAGCGGCGCTCCTGCAACACCCTGAGCAGCTTGACCTGGGTGGCCGGAGAGATGTCGCCGATCTCGTCGAGGAACATCGTGCCGCCGTTGGCCATCTCGAACCGCCCCGGCTTGGGCGTCATCGCCCCGGTGAACGCGCCCTTCTCGTAGCCGAACAGCTCGCTCTCGAGCAGGGTCTCGGGCAACGCGCCCGCGCTCACCGTGATGAAGGGCTTGTTCGCTCGTTCCGACAGGTTGTGGACGGCGCGCGCGATGAGCTCCTTGCCGGTGCCGGACTCACCGTAGATCATCACCGTCGCGCTGGTCGGCGCGACCTTGTGGACCGTGTCCAGCACGCTGAGCATGCCCGGGTCGGACGCGACGATACCCTGAACGTCGTACTCGCGGTCGAGCTCGCTGCGCAGACGCTCGACCTCTGCGGCGAGACCGGAGTACTTGAGGGCCTTGTCGATCGCGAGCTTGAGCTCTTCCAGGTCGAACGGCTTGGTCAGATACTCGGATGCGCCCGCCTTCATCGCTTCGACGGCCGTGGCCACGTTGCCGTGCGCCGTCAGCATGATGATCGGGAACGTGGCACCTTTCCCGCGAAGCGTTCGCAGCACCTCCATGCCGTCCTTTCCCGGCATGCGGTGATCAAGCACCATGACGTCGGGCTCCTGCTCCGCGACCGCCGCGAGAGCCTCCTTGCCGTCCGCGGCTTCAGCGACTTCGAAGCCCTCGCCGGACAGCGCCTGGCCGAGAACCCAGCGCATGTTCTTCTCGTCGTCAACGATGAGCACGCGCTCGCTCATGCTTCGCTCCCTACTCTTCGATCACGGCCGGCAACGTCACGACGAACATCGTACCGCCCGGACTACTGACTACTTCGATATGCCCCTCATGCTCGTCGATGATGCGATGGACGATGGTGAGTCCCAGCCCCGTGCCCTCTGCACGTTTCGTGAAGAAGGGGTCGAACACCTTGGGGAGGTCGACGGGAGCGATGCCCGGTCCGTTGTCCATCACGGCGGCCTCGACGTAGTCACCGTTTTGACGCGTCTCGATCATGATCGTACCGCCGGACTCCCCCATCGCCTGGACGGCGTTGGTCACCAGGTTGAGGAAGACCTGCTTGAGCTGGTCAGGGTCACCGTAGACGTCAGGGAGATCGACCGAGAAGCGCTCCTCGATCATGACGTCTGACTGCTTGGCGAACCGGTTGGTGAACAAGACCACGTCGCGCAGGACCTCGTTGACGTTGGTCCGCACCATGGTCGGCTTGCTGGGCCTGCCGAAGTCGAGCAGCGCTTTGATGACCCGGTCGAGCCGGTCGATCTCCTGCTTGATGACCTCCGCGGCGTCGCGGATGCGCGCCTCGTCTCCGCCGGAATCCTCAAGCAACTGCACCGAGGCGCGGATCACGCCCAGCGGGTTGCGAACCTCGTGCGCGACCCCCGCCGTCAGTTCGCCCATCGCGGCGAGCCGGTCCGCGCGGATCAGCTGGTCGGTGAGCGCCTTGATGTCGGAGACGTCTTCGAGCGTGACCACAGCGCCGAGCACCGTTCCGCCCACGGCTCGCATCCGCGACGTCGACGCCTGGACATGAAGCTCGCGGCCGTTGGACAGCTGAAGTGTCGCCTCGCGCATCGCGAGCGGCAGGCGTCCAGCCAGCACCTTCGAGACATCGCTCGAGATGCCGCCGTCCGCGCGGAAGAGTGCGGCGATCGGCTTGGGGACCATCTCGAACTCCGAGAGACCGAGCATCCGCTCCGCAGCCGGATTCGCCGTTGCGACCGAGCCGTCGGGACCGACCGTCAGGACGCCCGACGTGATCGACCGCAGGATGGACTGCGTGTAGTCCTGGATGTTGATGAGCTGGATCGCGCGCTCTTCGAGCTTCTTGTACGCGTCTTCGAGCTGGAGGGAGACCTGGCGCAGGTCGCGCGCCTTGTGCTCCTCGGTGTCGCGCATCATCCCGAACAGGATGCCCGCGACAAAGAACGATGTGATCTCGATCCAGGTACCGAAGGCGAACCCGACGGGACCCGCCATCAGGCCGGTATGGACAGCGACGGGCACCGTCGCGAGCAAGGCGGTGATCGCCCCGCCACGGCGCCCGAAGACGTACGCGGCGTAGATGATCGGGATGTAGAAGAAGCGCGTGTAGAGCAGATCGAGTCGAAGATCGCCGTAGCGGTCCCAGCCAAAGAGGTTGAGCGCCGTCGCGGCTACCAGCATCACCCCGATGATGACCGTCGATCGAGCGAGGTGCTCGCGGGCCTCCGGGAGCGTGTCGCCGCTCGGACTCGAGGCAGAGGGCGGACGCTGAGGCAGGCCTCGCTCCGGCGTCATCGACGGCGCCTCGCCCAAGATGGCTCGATGCCTAGTTCCTCGCGGTACTTCGCGACGGTACGCCTTGCGACCGTTACACCCTCGTCGGAGAGCATCTCGGCGAGTCGTTGGTCTGAAAGCGGCTTCGCGGGATCCTCGTCGCGGACGAATTCACGAAGCGTCTGCTTGATGCTGGTCGCGGCGACGTCCATTCCCTGCGCGGTCCGATAGCCCCCGCTGAAGAAGTGCTTGAGCTCGAACAGGCCGTACGGCGTGGCCATGTACTTGCCCGTGACACCGCGCGAGACCGTCGACAGGTGTACGCCGATCTCGACGGCCACGTCCTCAAGACGCAGCGGCCGCAGGGGACCCTTCCCGTCCTCGAAGAACTCGTGCTGCACCTCGAGGATGATCTCCGTGATGCGCGTGACCGTGTCCTTGCGCCGATCGACGTTCTTGATGAAGCTCTCCGCCGAGCGGATCTTGTCCTTGAGGTAGCGACGCGTCTCGTCGTCCGCGGTCGAGCCGCTGCGAAGCATCGAGCGATAGCGGGGAGACACCCGCAGCGTAGGGATCGCCTCGTTGTTGGACTGCAGTAGCCACTCGTCCCCGAACCGCCGGACGGTGACGTCCGGAACGATGTACCCGGGCGACGGACCGGGCGAGAATGCGCCGGACGGGCGAGGGTTGAGCGCCCGAAGAATCTCCACGAGCCGCCGCACTTCGTCCTCGTCGACCTTCAACGCGCGGGCGACCTTGCGGAAGTGATTCGCCGCGACGTCGTCGAGGTGCTCCCTGATGATCCTCGTCAGCAGCGGCTCGTCGAGGCCGAGGTACTCCATCTGTATGCAGAGCGCCTCGGCAAGGTCGCGCGCGGCCACGCCCGGCGGGTCGAGCTGCTGCACCGCCTTCAGGCCTTGCTCGGCAACCGTCTTGGGCACGTCCGCAAGCGCCGCGATCTCGTCGAGCGAGCCTGTGAACAGGCCATCCTCGTCGAGCGAGCCGATGATGGCCCGTCCCGCGCGCGCGACGTCCTCGCTCACGTCGAGCAGCGCGAGCTGGTCGAGGAGGTAGTCGTCGAACGTCTGGACGCCGCCCACGAAGTCCTCAGTGTTCGCCGCTTCGACGTTGGGGTCCCGTGGGGCCGTCGGCTCCATCGAGTCCAGGTCCTCGTACATCTCGAGCCAGTCGTCCCAGGAGCGCTCGTCTTCCTCACGCTCGTCGAGCGACTCCTCGGCTTCTGACGGCTCCAAGTCGGACTCGTCCACTTCGAGAACCGGGTTCTCGAGCATCTCGACCTCGATGAGTTGCTGGAGGTCGGCGATGGGCATCGCAAGAATGTTGAGCCCCTGATAGACCTGCGGCGACAGCGTCACTCTGTGCCGTAACTCGGGGCGGTGCGAAAGCTCCATCGACCCTCCTCCCATAGACGTCGGGGTCGCGGGAAGAACGCCCGCCGATGCAAAAAGTATACCACCGCGCCGCATGCCCGACACCGCCGCGACCTGCGGAGATTGTGTGTGGTCGGGTCAGTCCTGCGGCGGCAGGATCGCCGCGGGGGTGCGTTCGGAGAACTGCACGACGACGATGGCGGCGATCACCAAGAGCCCGCCCAGCACCTGCACCAAGCTCAGGGACTCGCCGAACAGGATGAAGGCCCCGAGGGCGGCCAGGAACGGCTCGATGGTCGAGGTCACGGTCGCGTTGGTCGGCGCGATCGAGCGAAGCGCGGTCAGAAACGCTCCGAAGGGGATGATCGTGCTCACGACCGCCATGAACAGCACCGCTCCCGCGGTCGAGGGATCGGCGAACAGCGCGAACACCGTGCGAGGCGACAACACCACCAGCCAGAAGAGGGCCGCGAAGCCGAGCCCCCACACGAGCGTGGTGTAGGGATTGAACCGCCCGGCAGCCACTGTACCCATGAGCGAGTACAGAGCGAAGAACACCGCCGACGCCAAACCCCATCCGATGCCCGCGGGAGAGACGACCAGCCCATCTCCCCCGATCGCACCCACGACCAGGGCGCATCCGGTGACCGACAGGGCGACTCCCGCGGGAAGCGCCCACGTGAACCGATGCCCCATGAACAGGACTCCGACCAGGAGCACGAGCACGGGGGCCAGGTACTCGAGGAGGATCGCGGTCGCGACGTTGGTGAGCGATATCGTCTTGAAGTAGGTGAAGTGCACCATCGCGAGACCACCGACACCGAACAGCGCCAAGAACGGTACGTCTCGTCTCGCGATCCTCAGATCTTCTCGGCGGAAGAGAGCGAGCCCGACCGCGAGGATCGCGAAAGCGGAAAGAGCGCGGCCGCCCGCCAGAGCGGTCGGCTCGATCGTGATCCCCAGCGGTGGGAAAGGCCACGACGCCGTCTCGGCCGAAGGCGCCGAGAACAGCCACTTCGCCATCAGCCCGCCCGTCGCCCAACAAGCGGCCGCCAGGGCGGCGAGCAGGTACCCGCGAACTCGGTGGTCCTCCCCCGCCTCGCCACTATTCGGTCGTGGCACGACTCTCCTCGGCGGTTTTGGCCCGCTGGTACTCGTCGAACGGCTCGAGGTGCGCGATCACGTCGACGACCTGCGCGAAGCGCTCGACCACCGCACGCTCCACTTCCTCGGCGATCTCGTGGCCGTGCGCGACGGACTCCGACGGGTCCACCTGCACGTGGAGGTCGACGTAGACCTCGGCCTCGGAGCCGCGCGTGCGGATATGGTGACAGCCCAAGGCACCAGGAACCGCCAGCACGACGTCGCAGATGTCCGACGTCGGGATGCGCGCCGAGTCCGAGAGAGTCGCGCTCGCCTGCTTGAACACGCCCCAGGCGGTATAGACGATCGCACCCGCGACGAGCAGCGCGACGATGGGGTCGGCCATCGGGAAGCCGAGCTTGACGAGCACGAGGCTGACGATGACGCCGAGGCTCACGAGTACGTCCGAGCCGGTGTGGCTTGCGTCGGCGATCAGGATGGAGCTGCCGAGCTTCTTGCCGACGCGGCGCTCCCAGGTCGTGATGAAGATGTTGACGGCCAGCGTGCCGATCATGACGACGAACGACATCCAGTTGACGTCGGGAGGCGGCGAGCCGCCGGTCAGGCCGGCGACGGCCTCGGACCCGATCCGATACGCCGCGAGCAGGAGCATGATCCCGATGATCGCCGAGGCGTACGTTTCGTACTTGCCGTGGCCATACGGGTGGTCCTCGTCGGCGGGACGCGAGGCGAAGCCCATGCCCACGAGTCCGACGATGTTGCTCGTGCCGTCGAAGATCGAGTGGATACCGTCGGCCTGCATCGCGGCCGAGCCGATCATCGTGCCCCAGATGAACTTCGCCGCGGCGACGCCCATGTTGAGGAACAGGATGATCCACAACACGCGCTTGATCGAACGAACCCGGCCGCTCGACGAGTCCGCCTCGGCCGGTCGTGTGTATCCCACGAAGAACCCCTCCAGGTTGTCGAGAATACCCCTAGGGGGTATGATTGTCCCCGATGAGTCCTGCATAGCGTACGGCGAGAGCACGGAGCTGACAATGAGCGACGCGACCACAGCTGCCAACGATCTCATCAGTGATGAGGCCGATCGCAGAAAGATCATCAACCGCCTCAGACGGCTCGAGGGACAGATCCGTGGACTCCAAGCGATGGTCGAGTCGGGCCAGGAGTGCGACGCGGTCCTCACGCAGATCATGGCCGCCAAGTCGGCCCTGAATCAGGTGAGCCTGCACATCATCGGGCACGCGATGAAGAACTGCCTGGTGTCGAGCGATCCGGACGTCTCTCGCGATGAGATCATCGACGAGGCGATCGCGGTGTTCCTCAAGTACTCCTCCTGCGTGAAGTAGTCGCCGATTCAAGGCCGGCATCGCCTCGTGGCCCTTTCCGAGAGCGTCCGGCCCAACGCAACGGGGCCCCCACCGCGCGGTGGGGGCCCCGTTGCGTTGCGAGGATCCGGGCGATCACCCTTCGATGCCAAGGTCCTTTCCGAGAGCGTCGGCACCGCGGGCGCCGACGACCTGAGCGGCCATGCTGCCCCCGACGAACTTCGCGATGGTCGGGATGCTCATGACCCCGTAGCGCATCGCGAGCTCAGAATTCTCGTCGATGTTGACCTTCACGAACTTCACGCCGGTCACGCGCGCGGCGAGCTTGTCGAGCTCCGGGGCGACCATTCGGCATGGACCGCACCACGGTGCCCAGAAGTCGACAACGACCGGCTCGCTCGAGGACGCGACCTCCGCATCCCACGTCTCGGTGGTGACGTCAATGGCATTGCTCATCGTCTGGCTCCTCGGGATAGAATCCTACGTTGATTGGTCGTGATTATACCCATGGGGGTATCTCTCGTCAACCGTCCCTCTCCCGCTGCTGACGAGTATCATTCCACTAGGAGGGATTCGTGACACACACGACGATCATATGGGTCGCACTCGTGATCGGTGGGATCGTGACCGGCGCGGGCTTCGTCGCAGCGCTCGTCGCATCCCGTCCGTGGGAGCCCCTGGCCATCGCCGTCACGCTCGTCGGCTTCGCGGGTATGGCGTGGGGGTTCGGCGGTGTTGCGACGGCCTACGACCGCCTTGACGCGGTGGGCTACGCGCTCGTGTTCGTGCTCGGCGCGGTGGCTGGCGGCTACGCGCTCGCGTCGACCTTGCTCAGCAGCCTCGCTCGCCGTCCGCAGCCAGCGCCACTGCCCTCGGTGCTCTGCGATGACGTCGGCGCCTCCGCCGTCGTCCTGCTCTGCGAAGCGGAGCCTGCGGCCTACAGCGCGAGCGAGACCGCGGCCGCCCTCGAAGATCTGGCCGAAGAGGGTCTGCTGAAGGCCTCGGTCGGTGTGCTGCCGTTCCTGTTCATGGCGCAGAAGACTCGCTACCGGGCGGCCGGGGGCACGAGCCCCGGCTTCGCGCAGGACGCACAGCTTGCGGAGCGTCTCGGGCGAGCGCTCGAGCGAGAGGACGTGTCGAGCGTCCTGCCTGCGCGGTGCGAGGGCGACACGTCTCTCGCCATCCGCATCAGCCGGGCCGCGGAACGGGGCTTCCGGACCATCGTCGTGGCGGAGGCGATCGTGGCCGACTCGCTGGAGGTCGATCGGGCCAAGCGTGAGGTCGACGCGTTGCGCCTGGCCGAACGAGGCGTCACCGTCGCCTACGCCGACCCGCTGTGGGGATCGAGCCGGTGCGCTGGTCTCGTCGCATCGAGAGCGCTCGCCGTCGCGGGCGATCCGGAGTCTTCCGGGGTCGTGCTCGTGGGGCAGGGACAGCCGGAGAACCGCTCGCGCCTGGCAAGGAGCTTCGATGAGCAGGAGACGGCGTTCCTGAACCGCACGAGGATGCTGATCGTGGAGCGCGGTGTCCCGGAACAGAACGTGCGGATCGCTTGGGCGGACTGGCGCACGCCCGAGCTCACGCCCACCATCCGACATCTCGCCGCGCTCGGCTGCCGCCGGATCGTGGTCTCCCCCGCATGCTTTCCGATGGACTCAATCACGACGATGCTCGACCTGCCGCTGTCCGTGCGACAAGCCCGAGTCGATGAGAGCGTCTCGGTCGTCACGTTGCCGGCATGGCACGACGACCCTGCGGTCGTCGAGGCACTTCGCTCCCGAGTCGCCAGAGCGCTCGAGGGAACCGGACGTGGCCGATCAGGCGAGCGCTAGGCTAGTGCGCCTTGCAGCGCTCCCAGTTCCACGACTGCATCTGGCGGATCTTCGGGAAGTTGACGGCGTAGCGCCACGCCAGAGAGAGCCCCGCGCGCGCGGTCTCGGCGCGCGTCTCGAGGTTGAGGATGCTTTGCCGTAGGTCTTCGGAGGTCGTCCCACGGAAGAGCGTGTAGCCCTTGCCGACGGCCTCCAACACGTGGGCATCGCTCCCGCCTGTCGCCGCGACGCCCTGGCCACCGGCGAGGGTCTTGGCCGCCATGCTGTTCGCCCATACCAGGAACGGAAGCGAGTTGTAGACCTCGAACGCGTGGAACGCCCAGTCGTTGGCCGCGGCGGCGAAGAGGTTGCGGCCGGTGGGTCCGAAGACGCCCTGGGCCGAGAACGGGTGCGCGATGACCGCGATGCCGCCCTGCTCCTCGATCGCGCGCACGGTGTCACGCGCCGACATGCCGGCAGGGATGGCCTCCTCGAGATACAGGCCGATGACGTGACCCTCCTTGGAGGAGACCTCCTCGGCGACGACGACTTCGAAGTCGTAGAGCTCGGAGAGGGACTTCGCGAAGAGCGAGCCTTCGATGGTGTTGTGGTCGGTGATCGCGATGACGCTCAGGTCGGTCTCGTTCTGAACGTACTCCATGATCTGCGGGATCTTTGCGAGACCGTCACTGTGGTCCGAGTGGATGTGCAGATCGGCCTTGCTCCAGATGTCGCTCACTGAGTTCCCCTCTGCGGGACAGCGGTCACATCCCCATAGCAACCGCCATGCCCTTTGACTGTCCGGCCGCGCACTCCGGGTATCGGCGCGGGTGGCCGCCGGCTCGACTCCTTCGCGACGAACGGTCGCTCAGACGGCTCCGCCCTGCTCGGCAGCCCACGCGCGAAGTCGCCGAGCGCCCTCACGCAGGCGCTCGATGTCGGTCGCGTAGCTGAAGCGCAGGAATCCCTCGCCGCCGGGCCCGAAGTCCACGCCCGGCGCACACGCGACGCCCGCCTCCTCGAGCAGCCGGTACGAGAGCTGCAGCGAGTCACTCCCCCACGCCCGCGCGTCGGCGAACACGTAGAACGCGCCGCACGGCGGGCACTCGATCGTGAGCCCCGCCTCTTCGAGCGCCGGCACCAGAACACGGCGCCGCTCATCGTAGGTGGCGCGCATCATCGCGACGTCGTCCTGCGCGAGCGTGAGCGCGGCGATCCCCGCCTGCTGTACGAAGGCGTTGGCGGCCAGGAAGAAGTTCTGCTGGATCTTCTCGGCAGGGCGGACGAATTCGGTCGGGGCGATGAGGTAGCCCAGGCGCCAGCCGGTCATCGCGTACGCCTTCGAGAAGCCGTTCAGCACGAAGGCGCGGTCGGTGTACTGGAGGATGGTCCGGTCGGGGCCGCAGAAGTCCAGGCCGTGGTAGATTTCGTCGCTCGCGATGTATACGCCGGTCTCCTCGGCGATGGCGGCGAGCTCGCGCAGGTCCTCCTCGCCGAGAACCGCGCCGGTCGGGTTGCCGGGCGAGTTGATCATGATCGCCTTGGTTCGCGGGCCGATCGCGGCGCGGACCTCGTCGGGGCGGTAGCGGAAGCCCTCCTCGGCGCGGACGCGGACGAGCTTGGGCACGCCGCCGAGGAAGCTCACGTAGTTGGGATACGCCGGGTAACAGGGGTCGGGCATGATGACCTCGTCGCCCGGGTCGAGGAGTGAACCGAAGAGCAGGAGCATCGCGGGTGAGGTGCCCTGGGTGACCACGATGTTGTCCGGGTCGATGGTCACGCCGTAGTGCTCGCGGTAGCGCGCCTCCAGCGCACAGCGCAGGTCGGGCAGGCCGAGAGATTGCGTGTAGTGCGTGCTCCCCTCCTGCATCGCGGTCTCGGCGGCGCGGGTGATGACGTCGGGCGTCGGGAAGTCCGGGTCGCCGATCTCGAGACGGACGACGTCGCGTCCCTGGGCCTCGAGCTCCTTGGCCCGGGCGACCAGGTCCATGACCACGAACGGACGGATCAGCTGCGCGCGCTTCGAGACGGTCACGGGGTCCCTCCGGGTCCGGTGCCTGCGGGCGTTTCGGTCTGCGCGCGTCGCGGTGACGGGCGCGGCTGACTCAGAGTCTAGCGCGATAGAGCGCCGCCGCGGCATTGCCGAGCACCTCGAGCCGCCGCAGGTCCGAGAAGCCGAGCTGCGCGGTCGAGATCACCTCGTGCGGGGGCACGGGATCGAAGGCGAGCGCCAGCTGCGCGGCGCGCTCCCACAGATCGGTGCCGGGCAGCACGTGCAGCGTGGAGAGCTGCATCACTCCCGGGTCGCAGTCGAGCACGAACCGCACGCCGTCGAGCACGTCGTCGAACGTGTCGCCCGGCAGCCCGACGATCAGGTCGCACTCCACCGAGAGGCCCGCGTCCCGGCACGCGTCGATCCCCGCCCGGAACGCCTCGCGGTCTAGAGCGCGCCGGCACGTGTCGAGCGCGGCCACCCCCACCGTCTGCGGCCCCGTCTCGACGCTGACCACCCCCGCACGCGCGAGCAGGGCGGCCTCCTCGGCGCCGACGCGCTCGATGTCGACCTCGATCGTGTGCAGACGGGTCCCACGCGCCGCATACGGGGCGAGCACGTCGGAAAGCCAGCGCAGCCGCTCCGGGGTGAGGTTGAAGACCGGGTCGATGAACGAGAACGCCGAGACGCCCGGCGCGCCCGCGATCACGGCGACCTCGGCGGCGATGCGCTCGTCGCTGAAGCGGCGCACCCGGGTCGAACCCTTGCCCTCGTAGCAGTAGCCGCACCGGTGCGGACAGCCCCGGTAACCCTCGATGTAGGCGGTCCCCTCGCGCGGCACGAGCACGCCCGTCAGGTACGGCGATGGGATGGTATCGAGGTCCTCGATCGGTCGGCGGTCCGGCGCCGAGACGATCCGGCCGTCCTCGCGCCGTACCGTGACGCCCTCGACGCGACTGCCGTCGTGTCCCTTCAGGTACGCCGCCACCAGGTCGGCGAACGTCGCCTCTCCCTCGCCGCGCACGATCGCGGAAACCGCGGGGTTCTCGGCGAGGACCTCCTCGGCGATCGGGCCGACTTCGGGCCCGCCGAGCACGATGCGGACCCCGGGGCGGGCGGCCGCGATGACGCGTGCTGCCTCGTAGACGGTACGCGCGTTCCAGCACACCACGGAGAAGCCGACGACGTCGGGCTCGAGCGCGAGGACGCGGTAGGCGATCCACCACGCGTCGACGGTCGTGTCGAGCTCCAGCGTCGTGAACGCGACCTCGCCGAGGCGCGGGTCGGCCTGCGCGTAGGCGCGCACGTAGCCGAGCGCGAGCGAGCGGTAGCCGGGCGACGAGACGTCGACGAACGCGACTCGGACCCTGGGTGTCCGCCGGACTGCGACCGCCACGCCCTCACGCGCGCTCATCCGCCCACCGCCACTCGCGGGGCCACCGTGACACGTCGCACGGCCGGATCCGAGGATGCGGCACCCTCCGGCACGGCCACGTCGACCCACACACCGCTCGTGACGCCGGTGTCCACGGCAGACTCGATGGCTAGACGTGCCCTGCCGGAGCTCGTGCCCTCCGCGGACACGACCAGGGTCACTGCTACCGCTCCCGCCGAGGCGAGCGCCGCCACGGCCCCGGCAGCGTGCTCGAGGTTGTGTGCGCAGACGGGGACCCGCCCGGTGACGACCGCCCGAGCACAGGCGTCCTCGGCCGCGCGGAGAAAGCCGCGCGCACCCTCAAGGGCAGCATCGAAGAGGCCTGGCCGGCCGGTGAGCGCGTCGTGGATCTCGGCGGGGCCCAGCAGCACGAGGTCGACACGCCGCACGCCAGCGTGGACGACGCCCGCAGCGTTCTCGGCGACCGAGAGGGCTCCCCCGTCGGTCGTCAGCCCGACGCGGCGTACGCCCGCCTCGACAGCGGACGCGACGAGCAACGGCAGCTCGGGGTGCGAGAAGGGCTCCGCCCCGCCCAGCAGCACGTTGGGCCCGGGACCTTCCAGCCCGCCCGCCTCCCAACCTCGTGCAGCCGCGGTGATGTCGGCGACGACGTCGACCGAGGTGCGGAAGGTCCGGGCACGACCGCCCGCGCACTTGACGCAGGAGGCGACCCCGCCGCTCCCCAGCCCCACCTCAGCGAACGTGATCACGCGCGACTCCGCCCTCTCTCGACGCGCCGCGCGGCGTCAGCCGGCGGCACCTCGGGTAGTATATCGTGCGACGGGCAACGGCCCTCCTGAGCTGCGGCCCGCTGGATCGTCCACGCGCGTGTGGCACGGCCGGAGCTTGCGCCACGTGCCGCGAGAGGAGTCGCGAGCCATGTCCTCGCCGAGCCGCAGCGAGCGCTACCGCAAGATCGTCTCGGTCCTCGTGGACGAGGGGTTCGGGACGCTCGTCGACCAGCTCGGCATGCGCGTGCCCTGGATGACCACGGTACGTGGCGAGGGCCCTCACGGCGACGAGGCTCACCGCACGCCCGAGCAACGCCTGAGGCGCACCATGGAGCGGCTGGGTCCGACGTTCGCCAAGATCGGTCAGATGCTCTCGGTGCGACCGGACCTCATCCCACCGAGCTACGCCGAGGAACTCGCGAAGCTCCAGGACGAGATGGAGCCCTTCCCCTTCGCGCAGGCCAAGAAGGAGATCGAGACGGTCTTCGGCGCACCGCTCACCGAGCTCTTCTCGGAGTTCGACGAGACGCCCTGGGCGGCGGCCAGCATCGGACAGGTACACATGGCCAAGCTGCCCGACGGGACGCCCGTCGCGGTGAAGGTGCAGCGACCGGACATCCACGGCGTCATCGACGCCGACCTCGACATCCTGCGGACCCAAGCTCGGCGGGTGCAGGGCCACACCGACCTGGGCCGCCGATACGACCTGATCAGTCTGGTCGACGAGTTTGCGCGGGTGATCCACGAGGAGTGCGACTACGTGCACGAGGGCGAGAACGCGGAGCGTCTCGGGCGCCTGTTCGCCGACGACGAGACGGTGCACTTCCCCAAGATCCACTGGGAGCGGACCGCCGAGACGGTACTCACGATGGAACGGCTCGATGGCATCGCCTTCAACCGCCTCGACGAACTCGACGCGCACGGCGTCAACCGGACCGAGGCCGCGCGCCGCGGCATCACGTGCTATTACGAGCAGATCTTCATCCATGGCTTCTACCACGGCGACCCGCACCCCGGAAACCTCATGGCGATGCCGGACGGCCGTGTCGCCTTCACCGATTTCGGACGCTGCGGCACCCTCAGCGACGAGGCGCGCAACCAGGTCGCGGACCTGCTCGTGGCGATCATCGAGCAGGACGGGGTACTGGCCGCCGACATCCTCGCGGACGTGAGCGGCGCCGGAACCGCGGTCGACCTGCCGGGCCTGCAGCGCGACGTCACGCTCCTCATCGGCAAGTACTACGACCTGCAGCTCCACGAAGTGAACTCGAAGGAGCTCGTCGTCGAGATCATGTCCCTGGTCGGCCGGAGCGGGCTGACGCTCTCGTCCGAGTTCGCGCTCCTGCTCACGACGCTCGCGACACTCCAGGCGCTCGGGACCGCGGTCGATCCCGAGTTCCACTTCGTCGACTCCGTGCGCCCGTTCGCCGAGAGGATCGTCGAGGAGCAGATGCGCCCGACCTCGCTCGCGCAGGGCTTCACGTCGACGGTGCGACGTACCATGCGCGCCCTTCAGGTGCTCCCCGACAGCGTCACGCGCGCCCTGAAGCGCGTCGGCGACGGCGACCTGCGGATGACGGTGAAGCCGGCCGGATTCGACCCGATCCTCGCTCGCGTCGAGCAGGCCCTCGACCGGCTCGCGTTCGCGCTGGTCATCTCGGCGTTCGTCGTCGGCTTCTCGATGCTGCTCTCACGGACGGGGATCACCTGGTGGGTCGAGATCATCGCGAACATCGCGCTCGTGGGCGCTGCGTGCGTCGGGTTCTCGTTCTTCCTGCTCATCATGTGGCGGGCGTTCCGCCGGCGTGGCAAAGGAGAATAGGCCGGAGGGAACCGGACGCGCGACTTCGCCCCGTCGCCGAATGAAAAACGGCCCCCGTTTCCGGGGGCCGTTCTGCTTCCTGGTGTCGAAGGAGGGATTTGAACCCTCACGAGGTTGCCCTCACTAGGCCCTCAACCTAGCGCGTCTGCCGTTCCGCCACTTCGACGTGGTGTCTCGTCCTCACGACGAGCGAGGGAGAGTATAGCAACACCGTTTCGACCCCGCTAGCCCTCACTTCCCGCTCCACCGCCGAGGATAGGCGTGGCCTCGACCTTCGATATGTCGATCGGGAACGGCTTGGCGAAGTGACAAGCGGCGCGGTGCCCCGGCGACACCTCTGCGAGCGGCGGCTCCTGCTCGGCGCAGATCGGGAACTGCGCGATCGGGCAGCGCGTGTGGAACCGGCAGCCGGTCGGCGGGTCGATAGGGCTGGGCGGATCCCCCTGCAGCAGGATGCGCTCGCGGGACCGCTGGAGCTTGGGGTCGGGCACCGGCACAGCCGAGAGCAGCGACTGCGTGTAGGGGTGGTTCGGCTCCTTGTACAGCTCGTTCCAGTCGGCGATCTCGACGATCTTGCCCAGGTACATGACGGCGATCTCGTCGGAGATGTGCTGCACGACGGACAGGTCGTGCGCGATGAACAGGTACGTGAGGTCGAACTCGTCCTGCAGCTTGTCGAGCAGGTTGAGGACCTGCGCCTGGATCGACACGTCGAGCGCCGAGACGGGCTCGTCGGCCACGATCAGCTTGGGGTTGAGCGCGAGTGCGCGGGCGATGCCGATGCGCTGGCGCTGGCCACCCGAGAACTCGTGCGGGTAGCGGTTGATGTGCTCGGGATTGAGGCCGACGACCTCGAGCAGGTCCTTCGCGCGCTTGATCTGCTCGCGCCCCGAGCCAAGGCGGTGGATCTTGAGCGGCTCGGTGACGATCTCGGCGATCGTCATGCGCGGGTTGAGGCTCGCGTACGGGTCCTGGAAGATGATCTGTACGTTGCGGCGGAAGTCCTTGAGACTCTTGCCCTTGAGCGAGAGCACGTCGATCCCGTCGAACTGCACCGATCCCGACGTCGGCTCGAGCAGCCGCATGATCGCCCGGCCGGCCGTAGACTTGCCCGAACCCGACTCGCCCACCAGGCCCAGGGTCTCGCCGCGCTTCACCTTGAAGCTGACGCCGTCGACCGCGTAGACCTTCTTGCCCACGCGCGACGCGAGTACGCCCTGCTGGACGGGGAAGTGCTTCTTCAGGTCAGTGACCTCGAGGAGGTATTCGCTCACAGGGCCCCCTCCCCGGTCGTCGAAGCCTCGGACTCGGCCGCAGCGTCTGCGTCAGCCGGCAGTGTCGTGTCGGTGGGCACCTGGTCCGTCGCACACGCGGCAGCCCTGGTGAAGCCCTCGTCGCCGGCGAAGTGACAGGCTGCCCCGTGAGTGCCGGCCAGGATCCGGTACTCGGGCACGTCGGTCGTGCACTTGGGCCTCGCGAACGGGCAACGCGGGTGGAACGCACACCCGCTCGGCACGTTGATGAGGCTGGGCGGCTGCCCCTTGATCGGGCAGAGCGTGCTCTTCTCGTCGACCGCGTACTCCGGCAACGAGTCCATGAGCCCCCACGTGTACGGGTGCAGCGGCTCGTAGAAGACCTCGTCGGCGGTGCCGTACTCCACGGGACGCCCGGCGTACATGACCATGATGTTGTCGGCCTGGTCGGCGACGACCCCCAGGTCGTGGGTGATCAGGATGATCGCCGAGCCCATGCGCTCCTGCAGCTCCTCCATGAGCTCGAGGATCTGCGCCTGGATCGTGACGTCGAGCGCGGTGGTCGGCTCGTCGGCGATGAGGATGTCGGGGTCGTTCGCGAGCGCCATCGCGATCATGACGCGCTGGCGCATGCCGCCCGAGAACTGGTGCGGATAGTCGCGGACCCGGCTCTCGGGGTGAGGGATGCCGACCAGGTCGAGCAGTTCGACCGCGCGCGTCCACGCCTCGGTCTTGTTCATCCCCTTGTGGAGCATGAGGGGCTCCGCGATCTGGCGGCCGACCCGGTAGACGGGGTTCAGGGACGTCATCGGATCCTGGAAGACCATCGCGATGCGGTTGCCGCGGATCTTGCGGATCTCATCGTCGCTCATCGTGATGAGCGACTGCCCGCGGAAGCGCACGTCGCCCCCGACCACCTTGCCGGGCGGCTCCGGGATGAGTCTCATGATCGTCAGCGCGGTCACGGACTTGCCGGAACCCGACTCGCCGACAACGCCGAGCGTCTCGCCCGAATTAAGCGTGTACGACACTCCGTCTACGGCCTTGACCACGCCGTCGCGGGTGTAGAAGTACATCTTGAGGTCGTCTACGACCAGAAGGTCTTCTGCCATGGCTACTCGCTGACTTTCACGTCGAGGGCGTCACGCAGTCCGTCGCCGAGCAGGACGAACGCGAGCACCGTGAGGATGATGGCGATACCCGGCCAGATGAACAGCGCCGGGTGGCTTACGACGAAGGTCTGCGCCTCGCTGAGCATCCGGCCCCACGAAGGGGTCGGTGGCTGAACGCCGACGCCGAGGAACGAGAGCGCCGCTTCGGTGAGGATGACGCCACCGAGCGACATCGTCGCGTAGACGATGATCGGCGCGAGCGCGTTGGGCAGGATGTGGCGGGACATGATCCGCGCGTCGCTGGCACCCATCGCGCGCGCCGCCTCGATGTAGTCGTTCTGCTTCACCGTCAGAATCGAGGATCGGAAGACGCGCGCGATCGTCGTCCAGCCCAGGATGCCGATCGCGACGAGCACGCTCCCCAGCCCCATCCCCATGAGCGAGATGAGCAGGATCGCGAGGAGGATGTAGGGGAAAGCGAGGAACACATCGGTCAGCCGCATGATGAAGCTGTCGGTCATGCCGCCGTAGTAGCCCGAGAGCGCCCCGAACAGCAGGCCCAGGATCACCGAGATGAACGTCGCGACGAAGCCGACGGTCAGCGAGACGCGCGCTCCGTAGATCACGCGAGCGAAGATGTCTCGTCCAAAATCGTCGGTGCCCATCGGATGCTGGATCGACGGTGGCAGGAAGCGCTGCTGCACCACCGTGGTCGTGTTCACGTAGAGTGGATCGCCGAAGAGGCGCTCTCCCCACAGCGGGACCGTGATCGCGAGCACGGTGATCACGGCGAGGTAGACGAGCGCGACCAGGGCGAGCTTGTTGCGGGAAAGGCGGTGCCAGGCGTCGCCCCACAGGGTACGGGAGCGACCGTGGTCCGTCGGGCCCACCGGGTCGAACGGCATGCCGCCGGTCTCGAGCTTGTGGACGACGGGCGCCTCGCCGGAACCAGTCTCGGCGGCGTCGATCGCGGTGCGGTCATCGATGGGCATCCGGCATCAGCTCCCTTCCGTGCCGCCGTAGCGGATCCTCGGATCGAGGAACGCGTAGCTGATGTCGACGACGAGATTGATGACGAGGAAGACGAAGGTGACGATGATGGTCGAACCGATGACCACCGGCCAGTCACGCTTGTTGATGGCAAGGTAGATGGTGTAGCCGATGCCGGGCCAGTTGAAGACCGTCTCGGTCAGGATGGCCCCCGACATCATGGCGCCCAGGTCGAGCGCGATGAAGGTCACGACCGGGATGAGCGCGTTCTTCATCGAGTGACGCCACAGTACGGAGCGGTCCGAGAGGCCCTTGGCCTTCGCGGTCCGGATGTAGTCGCTCCCGTTGACCTCGAGCAACTGGCTGCGCTGGATTCGCGCAGCGTACGCGGTCGAGACCGAGGCGAGCGTGATCGCGGGCAAGATCAGATACACCCACGAAGGGAATGGGGCGCCGGGACCGCCGGCGCCGGACATGGGCAGGTAGAACTGCCCGTTGGTCCAGTTCTTGAGCCAGATACCGAAGAACATCTGCAGCAGCATGCCGAGCCAGAAGACGGGCAGAGAGACCATGAGCGACGTCGAAAGCGTGACCATGACGTCCCAGAACGAATACTGCTTGACCGCCGAGATGATGCCGGCCGAGATGCCGACGATGATCTCGATCATGATCGCGGCCAGCGCCAGCTTGACGGTGTAGGGGTACTTCTCGGCGAAGATCACGCTGACCTCACGGCCGGTCGCGATCGACCTTCCGAAGTCCCCGTGGAGTATGTCGCTGAGGTACCTCAGGTACTGCTGTGGGAGCGGCAGGTCGAGCCCGTAGGCGTGCCGCATCGCCGCCAGGATCTGGGGACTCTGAGCGCGCTGGCCCGACAGCATCGCCACCGGATCGCCCGGGATAACCCTCGTCAGGATGAACAGGAAGAGGGTCACGCCGAGAAACACCGGGATGAACTGAAGGACCCGCCGCACGATGTATCGGAGCATGGATCGGCCTCGCAGTCGTGGTGGTCACCGCCGCACGCACAGGGGTGGCGGGGCACGTAGTCGGCGCCCCGCCACCCCCTCGATGCGTACGTATGGTGCGGTGGTTCCTTACTTGGTGGTGCTCGCCCCGCCGCCGGTCAGCCAGGCCTTGTCGAGGTGCGCGAGGCCCTGGTTGTCGTAGACGAAGTCGTTCAGGTTGTTCGAGCCCACGTGACGGTGCGCGTAGTAGACGATCGGCACGGTCGGGTTCGACTTGCCGATGGTCTGCTGGATCTCGTCGTACATGCTGGCGCGCTTGGTATCGTCCGTGGTCGAGCGGGCCGCGAGGATCTTGGCATCCACCTCGGGGTTGCTGTAGTGCGAGTGGTTGTCGGCGGACTCGCTCGAGAAGAAGGGATACGTGAAGTTGTCCGCGATCGGGTAGTCCGCGATCCAACCGTCACGACCCATGTCGTACTTGTCGGTGCGCAGGAGGTCCCAGTGCTGCGGACCCTCGAGCGTCTCCGAGGTCGTGTTGATGCCGATGGCCTTCAGGTCCGACTGCACGAGCTCGACGACCTTGGCGTGACCGGCACCGGCGTTGTAGTTGATCTTGATCGTCGGCAGACCGGCCCCACCCGGGAAGCCGGCGTCGGCGAGCGCCTTCTTGGCGGCCTCGACGTCGTACTTCGAGTCAGCGAACTGACCCTCCGAGTAGCCCGGCAGACCCGGCGGCACCATGCCGGTGGCCGGAACACGGGTGCCCTCGTAGACCGTCGCGTTGATCGCGTCACGGTTGATCGCGAGGGTGATGGCCTTGCGGAGGTTCTCGTTGTCGAGCGGCGCCTTGCGCGTATCGAGCGAGAAGAAGTAGATGGCCGTTTCGGGGCCAAGCAGGACGCCCTTGCCGGGCTGGACGGTGTAGCCGTCCTCGGAAACGCCGTACTGCGCCTTGGCGGTCTCGATCTGACCGTCGGGGATCTGCGTGAAGTCGATGGTGCCGGCCTGGAACTCGCGGTACGCGGTCTCCTGGTCCTTGAAGATCATGAAGTCGACACCGTCGACGTTCGCCTTCTCGCCGTAGTAATCGTCGTTGCGGACGATCTTGACGTACTGGTCGTGCTTCCACGGCTCAGACATCTTGAACGGACCGTTGCCGACCGGCATCTCCTTGAAGTCGACCTTGGTGCCGTTGTAGTCGACGCCCTCTTCGACGAGCTTCTGCGGCACCGGAGCGAGAGCCGGGTGCGCAGCGACGTACGCGAAGTCAGCGAACGGATACTGGAGCGTGACCTCGAAGGTCTCGTCATCCACGGCCTTGACGCCCGACATCGGGGTGCCCTTCTCCTGGGCCTCGTCGAATCCGACGACCGGGCCGAGGTGGTAGGCGATCTGAGACGGGTCGGTCGCGTTGGTCGAAGCGCTCTCGGCGATCCGATTCCACGCGTAGACGAAGTCCTTCGCGGTGACGGGCGTGCCGTCGGCGAACTTCGCGCCCTTCTTGAGCTTGAACGTCCAGACGGTGGCGCTCTCGTCGGACGACCAGCTCTCGGCGGCGGCCGGCAGTACCTTGCCGGTCTTGGGGTCGATCACGGTGAGGCTGTCGAAGATCGACTGCGTCACCTGGGTGCCCTCAGACTCCTGGGCGTTGTACGGGTCGATAGCGGTCGGCTCCATGATGAAGTACTTGATGGTACCGCCCTTTTCGACCTTGCTTGTGGGCTCCGTCGTAGTCGACTGCTTGGGGGTGCACCCGCCAACAGCGACAACGGCGGCGACCAGTCCGATCGCGAGCAGAATCGCGACCGTCTTGCGCAGACTACCGTGCAACTGGCGCCTCCTCTCACCGGGAACCGGTGGGCTCGCGAGAGATCCACGCAGCGCCGATCGCGCTCGACGGGGGACCCGGGGTCCACGCGGTTCAGAGTGCCCCCCGAACAGGGGCGGCTTCTGTTCTAAAGAGTGTCCTGCTACGGCGTGCGGAGCGCAAGACCGTGAATAGGAATAGTTTCGCCCTGCATACGGCTTCGATTGAGGGCTTGACACGAATGCATAGTATCTGCGCGTGCGTCAGCACCGCCTCGAATCAGGAGGGCGGGCGCCGCTGGAGTAAACGCGCAGGAAGGGGTAGTCGCGCGGCGCCTAGACGCCGTGCGGATACACGACCATGAGCACGAGGAGGCTCACGCCGAAGGCGATGGCGAAGCCGATCGTGATGCGGTCGAGGTTCTTCTCGATGATGCTCGTGCCGGCCGACGTCGGCGAGACGCTGCCGCTCAGCATGTCCGAGAGGCCCGCGCCCTTACCGGAGTGGAGCAGGACGAAGATGATGAGGCCGATCGAGGAGACCGCCCACACGATGAGCGCGAGAATGAGCAGAGCGTTGTTCACTGAGAGACTCCTATGGTGCGGAAACGTCGCAGATCCGGCTCGGCAGGGGCCGAGCGCGGTGTATCAGTATAGCAGCAGACTCCGACCCGTCCACTCGGCCGGAACGGGTACCCCGATCAGGTCGAGAAGCGTGGGCGCGACGTCGGCGAGCTTGCCGCCGGGCGCGAGCCCCCTCACGCCGTCTGCCACCACCACGAGAGGGACCGGGTCGAGCGTGTGCGCCGTGAAAGGAGTCGCGCCGTCGCCATCCACCATGGATTCGGCGTTGCCGTGGTCGGCGGTGAGGAGCGCAGTGCCGCCCTTGCGGCGGACCGCGGCGACCGCGGCACCGACGCCGGCGTCGACCGCTTCGACCGCCTTGACCGCCGCGTCGAACACGCCGGTGTGGCCGACCATGTCGCAGTTGGCGAAGTTGCAGATGTAGACGTCCGCATCGCCGGCCTCGATCGCGGCCACGAGCTTCTCGGTGACCTCGGGCGCGCTCATTTCGGGCTGGAGGTCGTACGTGGCGACCTTGGGGCTCGCGACGAGCACTCGGGTCTCCCCCTCCTTGGGCTGCTCGGCCCCGCCGTTGAAGAAGAACGTGACGTGGGCGTACTTCTCGGTCTCGGCGATGTGGAGCTGACGGAGGCCGTTCTCGGCGAGGACGTCGGCGAGGACGTGTGTGGGCAGCTCCTTGGGGAAGGCGACCTGCGCGGGGATCGTCGGGTCGTACTCGGTGAGGCAGACGAAGCGAACCGTCGGGAAGACGGGACGCTCGAAGCCCTCGAAGGTGGGGTCGACGAACGCGCGGGTTATCTCGCGGGCCCGGTCGGGGCGGAAGTTGAAGAAGACGACGGCGTCGCCCTCCTCCACACGCACCGGTGCGCAGATCGCGGGCACGACGAACTCGTCGTTCACGCCGGCCTCATAGGACGCGAGCACGGCGTCGGCCGCGGTCCCTGCAGGGACGCCCTCGCCAAGGACCATCGCATGCCACGCTTTCTCGACGCGGTCCCAGCGGTTGTCCCGGTCCATCGCGTAGTAGCGGCCCATGACCGTCGCGATCTCTCCGACACCCAGGCGCTCGAGGTACTCCTCGGCGTCCTCGACGAAGCCGAGGCCGCTCTGGGGCGGCACGTCGCGTCCGTCCAGGAACGCGTGGACGTAGACGCGGCGAGCGCCGCGGGCCTTCGCCATCTCGAGGAGGGCGTAGAGGTGGTCTCGGTGGCTGTGCACGCCACCGTCCGAGAGCAGCCCCATGAAGTGCACGGCGCGGTCGTCGCGCACGGCACCGTCGATCGCGGCGTCCAGCACGGGGTTCACGGCCAGCGAACCGTCCTTCGCCGCGAGGTTGATCCGCGTCAGCTCCTGGTAGACGACCCGCCCCGCACCGATGTTGAGGTGGCCGACCTCCGAGTTGCCCATCTGGCCCTCGGGCAGCCCGACGTCGAGACCCGAGGCGGCGAGCGTCGTGGTCGGCCACGCCGAGAACAACTCGTCGAGGTGGGGCGTGTTCGCCGCCGCGACGGCGTTGCCGGGCAGATCGGCGGCGACGCCGTAGCCGTCCATGACGATGAGGAGAGCCGGGAGGTTGCGCATCTACTCGGCGAAGTCCGCGGCCTTGCGCACCATCTGGACGAACGAGCCGGCCTCGAGCGCAGCTCCGCCGACCAGCGCGCCGTCGATGTCGGGCTCGGGCATGAAGAGCGCGATGTTCTCGGGCTTGGCCGAACCGCCGTACAGGATGCGGGTCTGGATCGCCGCCGGCTGGCCGAAGATCGCGCCGACGGTCGCGCGGATCGAGCGGCAGACGTCGTTGGCGGCCTCGGGCGTCGGAGTCAGTCCGGTGCCGATCGCCCAGATCGGCTCGTAGGCGATGACGATCTGTGCGGCCTGCTCGGCGGTGATGCCGTCGAGTCCGGCGCGCACCTGCTCGCGCACGAAGCTGTCGGTCTCGCCGGCCTCGCGCGTCTCGAGAGACTCGCCGCAGCACATTATGGGTGTGAGGTCGGCGGCGAAGAGCGCCTTGACCTTCTTGTTCACGGTCTCGTTGGTCTCGCCGAAGTACTCGCGGCGCTCCGAGTGGCCGACGATGCAGTACTCGCAGCCGGCGTCGACGAGCATCCGCGCCGAGACCTCGCCGGTGTAGGCGCCCTCGGTCTCCCAGTACACGTTCTGCGCCGCGAGCTTGAGCGCGGACTTGTCGAACTCGATGACCGTCGCGACCGGACGCAGGTCCGGGAACGGCGGGCAGACCACTGCCTCGACGCGCTTGCGCAGGCCCGGCTCCTCGCCGAGCAGGTCGTCGATGCCCTGCGCGAGCACCGCGGCCTCGCCCGGCGTCTTGTACATCTTCCAGTTGCCCGCGATCATCGGCATACGGCTCATGGTCGCACTCCCCTCTCGCCACACACGTGGCGACCGGTCTGTCCTGGTCGGTGGAGCGACCGGAGCGCACCGCGCGCCCCGGCGGTGATCGGTCCTACGCGTCGAGCAGGCACTCGAGGCCCGGCAGGCTGGCGCCTTCGAGAAGCTTCATGCTCGCGCCGCCGCCGGTCGAGACGAAGGTGACGCGGTCCTCGAGGCCGAACTTCTTGAGCGCGGCGACAGAGTCGCCCCCGCCGATGATCGACGCGGCGCGGTTGTTGCGCCCCACGGCCACGGCCACCTCGCGAGTGCCGGTCTCGAACGGAGTCATCTCGAACACGCCCATGGGGCCGTTCCAGAAGATCGTCTTGGCGTCCGCGATCTCACCCTTGAAGACCTCGACGGAGCTGGGGCCTATGTCGAGCCCCATCATGCCGGCGGGTATCTCTTCGCGGCCGACGACGCGGGTGTCCGCGTCCTCGGCGATCTCGCAGGCGATGACGAAGTCGGTCGGCAGGATGATCTCGGCCCTCGACGCGGCGGCCTTCTCGAGCATCTGCTTCGCGGGCTCGACCCAGTCCTGCTCGACGAGCGAGTCTCCCACCTCGATGCCCTTGGCGACGAGGAAGGTGAAGGCCATGCCTCCGCCGATGAGCAGCGTGTCCACGCACTCGATGAGCTTGTCGATGACGCCGAACTTGTCGCTCACCTTGCTGCCGCCCAGGATCGCCACGAACGGGCGGTCCGGCTCCGTGAGCATGCCGGTCAGGGTCTCGATCTCGCGGGCCAGCAGCAGGCCCGCGTAGGCGGGCAGGTACTGAGCGACGCCCGCCGTCGAGGCGTGTGCGCGATGCGCTGCACCGAAGGCGTCGTTGACGTAGATGTCGCCGAGCGCCGCGAGCTGCTTGGCGAAGGCCGGGTCGTTCGCCTTCTCGCCCGGGTAGAAGCGCACGTTCTCGAGCATGAGGATCTCGCCGTCGATCATGCGGGCCACGGCCTCCTCGGCCTCCGGCCCGACCGTCTCGGGAGAGAACGCGACGTTGCGGCCGATCAGGCGCTGCAGCGTGCGGCGCACCGGCTTGAGCGAGTACTGCGGGTCGGGCTCGCCCTTGGGCCGCCCCAGGTGGCTCATGAGCACGACGCGCGCGCCGTGGTCGACGAGGTAGCGGATGGTCGGCAGCGCCGCGCGGACGCGGGTGTCGTCGGTGACGGCTCCCTCGGCGAGCGGCACGTTGAAGTCGACGCGCACCAGCACGCGCTTCCCTCGCACGTCGACGTCCTTGATCGTCTTCTTCGCGAACATGCTTCCTCCGGGTGCGTGGCGGTTCCTATGCGACGCGGGGCCCCGGATGTCCGGGGCCCCGCTCAGTGCTGACTCGGGTGGCCTACGCCATCATGAGCTTGGCGAGGTCCTTGACGCGGTTGCTGTAGCCCCACTCGTTGTCGTACCACGACAGACACTTCACGAAGGTGCCCTCGCCGCCCATGACCATCGTCTGGAGCGAGTCGAAGACCGAGGACGCGGGGTTGCCCACGACGTCCACCGAGACGATCGGGTCCTCGCAGTACTCGAGGATGCCCTTCATCGGGCCCTCGGCGGCCGCCTTCATCGCGGCGTTGATCGACTCCTTGGTGGCCGGCTTCTCGAGCTCGCACACCAGGTCGACGACGGAGCCGTCGGGCGTGGGGACGCGGACGGACATGCCGTCGAGCTTGCCCTTCATGTCCGGCAACACGAGGCCGATGGCCTTCGCGGCCCCGGTGGAGGTCGGAATCATCGACATCGCGGCGGCACGCGCGCGGCGCAGGTCCTTGTGCGGCGAGTCGAGGATGATCTGGTCGTTGGTGTAGCTGTGGATCGTGTTCATGAAGCCCGACTTGAGGCCGAACGTGTCGCGCAGGACCTTAGCGAACGGCGCGAGGCAGTTCGTGGTGCACGAGGCGTTGGACACGATGAAGTGCTTCTCGGGATCGTACTGGTCGCTATTGACGCCCATGACGATGGTGATGTCCTCGTTGGAGGCTGGCGCCGAGATGATGACGCGCTTCGCGCCGGCGTCGATGTGCGCCTTGGCCTTGGTGGCGTCGGTGAAGAAGCCGGTCGACTCGATGACGAGGTCGACGCCCAGGTCGCCCCAGGGCAGATCGGCGGGGTTGCGCTCCGAGAGGACCTTGACCGTCCGCGAAATGCCGAGCAGCTCGCCGAGGTGGTTCTTCGAGTGGACCGCGAAGCCGCCCTCGACGACCTCGACCGCGTGATCGAACTTGCCGTGAACCGAGTCGTACTTGAGCAGGTGAGCAAGCGTCTTGGCGTCAGTGAGGTCATTGACGGCGACGACTTCGACCGCAGGGTCGTTTTCCATGGCACGGAAGACCAGACGACCGATGCGTCCGAATCCGTTGATGCCGACTTTGATAGCCAAGCTCATCCCTCCTTGGACGGCGGCCGCTCCGTTGCGGCCCATTGCATGACGACGCGCGCCTTACGACGGCGCGGGCGTACCCCTCGAGCCCCTCTCAGTGGCCTCGGCGGGACCGCTCGGAGCGCGAGTCTCCTCGGCAAGCTCCTCGATCCGCCGAACCCTATGATACACAGCCGACTTGGTCAGTGGCGGGTCGGCGAGTTCGCCCAGCTCGCGCAGGGAGACGTCGGGGTTCGCCAGCCGCAGCTCGGCCAGCTCGCGCAGCGCCGGCGGCAGGTTCTCGAGCCCCAGCGTGTTGGCGAGCGAGTTGATCGCGTCGATCTGCCCGACGGCCGCCTCCGCGGTCTTCTGCTGGTTCGCGATCTCGGCGTTGACGAGGCGGTTCACGTCGTTGCGCATCGACTTGATGATGCGGACGTCCTCGGTGCGCAGCAGTGCACGATGCGCGCCGACGAGCGCGAGGAAGGTGACGATGGGCTCGGCGCCCTTGAGGTAGACGGCGAAGGTGCCGCGCCGCTTGGCGACGCGCGCCTCGATCCCGAATCGCGACATGAGCCCGACCAGGTCCTCGGCGAGCTGTTCGGTCTCCGCGGTGAGCTCGAAGTGGAAGTCGCCGTGCGGGTCCGCGACGAACCCCCCGCCGAGAAACGCCCCGCGCAGGTACGCGATCGCGCAGCAGTCGCGCTTGACGAGCGCGGGATCGATGCCGATCGAGAAGCCCTCGTCGCCCACGATGCCGAGCTCCGAGAGCGCGGCGGCGAGCTTGGGCTGCGACGGCACCGTGATGAGGTAGTTGTTCGTCTTGTGCAGGACGCTGCGGCGCACGGTGAGCTCGGTCTTGAGCCCGTAGACGCCGTGGAGCAGCTTGATGACCGCGCGAGCGACCGGCGCGGTCTCGGTCGCGATCTCGAGACGGTAGCGTCCGGGGCCGGTGATGTGCAGCGTCCCCTCGATGCGCACGAGCGCGGCGAGTTCGGCCTTGAGGCAGCACGCCCTCTTCGGCTCGATGCGGGACAGCTCGTCTTTCACCTCGGCGGTGAAGGACACTACGCGACCACTCCCTCAAGGGTGCGCTGTAGCGACGCGCGCGAATGCCGGACGGGATCGGACGGGTCGGCCAGGTCGGCGACGACGACGCGGTGTCCCTCGGCCTCGATCCGCACGATGACCTCGGGACCCGCCGAGACGGGCTCCACTCCCCGCTCATCATCGCACACGAGCGTATCGGGGGCGCACGGGTCGTGCACGAGCACGACGTCGATACCCGAGAGGCCGTGCTCGGCGAGTGCGATGACGTGGTCGGCAGCGTCTAGTCCGCCGGTCTCGCCCCGCATGTTCGCCACGTTGCAGACGTAGACGCGGGTCGCACCCGACGCGTTGACGGCGTCGGCGATCCCCGCGACCAGAAAGTTAGGGATGAGGCTCGTGTAGAGCGAACCGGGGCCCACCACGATCACGTCCGCCGCCTCGATGGCCGCCAGTGCGGGCTCGTAGGCGACCGGGTGCGCCGGCTCGAGGCGCACGCGGGCGAGCGGCTGCTCGCTCGTCGCGAGTCGCGCCTGGCCCGAGATCGCGCCGCCGGCGCGATCGATGCCGTGCAGCTCGACGTCGGCGAGCGTCGACGGATACACGTGTCCGCGTGCGCTCAGGAAGCGCTCGGCGTACTCGATGGCCTGCGGGAACGAGCCCGACACATCGGCGAGCGCAGCGAGCACCAGGTTGCCGAGCGCGTGGCCCGCGAGACCCTCCCCGTGAGGGAACCGGTACTGGAAGAGCTCGGCCTCGATGCCGTGCTCGTTCTCGGCCATGGCGACCAGGCAGTTGCGGATGTCGCCGGGAGGCAGCATCCCGAGCTGTCGGCGAAGCGTGCCCGAGGAGCCGCCGTCGTCAGCCACGGTCACCACCGCGCTCGTCTCGAAGCCGAGGCCGAGCAGACCGTGGATGACGGCGGGCAGCCCGGTGCCTCCCCCGATCGCGACCGCGCGCCGCCCCGTACCGACGCTCATCGCTTCTCCAGGTCGCGGCCGATGTCGCGGTGGTTCACGCCGACCGGGTAGCCGAGGCCGCGCAGGTACGCGGCGGTGGTCTCGGCGAGAGCGACCGAGCGGTGCATGCCGCCCGTGCAGCCGAGCGCGATCGAGAGGTGGTGCTTGCCCTCGGCGACGTAGCCCGGCACGACCTCGGCCAGCAGCGGCAGCCAGCGCTCGAGGAACGCCACGGTCTCGGGGCGGTTGAGCACGTAGTCGCGGACCGGCTCGTCGAGGCCCGTGAGCGGGCGCAGCACCGGGTCGTAGTGCGGATTGGGCAGGAATCGCACGTCCATGACGATGTCGGCGTCGGCGGGCGTGCCGTACTTGAACCCGAACGAGCTCACCGCGACCGATAGCGTCGAGGAGACCGAACCGGTGAAGAACCGGTCGCGGATCGCCTGGCGGAGCTCCTGCGGTCGCAGGTCGGTGGTGTCGATGACGGTGGTCGCCCGCGAGCGGATCTCGGGAAGCGCCTCGCGCTCGAGTCGGATGCCGTCGAGGATCGACTCGCCCTCCTCGCACATGGGGTGGCGGCGGCGCGTCTCCTTGAACCGGCGCACGAGCGTCTCGTCGTCGGCCTCGAGGAAGAGGATGCGCGTGTCGACGCCGCGGTCGGAGAGCTTGTCGAGCTCGCCCACCAGCTCGTCGAAGAACTCGTGGCCCCGGACGTCGCAGACCACGGCCAGCTTGTGCGCCTTGCCGCCGGGAAGCTCGGCGAGGTCGACGAGCTGCGGGATGAACGAGGGCGGCAGGTTGTCGATGCTGAAGTACCCGAGGTCCTCGAAGGTGTGGATCGCCTCGCTGCGCCCCGCGCCGGACAAGCCCGTGATGATCACGAGTTCGGGGCGCGTGCGCTCGGTCGCGTCAGCCTCCACGGCGGGGTCGGTCATCGGTGGCTCCCTCGTCGGCCGGCATCGGAGTCACACCAGTATACCCGCCGAGAAGACGGCACCGCCGACCCGCAGGCGACCGATGGACGGGGTCGGCCCGCCTGAGACGACGCCGGTAGAGCCGCGCGGCTCACCGCCAGTGCTCGAAGCCGTCCCGCAGGCGCACCTGCGTGCGGGCGAGCACCAGGCGCTGCCGCTCCCACGTGAGCGCGATGACGAGCATCGCCGTGCCGATGAGACCGAGCAGCAGCCACCAGACCTGCGCCAGGTAGGTGATCGAGCGCCAGCCCACGACCAGCACCAGGACTCCCGCGCCCGCGAACAGGAACGTCCGCACGCGAAGCACGATGCCCGCCGCGATGGCGACGAGCGACAGCCCCACCGCCCAGGCCAGGCTCTCGAAGCCGGCCATCCCGAGCGGGGCCCGCAGCGTCGCGATCGCCGGGAAGCCGAGCCCGATGACGACCGTCACGACGTCCACCGCGAGAGGGACGCGCCGCTCCGGTGCGCGCGAGGCGTACAGCGCTCCCATCGCGGCGACGTAGACCGCGACTGCCGTGGTGTACGGCTGGATGGTGCCGAGATCGAGTGCCCCGAACTCCGCGAGCAGGCCGGCGAGCACGAACGCCCATCCGACATACAGTCCCGGTTCGAACCGCCACCGGGCGGCCTGCACGACGCCCGCCGCGCCTGCGACGACGCACGCCACCACACACTGCTGGAAGTCGAACCGGATCCACGAGGGCAGCACCGCGATACTCGAACCCGATAGCGCGATCGGCCACGACAGCATCGCCAGCACGCCCAGTCCTGCCAGTCCCGAGACCACGAGCGCGAGACCTGCTCGGCGGAACCGACCGTCGGGACCGGTCGGCGCGAGCAGGGCCGGCAGGCACAGGGCGAGCCCGGTCGCTCCCACCGCGGCCACCGTCGCCCACGACGTCAGATGGAAGCCCGCGACCGCCACGACGGCGGCCGCGAGGACCGAGAATCCGGCGAGCACGAGCAGCCAGGCCTCCGACGCGACGTAGGCCGAGACCGCCCACGCCGCCGCGCACAGCACGAGCGCGCCCGCGAGGACCGGCCCGGCGACGCCGCTGACGCACGCGATCGTCGCGGCGCCGGTGCTGGCCACCGCGAGCAACATCGCCTTCGGCGCCCAGGTGCGTCGCACGCCCGCGGCGACGCCAGCCGAGAGGAGCCCCGCTCCGGCGGCCGCCAACGCGCCGGCCGAAGGGTTCGACCATGCGCGAGCACCCGCGATACCGGCCGAGAGCACCAGAGCGGCGCCGGCGAGCGCGGCGGAGGCGTCGGGACCGCCGGTGACGGCATCGGTCGCGAAGAGCAGCGCGACCCCCGCGGCGAGCGCGGCGGCGGCCCAGGTCGCGTGCCCGCTCGCCGAGTCGATCTCGGCCACGAGGCCGACGAGCAGCGTGACGAGCGCGAACGCGCGGGCGGACCAGCCGAACGCGGTCTCGTCGAGCCGGTAGAAGCGCGCCATGGGGTGGCGGACGAAGAGCCAGACGGCCGCGAGCGCGGCGAGCGCGAGCGCGTAGTAGGCCGACGCCGCACCCGGAAACGCCCACGCCTCCAGCGCGGCGAGCGTGTAGAGCGACCACGCGGCCGTGGTGAACGCGAACACCGGCGTGCGCCGGGCGAGCGAAGCGATCGACCACAGCGCAAGCAACGCGGCGGCGAGCGTCACGTCGCTCGCGCTGGTCGGCACGTCGGTGAGCGCCGGGCCCGCACCGCCGAACGCGGCCATCAGCGACGCGGCGACCAGCAGCACGTAGCCGCAGATCCAGCTGGCCGAGAGCGCCTCGCGCATCTTCGGCAGCGCGGCTGGCGGGTTCTCGGCCAGCGTGACGCCGATCCGAGCGGCCAGCACCCACGTGAGCGCGAGCGCGCCCACGATGCCGATCGAGAGCACATCGCTCGCGTGCAGGAGCTCGAGCGCGCCCGCCAGCGCGACGAGCTCGAGCACCAGTCCGCCGACCGCGAACGGCGCGCCGCCGAAGCGGAATGCGGCGAGCTCGTACACGAGCGCCGCGGCGACCAGGGCGGCCACGGCCCACCAGGACGCATCGCCCGGGAGCAGAACGACCACGAAGACCGGCAGCTGAAGGCCGGCCGCGACGAACCGGCGCATCGCCGGCGGGACGATCTCGGTACGCATCGTGACGACCGCGGCACATGCGGCGACGGTCGCGGCGCACCCGGCGAGCGTCCAGTTCGACGTCCCGAGCAGCAGCGCGTCACCGGCCAGAGCGAACGCGGCGACGAGCTCGACCGGGGGCGCCGCCCACAGGAGCACGCTCGCGAGCGATCCGAACGTGTCGCTGTTGCGCGCGCGCTCGGCGACCACCTGCCACAGGAGCGCGATGACGGCGATACCCGCCACGCGTACCGACGTCTGCCAGTGCAGGCCGGCCGACATCAGCCACCACCAGCCCACTTGCGCAGCTGCACCCGCCACCCCGTAGAAGCGGTCGCCCAGGCGCACTTCCGTGAACCAATACACCGCCGAGCAGAGCAGCAGTGCGACACCCCACGGCAGCAGGCCCTCGAGGTTCCAGCCGTCGATCACGATCCAGCAGTCGAAGAGCAGCATCGCCGAGGCGACCACCGTGAGCGCGGCACTCCCCGCCCTCAGCTCCAGCTTCGTTCGCGCGTACCACCCGGCAGCGTAGAAGGCCGCGGTCAGAGCGCCGAGGAACCCGAGCTTGGAGACGGGGCTCGTCGAGCTCCAGACGGCGGCGGCGAAGATGGCTGACGCCACGATCACGAGAAACGCCCCGACGAACAGCAGCACCGTCGTCCACCGCACGGGCTCTCGGTGGCGACGGGGGGCGGCCTTCTCGGAGACGACGGCCTCGACCCAATCCGCGCCGCCCGCCGGAACCGCGGCGTACGACGGCGCAACCGATTCGCCCGGCGCCTGCCCGGTCGGATCCCAAGCCGTGGTGCCGGGAGCCGCCACGCCCGCGGGCGGGACGGCACGTCGAGCCCCCGTGATGACGGCGACGAGTTCTTCTCGGCGGGCAAGGTAGCGGGGAGCGAGGACGTCATAGGACGAGCGCGGGACCTCTCCACGCTCGACGGCACGCGCGAGCTGGTCCAGGAAGTAGTCGACGCGGCCGAGCTCGTCGATCTCGGCTGCGTGCCGCTGTGCGTGCGTCACCCGGCTCCCCCCGGCGGCATGGTCGTCACGTCAAGCATACCCGCTGCTCGCGCCGCACGGGCGAGAGGGACGCGCCGGACGCTCGCCTACCCCTCGCGCAGGACGGCAGCGATCCGCTCGGCGACTTCGAGCGGGACGCCTTTGACGGCGGCGATCTCGTCCACGCTCGCCTCGCGGAGCCGCTTCACGCTGCCGAACGCCTTGAGGAGCGCCTTCTTGCGCGTGGGGCCGACGCCGTCGATCTCATCGAGCGCGCTCGCGGTCATCGCCTTTCCGCGGAGCTTGCGGTGGTACTCGATCGCGAAGCGGTGCGCCTCGTCGCGCACGCGCTTGACCAGATAGAGCGAGGGCGAGCCGCTGGGGAGCACGACCGGGTCCTCGGCCCACGGCACGAACAACTCCTCCTCGCGCTTGGCGAGACCGACCACGGGAATCTCCTGGAGCCCGAGTTCGCCGAGAACCCCCAGCGCCGAGGAGAGCTGCGGTTTGCCGCCGTCCACGATCACGAGGTCGGGCCGGCGTCCGAAGCGGCCGTCGGCCATGCGCTCAGGAGCGAAGCGGCGTCTCAGCACCTCGGCCATCATCGCGACGTCGTTGGCCTCGCCGGTGTCGAGGCGCACCTTGAAGCGTCGGTAGCTCTTGGGGTCCGAGCGGCCGTTCGCGAAGACCACCATCGAGCCCACCGAGTCCTTGCCGTGCAGCGTCGAGATGTCGTAGCACTCGATGCGCAGGGGCGGCGCGGGCAGCGCGAGCGCGCTCTCGAGCTGCAGCAGCGCCGCGTTGAGGCGCTCCTCGTCGTAGCGCGTGCGGACCTTGAAGCGCATGAGCGTGTGGCGCGCGTTCTCCTCGGCGAGCGTGAGGAGGTCGCGCTTCTCGGCACGCTGCGGGACGGTGAGCTTCACGCGCGCGGCGCGGGGCGGCCTGAGCGAGCTCAGCCACTCCTCGACCGGCTCGGGATCCTCGGGCAGCTCGGCGAGGACGATCTCGCGCGGGACCTCGGGGCCGTCCTCGTAGTAGCGCAGCAGGAAGCCCTCGACGAGCTCGGCGGCGGAGATGTCGAGCCCCTTGTCGAGCACGAACTCGTTGCCCACGAGCACGCGGCCCTCGCGAACGACGAACACATGGACGCCGGCGACGGTCTCTTCTCGGAAGAAGCCGATGACGTCCATCTCGAGCGGCCTCGCCGAGACGACCTTCTGGCGGCCACGGATCGCGTGGACGGCCTCGAGACGGTTGCGGTAGCGGGCCGCCGACTCGTAGTCGAGCTCGTCAGCCGCCTCGGCCATGCGGCGCTCGAGCTCCACCTCGAGGTCGTCGTGCTTGCCCGAGAGGAACCGCTCGATGCGGCGCACGTTCTCGGCGTAGTCGGCGGTAGTGCACGCGTTGACGCACGGTCCGGGGCCCAGGCCGACGTGGTAGTCGAAGCAGGCGCGTCCGCGTCCGACGCCGTCGTGCGCGTTGACCCACTTCCACTCGTTGCAGGTGGCGCGGCAGATCGGGACGATCCTGCGCACGGTGTCGATGGTCTCGCGCGCCGCGCGGGCGTCGGTGTAGGGCCCGAAGTAGCGCGTGCCCGGCCGGTGCTTCTCGCGCGTGAACTTGATCGCGGGGTACGGGTCGGACAGCGTGAGCGCGATGAACGGGTAGCTCTTGTCGTCGCGGTAGTCGACGTTGTACGGCGGCCGGAACTGGCGGATGAGGTTCTTCTCGAGGATGAGCGACTCGACCTCGGTAGTGGTGACCACGTAGTCGAAGCTCGCGACCTGCTCCATCATGAGCGGGATCTTCTCCCGCTCGTCCTGGCCGCTCGTGTACTGGCGCATGCGCTTGCGCAGCGACTTCGCCTTGCCGACGTAGAGGACGGAATCGTCGGCGTCCTTCCACAGGTAGACACCCGGAGAGTCCGGAACGCTCCCGACCTGCTCGGCGATGGTGGGGCGCTCGGCCATCACGCTACCTGACCTCGAAGGTCGAGAGCGTGCGCCCCACGTCGTCCGCGGCCACCAGGGCGGCCATCGGTGCGCTCCACGCCCAGCCCCTGACCGACGCGTCCGTCAGCGCGGCCGGACCGTCGTCGCCGGCGAGCCAGAACACGGCGCCGTCGCTGCGGCGGTAGCCGAGCCAGCTCGCGGGCGCGACGCTCTCAGGGCCGTCGGGTGTGTCCCACACGAGCACGCGTTCCTCGCGCTGGCCCGCGGCAGCGAGTCGCGCGAAGACCTCGCCGGGCAGCGACGGCGACGACTCCGCGCTCGCCGACGTGTCGAGCCCGGCTTCGCGCTCGAACCGGGTCACGACGCGCGCTGCGGGCGGCGCGTCCGGGCGATCGGCGGCCGCGAGCACGGCCGCGGCGAGCGGCC
>CAZXWK010000002.1:0-51974 GCA_964644675.1 uncultured Eubacteriales bacterium | reverse complement strand
GCGGGCGGCGCGTCCGGGCGATCGGCGGCCGCGAGCACGGCCGCGGCGAGCGGCCCGTCGTGGGGTACCAGCGACTTCTCGACGGCCTGTGCCACCCGGCGCGCCGGAGCCGCTGCGTCGCCGAAGGGCTTCTCGGCGGTCATCGCCTCGACGAGCGACAGATAGCCGCGCAGTCGCAGGACGTTCTCGGTGCCGCCGGTCTTGGCGAGCGCGGCGGCGCGGTCGGCGAGTTCGGTGGCGCCGTCGGCCTGCTTGCCGGGGGGCGTGGCGAGTGCCGCCTGCACGCGCGTCAGCAACGCGGCGACCGGGTCCTCACCGTCGGCAGGCGCGGGACGGCCGGGTACGGCCGTGCGCGCGGCCGCGGTCGCGGTGGTCGCCGCAGCCGCCGCATCGCCGAGCGGGCCTTCATCGCCGAGCAACCCGGCGGCGCGGTTCTTCGCGTCGAGGTACGGCCCGCGAAGCACGCCGATCGCCGAGCCGGCCGCTCCCCCGCCGTCGGTCATGCTCACCGAGCCCGGGGGAAGCTGCCGCGCGGCATCGGACCGATCGGAGCGTGGCAAGTAGACGACGTTCGCGGCGGCGCGCAGCTTCTTCGCGTCGCCCGCCGAGATCGCGTCGCGGGCCAGGCCGCCGGGCAGGGTGATCTCGACGAGCGGCTCGCCGCCGAACCCCGCGAGCTGCACGACGTACTCCTTCGCGAGCGGGTAGGCGGACGACAGCGCTCCGGCGGCGGTCTGCCACGCGACCTCGACGTCGGCCGCCGAGCTCACGTCCGGGACCTGCACGCGCACGAAGGTCGTCCGCCCGCTGCGGCCGACCGACGCGGACTCGACGCCCGCGAGGCGCAGCGTGCGCAGCACGACCTCGTCGGACTCGGAGGCGGCGAGCGGGTCGCGCTCGTGCGCCGGCTGCGCCGCACACGCGCCCAGCGCGAGCGAAGCGGCCGCGAGCGCGAGCAGCAGCGCGAGGACGGCCGCCCCGCGTGGCGCGTGCGTGTCGCGGGCGCGCGTCACTTCTCAGCGGCCTTGCGGGCGCGCCGGGGGCGCGTCGCCGCCGGTGCCTTCTCGGCGCCATGACCGGCTCCGAGCTCCGGCGTCGCCGTCGCTCCGCGGCCCTCGAGGACGGGCGCCAGAAAGCGGCCGGTGTGCGACCGCTTGCACGCGGCGACCTGCTCAGGCGTGCCGGTGACGACGATCTCGCCGCCCCGGTCCCCGCCCTCGGGACCCAGGTCGACGACGCGGTCGGCGGACTTCACGACGTCGAGGTTGTGCTCGATGACGAGTACGGTGTTGCCCGCGTCCACCAGGCGCTGCAGCACGAGCAGCAGCTGGCGCACGTCGTCGAAGTGGAGACCGGTGGTCGGCTCGTCGAGGATGTAGAAGGTGCGCCCGGTGCTGCGCCGCTGCAGCTCGCTCGCGAGCTTGACGCGCTGCGCCTCGCCGCCGGACAGCGTGGTCGCCGGCTGGCCGAGGTGCACGTAGCCGAGGCCGACGTCGTAGAGCGTCTGGAGCTTGCGGCGGATCGGCGGGATGTTCTCGAAGAAGCTGAGCGCCTCCTCGACGGTCATGTCGAGTATCTCGGAGACGTTCTTGCCCTTGTACGTGACCTGAAGCGTCTCGCGGTTGTAGCGCGCGCCCTTGCAGACCTCGCACGGCACGTAGACGTCGGGCAGGAAGTGCATCTCGATCTTGATCTGGCCGTCGCCCTTGCACGCCTCGCACCGGCCGCCGGCCACGTTGAAGCTGAAGCGTCCCGGGCTGTACCCGCGCGCCTTGGCCTCGGGCGTCGAGGCGAACAGGGAACGGACGTCGTCCCACAACCCGGTGTAGGTCGCGGGGTTCGAGCGCGGCGTGCGGCCGATGGGCGACTGGTCGATGTCGACGATCTTGTCGATGTGCTCGAGACCCTCGAGCTTCTTGAACGCGCCGGTCCGGCGCCTCGAACGCTGGATCCGGTTGGTGAGCGCGGGCGCGAGCGTGTCGGTCACGAGCGAGCTCTTGCCGCTGCCCGACACACCCGTGATCACCGTGAGCGTGCCCAGCTCGATCGCGAGGTCGACGCTCTTGAGGTTGTGCTCGGTGACGCCGGTGAGCTTGATCGCGCCCTTGCCGGGCGAACGGCGCTCGGCGGGCACGGCGATCTCCCGACGACCGGACAGGTACGCAGCTGTCAGGGAATCGGGGCACTCGAGGATCTTCTCGGGAGGTCCGATGCACACGATCGCGCCGCCGTGTTCGCCGGCGCCCGGTCCCATGTCGACCACGAAGTCCGCCGCCCGGATCGTCTCCTCGTCGTGCTCGACGACGATGACGGTGTTGCCGATGTCGCGGAGCCGCTCCATGGTCGCGATGAGGCGCGCGTTGTCGCGCTGGTGCAGGCCGATCGACGGCTCGTCGAGAATGTAGAGCACACCCATGAGGCCCGCGCCGATCTGCGTCGCGAGCCGGATGCGCTGCGCCTCGCCGCCCGAGAGCGACGCGGTGCCGCGCTCGAGCGTGAGGTAGTCGAGGCCGACGTCCACCAGGAACCGGAGCCGCTCGACGATCTCCTTCACGACGCGCCGGGCGATCTGCTCGTCGCGCTCGGAGAGCTCGAGCTGCTCGAAGAAGGCGAGCGAGTCCTTCGCCGAGAGGTGCGTGACCTCACTGATGTTCTTGTCGGCGACGGTGACGGCGAGGATCTCGGGCTTGAGGCGGGTGCCGCCGCAGGTCTTGCACGGGATGACCGCCATGTACTCCTCGAGCTTGTCCTTCACGTTCTCGCTCTCGGACTCCTCCCAGCGGCGCATGACGCTCGAGAGCGCGCCCTCGTAGCGCGAGTACCAGTGCGTCTCGCGGCCGTCACGCGTCAGGTAGTCGACGCGGATGCGCTCGTCGCCCAGACCGTTCATCAGCGCGTCCTGCGCCTTCTTGGGGAGCTTGCACCACGGCGCGGTCGTGCTCACGCCCAGGTGCTTCGCGGCTGCCGCGACGAGCTGCGGGTAGTAGTTCATGCCGCTCGAGAAGGGTGCGATGGCGCCGCCTTCGAGCGAGAGCGACTCGTCGGGGACCACGAGCGCCGGGTCGGCTTCGAGCCGGCTGCCCAGACCGGCGCAGTCCGGGCACGCCCCGTAGGGACCGTTGAACGAGAAGTCACGCGGGGCGAGCTCGTCCATCGAGACGCCGTGCACCGGGCACGCGAGCGCCTGCGAGAACGACTGCTCCTCGCCGTCGATGACGTCGATGAGCACCGTGCCGTCGGCGAGACGCAGCGCCGTCTCGACGCTGTCGGCGAGGCGCGTACGGATCCCGTCCTTCATCACGAGCCGGTCGACCACCACGTCGATGTCGTGCTTGTACTTCTTGTCGAGGACGATCTCCTCGTCGAGGGTCCGCTGCTCGCGGTCGACCCGGACGCGGGTGAAGCCCTCCTTCTTGAGATCGTCGAACAGCTTGCCGTACTCGCCCTTGCGGCCCTTGATCACCGGAGCGAGCACGGAGAACTTGGTCCCCTCGGGCAGCTCGAGGATGCGGTCGACGATCTGGTCGGGCGTCTGGCGCTTGATCTCGCGGCCGCAGATCGGGCAGTGCGGGATGCCGATGCGCGCGTAGAGCAGGCGCAGGTAGTCGTAGATCTCGGTGACCGTGCCCACCGTGGAGCGTGGGTTCTTGCTCGTCGTCTTCTGGTCGATCGATACCGCCGGCGACAGCCCCTCGATGTGGTCGACATCGGGCTTGTCCATCTGGCCGAGGAACTGCCGCGCGTACGCCGAGAGGGACTCGACGTAGCGTCGCTGCCCCTCGGCGTAGATCGTGTCGAACGCGAGCGAGCTCTTTCCCGAGCCGGAGAGGCCGGTGATGACGACGAGCTTGTCACGCGGTATCTCGAGGTCGAAGCCCTTGAGGTTGTGCTCGCGGGCACCGCGGATCTGTATGCAATCGAGAGACAATCCGGTTCCTTTCGCGGCAGCGGTTTCGGCCGAATCTCCATTGTACGCCCGACGGCTGCTCGGGCGAGAGGACGTCGAGGAAGCGAGCGGCGTACCGTTCCGCCGGGGTCCCCCGCACTTCGACTGTGTTTCCCTTGCGCGACGAGGTTTCACCCTTCGGACCACCCTCGGAAACAGTCACGAAACATGCCGCCCATACGGTTCCCCTGTCATGCAGGCGTCGCCGCGGCTCTGCCGGCACACCACCGGCGCGGCGCACCGAGAAGCGAGGGACACCATGGAGGGACTCAATTCGGGGAACACGGCCTGGCTGCTCGTCTCGGCAGCGATGGTCCTGTTCATGACGCCGGGCCTTGCCGCGTTCTACAGCGGGATGGTCAGGCGCAAGAACGTACTGTCCACCACGATGCACAGCCTGTTCGCGATGGGCTCGATCACCATCGTGTGGGCGCTGTTCGGCTACTCGCTCGCGTTCTCCGACGGCTCCGGCGCGCTTGCACCCTTCATCGGCGGTCTCAACTACCTGGGCCTCAACGGCATCTCGAACCAGCTGGCCCCGCTCGCGCCGACGATCCCGCACACGGTCTACGCGATGTATCAGGGGATGTTCGCGATCATCACCGTGGCGCTCATCACCGGCGCGATCGCCGAGCGCATGAAGTTCAAGGCGTACGTGCTGTTCACGGTCTTGTGGGCGATCTTCGTCTACAGCCCCCTCGCCCACTGGGTCTGGCAGCCCAACGGCTGGTTGTTCAAGCTCGGTGCGCTGGACTTCGCCGGCGGTACCGTCGTCCACATCTCGTCGGCCGCCGCCGCACTCGCCGCCGCGATCCTGCTCGGCAAGCGCAAGGGTCTCGGGCGTGACGCGATCCACCCGCACAACCTGCCGATGACCGTGCTCGGCGCCGGCATCCTGTGGTTCGGCTGGTTCGGCTTCAACGCGGGCTCCGCCCTCGCCGCCGACGGCCTGGCGGGCTCCGCGTTCCTCAACACGCACGTGGCCGCCGGCGCCGCCCTCGTCATGTGGGTCCTGGTCGAGTCGTTCCACGCCGGTCGCCCGACGGTGCTGGGCGCCGCGTCCGGCGCGGTCGCCGGCCTCGTCGCGATCACTCCGGCCGCCGGCTACGTCGAGCCGTGGGCCGCGATCATCATCGGCCTCATCGCCGGTTGCGTCTGCTACTTCGGCCTCTTCATCAAGAACCGCTTCGGCTTCGACGACGCCCTCGACGTCGTGGGCATCCACGGCGTGGGCGGCACCACCGGCGCCATCCTCACCGGTGTCTTCGCGACGGTCGCCATCAACGCCGCCGGTCGCAACGGGCTTCTCTACGGCGCGCCCATGCAGGTCGTCTACCAGCTCGTCGGTGTCGTCGCCGCGTGGGTCTTCTCGTTCGGCCTCAGCTTCATCATCCTCAAGGTGACCGACGCGCTCGTCGGGCTGCGTGTCGACGAGGAGACCGAGGAGCGCGGCCTGGACCTGGGCGAGCACCTCGAAGAGGGCTACATCCTGGACTAGCGCCTCCCGACCGACCGAGAGACATCCCGCGGTTCGCAACCGAGAGAAGGAGCCACCATGAAGAAGATCGAAGCGATCATCAAGCCCCACAAGCTCGACGACGTGAAAGAGGCGCTCAACGCGCTCGGCGTGGCCGGCATGACCGTCACCGACGTCCGCGGCTACGGACGCCAGAAGGGCCACACCGAGATCTACCGCGGATCCGAGTACACCGTCGACTTCGTGCCCAAGGTCAAGATCGAGGTCGTCGTGGACGACTCGCTCGCCGAGGCGGCAGAGTCCGCGATCCTCGAGGCGGCCCGCACCGAGAAGATCGGCGACGGCAAGATCTTCACCATCGACGTCGACGCGGCGGTCCGCATCCGCACCGGCGAGCGGGGCCCGGAGGCCCTGTAGCGTGAAGACCTACCTCGCGAGGCGGTCCGAGCTGATCTCCGGCAGCGAGCCGGGACTTGGGGCCGCGCGCGAGCTGTGCGCCGCGACCGACGAGGCCGTCCGGGAACTGTCCCGGGCGGCCTCGTCGCGGCTGCGCGGCAGGTGGGCCCTGATCGCGCTCGGTGGCTGGGGGGCGGGGGCACTGCTGCCGTCGAGCGACCTCGACATCCTGGTGCTCTCCGACGCACCCTCGTCGCGGCTGAAGCCGTTCGTGGAAGCGGTGCTCTACCCGCTGTGGGACGCCGGACTCAAGGTCGGACACCAGGTGCGTTCGCCGCGCGAGCAGCTGCGTGCGATGCGCGACGACCTCGTGAGCTGCACCGCCGCGCTCACGGGACGGCCCCTCTCCGGGGATATCGAGTGGGCCGCAGGAACGCTCGCGGCGGCGGCCCGCGACGCCCGAAGGCGCGAACGCAGGCTCAGCGCCGAACTCCTCGCGCGGCCGCGACCCGGAAGCCCCTACGCGCTCGAGCCGGACCTCAAGGAGGACGCGGGCGGGCGGCGCGACTACGACGAACTCGTCTGGCGGGCCGCGATCGCGGGGGGTGCGCCGATGTCGGACCCGTCCGCGCTCGTCTCGGCGGGGATCGCGACGCTCGACGAAGTGACGCTCGCGACGCATGCCGCCGAGGTCGTCGCCGCTGCACGGTTCGTCCTCGCGCGGGAGGGCCTGGGCTCGCGGCTCACGCTCGATGCGGCGGCCGAGCTGGACGCAGCCGGAGTGACAGGAGCCGGTGCCGACGACGTGCAGCGCGCGCTCGCCGACACCGCGCTCGTGCTCGCACGGGCGAGGCGCCGTGCCGCCGGCGTCCCGGTCGAGCCCGACGGCCCGCTCTCCGCCGACCAGGTCTTCGAACTGCTCGACCGCGGCGAGAGTGCGCTGCCGGCACTCGAGGAGGCGGCGCAGGCCCGCCGGCTCGAGGCGCTCGTTCCGGGCTTCGGCGACCTCATGACCCTGCGTCGACCGGGGCTCGGGCACGAGCTCACGGTCGGGGCACACTCGCTCAAGACCGCGGTGCTCGCGGGCACCATGCCCGCGGAGGGCACGCTGCGCCGCTCGGTCGTCGGCGTCGAGCACCGCCGTGCGCTGCAGGTGGCCGCGCTCACGCATGACCTGGGAAAGACCGAGTCCGGCGCCGGCCATGCCGAGAGGGGCGCCCGGCCGGCGCGCGAGGCAGCGCTGCGGTTCGGGCTCCCCGAACGTGGCGCGGACGCCGTCGCGTCACTCGTGCGGCTCCACCTCGCCCTCGCCGAGACGGCCTCGCGCGCCGACCTCGACAACGAGGACGACGTGCTCGCGGCCGCGGCCCGCGTGGGCGAGCGCGAGCTCCTTGCGCCGCTACACGTGCTCACGGCCGCCGATTCGCTCGCCACGGGACCTTCGACGTGGTCGTCGTGGACGGCCACGCTCGTCGGCACGCTCGTCGCGCGCCTCGACGCCGCCCTCTCCGACGACGTGGACGGGGCCGGCATCGCGTCGCGAGGTGAAGCGGTCCGGTCGTCGACGCTCGCGGCGATGGCAGGCGCGTCCGAGGCCGAGCGGGCGTTCGTCGAGCGCGCACCGCTCCGCTACCTGGCCTCACGCGAGCCGGCGGAGGTGTCGCGGCACGCGCGCCTCGTCGCCGAGCTCGCCGCCGCACCTCACGCTACCGAGGCGCGCGTCGCCGTCAGCGCCGGTCCGGCCCCCGGCACACACGCCGTGACGATCGTGGCCCGCGACCGGGCCGAGCTGCTGGCTCGCACCGCGGGCGCGATGGCGCTCGCGGGCCTCGACATCCTGGCGCTCGACGCTTACGGCTCCTCGGCCGGCGTCGCCCTCGACACGTTCGTCGTCACCTCGGCCACGCGCGCCGCGATCACGCCCGAGACGTTCGCGCACCTCGAGCGGTTGCTCCGGGCGGCGCTCGCGGACCGGCTCGAGCTGCAGACCCGACTCGCCGAGCGACGCCGCCACTACCCCGCGCGGCGCTCGGGGACGGTGGACGTCGAGATCGACCGGTCGGGATGGGACACGGCGGTCCGAATCACCGCCCCGGACCGGCCCGGACTGCTCTTCGATCTCGCTCGCGCCGTCTCGTCGTCGGGCCTCGACATACGCTGGGCGAAGGTCCTCACCGTCGACGGAATGGCACTCGACACCTTCCACGTGGTCGGACCCGATGGCGGGCCCGTAGACGATCCCGGCGAACTGGGGCACCTCTCGATGCGCCTGCGCGGGGTGCGGTAGCGTCCACTCGCGAACGTCGGGGGCGCCCCCCGACGCGAGCGTACCGCGCGACTGCTACCATGCCCTTGACCGGGCCTTCCACCCACCGAGGAGCGCGCATGGCCATCTACACCGGACGCGGCGACGGCGGCGAGACGTCGTTGGGCGACGGCTCGCGAGTCCCCAAGGACTCCCCCCGTGTCGAGGCCTACGGTGCCCTCGACGAGGCGTGTTCGGCGGTCGGGTTCGCCCGTGCGGCACTCGGCGACATCGTTCCCTCCGCCACCGGTCCCGACGAACCTTCCGGCGACGCCGCGGCGCTCGACCTGCTCGGCAGGGACCTTGCGTTCCTGCAGCAGCGCCTCATGAACTGCGCGTCGGCCCTCGCGATGCCCGGCGCCTCGAACGGTGCGCCCGCGATATCCCCCGCCGACGTCGCGGCCGTCGAGCACGCGATCGACCGGTGCGCCGCCCTGAGCGGTCCGTGGCGTGGGTTCGTGCTGCCGGCCGGGTGCGAGGCGGCCGTGCGCCTCCATCTCGCCCGGGCGATCACCCGCAGAGCCGAGCGCCGGCTCGACGCCCTCGCCCGCACCGACGCACTCCCCGACAACGTCTCGGCGTTCGTGAACCGCGCCTCCGACCTCCTCTTCTCCGCCGCCGGCGCCGCGAACGCTCTCTCCGGCGCCGCCGAGCAGCCGTGGGATCCCGACCAGCCGGCGCCCGCGTAGCGACCGCGCGTCAGGCTCCCCGCGACCCCGGAGGGCTACCGCTATACTCGATGCACCCCATGGAAGGATCTCGTCCGTGCCATCCGCCGAGAAGTACGATGCGCTACTTGACCGACTCGATGCGCTGGAGAGCGTGCTCGTCGCCTACTCCGGCGGAGTCGACTCGACGCTGCTCGCCTTCGCGGCGCACGCGGTGCTCGGCGACCGGTGCCGCGCCGTACTGGCGTCCTCGGACACGTACCCTGAGTCGGAAGCGGCGGCTGCGCGGGACCTCGCCGGTCGGCTCGGGTTCCACCTTCTCGAAGTCGAGACGTACGAGCTGGCGGATCCCAGCTTCGCGGCAAACACGGCCGACCGCTGCTATCACTGCAAGATCGAGCTGTTCGGCCTGCTCAAGCGGGTGGCCGACGTCGAGGGGCTCGCGTACGTCGCCGATGGCAGCAACGTCGACGACCTCCGAGACCACCGCCCTGGCCGCCATGCGGCCGCCGAGTTGGGCGTCGTCAGCCCCCTCGCCGACGCGGGCCTGACCAAGGCCGAGATCCGCGAGCTCGCGCGCGAGCTCGGACTCCCCAACTGGGACAAGCCCTCGATGGCGTGCCTCGCGTCGCGCTTCCCCTACGGCGAGCGCATCACCGACGACGGCCTCACGCGCGTCGCGGCCGCCGAGGAGGGACTCCGCGCGCTCGGGCTGAGCCAGTTCCGCGTGCGTGCGCACGGTCCGGTCGCGCGGGTCGAGGTCGCACCCGACGAGCTCGATGCGGTCTGGTCGCAGCGCGAGCGCATCGCCCGCCTCGTCCGGGACGCGGGGTTCGCGTACGCTTCGCTCGACCTCGAGGGGTACCGGACCGGATCGATGAACGAGGTCCTGAGCGAGTCAGAGCGTTCCACCGCCGAGTAGCCCGTCGTCCGGCTCTCGGCACGCCCTCGCGCCTGAGGCCCTCTATCCTGCGAGCTCCCGAATCGCCGCGCGGATAGCGTCGGGCATCCTCTCGGCAAGTCGCGACGGCGTGAGCATCTGCTGCGCGATGAGGCGGGTCGCGAAGGGCCGCGCTGCCTCGGTGATGTCAATGTCGGGGTAGATCGCCCGCGCCACGCCCTCGACCGTCACGAGCGCCTTGACGAGCAGCCCGTAGCCCACCGGGATCTCGACACCGACGTCGTTCATGATGCCGAGGAACCCCATCGCGAAGCCCTTCACGTCGCGCGGCGCCTCCGAGAGCGTCGCCCGCATGACGCTGGCGACGCGCTCGCGCACCTCGACCGCCTTGTCGTCGGGAACGATCAGCCCCAGCTCCGCCGAGTAGCGCAGCGCGCGGTCGGCGTCACCGTAGACGGTCGCCGCGAGCACCTGGGCTATCGCCGCGCGCTGCTGCGGCGCGGTGCGCCCGACGATCCCGAAGTCGAGGTAGCAGATGCGCCCGTCCGGCGTCACGAACACGTTGGCCGGGTGCAGGTCGGCGTGGTAGCGGCCGAGCACGAGGACCCCGCGCATGAACACGTCGGCGCCATGCACCGCGAGTGCGCGCCCGTCGACCCCGGCACGCTTGGCGTCGTCCATGTCCGAGAGACGCCACCCCTCCACGAACTCCATCGTCATGACGCGGCGGGACGTCTTGGGCCAGACGATGCGCGGCACGAACACGAGCGGGTCGTCTCGGAAATCGAACGCGAAGCGGTCGGCGACGCGCGCCTCGTTGCGCAGGTCGCACTCCGAGGCCAGGGTGACCGCGAACTCTTCGAGAAGGGCGGGCAGGTGGTAGCGGCGCAGCGTGCCCAGGCGCGCCACCCGCTCGATGGCCGGGCGGGCCGCCGAGATGTCGGCGAGGATCGAGGCTTCGACGCCCGGACGGACGACCTTGACGGCGAGTGACGTCCCCGCCGGCAGGACCGCGCCGACGACGGGACGGTAGTCCTCGGCAAGCACGGCCCGGTGAACCTGAGCGATCGATGCGGAAGCGACGGGCACGTCGTCGAAATCGGCGAAGAGCGACTCGACGGGACGCCCGAAGTCGGCGTGGATGACCGCGCGGATCTCCTCGGCGGGCAGCGGGGGTACCGCGTCGCGGAGGGACTCCATCTCGAAGACCCACTCGGCGGGGAACAGGTCGGGGCGCACCGAGACCAGCTGACCGAGCTTGATCCACGCGGGCCCCAGTTCCTCGAACGCCTCGCGCAGCTCGCGCGCGACCGCGCGGTGGCGCGCATGGCGCGTCGTGAGCCCGAACCGCGCGCCGAGCAGCGCGCCTCCGGCGTGGCGGGCGGCGACGCGGGCGATGTGCGTGGCGCGCGACGGCACGGGGCTAGCCGTCGGTCGGTTCCGGGGCGGGTCCGGCGGCAGCGTCCTCCGGCGGCGTCGACGCCGCTCGGACCGGCGCCGACCCGGCCGCGCCCCACTCGCTCCGCTCGAGCACGGCGTCGAGGGACGCCTGCATCGACTCGAGCCGCCCGCGCAGCTCGGCGACTTCAAAGCGCAGCTCATCGAGGTGCTCGGTGACGTCCGTCCGCGAACCCGGCGCTTCGGCGGTCCCGGTCGCAAGCTCGGCCTTGAGCTGCTCCTTGCGCTCGGCGATCATCGCCGAGAGCCCGTCGACGAACGCTTCGGGACCCCCGTTCATGTCGCCCGGCTCCTGCTTCTCGCCACGCTCGACCGCGGACTTCCAGCCCTCATCGGCGGTCTCGTGCACCAGCGCCCAGCTCGCGAGGAACCTCACGAAGTCGTCGTTGTTCGCCACGTCGCTTCCCTTCTACTCTGTCGCGGCATTCGCCGTGGTACCGCGCTCCCCTGCACCGCGGTGGCCGAGCAACCGCATGCCGTTCGCGATCACCAGCAACGCGACGCCGGTGTCTGCGAACACGGCCATCCACATGTTCGCGAGCCCGAAGACCGCGAGAACGAGCACCAGGACCTTCACCAGCACCGAGAACGCGACGTTCTGCTTGACGATCGCGAGCGTCGCGCGGCCCAGCGCGAAGAAGCCCGGCAGCGCCGCAAGGTCGTCGGACATGAGCGCGACGTCGGCCGTCTCGAGCGCCGTGTCGCTGCCCGCCGCCCCCATCGCGATCCCGATGTCGGCCGCGGCCAGCGCGGGCGCGTCGTTGACGCCGTCGCCGACCATCGCGACGACGCCGTAGCGCTCCTTGAGCCGCAGTACCGCGTCCACCTTGTCCGAGGGCAGCAGCCTCGCCATGTGCGCCGAGACGCCCGCGCGGGCGGCGACCGCTGCCGCGGTGCGCTCGTTGTCGCCCGTCAGCAGCGTCACATGCTCGACGCCGCCGGCCCGCAACGCCTCCACGACCGAGGGAGCCTCGCGCCGCTGCCGGTCCGACACGCCGAGAAACCCCCGCGCGACGCCCTCGTCCACGAGCACGAGCGCGGTCATGCCCTCGTCCTCGGCACCGGCGACGGCGTCTGCGAGGGCGGCCTCGACGCGCGCCGTCTCGAGCGCGAACGCGGGGCTCACGAGCGCGAGGCGCCGGCCCCGCAGCGTGCCGCTCACGCCCCTGCCGGGCAGCTCTTCGAAGTCGGTCACGGGCTCGAGCACCAGCCCCCGACCCTCGGCAGCGGCGACGACGGCGCGCGCGAGCGGGTGGTTCGAGTGCGCGTCGAGCGACGCGGCGGCCGCGATGATGCCCGCCGGATCCTCGCCGCCGAGCGCCTCGGCGCGGCGCAGCTCGAGGCGCCCCGACGTCAGCGTGCCGGTCTTGTCGAACGCGACGGCCCTCGTACGCGCGACGAGTTCGAGATAGGCGCCGCCCTTGACCAGGACGCCATCGCGCCCGGCCCGCGAGATCGCGCTCACGAAGGTGACGGGCGTCGAGATCACGAGTGCGCACGGGCACGCCGTGACGAGCACGACCAGCGCGCGCGACAGCCAGAGCGTCCACGCATCCGCGTCGCCCCACGCTCCGGTGACGACCACGGGCACGATCCAGACCGCGAGCGCGAAGGCGACCACGGCGGGCGTGTAGTAGCGACTGAAACGGTCGACCAGCAGCTGAACGGGCGCCTTCGCGGCCTGCGCCTCCTCCACCATGTACACGATGCGCGCGAGCGTCGAGTCCTCCGCCGGAGCCGTCACCTCGACCTCGAGCAGGCCCGTCGTGTTGAGCGAACCCGCGTAGACCGTGTCGCCGCTGCGCTTCTCGACCGGCACCGACTCGCCCGTGATGGGCGCCTCGTCCGCCGACGAGACGCCCGAGCGCACGGTCCCGTCGAGTGCGAACCGTTCGCCCGGCCGCACGACGACGACGTCGCCGGGCGCCACCTCGGCGGCCTCGACGACCTCCTCGGCTCCCGCGCGAACGACCCGTGCGGTCGGTGGCGTGAGATCCATGAGCGCTCGGATCGAACCGCGCGTGCGCTGCAGCGCCTTGGCCTCGAGCCACCCGCCCAGCGCGAACAGGAAGACGACGGCCGATGCCTCTGAGTAGTCGCCGAGCGCGATCGCCCCGACCACCGCGACGATCATGAGCGCGTTCATGTCGAGCACGCGGGCCCGCACCGACACGAGTGCCCGCGGCAGCAGCAGCGTCATGCCCGCCGCGACCGAGAGCAGGTAGCAGGCGACCGAGACCGCGTACACCGGCGAAGTCCAGCCCGCGCCGGCGCCCGCGAGATACCCGGCCACCGCGCCGAGCGCGGCGAACGCTCCGGAGCCGACGACCGCGACGGTGGCGCGGTTCGCGCGGTACCAGGACGGCTGCGCGGGCTCGGCCGCGCCCGGCGCGACGGCTGCACCGCCGATGCCGACGATGCCGTGACCGGACCGCTGCACTTCGGTCACGATCGCCGCGCACGGGTCGGAGCCGGCCTCGTACTCGACGAGCAGCACGCCACTCGCGAAGTTGAGGTCGGCGGAGACGACGCCTTCGATCATCGTCACGGACTTGGCCACGGTCCGCGCGCAGTCAGGTCAATCGAGACCCGTGACGCGCCAGACCGCGTGATGGTAGACACCCGCGAGCTGAACGCCGTAGCGCCGAGCGCTCTCCTCGAGCTCTTCGAGCGTGATGTCCTTCTCGTCGAACTCGACCCGCATCGTCCCGGCCGGATCGCACTCGACCCTGAGCACGCCCGGCACCCGCTCGATCTGTGCGCACACGCGGGCGACGCACTCGGCGCATCGCACCCCCGACTCGACGCGCACCGGCGCCGTGAGGGTCGCGGTCGCGGGCTGTGGCGCGGTCATCGGTCGCACCCGGACGAACCGGGGGCCGACCGGGCGAACGCCCTCCCGGGCTCGCTCTCTCCCTCGGCCGCGTGCGCGAGCCCCTGCGCGATCAGCGTGCGCACGTGCGAGTCGCTCAGCCGGTAGACCGCCCGATTGCCGTCCCGCGTGAAGGCGACGAGCCCCCGCTCCCTCAGCAGGCGGAGCTGGTGACTCACCGCCGACTGGCTCACCCTCGCGATCGTGGCCAGGTCGCAGACGCACAACTCCTCGGCGGACAGGGCGTCGAGGATGCGGAACCGCGTCGGATCTGCCAGCGCCGAGAATATCTCGACGGTGCGCCGGGCGCGCTCCTCAGGCGCGAGGGCCGCGCTTGCACGGGAGAGCGCTTCGGCGTCCGTGGCCCGAACGTGGCACTCGCCGGTCTCGGCTGCGGCCCCCGATGGGGCGCTCAAACTATGTGAGCGTTCGTTCATATTGGCAGGTTAGCGCGGCGGCGGAACAGGCGCAAGCGCCGCACCGGCGCATGGCTGCGCGCGGACCGCCTCCACAGGGACGATCGGCGGTTCTGCTACCATGGGGTGTCGAAGAACCCCCGTCGGATCGTGAGGACTGCCTTCCGCATGGCCTACCGCCCGCTCGTCGCCACGACTCTCGCCCTCGCGCTCGCGTGTGGGGCGGGTCTCGGCACCGGGTGTGCGAGGAAGCCGGTCCCCGACGTCACCAGCCCTTGGCCCGTCGCGAGCCGCGAGGCGACAGCGCCCGGGCCCGGCGAAGCGGCAGCGTCTGCCACCACCTCCGAGGTCGCGAGCGCGAGCGGCGCGAACCCGGGCGGCTCATCGGGAGGCACCGGCTCGGGCGGCGCACGGCGTCCGTCCGCGACCACGGTGCCCAGGGACGGCTCGCTCTTCGGCTTCATAACCGCATCGCGCCCGAGCGGGAACGGCGGGGCGGAGCTCACCTTCGACGTGGCCGAGCTGCACCCCACCGACGAGAGCGCGGCGCCGGGCTCGGCCGGCGAGGTCACCAACCCGGTCGTGGACGCGGTGGCGATCACCGCTCCCGCGAGCGCGCGAGTCGTGACCGGACCGCCCGGCTACGAGCAGCTGACCATCTCGGAGTGGCTGGCGAGCGTCGCCACCTCGACCGAGCAGGGCACGGAACTCGCTCGGTCCGCATACTGGATCGAGTTCAAGAACGGACAGGTCGCGGTCGTGCGCCTGCAGCCCCTACCGTAGGTCCGAGTGCTGGGAGAAGTCGTGCAGAAGAGAACGCCGTTCCTCGTCGCGATCGTCGTGTTCGTGCTGGCCTTGGGCGCCGTCGTCACGCCGGCCGGTGCGCTGACCGCGCCGTACTTCGCGCCGAACCTGCCCGAGAACGGCATCTTCGGCCAGATGGTCGACCAGCCACAGGCGGTCCACCACGGCAACGTGACCTACGTCGCCTACCAGGGCCCCGGTCTCGATCCCTACATAGCCGCCTACCACTGGGACACCAAGACGTGGGAAGGCCCGGTCAAGGCCGCGGTCAACGCGCAGACCACCGACGCGCACGGCTCGCCCTCGATCTTCGTGGACGTGAACGACTACGTGCACATCTTCTACGGCCCCCACCGCGAACCGCTCAGCCACGCGATGTCGAAGGTGCCCAACAGCATCAGCGGCGGCTGGACGACGATGCCCAAGATCGGCACCGACGTCACCTATCCTCAGGTCGTGCGAGTCGGTGACAGAGTGATGCTGTTCTACCGCGGGGCAAGCGACATCTGGGAATCAGTGGAGTCGGCCGACGGCGTGACCTGGAACAACCGCCGCCAGTTCACCGGCGCCTACTACCCCAGCTCGTTCTACTGCTCCTTCCGAGAAGGACCGGACCACGATTCCGTGTTGGTCGCGATGGTGCGGATGGAGTGGAACGAGTACTTCGCCAAGACGTCCTTCGGGCGCCACGACGTCTTCTTCGCGCAGCTCAAAGCCGATGACTTGAGCACGTACACCTGGCGCAACGCGCAGGACGACACGATCACCGTCCCGGTCACGCAGGCCACGGCCAAGGATCAGGCGCTCGTCGAGAACACCGGGTCCGACACCGCGAACATCCCCGTCCCCGGCTTCGAGGGCACCGGCACGATCGGCGTCCTGTTCAACCGCGGGTCGGGCGTCGGACTGGACAAGTACAGCTACCGGTTCGCCCGCGCGAACGCGAGCAGCGACCCGACCTCCTGGACCGTCACGACCGTCGCCAAGACCGACCACTTCTACGACGCCGCGACGTGGCGTGCCGAGAAGACCGGTCCCACGACCCAGACGGTCGTCTACGCCGAGTACAAAGGCACGACCGGTCAGTCCCTCACGCCCTTCGACTACACCGACATCGGCGGCGAGATCCACCGGTTCGTCTGGAACGACGGGTCGACGTCCTGGATCGACGAGCAGCGGATCGACCCCGGCGTCGAGGGCAGCCTTCTCGGCAAGGGGCTCTACCACAACCCGCACCTCGTGACCGACGGCGAGGCGGGCGATCGTGTCATCTACCAGGAGCTGTGCCCCGACGTGTCGATCGAGGCGTTCGGCGGCTATCTGTGGGGCGACAAGACCGTCAACGGATGGGGCACCGGAAACATCGGTCGCGTCTACAAGCCGGCGGTCCAGCGCATCGCCGCACCCGACCGCTACTCCGAGGCCGCCGCGATCGCGAAGAAGGCGTTCCCGCAGGGAACGGACACGGTCGTCATCGCGTCCGGCGAGGTGTTCGCGGACGCGCTCGTGGCGGCACCGCTCGCCAAGGCGCTCAACGCCCCGATCCTGCTCGTGAAGCACGATTCGCTGCCGTCCGCGACGACGAGCGCCATCAACTACCTGGGAGCTTCCAAGGCCCTCGTCATCGGCGGCAAGACCACCGTGCAGGACAACGTCTACAAGGCGGTGCTCGCGACGCGGATCAGCAAGATCGAGCGTCTCGCCGCCGCCAACCGCTACGACACCGCCGCGCTCGTCGCGCAGCGCCTCTGGGCGCTCAAGGGCGCGCCCAGGACCGCCTACATCGCGAACGGAGAGAAGTTCGCCGACGGCCTGTCGGTCGGCTCGGTTGCGGCCGCTCGCGGCGAACCGGTGCTGCTCGTGCGCCCGGACTTCGTGCCCATCAGCGTGACCGATACGCTCGAGATGGTCGGCGCCCAGAAGGTCGTCGTCGTCGGTGGCCCGGCGAGCGTGAGCGAAGCGGTCGCCGGCTCGCTCGGCGCGTCGAAGCGTCTGGGCGGGGCCACGCGGTACGAGGTCGCCGACGGCGTCGCCGCCTACGGCCTCGCGAACGGGCTCTCGCCGCGGCGCGTGGCGGTCGTGACCGGGCAGGTGTACCCCGACTGCCTGACGGCCGCAGTCCTCGCCTCGCGGCTGAACGGCGTCACGCTCCTGACCACGTCGGCGACACTGTCCCCCGGCGCGAACGCCCACCTGAAGGCCAACGCGCCGCAGAACCTCGACGTGCTGGTGTGCGGCGGCACCTCGAGCGTCTCGGCAACGACGTACTCGCAGATCCAGGCGGCGAGCACGATCCCCTAGCGGCGCTTGCGCCTGCCGTACTCGCTCCCCTTGCGGGCGCCCTTCTTGAGGCGGTCGAGCACCTCGTCGGTGCTCGCCGACTCGACCTCGGCGCGCAGCTTGACGGCCTGATCTCGGAGGCGCGCTGCCGACTCGAAGTCGAGCGCGGCGGCGGCGGTCGCCATGTCCTCCTCGAGGGTGGAGATCAAGCGCATGACCTCGTCGCGCGGCAGCTTGGCGAGTTCCCGGGCCGCCTCGACGGCCGTGGTGGTCATCGTGTCGCCCTCGTGCATGTACTGCACGATGTCGGCGATCGCCTTGCGGATGGTCTGCGGCTCGATGCCGTGCTCCTCGTTGTAGGCGATCTGCCTCTCTCGGCGGCGGTTGGTCTCGTCGATCGCGAAGCGCATCGAGTCGGTGACCTTGTCGGCGTACATGATGACCTCGCCGGAGACGTTGCGCGCGGCGCGACCGATCGTCTGGATGAGCGAACGCCCGTTGCGCAGGAACCCCTCCTTGTCGGCGTCGAGGATCGCGACGAGCGAGACCTCCGGCAGGTCGAGGCCCTCTCGCAGCAGGTTGATGCCGACCAGCACGTCGAAGGTGCCCATGCGTAGCTCGCGCAGGATGTCGACTCGCTCGAGCGTCGCGACGTCGCTGTGCAGGTAGCGCACCTTGATCCCCTGCTCGAACAGGTAGTCCGTGAGGTCCTCGGCCATCTTCTTGGTCAGCGTGGTGACGAGGGTCCGTTCGTCGGCCTCGGTACGGGCCTTGATCTCGCCGATGAGGTCGTCGACCTGCCCCTTCACGGGACGCACCACGATCTGCGGGTCCACCAAGCCGGTGGGGCGGATGATCTGCTCGACGATCTGCTGGCTGATGCCGAGCTCGTAGTCGCCCGGCGTCGCCGAGACGTAGACGAAGCGCGGCACGCGCGCCTCGAACTCGTCGAAGCGCAACGGTCGGTTGTCAAGCGCGCTGGGGAGCCGGAACCCGTGCTCGACCAGCGTGATCTTGCGACTCCGGTCGCCCTCGTGCATGCCGCGGATCTGCGGGACGGTGACGTGGCTCTCGTCGATGATGCAGAGGAAGTCGTCGCCGAAGTAGTCGATGAGCGTGTTGGCGGGCTCGCCCGGCTGCCTGCCGTCGAGGTGGCGCGAGTAGTTCTCGATGCCGCTCGTGAAGCCCATGGTCTCGAGCATCTCGAGGTCGTAGTTCACCCGCATCTCGAGACGCTGCGCTTCGAGCAGCTTGCCCTCGGACTTCAGTTCGGCGAGCCGCTGGGTGAGCTCGGCCTGGATGGTCCCGAGCGCCGCCTCGAGCTTGCGCCGCTCGGTCACGTAGTGCGTCGCGGGCCAGACCGGGAGCTCGTCGTAGGTGGTGAGCACCTCGCCGGTCAGCTGGTCGACCTCGGCGACCGCCTCGATCTCGTCGCCGAAGAACTCCACGCGCACGGGATGGTCCGCGTACGGCGGGAAGACGTCGAGCACGTCGCCGCGAACCCGGAAGGTCCCGCGCTGCAGCTCGTAGTCGTTGCGGTCGTACTGGATCTCGATGAGGTCGCGGATGAGCTGGTCCCGGTCGTACGGCTTTCCCTTGCCGAGGAAGACCGCCATGCCCGCGTAGTCCTCGGGCGAGCCGATGCCGTAGATGCAACTGACCGATGCGACCACGACCACGTCCTTGCGCGAGAGCAGTGCGGCGGTGGCCGCGTGGCGGAGCTTCTCGACCTCGGCGTTGATCGTCGCGTCCTTCTCGATGAACGTGTCGGTCGAGGGAACGTAGGCCTCGGGCTGGTAGTAGTCGTAGTAGCTCACGAAGTACACGACCGCGTTGTCCGGCAGGAAGTCCTTGATCTCCGAGGCGAGCTGCGCGGCCAGCGTCTTGTTCGGCGCCATGACGAGTGTGGGCTTCTGGACCTGCTCGATGACCTTGGCCATCGTGAAGGTCTTGCCCGAGCCGGTGACGCCCAGAAGCGTCTGGTAGCGCAGCCCGTCTTCGACGCCCCGCGCGAGCTCGGCGATCGCCTGCGGCTGGTCGCCCGCCGGCTCGAAGGGAGACTCCACCCTGAATCGCTGCTGAGACACGCGTGTTCTCCGTCTACTCGGTCGTGTCGAACGCCCCGGGGTAGAGCGCCTCGTAGCGTTCCTTCCCGCGGATCACCCGCACGACGTACTTCTTCGTCTCGGGAAACTCGATCGCCGCCCGGATGTCGTCGCCCTTCTTGGCCCACGCATCGGCGTGGCGCAGCCCCGCGTTGTAGGCGGCGAGCACGGTCTCGATCTCGTGATAGCGGTTCACCAGGTACCTCAGGTACGCGGTGCCGTACTCGATGTTGACGGTCGGGTCTGACAGCCGGTCGGGCGGGAACTGCTTCGTATCCACGTCCCTGGCGTCGGCCAGGTCCTTCGCGGTCTCCGGCATGACCTGCATCAGTCCGATCGCACCGGCGCGAGAGACCGTCTCAGGGTCCCAGCCGGACTCGGCGTTGACGACCGCTGCGACCAGATACGGGCTGATGCGATGCCGTCGCGCCGAGTCACGGATCTCGTCGGCGTAGCGGAGCGGGTAGTACTGCCGCTGCCAGAACGCGGGGCCCCGCAGGAAGAGCGCCGCGACGAGCCCGAGCACGACCACCACGCCGAGCAGCGCCCAGCGCATGCCGCTCCGGCTCACGTCGTCCCGCCGGCCGCGACGTTCGCCTGCCAGAACGAGGCCAACTGGCCACGGAAGTCGGCCAGGCTCGCATCGTTGACGACCACGCAGTCGGCGATCTCGGCCCGCTCGGCATCGCTCGCCTGCCGCGCCATGCGCCGCCCGGCGTCGTCCTCCGCGAACCCGGCGGAGACGGCGCGGGACAGCCGCGTGCTCTCGGGGGCTTCGAGCGCGAGCACGACGTCGGCGAGCTCCGCGAAGACCGGCGCCTCGACCGCGAGCGGCACCTCGAGCACGACGACCTGCGGAGGCTGCGGGAGCAGGCGCAGGTTCGCGATCGCGGGGCCGACCTCGCGTGCGACCGCCGGGTGGACGATCGCGTTGAGCCGCCGAGTGGCGGCCTCGTCGGCGAACGCCCGCTTCGCGAGCAGCTTGCGATCGAGCGAGCCGTCTTCGAGCAGCACGTCAGCGCCGAACTCACGCGCGACGGCAGCCAGCGTCGGCGAGTGCGGCGCCATAACCTGGGCGGCGATGTCGTCGAGGTCGATGGTGACCGCGCCGCGCTCGCGGAAGTACTCCGCCGCGGTGCTCTTCCCGGACCCGATCCCGCCTGTCAGCACGATGACTCTCATGACTATCTTGGGTACCACAGCCGGCGCGCAAAGCCTAGTGCCTGCGAGGAGTTCGGCGAATCTCCGCACGGTCTGGCGGTCGGTCCGGACCCGGCTAGAACATCGCCGAGAACGACGGAGCCGGGCGGCGCGTGAACGCCCACCCGGCTCCGGAACGTGCTCGGTTGGTGCGAGGACTACTCCTCGTCGGCCTTCTTGGCGGCCTTCTTGGCGGCCTTGACCGACTTCTCCTCGGCCTCGACCTCCTCGGCGACCTCCTCGGCGACGACCTCGACGGCCTCCTCGGCGACGATCTCGGCCTCGACAGCGGCGGCGTCGGCCTCGTCGGCGATCTCGTCGACGACCTCGGCGACCTCCTCGGCTTCCTCGGCCGCTTCCTCGGCCTCGGCGGCGACGACGATAGCCTCAGCGGCGATCTCAGCGGCCTCCTCGGCGACGATCTCGGCCTCGATGGCCTCGGCGACGGCCTCCTCGGCCTCCGCCTCGGTGATCTCGCCGGCCTCAGCGGCCTCGACGGCGACCTCGGCGACAGCCTCGGCGACCTCGGCCTCGATCTCGGCCTCGATGGCGACCTCGACCGCGATCTCGGCGACCTCCTCGGCGACCTCGGCGACGACCTCGGCCTCGATGGCCTCGATGTCGGCCTCATCGGCGAGCTCGTCGAGCACCTCGGCGACCTCCTCGGCCTCCTCGGCCTCGGCCTCGAGCTCGGTGGCGCCGGCGATCTCGATCTCGATGCCGAGGGTCTCGGCGGCGGCGCGCATCGACAGCGAGATGCGGCGACGCTCGAGGTCGACGTCCATGACCTTGACGTGGACGGTCTGGCCGACCGACGTCACCTGGTCGGGAGTCTCGACGTGGCCCTTGGCCATCTCGGAGATGTGGACGAGGCCCTCGACGCCGTCACCCAGCTCGACGAAGACACCGAACGGGACGAGCTTCGTGACCGTGCCCTCGATGATCGAGCCGACCGGGAAGTTCTTGACGAGCTGCTTCCACGGGTCCTCCTGGGTCTGCTTGAGACCCAGCGAGATGCGCTCGCGAGACAGGTCGACGTCGAGCACCTGGACCTGGACCGGGTCGCCGACCTTGACGACCTCGGACGGGTGGTTGACGTGGCTCCAAGAGAGCTCGGAGATGTGCACGAGGCCGTCGATACCGCCGAGGTCGACGAACGCGCCGAAGTCGACGATCGAGGAGACGGTACCCGGCAGGATCATGCCCTTCTGCAGCTTGCCGAGGATCTCGGCGCGCTCGTGCTTGCGGCCTTCCTCGAGCACCACGCGGCGCGAGAGGACGACGTTGTTGCGGTTGCGGTCCATCTCGATGACACGCGCCTCGAGGCGGGTGCCGAGGTAGGTCGCGAGGTCCTTGACGCGGCGGAGGTCGACGAGCGAAGCGGGCAGGAAGCCGCGCAGGCCGATGTCGAGGATGAGACCGCCCTTGACGACCTCGATGACCTCGCCCTCGACGTTCTCGCCGGAGGTGAACTTCTCTTCGATCTTGGTCCAGGCACGCTCGTACTCGGCGCGCTTCTTGGACAGGATCAGACGGCCGTCCTTGTCTTCCTTCTGGAGGACGAGGGCCTCGATCTCGTCACCCTGGGAGACGATGTCGGCCGGGTTGGCATCCTTGCGGATGGACAGCTCGCGGGCGGGGATGACGCCTTCGGACTTGTAGCCGATGTCGAGAAGGACCTCATCGCGCTCGACCTTGACGACCGTACCGGTGACGAGGTCGCCCTCGTCGAAGTCGGTCAGCGTACCGTCGATGAGAGCATGCATCTCCTCGTCGGTGTACTCGGTCTGCTCGATGACCGTGCCGTTCTCCTGCAGATCACTCATGGTTCGGACCCCTTTTCCATCACGGGGCCCCGAGGTCATGCCTAGTCGCCTACAGTTCCGTCAGTCGCGTACAGGACGTCTCGTCGCCGATAGGTACTTCGAAACATGTCTCCGGGGGCCAACAGTACGTCGCAGCCTCCAGCCGCCGGATGCGTCTGGATAGCCGAGTGAGGATTCTACCGCACGGAGCGTGCGGACGCCAGCAAACACGCCCCCGGGCGTCTCCACCTATCCCAGTGCGTAAAGGCCCCCGCCGCCGCGATTCGCACCCAGAGCATTAGGCATCGCGGGCCGGCACGTCCGAGCCTACTTCGCGCTCGCCCAGTCCGGACCGCTCGCGACGCTGACCTCGAGCGGTACGGCGAGGTCGGCGACACCGGCCATCGCCTCTGCGGCCATCGCCGAGAGCGACTCGACCTCGGCCGCCGGCGCCTCGAAGACGAGCTCGTCGTGGACCTGAAGGACGAGTCGGCTCGCGAAGCCATCGGCACGCAGGCGGCGGTCCACCTCGATCATCGCGAGCTTCATGATGTCGGCGGCCGTGCCCTGCATGGGGTGGTTCATCGCGGTCCGCTCGCCGAAGGAGCGCAGGTTGTAGTTGCTGCTCGCAAGCTCGGGGATCCGCCGCTTGCGGCCGAACAGGGTGACCGCGAACCCATCGCGATGCGCCTGTGCCACCGTCTCGTCGAGGTAGGCGCGAACGCGCGGGTACGCCGCGTAGTAGCGGTCGATCATCGCCTGCGCCTCGGCATGCGGGATCTTGAGCGTGTCGGCCAGCCCGTGCGCCGACTGCCCGTAGACGATGCCGAAGTTCACGGCCTTGGCGCGGGCGCGCATCCCGGGCTCCACGGCGTCCGGCTCGACGCCGAACACCCGCGCCGCGGTCGCCTGGTGGAAGTCGGCCCCGCTCGTGAACGCGTCGATCAGGCCCGCGTCCCCCGAGAGGTGCGCGAGCACGCGCAGCTCGATCTGGCTGTAGTCGGCCGAGACCATCAGGTCGCCGGGGTCCGCCGGCACGAACGCCGCTCGTATCCGGCGCCCGAACTCGGTGCGCACGGGGATGTTCTGCAGGTTCGGGTTGCTGCTCGACAGGCGGCCCGTCGCCGCAACCGTCTGATTGAACGACGTGTGGAGCCGCCCGTCGGCGCCGAGCATCTTCGGCAGAGCGTCCAGGTAGGTGCTCTTGAGCTTGGTGAGCTCGCGATACTCGACGATCTTCTCGGCGATGGGGTGGAGCGGGGCCAGGGTCGCGAGCACCGAGGCGTCGGTCGAGAAGCCGGTCTTGGTGCGCTTGGACGGCGGCAGCCCCAACTTCTCGAACAGCACCTCGGAGAGCTGCTTGGGGGAGTCGATGGTGAACTCGCACCCTGCAAGCTCGTAGATCTCGCCCCTGAGTGCCGAGATTCCCCTCTCGGCGTCGGCGGACAAGCCCGCGAGCACGCTCGAATCCAGCCCGACCCCCACGCGCTCCATGCGCACGAGCACCGGCACGAGCGGCATCTCGATCGTGCGGAACACGCCGAGCGACCCGTCGGCCTCGAGTCTGCGCTCGAGCTCCGGCGCGAGGTCGGCCGCCGCGCCGGCGAGGGTGGTCGCGTACGACGCGCCGTCGGCGGGCTCGCCGAGCGGCGCACCCAGGTAGTCCGCCGACAGCGCGGGGAGCTCGTAGGACGACCGGTTCGACTCGAGCAGATACGCTGCGACGGCGACGTCGAACAGCCGGTCGGGATCCACGCCGGTCGCGGCGTCAGCGCACGTACGCGTCTCATCCGGTGGGCACAACTCCTGGAGCAGCGCCTTCGCGTCGCCCGCCGCCACCCTCCCCGCCGAGAACACCTCCGCGAGCAGCGCGTCGGCCTGCGCCGACGGGAGGAGCGCGGCCGCGTCCGGACCGGCGACGGCGACGTCTCGGCTCTCGCCGAACAGCGACGCGCCGGCCCCGTCGTCCACCGCGACGCCGAGCCACGCGTCGCCCGCGTCTGCCCAGCCCCGCGCGAGTTCGACGGCCTCGGCTCCCTCCACGCACGGGCGCGACCCGCACGACAGCGCCGCTCCCGCAACACTCGGAGCTTCCGCGGCCCCGGAACCGGATTCCGGCACCGCTCCCCCCGCGCCGGACGTGCGCGCCGCGGGTGACGCCGAAGAGCCGCCTCGCAGCGCGAGCGCGCGATCGAGCAGCGAGGTGAAGCGGTAGCGGCCAAACGCCTCGGCCACCGCGTGCGCGTCGAAGTCGCCGAACCTCACGGCGCCGATCTCGAGCTCAACGGGCACGTCGCACGCGATCGTCGCGACGGTTCGGCTGGCGAGGGCCGCGCCCTCGTGCTCGCGCAGGTTCTCGCCGAGCTTGCCCTTGATCTGGTCCGCATGCGCCAAGACGTCCTCGAGCGTGCCGTACTCCTGCAGGAGCTTGGCGGCGGTCTTCTCCCCCACGCCAGGGACGCCGGGGATGTTGTCGCTGGTGTCGCCCTTGAGTCCCAGGTAGTCAGGCACCTGCTCCGGGGTCACGCCGTAGCGCTCGAGCACCTCGGCGGGGCCGTAGATCGCGATGTCGGTGATGCCCTTCTTGGTGGTGACCACTGAGACCGTGTCGTTGACGAGCTGGAACGCGTCCCGGTCGCCGGTGACGAGCAGCACGCGCACGCCCTGCTCGGCGCCCCGCCGGGCCAGCGTGCCGAGGATGTCGTCGCCCTCCCACCCCTCGATCTCGACGATCGGGACGTCGAGCGCCTCGAGCAGCTCTCTGACCATGGGGAACTGTGCCCGCAGCTCGTCGGCCGTTGGCGGCCGGTGCACCTTGTACTGCGCGAGCGCCTCGGTCCTGAATGCGGGCTTGCCCCGGTCGAACGCCACGACGACGCCGTCGGGCTTGAGGTCGGCGACCATCTTGAGCAGCATGGACAGGAACCCGAAGGCCGCGTTGGTGGGGCGCCCGTCGGGCGCGGTCATCGTGGGGGGCAGCGCGTGGAAGGCGCGGTGGATCAGGCTGTTACCGTCGACGACGGCGATGGTGCGCTCGGGCATGGACGCGGGCCTCTCGGCAGGGTGCTCGGCGGGTCGGCTCATGCGCGACCAAGCGCGCTCACGGCCTTTCCACGAGTGTACCCGAGCGCGCTGACGCGGCGCGGCCGCCCGTCACGCCGAGGGCGCGGCGCTAGCCGTTCCAGAGGTAGCCGACGTTGCGCACCGTCTCGAGGCGCCGCGAGAGCTCGCCACCGATCTTGGAACGGATGCGCCGGATGTGGACGTCGACCGTGCGCGATCCGCCGTAGTAGTCGCTGCCCCACACGCGTCGCAGGAGCACCTCGCGCGAGTAGGTCCGGCCAGGATGCGTCACGAGGAACGAGAACAGCGCGTACTCGAGGTAGGTGAAGTCGATCGGTTCGCCGTGCAGGTACGCCTGGTACGTGGCGAGGTTGATCGTCAGCTCGTCGATGCGGACGAGCTCCTGCTTGGTGACCTCCTCGCCGGGCCACAACAGCGCGCGCACGCGCACGGCGAGCTCGTCGGAGGACGCGCCGCGCACCAGGAAGTCACTCGGCACCCGGACCGGCAGCCGAAGGCCGCTGAGCCCCTCGGGCTCCACGAGCGCCAGCAGCCGCAGATCGGCTCCCGAGGCGGCCGCATGCTCGACGAGCTGGATCGGTGCGTCGGGGCTGCGGCCGCCGTCGAGCACCACGATGTCGATCTCGCCTTCGAGGAGCCGCTTCTGCACGTCGCCGGTCGAGCACTCGTAGACCTGCAAGTCGAGTGGCTCGACGGCACGGAGCACCCACGCGCGGGTATGCGCGTCGTCGGAGGCTGTGAGGAGGCGCTTCATGTGCATGATGATACCTTCTCGCTCCCGGTCGGGGGCCGGAACGGACGGTGCCGGACGAGGGAGCCCTCGCCCGGCACCGTTGCCGAGTCAATGTCGCGTGCCGCGAAGGGACTAGATGACGCTCAGGTACTTGTCCATCTCCCACGGGGTGACGTGCTTGATGTAGTCAGCCCACTCGGCCTTCTTGTTCGCGCTGTAGAAGGTGTGGATGTGCTCGCCGAGAATGTCCTTCATGGCCTCGGACTTCTCGAAGTTGTCGATCGCCTCGCCCAGGTCCTTCGGCAGGGTCTTGATGCCGGCCTCGGCAAGTTCGGCGGCGGACATCTCGAAGATGTCGTTGGTCGACTCAGGCATGAGCTCGAGCTGCTCCTCGATACCCTTCAGGCCGGCGCCGAGCATGACGGCGAAGGCGAGGTACGGGTTGCACGAGGGGTCCGGCGAACGGAGCTCGATGCGGGTCGCGGCCTCCTTGCCCGGCTTGTACAGCGGGACGCGGACCATGGCCGAGCGGTTGCGCTGCGCCCACGAGACGTACGTCGGAGCCTCGTAGCCCGGGACCAGACGCTTGTAGGAGTTCACGAGCGGGTTGGTGACGGCGCAGAACTCCGGCGCGTACTTGAGGAGCCCGGCGATGTACCACTTCGCGACCTGCGAGAGGTGCGTCGGGTCGCTGGGGTCGTAGAACGCGTTGCCGTCCTTGGTCCAGAGCGACTGGTGGACGTGCATACCGGAGCCGTTCTGGCCCTCGATCGGCTTGGGCATGAAGGTCGCGTAGACGCCGTTGGCGAACGCGATCTCCTTGACGACCAGGCGGTACGTCATGACGGCGTCGGCCATCGTGAGCGCCTCCTGGTAACGGAGGTCGATCTCGTGCTGCGACGGGGCGACCTCGTGGTGCGAGTACTCGACCGGGATGCCCATCTTCTCAAGGGTGAGAACGGTCTCGCGGCGAAGGTCGCTGGCGAGATCGAGCGGGGTCAGGTCGAAGTAGCCGCCGTTGTCGAGGATCTCGGTGTCCTGGTCGTCGGCGAAGTAGAAGAACTCGAGCTCCGGACCGACGTACATGGTGTAGCCCATGTCGGCGGCCTTCTTGAGCATGCGCTTGAGGGCGTAGCGGGGGTCGCCGTCGAACGGCTCGCCGCTGGGGAGCGTGATGTCGGCGAACAGGCGGCCGACGCCCTGCTCCTCGGGGCGCCACGGCAGCACCTGGAACGTCGAGGCGTCGGGGAACGCGACCATGTCCGACTCCTCGATGCGGGTGAAGCCGTCGATCGAAGAGCCGTCGAAGCCCATGCCCTCCTCGAACGCGCCCTCGAGCTCGCTGTCGGTGACAGCGAACGACTTCAGAACGCCGAGAACGTCGGTGAACCAGAAGCGGATGAACTTGACGTCCCGCTCCTCGACGGTCTTGAGCACGTAGTCCTTGTCGAACGTCGGAGCCATGCGGACCTCCTCTTTCTCGTGCGCCGCCGCAGATGCCGCGGACGAAGTACCTGTCTCGTAGGTACACGGTAGCCGACGCAATGTTTCTGCGGTGTTACGCCTTGCTCGAACCGGCTGCGGACGCCTTGGCACCTGGAGGTTGCTGCGGATTCCCCCGAAGACGCGACGACCCCGGCGCGCGAGCGCCAGGGTCGTCGTGGACACAAGGATCGAGCACCGCCTACAGGTACGTGTAGAGCTTCCCGTACGGCCGGTGGCTGATCGGTACCAACTTGGTGAAGGGCGCCGAGAGGACCTCCTCGAGGTCCATCCCGAGCGCTTCGCAGTACTCGGCAAGCACGGGCTTGAGCTCGGTCATGTCCGCCTCGTCGGCCTCGAACACGCCGACCTCCTTGCCGCACTGCCACGGCTCGACCTCGCCGCGCACGTAGATGGTCCCGCCGTGCATGCCGGTGCCCAGGTAGCCGCCCACGAGCGGCCCCTCAAGAGTCGAGTTCATGCCGAGCAGCACGAGCAGCCCGCCGGCCATGTACTCGCCGAAGAAGTCGCGCGCCTTGCCGCCGCACACCATGATCGGGCGCAGGTCCTCGTACGCCTTCATGTGGATCCCGACGCGGTAGCCCACGTCGCCCTTGATGAAGACCTTGCCGCCTCGCATCCCGTAGCCCAGCACGTCGCCCGCCGAGCCGTGCACGATGACGGTGCCGGCGTTCATGGTGTTGCCGACGCCGTCCTGTGCGTTGCCGAACACCTCGATGGTGGGGCCGTCCATGAGCATCGCCATGTCCTGGCCGGGCGTTCCGTGGACCTCGATGCGCAGGTCCTTGCCCTTCACGCCCGTCCCCAGGTAGCGCTGCCCGTTGACGTTGTTGATCACGACGGTCTTCGCGCCGTCGGCGAACGCCGAGCGCACGGCCTCGTTGACCTGCTTGTAGTAGACACTCTGCACGTCCAGCGTGACCGTATCGCCATCTCGGCTGGCGGCCGGCTCGGTCTGCACGTAGCCCTCGATGGGGCCCTTCACGGTCTCAGTGGTCATCGTGGTCCTCCCTCTACAGACCCGCCGGCTTGACGCCGAGGATCTCGCAGGTCTGTGCGTCCAGCCCGACCGCGCGCAACCTCTCGCGGCTACCGCGCAGCGACTCGACGGCGTTGACGCCGAGCGCCCCCAGGATCTCCTGCAGCTCGTGGCTCCACGCGTGAACCAGGTTCGTGAGCCGCTCGGCTCCCCACTCGGGGTCGACGCGCCTGGTGAGCTCCGGCTTCTGAGTGGTGAGCCCCCACGAGCAGCACCCGGTGTGGCAGCCCTGGCACAGGTGGCACCCCAGCGCCATGAGCGCCGCCGAGCCGATCGCCACGACGTCGGCACCCAGCGCGATGGCCTTGGCCATGTCGGCAGAGGAGCGGATCGAACCGGCGGCGACGATCGACGCCTGGTTGCGGATGCCCTCGTCGCGCAGGCGCTGATCGACGACGGCGATCGCGATCTCGAGCGGGATACCGATGTGGTCGCGGATGATCGACGGTGCGGCACCGGTGCCACCCTTGAAGCCGTCGAGGTAGACGTAGTCCGCCCCCGCCCGCACGATGCCCGACGCGATCGCGCCGACATTGTGGACCGCGGCGATCTTGACGCCGACCGGCTTGTAGCCGCTGGCTTCCTTCAGGGAGTAGATGAGCTGGCGCAGGTCTTCGATGGAGTAGATGTCGTGGTGCGGCGCAGGGCTGATGGCGTCCGAGCCCTGCGGGATCATCCGCGTCGTCGAGACTTCCTTGTTGATCTTCTCGCCCGGCAGGTGCCCGCCGATACCCGGCTTGGCGCCCTGACCGACCTTGATCTCGATCGCCGCGCCGCGGCGCAGGTAGTCAGGGTTGACGCCGAAGCGGCCCGACGCGACCTGGACGATCACGTTGTCCTGGTAGGGGTAGAGGTCGGCGTGCAGACCGCCCTCGCCGGTGTTCATCAGGATGCCGAGCCTCTCGGCAGCCATCGCGAGCGACTTGTGCACGTTGAGCGACACCGAGCCGTACGACATAGGCGAGAACACGATCGGCGCGTCGAGCTTCACGTTGTTCGCGACGCCGTCTGCACCGGACAGGCGGTAGCCGCCGTTGCCGTCGGACTCCACCGAGACGCTGTCGGGCTTGCGGCCCAGATACGTCCGCAGCTCCATTGGCTCGCGCAGCGGGTCGATCGAGGGGTTGGTGACCTGGCACGCGTCGAGCACGAGATGGTCGAAGTACGACGTATACGGCTTGTCGTTGCCCATGCCGGTCAGCATGACGCCGCCGCTCTCGGCCTGGCGCCACACGTTCTTGCGCAGCTCGGAGGACCAGTTCGCGTTGTCGCGCAGCGCGAGTTCGTTCTTCTGGATGGTGATGCAGTGCGCGGGGCAGTACGTCACGCAGCGGTGGCACGCGCGGCACTTGCTGTCGTCGGGGAACGGGCGCTCGTTGAACGAGTACACGCCCCAGCCGCACTGCTGCACGCAGCGGCCACACTTGTGGCACTTGTCGTAGTCGATCTTGACCCGGAACTCGGGCTGGATGAGGCTCGTCGGCATCGGTTAGCTCACCTCGACAGTCTCGCAGGTATCGTGCACGCCGGTCACAGCACAGCTGACCTCACTCGCCGAGAGGTGCAGGTCGCCGTGGATCGGCCACTCCATGCCCTTCACGCGGGCGATGACCGGCTCGCCGGCCTTGGGGGCCCACACGCGGTCGGGCGCGTCGAGCACCTCACGCATCGCGCTCTCCTCGGAGGCGACCATGATGCGGGTGCCCTGCTGGGCCGCGACGAGCGGGCGCAGCTTGATGCGGTCGTTGAGCGCGACCATGCCGCCGTTGAAGCCGAGCACGATCGCGAACGGGCCGTTGAGCATGCCCGGGCCGTAGACGGCGCGCAGCGAGCGCATGACTGCCTGCTCGTCCTCGGGCATGCGGTCGATCTCGGTCCACAGCGGGCTGGCGAGCGCCTTGCACGCGAGCGAGAGCGGCAGCTTGTGGCGGCGCAGCAGCAGGTCGAACAGGTACGCGGCAACCTCGGTGTCGGTCCCCAGCGTGCACTTGTAGCCGAACTCCTCGAGGTAGCGGCTGTTGATGCCGTAGCTCGAGATCTCGCCGTTGTGCACGATCGACCAGTCGAGCAGCGTGAACGGGTGCGCCCCGCCCCACCAGCCCGGAGTGTTGGTCGGGAAGCGGTTGTGGCCCGTCCAGGTGTGGCCCTCGTACTCCTCGAGCAGGTAGTAGTGGCCGATCTCCTCGGGGAAGCCGACGCCCTTGAACGCGCCCATGTTCTTGCCGCTCGAGGCGACGAAGGCGCCGTCGACCGTCGAGTTGATGAGCATGACCGTGTGGACGATGAAATCGTCGGCGCTCATCTCGGAGGTCTCGAGCTTGTGCGGGTCCGGATTGAGGAAGTAGCGCCACAGGAGCGGCGCATCGCTGATGCCCTTGACCGCGCGGGTCGGCATCGGCTCGGCGAGGTCGATGACGAAGTAGCGGTCGAAGACCTCCTCGGCCTCTTCCTTACCCTTGAGGTCGTGGTACATCATGTGGAAGCAGTAGTGGTCAGGGAACTCGGGGTAGATGCCGTAGCCGGCGAACCCACCGCCCAGGCCGTTGCCGCGGTCGCGCTGCACGGCCATCGCCTTGATGGCCTCGATTCCGCTCATGAGCGAGCCGGACTCGTCGCAGATGCCCATCAGGCCGCAGCCGCCGTGGATCTTGTAGCCGGCCTCCTCGCGGTAGGCCGGGCGCTCGGCGCCCAGCGCGTTCTCCCGATCACTGAAGGATGCGGGCCGAGTCGTCGGCATCCGCTCCAACAAAGGCTCGAAGGCCATGGCTAGTCCTCTCCTTCTTCGCACGCCGCGATGACCGCATCGCAGCCCATCATCTTCTTGACCGCGTCCCCGCCACTGGGCGGCAACGGGTCGAGTCCGAGCTTCTTGCGGGCGCCCTCCTTGGGCTTGCCGAGGGTGCCGGTGGTCATGAACATCTCGTAGCTCTGCGGGATCGAGTCCGGCCGAGAACCACGCTGGATGGCGAGTTCCTTGAGCTTGCGGAACGTCTCGGCCATGCCGATCTCGGAGTGGCACAGCTCGAGGCACGTGTAGCACTCGAGGCACTTCCAGATGTTCGGGTCGTCGAGCACCTCGTCGATCTTGCCGTCGACGAGGGCGCGGATGATGTCGTTGGGCTGGAAGGTCGGGTCGACCTTGCACACCGGGCAGTCGTCCTTGCACGCGCGGCACGAGTCGCACTTGTTGAGCAGCGCGACGTCGAACGACTCGGCGAGGTGCGCCTTGTCGGCGGCGCGCGCGTTCCACTTGTCCAGGAACGGCTGCACGCTCACGCGGTGCATGTCCATGCCGAGTTCCTCGGGCTCGTGCCCGTAGGCGAGCCCGATCAACTCGGAGAGGTAGAGCACCGGGACGTTGACGTTCTCGTTAGCCCGCTGCAGGGCGGCCTGGTTGAGGTCGAACTGCTGGAAGCAGCTCGGGCACACGACCACGAGTGCGTCCACGTCGTGCGCCTGCAGGTCGTGGAGCTTGCGGCGGTTGAACGCGAGCGAGCCCTCGCGCTCGCCGACACGGTCGAGGTAACCGCCGCAGCACTGCATCTTGGTCGGGTAGTCGATGACGCGCGCGCCGAGCGCCGCGACGATCTCCTCCACCTTCTTGGGGTGGAGCGGGTCGTCCCACTTGACCGCGGGCTGCGGGCGCAGCAGGTGGCAGCCGTAGTGGACGGCGATGTTCATGCCCCAGAACGCGCGCTTGGCGCCGCTCGCGATGAGCGCCGCACCCATGTGATCGGCGAGCCACTCGGCGAAGTGCACGACGTTGAGCTTGCCGTCGTAGTGCAGCTCCTCCGTCGCCAGACGCTCGTTGATCGTCTCGCGCTCGCGCCAGTCGGTCATGAGGTGGCTCTGGCACTCCTTGAACGTGGAGTAGCAGCCGTTGCACGGCGTGACCAGGTCGTAGCCGGCCTTCTCGACGATCGCGAGGTTGCGCGCCGCCGCCGTGTAGAACGAGTCGGGATCGTTCGCCTTGACGAGCGTTCCCTCCGGGCAGCACGTGTGGCCCGGCAGCTCGTGGATGGTCGCACCAAGGTCGTCGAACATGACCCGGGTGGCCTTCTCGATGAACGGGAACCGCGCGGGGATCGTGCACCCCCAAAAGACCGCGAACTCCTTCATGTGCTTCGCCTCTCGCTTTCGCTGCCGCCGAGAAAACGGAAAACGCCCGCTCAGCCTCGTGGTTTCGAGGCCGGGCGAGCGTCACTGCTCGTCTCTTCGGTTCGACACGCCGTTGTGCCGTTCGCGGAGTATAGCACGCGTCACGGCGCCGAGGAAACACGCTGGAAACGACGGAAGGGAGAGGCCGGCAACCTCTCCCTTCCGAGAACGGACAGCTGCGAACGTTCTACGCCTCGATGATCCGCATCGCCTCGTCGCGATACGCGTCCATCACGTACGGGATGCCGGACACCTCCGCGGCATCGTGGGTCAGCGCCATCAGGTCCGAACGCGAGATCGTGTCGAGCACCATGTTGCGCGAACCGCTCATGAGCTGCTGCAGCCCGACGCGGATCTTGTCGGAGTAGGTGTAGATGCCGATCGCGCCGAGCGGGAACTTCTCGACCTCGTCACCGTACTTGGCCTTGAGCGTCTCGTACGTGACGAAGATCTCCTCCTTGGAGGAGCCGAACGGCGCCACAGACTTGGGAAGGTCCTGCTCCTGGAGCCACACGCCGATGTTCTTGCCGACGAAGCCGGGGATCATGAGCGCGCGACCCATGCAGACCGCCCTGGTGTGAGGTGCTCCCAGCGCGAGGACCTTGAAGACGTGGTCCTCGGTCGAGAATCCGCCGGCGATCGCGATGTCGGGGACGTAGGCGCCCCGCTGCGCGAGCTTCTCGGCAAGCTCGTTGGCCATGCACTGCAGGTAGAACGTCGGGACGCCCCACTCCTCCATCATGCGCCACGGGCTCATGCCGGTACCGCCGGGGGCGCCGTCGATGGTGAGCAGGTCGATCTTGGCGTTGCTCGCCCACTTCATGGCCATCGCGAGCTCGCGCATGGGGTAGGCGCCGGTCTTGAGGGTGACGCGCTGAGCACCCAGGTCGCGAAGACGCTGGACCTCGGCGTAGAACGCCTCCTCCTCCACGAAGCCCAGTCGGCTGTGCCGCTCGAACTGGCGGATAGCGCCGTCCTTGAACGCTGCCTGGACGGCCGGATCCGACGGGTCGGGGGTCACCAGGTAGCCGCGCTTCTGCAGCTCGAGCGCACGCTCCAGGGTGTTGACCTTGATCTCGCCACCGATGCACTTGGCGCCCTGCCCCCACTTGAGCTCCATCGTGGTGACGCCGAGCTTCTCGATGCAGTACTCGGCGACGCCCAAGCGCGTGTCCTCGACGTTCATCTGCACGAGGATGTCGCCGTAGCCGTCCTCCTGGTAGCGGCGGAACAGCTCCACGCGGCGCTTCATGTCCGGAGCGTTGACGACCTTGCCGTTGGCATCAAGCTCGAGCGCCGGGTCGATGCCGCACACGTTCTCGCCGCACACGATCGACACCCCGGAGATCGCCGCGCCCACCGCGAAGTGCTCCCAGTTTTTGCGCGCGATCTCGGTGGACCCCAGCGCGCCGGTGAAGATCGGCACGCGCATCTTGACCTTGTTCGCGAAGCCGAACTCGGTCTCGGTGGACACCATCGGGAACAGCGTGTTGTCCGGCGTGCCCTCGACGCCCTGGGGCAATCCCTTCGCACCCAGCGCATAGCCCTGGATGTTGAGATGCGAGTAGTCGATCGGGTAGTCCTTGTCGCCGCCCGCCGTCATCTCGCCGAAGGGGCCCGGATAGATGACCTCGCGGCCGCGGAACGAGGACTTGAAGACCTCACAGTTGCCGCGGCAGTCCTCCATGCACCGAGAACACAGTCCCGAGCCGGGAACGACGTCGCGCGAGCGGTTCGACGTCTGCGTGGCGTCGTTGCCTCGTGGTGACTGCAGATTCATGCGTGCTCCCCTTCCCCTGTGCGGCGACCTCCCGATGCACCGCGTCCCTGAGCCGTGAACGCATCGTACCGCAGTCACGAAACACAATCGAAATATGTGCGACACTTTGTCGAAACACAGCGCTATTCACGAGTCGAGGGGGCATTTCATGCAAGAGGAGCGTCGCGCGCAGGCCATCGAGGACATCCGCGGCCGGGGCGTCGAGTTCATCCACCTGTGGTTCACCGACGTGCTCGGATTCCTCAAGACGTTCGTGATTACCATCGACGAGCTCGAGCTCGCGATGAACGAGGGGATGGGCTTCGACGGCTCGTCGATCCAGGGCTTCGCGCGCATCCAGGAATCGGACATGGTCGCGCTGCCCGATCCGGCGACCCTGCAGATCCTTCCGTGGCGCCAGGGCACCGACCTGGTCGCGACGATGTTCTGCGATGTCGTGCGCCCGGACGGCTCTCCCTACCCGGGCGACCCCCGCTTCGTGCTGCGCCGTAATGTCGAGCGGGCCAAGGCGATGGGGTTCGACTTCTTCATCGGCCCGGAACTCGAGTACTACTACTTCAAGAACGACCACAGCACCAAGCTGCTCGACCAGGGCGGCTACTTCGACATGACGACGCGCGACCTCGCCGTCGACCTGCGCAAGGAGACCGTCCGCACGCTCAACGACTTCGGGATCCAGGTCGAGTACAGCCACCACGAGGTCGGCCCGAGCCAGCACGAGATCGACCTGCGCTACGACTCGGCGCTCAAGATGGCCGACGCGGTCATGACCTACCGGCTGGTGGTCAAGGAGGTCGCCCAGCTCAACGGGGTGTACGCCAGCTTCATGCCCAAGCCCATGTACGGTGAGGCCGGCAGCGGCATGCACGTCCACCAGTCCCTGTTCCGAGACGGGAAGAACGCGTTCTACGACCCCAGCGACGAGTACCACCTCTCCGCCGAGGCGAAGGCGTACATGGCCGGTCTCCTCCACCACGCTCCCTCGATCTGCGCGGTGACCAACCAGTGGGTGAACTCGTACAAGCGGCTCGTCTCCGGCTACGAGGCGCCCGTCTACATCTGCTGGGCGCACCGCAACCGCTCCGCGCTCGTACGCGTGCCCATGTACAAGCCGGGCAAGGAGAAAGCGACCCGCATCGAGCTCCGCTCCCCCGACCCAGCCTGCAATCCCTACCTCGCCTTCTCGGTGATGCTCGCCGCGGGCCTCGACGGCATCGAGCGCGGTCTCGAGCTGCCGGCCGACGTCACCGACGACGTCTACGAGATGACGCCCGAGCAGCGCGCCGCGCTGGGGATCGGGCAGCTGCCGGAGAGCCTCAACGAGGCCATCAACCGCATGGAGGAGAGCGATCTGGTCCGAGAAGCCCTCGGCGACCAGGTCTTCGAGTGGTTCATCCGCAACAAGCGGATCGAGTGGCACGACTACCGCACCCGCGTCACCCGCTGGGAGCGCGACTCCTACCTGCCGCTCCTCTAGGCGCGAACACCGCCGGTCCACATACGAGCGCTCGGCCTCCCCGGCCGGGCGCTCGTCGCTCGTCAGCCCGAGAACGCCGAGACGATCGCGAGCAGCCCGAACCCGATCAGCACCACGCCGCTGGCGAGCCCGACGGCCGAGAGCAGCCGCTCGCCCACACGCGAGCGCGCGAGCGCCACGCCGCTCACCAGCAGGAGCCACCACGAGAGCGACCCGAGCGCCACGCCCGCGGTCGCGAGCAGCGCGCTCGAGAGGCCGGGCTGGGCGGTCAACCCCGCGCTCGCGAAGACCGCGCCGAACGCGATGATCGTGGTCGGGTTCGTGAGCGTGAGCGCCACCGCCGACGCGTAGAGACCCGCGTGCCGCTCCCGGGCGCGCTCGTCATCGTCGCGCGCCTCCTGCTCGGCGGCCCGCTGGGCGCCCGAACGCATCGAGCGCACGCCCAGGTACACGAGCGCGCCCCCGCCCACCAGTCTCAGCGGCACCTGCCACGAGACCAGCGCGCCGGATACCGCCGAGATGCCGAAGGCCGCGATCCCCGCGTAGATGCCGTCCGCGGTCGCGATTCCCAGGCCCGTCGCGATCCCCGCCGAGAACCCCCGCGCGAGGGTGCGCTGGATGCAGAGCATGCCCATGGCGCCGACCGGCGCGGCCACCGCCACGCCGATCACGAACGTGCGGACGAGCAGCGGCAGGCTCGCGCTCACGGCAGAACCGGACCGGGCACGAACGGCTCCTCGACCGGCGAGGACAGCACGACGATGGTGCGCGTGCGCGCCACCCCCTCGACCGACTTCAGCTCGTCGCTCACGAAACGCTCCAGGCCGGCGGTGCCCGCCGTGCGGACCTTGAGCAGGTAGTCGTCGTCGCCTGCCACGTGATGGCACTCGAGGATCGCCGGGTGCGCGCGCACCGCCGAGAGGAATCCGTCGCGTGAAGCGGGACGGTCCAGCGTCACGGCGACGAACGCGGTCAGGTCGAGGCCGAGCGACGCAGGGTCGACCAGGGCCGCGTAGCCCCGGATCGCTCCGCGCTCCTCGAGCCGGCGCACTCGGTCGGCGGTCGAGGGGCCGGACAGGCCGGTCTTCTCGGCGAGGTCGGAGAAGGTGGTTCGGCCGGACGCAGCGAGCGCGTGCAGGATCTCGAGGTCGATGGCGTCCACAGGCTTCCCTTCCTGGGTGATGGGCCCCATCAGCCTATCATCGGAAGGTACCAGTGAGCAATTGCCTCGTGCTCGAAGTTCGAAAGGCCCCTACGCCTCGGCTTCCGAGGCGATGATGACGGCCTCGGCGACTTCGCGCAGTGTCTTGCGCTTGTCCATCGCGAGCTTCTGGAGACGCTTGAACGCCTCGGGCTCGCTCATGCCGCGCGCCATAAGGATGCCCTTGGCGCGGTCGACGAGCTTGCGCGTCTCGAGCCGCTCGCTCAGGTCGGCCACCTCGTCGGCGAGCGCGGTCGCTTCGGCGAACCGTGCGGCCGCCAGCGCCATCGCCGGAAGCACGTCGGACCGCGTGAACGGCTTGACGACGTACGCCATCGCGCCGGCGTCGGCCGCCTGCTCCACGTAGGCGGTCTGCGAGAACGCCGTGACCATGACCACGGGCGCGACCCGTTCCTCGCCGAGCACCCGGGCGGCCTCGATGCCGGTGACGCCGGGCATGTTGATGTCCATGAACACGACGTCGGGCGCGAGCGAACGCGCAAGCTCGATCGCCTCGGCGCCGTCGCGCGCCTCCCCCACGACCTCGTGGCCGTCCTCTTCGAGCATCTCGCGCAGGTCCATACGGATGAGCGCCTCATCCTCGGCGATCAGTACGCGCACGCGCTACTCCTCCACGTCGGTCGTCGGTGAGACCTCGGCCGCGTCGGCGACCGGTACTCGGACGGTGACGGTCGTCCCGCGCCCGCCCGAGAATGACAGGGTACCGCGGAGGTCGTCGGTCACGACCGTCCGCACGATCGCGAGCCCCAGATTCGCCGAGGACTCCGCGTCGAAGTCGGGCGGCAATCCCGCGCCGTCGTCGCGCACGTTGAGCACCAGCTCTCCGGGCACCCGGCGCATCGACACTTCGACGTGCCCCTCGCCGCTCGGCCCGACGCCGTGCTCGAGCGCGTTGTGCACGAGCTCCGCGACGGCGAGCGCGAGCGAGGTCGCCGCGTGCGCGTCCACCATCCCCGTCGAGCCCTCGACGGTGACCCTCACCGCGCTCGCCTCGCCGAGCATGCCACGCCGCACCAGGTCGACCACGGTGCGAGCGGCCTGTGCGAAGTCGACGAGTTCCTCGTCACTCCCGGCGAGAAGGTCGTGCACGACGGCCATGGACCCGACGCGCTCGGTCGCCTCTTCGAGCGCATGCCGCGCCTCTTCGGACTCCGCCCGGCGCGCCTGGATCCGGAGCAGGCTCGCGATCGTCTGCAGGTTGTTCTTCACCCGGTGGTGGACCTCCCGGATGGTGGCGTCCTTGACCTTGATCTCCTGCTCGCGACGGCGGGCCTCGGTCCGGTCCTCGACGAGCACCACGGCGCCCGCCGGCAATCCGAGTGTCCGGTAGCCGAGCACACGCTGGGCGACCTCGGTCTCGACGCAGATCGCGGCCTGCGAACCCAGAACCGGCGCGATGCCGAAGCCGCCGCCGGGAAGCGCGGCAGCGTGCTGTCCCGCCAGAGGCGCGTCGAAGCCCGCGAGCCGCATGATGTTGACCGCGTTGGGAGAGGCGTACGTCACCTGCCCCGAGGCGCCGACGCGCATGACGCCGTCGCCGGCCGTGCGCACGGTCGCGAAGGGTTCGCCGGTCCTGACGTCGACAAGCGGCCCCCCGCGCAGCACGTCGAGCAGCTCCTCGGCGACGTCCATGAACGCGCGCTCCATCGCGCCCGAGGCCTCGGCGACCTGGTCCGCGAGGTCTCGCACGACCACGGCGCTGACCGGCGAGCCGATCGGCCACGCGGAGGTCGAGTACTTGATGCCGCGCGCAACCCGGCGCCGCCGGCCCGTGATCGGCTGGCCGTCCGCGAGCGCGGCGTACGCCTCCGGCTCCTCAGCGGAAGACAGTACGCGCCGGACCCGGCTCGACGCGATCGGCGCAAGCGCGGTGTTGGGCCTCGCGTCCGCGGCGACCACGAGTCCCCCGCTGGCGTCGGGGACGGCGAGTGCGACGTCCCCGTAGCCCATGTCGGCCACGAGCTGCAGGTTCGCCGCGACGTTTTCGAGGTGCCGCCGCAAGCCGGGCGACAACTCGCCGAGAAGATCGGATGCGTCCATGAGCCCAGTATACGCAGGTGGCGAGTGCCGAGAACCACGCGGCAGCGTCGACGAGCGAGAGCGTCGGCTATAATCTGCCGAGCGTTGTCACCGCGCCCGGGTGGCGGAACAGGCAGACGCGCCGGTCTCAAAAACCGGTGACCGAAAGGTCGTGCGGGTTCGATCCCCGCCCCGGGCACCATCGCGCCTCCCGAAAAGGGAGCCGCGCGCGACCCGTTCTCCGGTGGTCGCGCGCGGCCTGCAAGCTGCGGTCGACGCGTCCATTCGTCGACCCCCTTGCGAGTAACCTCAGCCGGTGGTGCCTCGGCCCGTTCCGGTCGAATAGTCGTACTCGGATCCGAACACGCTGTGCGGGATGAAGTAGACGACGAGGGTCACGACTCCGGCGAGCCACACGGCCCACTTGGCACGCCGACCGCCCACGTTCATCACCAGGGCGAAGACCCACGCGGCCAGTTCGACCAGGACCTTGTTATCGGTCCAGTCGAAGCCGAACGGGACTCCGGACCACCACACGTTGAATGCATACCACTGAACGAGCGGACCCAACACGAACGCGCCCAGCAGGAGCGAGATGATGGTCGCCCAGATCATCCAGACGTAGCTGCCGGACCTGCGCAGGCTCTCGAGAACGGTGCGGATCGCGAACATCATCGACGCGAAGATGACGAGGATGTGCACCATGAGCACCGGGGTCGGGACGGCGCCCTTGTAGCGGGCGTAGATCGGCTTGTCGCCGGTGAACGACACTGCCTTGCCGGAACCATCCGACACGTAGACGAAGTACTCATACTTGCCCGCGCGCTCCTTCAGCGACGGCAGCTTGACGCCCAGGCCCTCGAGCTTCTCGGTCGAACCGCGACGGCTCACGGTGACCGACATGGGAGCCATCTTCACGGTCTTCCACGGCTCGCCGGACGTGTAGCGGCGGTACTTCACCGTGGCCGTCACCCCGTCGGGCACGGGAGCGACGAACATCACCGTGAGGTCGGTGCCGATGTTCTCGCTGCGCAGGAACTTGGTGTGCAGCGTCCCTTTCGCCGTCTCGAACGACCGCTCGATGGGCTGTGTCGGTCCCGTCTTGTCCTGGTAGAGGAACGTCGCGAGCGTCAGGCCGATAGCGAGCACCCACAGCATCACGCTGACGGCGACGGGGTGGCGCTCGAACCAGGTTCCTTCGGGCATGCGGCGGCCTCTCGGGTCGATGCTCGCGTGCGGTCACTTGGGAAGTTGGACGGCGCGCCGCCGCTTCCTGCCTGAAAGCGCACGTCAATCGGCGAGCGGGTCAGGCTCGTGACGGCTCCTCGCTCCCATCCGAGACCTCTGCCCGCGCCGCCCGGCCGGACCGCAGATACAGCGGCGGTATCGTCGCGGTCACCAGCGAGCCGAGCACCCACGCCACGGAGATGCTTGCGCGCGTGGAGACCCAGCCAAGCGCGGGCTGTCCCGCAGCCCCGCCCGCATCGGCGAAGAGAGAGTCGAGCGAGAGCACCGTCGCGCGCTGAGCCGATGGGATGTGCTCGTTGAGGAAGCTCGCGCGCACCGGCCCCTGGATACCGAAGACGACGCTCCACAGCAGCCACAGCGCGATGGCCACGGCCGCGGGGCCGACACCCGGCTGCGGGGCGAGCAGGCCGATCGCGCCGATGAGAAGTGTGATCGCCGAGACCCCCGCGGCGGTCCACGCGAGGACGCGCGCGGGGTCGCGCCGCCGCTCCCCTTCGCTCATCACCCTGCGCACGAGCGCGTTGCCGGCGATCATCGCGAGCGACGACCCCGCCTGCACGATACCGAGCAGCCAGACGTAGTTGTGGCCGAGCAGCTGCAGGATGTAGGGCTGCCACGAGTAGAAGCCGTACAGGAAGAAGAAGCCGCCGACCGCCGAGGCGAACATGAGCGGCCGGACCACCCGGCTCCGCCATCCGAACCGCACGCCGGCGTCGGCGATCTTGCGCGTCTCGGCACCGAACGTGGACAGGCGCAGTGGCCGCGGCTCGAACCCCTCGTCGTGGACGAGCGCCAGAACGAGCACGAACGCGGCCGCCAGCACCACCGCCCGGACGATGTAGGGCAGCGCCAGATTCATCTGACCGAGGAACCCGCCGAGCAGCGAGCCCGCGAGCATCGCCGACCCGAACGCCATCTGCCCCCAGGCGAACACTCGGTCCTTGGGGCCCTCCCAGCCCGAAGCGTCGAGCGCATCAACCATCCACGCGTCCACGGCGCCGGTCTGGAACGTGAACCCAAGACCGAGCAGAAGACTTGCCACGACGAAGCCCCAGAAACCCCATCCGAGGGGTGGTGTCAGGACGTAGAGCAGCGTCGAGACGACGAGGACGCCGATCGAGAGCAGGTAGGAGGCTCGCCGACCGATGGTGTCGGCGATGACGCCGGTCGGCACCTCGCAGACGGCCTGCGCGACCACGAACGCGGTGTTGACGAGCATGACCTCGAAGAGCGTCAGCCCGCCGCGCTGCATGAGGAAGACCGTGTTGATCGCCCAGATGAGCGAGGTCGCGAGGGTGAAGAGCCCGTTCGTGAGCAGGTAGGCGCGCACCACCGTGCGCGGCGTGTAGCGGGCGGCGGTCATGGGCGGGCGATCCTGACGAGATCCGTGTGCGGCATCGAGGGTCCTTCGGGGGACTGCGTCATTCAGATGGTTCCCCGCTCCGCACCTGGAACCATCCGGCCGGCTTGATGAGCGCGTCGCTTCGCCACCGCGCGGCCCGAAGGGGTCAGCACTCGTCGGTGATGACGAGCGTCACCGCCTCGCCGTCGACCTCGAGGACTCCGGCCCCGGCAGGCACTTCCCAACTCTGCTCGCCCCGCGTGAGCCGCATGGAGCTGCGCTGCGACTGCATGAGCAGGTTCGCGTGATGGTCGCAGATGGCGACCTCGCTGCCGGGCACGTGGTCGGCCTCGCGCCGCCTGAGCACGATCCGGTCCAGACCCTCTTCTTCGAACTCGACGCCTCTCGGCGTGACGACCTTGAGCGTCAGCGCCATCAGGACACGCCTCCCGTCTGGGCCGCCTCGCCTTCGCGCACCTGGGCCTCACCCTGCGTGGTGCTGGGACGGCCGGCATCGATCACCTTCGAACGCGCGAGCACGTCGTCGAGGGTGCCCGCCATGAAGAACGCCTGCTCCGGGATCGAGTCACACTGACCCGAGCAGATCGCTTCGAACCCACGGACCGTCTCGGCAAGAGGTACGTAGACGCCGGGGATACCGGTGTACTGCTCCGCGACGAAGAAGGGCTGGCTCAGGAACTTCTGGAGCCGGCGCGCGCGGGTGACGACGGTCTTGTCCTCCTCGGAGAGCTCCTCGACGCCCAGGATCGCGATGAGGTCCTGCAGGGCGCCGTAGCGCTGCAGATAGCTCTTGGTGTCGCGCGCGACGCGCACGTGCCGCGCGCCCACGAACGCGGGCTCGAGGATCTGCGAGCTCGACTGGAGAGGGTCGAGCGCCGGGTAGAGGCCCATCTCGGCGACGCGCCGGGAGAGCACCACTGTGGCGTCCAGGTGCGAGAAGATCGCGGCCGGGCCCGGGTCCGCAAGGTCGTCGGCGGGCACGTAGACCGCTTGGACGCTCGTGATCGCTCCGTCGTCGGTCGAGACGATGCGCTCCTCGAGCGAGCCGACCTCGGTGGCGAGCGTGGGCTGGTAGCCCACCTCGGCGGGGATGCGAGCGCGCAGGAGCGAGACCTCGAGGCCCGCCTGGACGAAGCGGTAGATGTTGTCGAAGAAGAGCAGCACGTCGGCGTGCTCGGCGTCGCGGAAGTACTCGGCGGTGGTGAGTGCGCAGTACGGCAGGCGGAAGCGGGCGCCGGGCGGCTCGTTCATCTGGCCGAAGTAGAGAACGGCCCGGTCGAGCACCTTGGAGCGCTGCATCTCGAGCCACAGGTCGTTGCCTTCGCGCGTGCGCTCGCCGATGCCGCCGAAAACGCTGACGCCCTGGTGGATCTGGCCCACGTTACGGATGAGTTCCATGATCACGACGGTCTTGCCCACGCCCGCGCCGCCGAACAGCGCGATCTTGCCGCCGCGAGGGAACGGCGTGAGCAGGTCGATCGCCTTCAGGCCGGTCTCGAAGACCTCGGGAAACGTCTTCACCCGCGCGAACGGGACGGGGTGCCGCCTGATCGGCCACCGCTCGAGCGCCGAGACGGGCCCCAGGCCGTCGGAAGGCTCGCCCACGCAGTCGAGGATGCGGCCCTTGACGCCCGGGCCGACGGGGACGGAGATCGGCGCCTGCGTGTCGTAGACGCGCGTGCCGCGCCGCAGGCCGTCGGTCGAACCGAGCGCGAGCGCCCGGACGCCACCCTCGCCGAGCAGCTCGACCGCCTCGAGCGGCAGCCCGCGCTTTCGGTCTCCCACCCGCAAGAGCGACCCGATCGCGGGCAACTCCCCGCGGAAGTCCACGTCGACGACCGGCCCGAGCACCTGCGCGACGGTGCCGTCGCACGCCTCGCGCGACAGCTCCTCGGCGGTGCGCTGCAGAGCGGAACCGACGATGCCCTCGATCGAGGCGGTCTCCTCAGGCGAACGTGCGGTCGTCACCTTCGTCACCGTCCTCGCCTCCCTCCCGCACGCGGCCCGCGACGAGCACGCCCACCAGGTCGGCGGTGATCGACTCGCGGCGCAGCCGGTTGTAGTGCACGCGCAGCTCCGAGAGCGAGCGGTCCGCCCGCTCGGAAGCCTCCTGCATCGTCACCATGCGAGCGGCCTGCTCGCTCGCGAACGCCTCGAGCAGCACGTCCTCGACCTGGAGCCGCACGAAGGCATTCAGCAGCTCGGCGACGCACGCCGGCCGGTCCGGCTCGTAGTACCAGTCGTGCGCACGCGCCGGCGTCGAGCTCTCACCGCCGAGCACCCCCGGCATGACCGGCAGGAGCCGCACGGTCTTGGGGTCGCGCCGCATCGATGAGACAAACTCCGTGTACGACGCCCACACCTCGTCGACATCGCCGCTCAGGAAGTCGGCGACGAGCCGGGCGAGCAGCGCGTCGACCTCCTCGGCGGTCACGCCGGCGCGGGTCCACCCCCTCGCCTCGGAGATGGGCACCCGCGTCGCGCGTCGCAGGTACGTCTCGGCGCGGCGGCCCTTAACGATCGCGGTCACCTCGACGCCCTCGGCCTCGCGCGCGAGCGCGAACGCCCGCGCCTCGCGCCCGAGCGCGACGTTGTAGCCGCCGCACAGCCCCCGGTCGGCGCCGACCACGAGCAGCTCGATGCGGCGCACCTGCCGATGCGGCGCGAGGAGCGGCGAGAGCGCCGCCGGGTCGATGCCGTCCGCGATCGCCGCGTCCTGCTGGCGCGCGAGCATCCCGCGCAGCGCCGCCGAGTAGGCGCGCGCGCCGCGCGCACGCTCGTGTGTCTGCGCGAGTTTCGCCGAGGCGACCGTCGCGAGCGTGCGGCACACCTCGCCGATGCCGGCGACCGAGCGCATCCTCTTGCGGACGTCGGCGAGCTTCTCCATCGCTACGCCACCGCCCCCGCGTCGACGGGCACCGAGCCTGCGCCGGCGACCTCGGCCGGCGCTCCCGCCCGCGCCAGGAACTCCTCGAGCGCGCCGGCGAGCATCGCCTCGATCTCTTCGGTGAGGCCGTCACACCCCGCGAGCGCTCTGAGCACGTCACTGCGTCGATTGGCCGCCCACTCGAGCAGCTCGGTCTCGACCTCGCCCACTCGCTCGACCGCGACGTGATCGAAGTAGCCGTTCACGACGGCGTAGAGCACGAGCACCTCGGATTCGAGGGGCATCGGCGCGTGCTGGTCCTGTTTGAGCAGCTCACGGGCTCGCTCGCCACGGACGAGCTGCCGCTGCGTCGCCTCGTCCACCTCGGCCCCGAACTTCACGAACCGGGCCATCTCCTCGTACTGCGCGAGGTCGATGCGCAACCGTCCCGCGACCTGCTTCATGACGCGCGCCTGGGCCGAGCCGCCGACGCGCGACACCGAGAGGCCCGGGTCGAGCGCGGGCCGGCGGTCCTCGTTGAACGCCGAGGCGTCGAGCATGATCTGCCCGTCGCAGATCGAGATGACGTTGGTCGGGATGAACGCCGAGATGTCGCCCGCGAGTGTCTCGACGATCGGCATCGCCGTGAGCGACCCGCTCCCCCGCTCCTCGTTGAGGCGCGCAGCGCGCTCGAGGAGGCGCGAGTGCACGTAGAAGATGTCGCCCGGGTACGCCTCGCGGCCGACCGGTCGATCGAGCAGCGCCGACATCTCGCGGTACGTCACCGCGTGCTTGGTCAGGTCGTCGTAGACGACGAGCGCGTCGCCGCCGCGGTCCATGAAGTACTCGCCCATCGCGCACGCCGTGTACGGCGCGAGGTAGCGGAACGCCGGCATGTCGCCCGGCAGCGCCACGACCACCGCCGTGTACTCGAGCGCGTCGTGTTCCTCGAGGCACGCCACCACCTGGCGCACCGACGACGCCTTCTGCCCGATCGCGCAGTAGATGCACGCGACGTCCCGCCCCTTCTGAGCGAGGATCGCGTCGAGCGCGAGCGTCGTCTTGCCGATCTTGCGGTCGCCGATCACCAGTTCTCGCTGGCCCCTGCCGATCGGGACGAGTGCGTCGATCACCTTCATCCCGGAATGCAGCGGCACGTCGACCGGCCGGCGGTCGACGACGCCGGGCGCGGGCCGCTCGGCGGGCATCCATGCCGCCGGCACCACGGCGCCGCGGCCGTCGATGGGTCGGCCGATCGCGTCGAGCACGCGCCCGAGCAGCGCTTCGCCTGCGGGCACGCGCAGCAGGTGGCCGGTACGCCGCACGTCCTGCCCCTCGCGCACGCTCTCCTCACCGCCGAGCAGCACGACGCCCACGGAGCGGTTCTTGAGCGAGAACGCGAGCCCCAGGCCGCCGCCCTCGAACTCGACGATCTCCTGGCTGCCGACGTCGCGCAGTCCCGTGGCGATGACGACGCCGTCGCCCAGCCGCTGCACGGTACCCGTGTCGAGCAGGTCCTCCACCGACGCGTGCGGCCCCAGACCGCCGAGAAGGACGCGCAGCCGCTCGTAGGCGTCGGTCGCCTCGGCGGCGGGCAGGTCCTCGAGCTCGGCGCGCAGGTCGCGCTCGACGCCGTCAAGGTACATCGCACGCTGGTCGAGGATGAACCGACCCGCGTCGCCGACGTAGAGCACGGCACCCGCGTCCATCGTCGGCGAGATCTTCACGTCCAGCGCGATCTCGCGCCCCGCCGCACGACAGACGTGGTCTCGGACCGCGCGCACCACCGCATCGTCGAGGTGCGTGCGCACGTGCAACGAGACGCGCGAACCGTCGAAACCCTCCAGCAACCGCGCGAACGCCGTCCCGTCGGTGAGCGCGGCGGACTCCGACGTGTCGATGTGCGCGTTCATCAGTGCACCCGTTCGGGCGCCTGCGCCGCGGACGCCGGCTCGCCACCGATGCCGGCGAGGATCGCCGTCTCGATGAGCCGGCGCTGCTCGGCGAGGGGGACCTTCTCGTTCATGATCGAGCGGGTGGCCTGCGAGACGAGGTCCACCAGCGTCTCGCGCACCTCGAGGTGCATCTCGGCGCGCTCGGTCGACAGCGCGGTGTCGGCGCGCTCGAGTATCCGCTTGGCCTCCGTGTCGGCCTCGGCCTTCGCCTTGGCTTCAAGCTCGTCGGCCTCCCGCTTCGCCTCGGCTATCACCCGACGCGCGTCGGCGTTCGCCGTGCGGATCTTGAGCGCGGCGACCTGCTCGGCGTGCTTGAGGTCCTCCTCGGCGGTGGCGGCGGCCGACAGGCGCTCGCCCATACCCCGCTGGCGCTCGGCGAGCATGTTGACCACGAAGCCGCGGCGCTTGCCGAAGCCCACCGCGACCACCCACACGATCGCGATCAGCAGCAGGAACTGCACGACCTCGGCGGCGAAACGCAGTGGTGCGTGCACGATCTCGACGCCCATCTCGGCGGCGATCTCGGTGACGATCGTCATGAGCTCCTCGAGCATCCTGGCCACCCCCTACTGGATCCGCCGAGACAGGAGCCGGTCGACCGCTGCCTGGACGACCTCGTCGGACGCGCCGCCGATGAGCTGTCCGCACGCGAGGTCTACGCAGTCGATCGCCTGGCTCCGGAGCGCCTCGACCTCGATGGCCTTCTCGGTCGCGATGTCCGCGCGGCCGCGCTCGAGTCGCTCCGAGGCGGTCGCGGTCGCCTCCTCCACCCGCTCGCGGCGGTAGGTCTCGGCGCGCTCTCGGGCGTCCGCCCGCAGCTGCTCGGCGGCCGCGGCCGCCTCGGTCAGCGCGCGCTCGCTCTCGTAGTCAGCCTCGCGCACGGCGTCTCCCGCCTGGCGATGCCGCTCGTCGGCGAGCTCGAAGAGCTGGGAGCGTTCGTCCATCACGCGCAGGTAGGGCATGACGAACACGCGCCGCAGGGCGAAGTACGTGACGAACATGAGCACGATGACCGCGACGATCACGACCGGGTCGAGCTGGGATATCGGGTTCAGGTTGAGCTGGGCGGGGTTCACGGTTCTCACCCCTCACTTCCGCCTACATCTTCTGAGAGATCACCAGCGTGACGACGAGCGTGTAGATGCACAGCGCCTCGATGAGCGCCATGCCGATCAGCATCGCCGTGAACAGCTGCGGGGCGATCTCGGGCTGACGGGTCATCCCGTCGATCGCCGAGGTGGACACGTAGCGCATCGCAAGCGACGCGAACATGGCACCCACCGCGATCGGCAGAACGGCGACCAGAGCGAGCCAGACTTCGTTCATGACCTACGACCTCCCCTCTGCCATCCGGTGCGGCTCGGCGGCGTGACGCCGCTGCTTCGCCGGCTTCGCGGACTTCTCGGACTCGGGCGCCTCTTCGTGGACGATCGCGTTTGCGAGGAAGCTTGCGGTGAGCAACGTGAACACGAGCGCCTGCACGAACGCCGGGATCAGGCCGAGCGCGTGCAGGATGAGCGGGATGCCGATCGGCACCACGAGCACCACGAGCGCCACGGTCATGTACTCGCCGGCGATGTTGCCGAAGAGCCGCAGCGAGAGCGAGAGCACGTCGGTGATCTCGGAGACCCACTGGAGCGGGTTGGGCCAGAACAGGTGCAGGAACGTCTTGCCCGCGCCCTTGATCGCCGCCGAGATGACCAGGGTCCCTCCCACCGAGAAGAGCGCGAGCGCGAGCGTCACGCTGAAGTGCGAGGTCGGCGGGCGGTTGAGGATGGGCACCGGGACGATGCTGAACAGGTTGCTCACGATGATGAAGAGGAAGAGTACGGCCAGAAACGGCGCCACCAGGCGCATGATGCGATCGCGCTGGGCGCCTTCGGCCATGTCGCCGGCCTTGCCGACGAAGAACTGCAGGATCGCCTCGCCGGCGTTCTGCCGGCGGGACGGCTCGGTGACCGAGAGTCCCCCGCGCGCGAGCCACGCGCCGCCAACGATGAGAAGAGCCGCGGCGATCAGCGAGTTCACGAGGACGATCACCGAGGAAGGCTCGAGCTTCACGGCGGATCACCCTCCTTCCTTGGGACGGCTCATGGTCCGTGCGATGGCGAGCCCGCCGCCCACGAACGCAAGCGTCACGTCGAAGACCAGGATGCCGGCCACGGTGCCTGCGAAGCTCAGAAGCGACGGGGCGACGAGAGAGAGCACGAGCAGCAGCGCCTTGACCAGCAGGCGCCCCGCGACCATCGCGGTCGGCGCGGCGCTGTCGATGCGCCCCGCTTCGAGTTCGCGCGCCGCGCGCCGTGACGACAGGCGCACGATCACCACGTCACTGATGGTGCCGAGCGCGCAGCCGACGGCGAAGGCGGCCGTCCCGGTCGCGAGCGACCCGGCGACCGCGAGCAGCAGGCCGATGCCGAGCGCCCACCAGCCGATCTCGTCGAGGAACTCCCACGAGAGGCCGTACGAGGTGCCGTTCTCGGCGGTCGATCCGCTCATCTGCGCACCTCCCCGGACCTAGAGCGTGTCTCGGAGCCGGAGCATGTCGCGCACGGCGAGGCCGAGCGCGAGCAGCAGGCAGACGCCGATGCCGTAGGGAAACGTCCCGAGCCACAGGTCCACGAGCCAGCCGATGAACGCACCTGCGAGCAGGTAGGCCGGGATGAGCGACCAGATGGCGATCACCCTGAGGAACTCCCTGGGGATGAGGTCCGGCGACTTGCTCGGACCGACGGCTGGACCGCCGTCGCCGACGTTGGTCGACATGTGCGACGCCCCCCTTCCGGGAGCGGGGTCGCACGGCTCCGTTGCTCACACGGTTCGAAGGTTCGAACAGTCGCACCGAAGCGGCGTCGTGGGCCTCGCTGTCAGAGAAGTGCTGGTACGTCTTGGATATGCCCGACCTCAGGCCGATGCAGCGGCGCCACAGGTACGAAACCTCGGCGGTCGGGAGGATTCGCATCGGCCATCGGGATGAGAGGGATGACGCCGCGGCGCGTTCGACCCTCGTCCCGGCCCCGACGCTCGGAGTATCGAACGCGTGTTCGCTTTCGTGCGACGAGCGTGCTAGGCTCGTGGTGCCCGAATCGAACAGGAGTTCGCCCATGCCAGCCGAGAACCCCTCACCCGCGCCCGGGACCACCGCCGCCGCGCCTCCCGACGCCGCCGCACTCGCGGACGCGCTGCTCGCCGACCTCAACCCCGAACAGCGTGCGGCGGCCGCCCACGGCGACGGGCCGCTGCTGATCGTGGCGGGCGCCGGCACCGGCAAGACCGCGACGCTCGCCCACCGCGTCGCGCACCTCATCGCGCGCGGCGCCGATCCCGGCCGGATCCTGCTGCTGACCTTCACGCGCCGCGCGGCGAGCGAGATGGTGCGCCGCGTCGACGGCCTGCTGCGCGGCTCAGCCGAGAACGGCGGCCCGGAACTCTCCGGTGCGCGCGTGTGGGGCGGCACCTTCCACGCGATGGCCGCCCGCCTGCTCCGCATCCACGCGCGCGACCTGGGGATGGAGCCCGACTTCACGATCATGGACCGGGGCGATTCCGAGGACCTCATGCACCTCGCCCGCACCGAGCTGGGCCTGGGTCGCGGCGGCTCGCGCTTCCCGCAGAAGTCCACGTGTCTCGACATCTACTCGCGCTGCGTGAACGCGCAACTCCCGCTCGCCGAGGTCCTGCGCGCCAGCTTCCCGTGGTGCCGAGCGGCCGAGGACGACCTCAAGAACCTCTTCGCGCTCTACACCGACAAGAAGGAGGCGGCCCAGGTCCTCGACTACGACGACCTGCTGCTCTTCTGGCACGGGCTGCTCGGCGACCCAGACGCGGGCGACCGCGTCCGCGAGCGCTTCGACCACGTGCTCGTCGACGAGTTCCAGGACACCAACACCCTGCAGGCCGAGATCGTCTCGCGGCTGCGCCCCGACGGCACGGGCGTGACATGCGTGGGCGACGACGCGCAGGCGATCTACAGCTTCCGGGCGGCCACGGTGCGCAACATCCTCGACTTCGAGGAGCGTTTCGCGAACGCCGAGGTCGCGACGCTGACCCGCAACTACCGCTCGACGCCGGCGATCCTCTCGGCGACCAACGCGATCATCGCCGAGGCGAGCGAGCGCCGCGAGAAAGACCTGTGGACGACACGCGAAGGCGGCGGCCGGCCGGTCCTCGCAAGCTGCCGAGATGAGGCCGAGCAGACCGACTGGCTCTGCGAGCGAATCCTCGAACACCGGGAGCAGGGCACGTTGCTCAAGCACCAGTGCGTGCTGTTCCGCGCCCAGCACCACTCGATGGCGCTCGAGATGGAGCTCTCGCGGCGCAACATCCCCTTCCGCAAGTACGGAGGCCTGCGCTTCGTCGAGATGGCGCACGTCAAGGACCTGGTGAGCTTCCTGCGCCTCGCCGAGAACCCCCGCGACGCGATGGCGGGCCTGCGCGTGCTCGGGCTCGTGCCGGGCATCGGGCCAAAGACCGCGTCGCAGCTCATGGAGGCGCTTTCCGGCTCCGGCCACGACTTCGAGGCCTGGGTGGGTGCGAGCGTCCCTGAGGCGGCGGCTGAGCTGTGGCCCGACGTCGTCTCGCTCCTGCGCGGTCTGGCAGGCGCGGGCCCCGGCGAGGTGCCGGCCCAAGTGCACGCGGTGCGCACGATCTACGGCCCGCTCCTCGAGCGACGCTACGACAACGTCGCGGCACGGCTGCGCGACCTCGAGCAGATCGAGTCGCTCGCGTCGCGCGCGAGGGACCGATCCCAGTTCCTCGCGGAGCTCGTGCTCGACCCGCCGGCCTACACTCAGGACCTCGCGGGGCCGCCGGTCCTCGACGAGGACTACCTCATCCTCTCGACGATGCACTCGGCCAAGGGACTCGAGTTCGACGCCGTCTACGTCATCCACGC
>CAZXWK010000001.1:0-159556 GCA_964644675.1 uncultured Eubacteriales bacterium | reverse complement strand
AGTTCACGATCGCGGACTCCATGACGCCCGTGCCCGAGCACGCGAACAACAGCACGTCGCTCTCGGTCTTGAACACGTACTTCAGGTTGTCGATCGCCGCGCGGAACGCCGCCGAGAAGTCCGGCGTGCGGTGGTGGATGATCGGCGCGGCCATCGTGAGCATGACCTCGGCCGGCACCGGAGTCGGGCCGGGCGTCATCAGGTACTTCTTCTGCATCTCGTTCGTGCTCCCCTCACTTGAACGGTTCCAGGCATACGGGTCGTGCGTTCGGCGTTTGAGCGGCGCGGAACGCGTCCGCTCGAAACGCCGAGACGCGTGGCGCGCGGGCTACGCCCGCGTCGCTACGCGTCCTTCTTGATCCACGAGAACATCGAGCGCAGCTCGCCGCCCACTTCCTCGACGTACGCCTCGGCGTGGATGCGGCGCATCGACTTGAACCACGGCTGTCCGGCCTTGTTCTCGAGGATCCAGTCGCGGGCGAAGCCGCCGGACTGGATGTTCCACAGCGCCTCGGCCATCGCGTCCTTGGTGTCGTCCGTGATGATCTTGGGGCCCGTGTAGTAGTCGCCGTACTCGGCGGTGTTGGAGATCGAGTCGCGCATCTTGGCCATGCCGCCCTCGAACATGAGGTCGACGATGAGCTTGACCTCGTGGAGGCACTCGAAGTACGCGATCTCGGGCTGGTAGCCAGCCTCGACGAGCGTGTCGAACCCAGCCTGGATGAGGTGCGTCAGGCCGCCGCACAGCACGACCTGCTCGCCAAAGAGGTCGGTCTCGGTCTCCTCGGCGAAGGTGGTCTCGATGACGCCGGCGCGGGCGCCGCCGATGCCCCACGCGTAGGACAGCGCGAGGTCGCGGGCCTTGCCCGTCGCGTCCTGGTGGATCGCGATGAGGTTGGGGACGCCGGAGCCCTCGACGTAGACGCGGCGCACCATGTGGCCGGGGCCCTTGGGGGCGATCATGATGACGTCGACGTCGGCCGGCGGCACGATCTGGTCGAAGCGGATGTTGAAGCCGTGCGCGAAGGCGAGCGCCTTGCCCGCGCTCATCGACTCGTGGATCTCCGAGTAGTACGTGTGGGCCTGGGTCTCGTCCGGCGTCAGGATCATGACCAGGTCGGCCTCGGCGGCCGCCTCGCGGGGCGTCATGACCTTGAGCCCGGCCTCTTTGGCCTTGTCCCAGCTCTTCGAGTCTGTGCGCAGGCCGACGCGAACGTCGACGCCGGAGTCGTGCAGGTTGAGCGCGTGCGCGTGGCCCTGGCTGCCGTAGCCGATGACCGCGACCTTCTTGCCGCGGATCAGGGCGGGATCGCAATCGCTCTCGTAGTAGATCGTGGCCATGGTGTCTCTCGCCTTACCTTTCCCTCTCGGTGGTGCCCGACTGTCGTTCGCTATCTGTGCCGCCGCGCTGGGCGGGGGATCGTCCGTGCGCGCGCCGCGCCTAGCCCACGTCCCGCGAGCCGCGCGCGAGCGCGATCTTGCCGGTCCGCGCGAGCTCCTTGATGCCGTACGCGCGGAACAGGTCCTCCATCGCCTGGAGCTTGTCGCCCGAGCCGGTCGCTTCGATGGTGAGCGAATTGCGACCGACGTCGATGACCTTGGCGCGGAAGACGTTCGCGATCTCGATGACCTCGTGGCGCCGCTCGGCGGTCGCGTTGACCTTGAACAGCACCAGCTCGCGGTCGATCGACTCGGACGGATCGAGGTCCTGGATCTTGATGACGTTGACGAGCTTGTGGAGCTGCTTGGTGATCTGCTCGATGGGCGTGTCCGCCGCGACCACGACGAGCGTGATGCGTGAAAGCGTCTCGTCCTCGGTGGGACCCACCGCGAGCGAGTCGATGTTGAAGCCGCGCCTCGCGAAGAGCGAGGTCACGCGGGTCAGCACGCCCGGCTTGTTCTCAACGAGCACGGAGAGCGTGTGCTTCATTACTCCCACACCTCCTCGAGCAACGCGTCGTCGAGCATGTCGGAGACCGGCGCCCCCGGCACGCCACCCAGCATCTCGTCGATCGAGCCGCCCGGCGCGACCATGGGGAACACGCACTCCTCGCGGCTGACGCGGACGTCGACCATGACCGGCCCCTCGGCGTCGAATGCGGCGGCGAGCGTCTTCTCCAGGTCCGCCGGCTTGTCGACGCGCAGGCCGGTCCAGCCGTACGCCTCGGCGAGCTTCACGAAGTCCGGGCAGTCCTGCTCGAGCGTCGAGGACGAGTAGCGCTTCCCGTAGAAGAGCTCCTGCCACTGGCGGACCATGCCCAGGTAGCCGTTGTTGAGGATGACGACCTTGACCGGCGCGCCGTTGAGCGCCGCCGTCGCCATCTCCTGGCTGTTCATCTGGATCGAGCCGTCACCCGCGACGTCGATGACCAGGTGGTCGGGGCAGCCCAGCTGTGCGCCGATCGCCGCCGGCAGTCCGAAGCCCATCGTCCCCAGGCCGCCCGAGCTCACCCACGAGCGCGGCTCGGTCAGGTGCGTGTACTGGCACGCCCACATCTGGTTCTGGCCGACCTCGGTGCAGATGATCCGCTTGCGGCCCGCGGTGAGCCGGTCGAGGGTCTGCACGACCTGCTCGGGCATGATGACGTCGGTCGACTCGTGGTAGTGCAGCGGGAACTGCGTGCGCCAGTCGTCGACCGCGCGTATCCACGCCTCGGTCTTGGGCTCGGCGCCCGTCTTGCGCAGCTCGTCGACCAACGCCGAGAGGACCGGCTTCGCGTCGCCCACGATAGGCACGTCGACCGGCTTGTTCTTGCCGATCTCGGCCGGATCCACGTCGATGTGGATGACCTTGGCCTTGCTCGCGAACGCCGAGAGCTTGCCGGTCACGCGGTCGTCGAAGCGCACGCCCACCGCGACGAGCAGGTCCGTCTCGGTGATGGTGTAGTTGGTGTACTTGGCGCCGTGCATGCCGGGCATCCCGATGAACAGGTGGTGGTCCTCCGGGAACGCACCCTTGCCCATCAGCGTGGTGACCACCGGAAGCTGCATGAGCTCGGCGAGCTCCTTGAGTTCCTTGGCCGCATCCGCCGAGAGGACCCCGCCACCCGCGTACAGCAGCGGCCGCCGGGCCTTGGCGATCAGCCCCGCCGCCTGCTTGATCTGGCGGGTGTGGCCCTTCGTCGTCGGCTTGTAGCCCGGCAGGTTCACGCTCTCGGGCCACTCGAAGTCGATCTCGGCCTTGCCCACGTCGGCCGGGATGTCGATGAGCACCGGACCGGGGCGGCCCGTGGTCGCGATGTGGAACGCCTCTTTCACGATCTCGGGCAGTTCGTTCGCGTCCTTGATGAGGTAGTTGTGCTTGGTCACCGGCAGCGTGATCCCGGTGATGTCGGACTCCTGGAACGCGTCGGTACCGATGACCGCCGAGGCGACCTGGCCCGTGAACACGACGAGCGGGATCGAGTCCATGTACGCGTTCGCGATACCCGTGACCGTGTTGGTCGCACCCGGACCGCTCGTCACGAGCGCGACGCCGCAGCGGCCCGTCGCCCGTGCGTAGCCGTCGGCCATGTGAACGGCGCCCTGCTCGTGCCGCGGCAGGACCGTCCGGACCTTCTCTGAGTCGTAGAGCGCGTCGAAGATCGGGAGCACCACGCCGCCGGGGTACCCGAACAACAGCTCCACCCCCTCGAGTTCGAGCGCCCTGACGAGCGCCTGCGCTCCCGTCATGCGTTCGCTCATGACAGCACCGCCCCCTTGTCCGCACTCGAGACGAGCTTCGCGTAGCGCGAGAGCACGCCGGTGGTCACGCGCGGCGCGGGCGGCGTCCATGCCGCCCGGCGCGCTTCCAGTTCGGCCGCGTCAACGCTCAGGGTGAGCGTGGCGGCGTCGATGTCGACGGTGATCGAGTCGCCCTCGGCGATGAGCGCGATGGGCCCGCCCGCCGCGGCCTCGGGCGAGACGTGGCCGACCGCCGGGCCCTTGGTCGCGCCGGAGAAGCGGCCGTCGGTGATGAGCGCGACGCTCCGCGCCAGCTCGGGCATGCCCGCGATCGCCGAGGTCGGCGTGAGCATCTCGCGCATGCCCGGCCCGCCCTTGGGACCCTCGTAGCGGATGACGACGACGTCGCCCTCGACGATCCGCCCGCCGAGGATCGCGGTGACCGCGTCCTCCTCGGAGTCGAACACCCGCGCGGGGCCGGTGTGGACGCGCATCTCGGCGGGCACGGCCGACTGCTTGACGACCGCGCCGTCGGGGGCGATGTTGCCGCGCAGCACGCGCAGGCCGCCCTCGGGGTAGTACGGGTCGTCGAGTGTCCGCACGACGCGGCCGTCGGCGTCGCGGGCGGCGTCGGCGATCTCGCCCGCGGTCGCGCCGCTCACCGTCATCGCGTCGCGCACGATCAGGCCGCGCTTGTCGAGCTCGCGCAGGATCGTCGGGATGCCGCCGACGTGGTAGAGGTCCTCCATGTGCAGGTCGCTCGCCGGGCTGATGCGCACCAGGTTCGGAGTCTTGGCGCTGATCTCGGCCCAGTCGTCGAGCGTGATGTCGGCGCCCGCCTCGTGCGCGATCGCCGTGAGGTGCAGCACCGTGTTGCTGCTGCCGCCGAAGGCCATATCGAGCGTCATCGCGTTGCGGACCGCGTCGCGCGTCATGACCTGGCGTGCCGTGACGCCATCGCGGAGCAGGTCCATGACGCGCATGCCCGCCTTCTTGGCGAGCCGGATCCGCTCTGAGTAGACCGCCGGAACGGTACCGTTGCCCGGCAGCCCCATGCCGATCGCCTCCACCAGGCAGTTCATCGAGTTGGCGGTGAAGAGCCCGGCGCAGCTGCCGCACGTGGGGCACGCGTTGTCCTCGAGGACCAGCAGGTCCTCCTCGCTCATGGTGCCGCCCGCGACCTTGCCCACCGCGGTGAACACGGTGTCGAGATCGACCGCTTCACCGTTGGGGCCGCGGCCGGCGAGCATCGGGCCGCCGCTGATGACGACGGTCGGCAGGTCGAGCCGCGCGGCGGCCATGAGCATGCCGGGGATGACCTTGTCGCAGTTGGGGATGAGCACGACCGCGTCGAACGCGTGCGCCGCGACGGCGATCTCGACCGAGTCGGCGATGGTCTCGCGGCTCGCGAGCGAGTAGCGCATCCCGGCGTGGTTCATCGCGATGCCGTCGCAGACGCCGATCGTGGTGATCTCGACCGGCGTGCCGCCACCGATCAGGATGCCGGTCTTCACCGCGTCGGCGATCTTGTCGAGCATCAGGTGCCCAGGGATGATCTCGTTCGCCGAGTTGATGACGGCGATCAGCGGCCGCGCGATCTCCTCGTCGGTGAACCCGTCGGCCTTGAGCAGGCTGCGGTGCGGGGCCTTGGACAGGCCGCCTTTCATGCGGTCACTCTGCATGCTCCACCCTTCCCTCTTCCGGGGTCGGCGGGGCCGCTGCCTGGGCCGCACGAGCGGTGAAGCGATGCCGGTCCACGCCCTGAGAGCGCGCCGGTTCGCCGAGATGAAACGGGGCCATGAGACGACAAAACCGCGGTCAGCGCATGCGGTCGCCCCATGCCGGGACGAAAGCAAAGCTTCCGCGGTACCACCCCGCTTGGCGTCGAAGGTTCCTCGGCGACCGTGATCCGGCCGCGAAGGTGACGCCCACTCGTACGGCAGGTAACGGATGCCACCGACCCGGCCTACTGGTTCGGCAACGTGCGAAGGTCGTTCGCTTGCGGGCTGCCGATCGTTCTTCCGGGTGACTCAGGGGCGAGATTCGAAGCGTCCTGCGCCGGGCTTTCACCGTGACCCGGCTCTCTGAGGCGAGGATTGGCCTCTACTTTCCCCATCAACGTCACTGTTGCTGTTCAGTTGTAGGTCGGGAGTATAGGCGAGGTGCGCGGGAGCGGCAACCGGGGGTACATCGCCGCCGGCGAAGCAGCGAGCGCCCGCGTCACCACCGCACCCTAGTACTGCGCGCCGCTCACGACCATGACGCGCCGGCTGCCGTCGGGTGCGACGCGGTAGAGCGCGGTCTCCTCGCCTTGGATCGCGTTGCCCTCGACGAACAGGATCGACGAGCCGTCCGAGCTCCACTGCACCGGGTAGTCGTCCTTGCGCGCCGAGAGCGAGCTGGGGTTGCCCCCCGCCGTCGGCACGATCCACATGCGCGAGTAACCGTCGTCGCCCTCGGCCGAGTACAGCAGCGTGGTCCCCGACGGGGATGGCAGCAGCCGCCCGTACGTCGCGGCCTTCTCGGCGCCCTTGAGCGGGGCGACCAAGCGCTTCACGCCGCTCCCGTCGAGCCCCGCCGAGTAGATCGAGGACTCTCCCGCCGCAGACAGGGTCGCAACGTACACGCGGTCGTCAGACAGTCCCACGGCGATCGGGTCGCCGTCCGTGATCTTGACCTGCTTGAACGCGCCTCCGCCGCTCGACACCCGCACGGCGTGCGCTCCGGCGGCGCCCTCGGCCGGCAGCAGCGCGACGGAGGTGCCGCTCGGCGAGACCGCGACGCCGGCCCCGTCGCCCACGAGCGCAGGCGCGCCGCCCGTAGCCGCCACGTGCCAGACCTGCGGCATGCCGACGCTCGCCGAGCGCACGAAGTACACCGCCGAGGAGTCGGGCGCCCACACCGGGCGCACCGGGTCGGCCTGCGGTACCACGACCGCCTTGCCGCCGGCGACCGGGTAGAGCGTCAGGTTGAAGTCGCCTGTGACGGCCAGGGTCGCGCCGTCCGGCGACAGAGCAAACGCGCCCGCCGGCGACTGAGCGACCGCCTTGGCGCCGGCACCGTCCTCGCCCGCCACGTAGATCGAGTCCCCGAGCCGGAACGCGACCTTCGCCGCGCGCACCGGCGCGGTCGTGGTGGTCGTGCCGCCCTGCTCGGCGGGTACGACGCTGACCGACGGCTCGGTCGAGGACGTCGGCTCGGCGGACTTCGTCGGCTCCACGGAGGTGGTGGTGGCCGAGGTCTCCTGGGCGGGGGTGTAGCCGGCTGGACCCTGCTTGCCTGTCTTGGGGCGCAGCAGGATCCAGCCCACGAGCACGACGACGACGAGTCCGACGACGATCACGGCGACGATGAGCGCCGTTTGCAGCGCGTGCCGCTTGTCGTCAGGCATCGGCGTGCTCATGCCCCACCTCTTCCGGGATGGTTGTGCCGGCTAGAAGGTCTCGATGATCGCGTCGGCGTACGCCTGCGTGCCGACCGCGCCGTCGGTGCTGCCGGTATTGGTGCGCTTGATGTCGTAGGTGACGCGAGTGCCCTCGGCGAGTACCTGCTTCACACCGGCGAGGACCTTTTCGGCGGCCTCGCGCTCGCCCAGGTGCTGGAGCATGAGGACGGCGGTGAGGATCTCGGCGGTGGGGTTCGCCATGTCCTTGCCGGTGTACTTGGGCGCCGAGCCGTGGACCGGCTCGAAGACGGCGGCGTCGGTGCCGATGTTGGCGCCCGGCGCGATGCCCAGGCCGCCCACCAGGCCGGCGGCGAGGTCGCTCACGATGTCGCCGTAGAGGTTGGGGAGCACCATGACGTCGAACTGCTCGGGGTAGAGCACCAGGCCCATGCAGGTCATGTCGACGATGCGGTCCTCGAACTCGATGCCGGAGTCGGCGTACTCTTCGGCGACGCGCCGTGCGACCTCGAGGAACAGGCCGTCGGAGTACTTGAGGATGTTCGCCTTGTGGACCGCGGTGACCTTCTTGCGTCCGTTGGCGACGGCGTAGTCGAACGCCGCGCGGACGATGCGCTCGCTGCCGGTGATGCTGATCGGCTTGAGCGAGATGCCCGAGTCGGGGCGGATGGTGCCGGCGCCCTTGGACTCGACCCACGCGATGAGCTCGGCGGCCTCGGGGCTGCCCTGCTCGAACTCGATACCCGCGTACAGGTCCTCGGTGTTCTCGCGGACGATGACGATGTCGATGTCCTCGTAGCGCGCGCCGGTGCCGGGGATCGAGAACGCCGGGCGCAGGTTGGTGTAGAGGTCGAGCGCCTTGCGCAGTGCGACGTTCACGCTGCGGAAGCCGGTGCCCACGGGCGTGGTGACCGGGCCCTTGATCGCGACCTTGTTCTTGCGGACGGACTCGATGACGTGGTCGGGAAGCGGGGTGCCGTACTTCTCCATCACGTCAGCGCCGGCTTCGGCGATCTCCCACTCGATCTCGACGCCGGTCGCGTCGACCACGCGACGCATCGCCGTCGTGATCTCGGGGCCGATGCCGTCGCCGGGGATGAGGGTCACGGTGTGCTTCGCCATGCGTACTGCCTCCTGGTGTGTCGGGACGGGTCACAGCGCCCGTCTCGGCCGATGAGTCGCCCCGCCGAGAAGCCCGAACGGGCCCCAAACGCGGGGTGCAGGAGCGATTGTACGCGATGCCGCGGCGAGCGGCAGGCGACAGGCGCGCGCTACGCCTTCTTCTTGCGGCCCTTCTTGGGCGCGGCGGCGACGATGCGCGAAGCGCGGCGCTTGAGCAGGCCCTTGGCGTTCTCGGCGTCGAAGGACATCCGCTCCGCGGCGGCGAGCTTGACCTCGTCGGAGGCGTTGCCCGTCACCATCTCGTAGACGCTCGTGAGCATCGCGGGAAACTCGGCGTCGCCGTGGTAGCAGCGGATGGCCTCGTCGATGAGCGGCCAGACGCGCTCGGAGCGGTGCGCGGTGGTCGCGCCGTACGCGCAGAGCAGGCGGAACGCCGCAAGTCGGACGACCCCGGACTCCTCGTCGTGCAGCGCGGTCTCGGCGCCGGCGAGCGCCTTGTCCACCAGTCGCGCATCGACGCTGATGAGCTCCTCGAACGTGCCCAGGACCTCCCAGCGGGTCTGCGACTCGGGCCGGTGCAACGCGTCGGCAAGCTCGGGCGCGTAGGTCTTGAGCAGCTCGGGGTGCTCGGCGCCGATCTCGTGGACCACGCTCGCGGCGAACTGGCGGCTGCGACGGTCCTCGCCGGCGAGCGCGTCGACGATCTCCTTGAGGAGCTTCTTCGACTTGGGCGCGGCTGCGGCGAGTTCGGTTTTGTCGGCATCGGGCGAGAACGTGATCGGCGTGTCAGCCATGTGTGAGACTCCGGACTCGAAACGGAAGCGGCGTGAGGTCTATTCCCCCGCCGCGCGGATTCGTGCGGCGCGAGCGCCGCAAGATTGTACCAGACGCTGCCAATGCCCCTGGCTGCTGGGCAGATGCCCGGCCCGATCGCGCTCCGGCGTGAACGCCTGCAGCGGGGCCGCCCCGAAGACACGAGGGCCCCGGACCCTCGCGGGACCGGGGCGTCTCGGCGCGTGCCTAGAGGTTGAAACCGCCGTGCTTCTTGAAGTGCTCCACGAGACCGCCGTCGGCGAGCAGCTGCGCCATGACCGGCGGCAGCGGGGGGAACGGGATCTCAGTGCCCTTGGTCAGGTTCTTGACCACGCCGCTCTCGAGTTCGACCGACAGCTCGTCGCCATCGTCGATGAGGTCGGTGTCGCACTCGATGACCGGCAGGCCGGTGTTGATCGCGTTGCGGTAGAAGATGCGCGCGAAGCTCTTGGCGAGCACCGCCTGGGTGTTGCTGTGGATCAGCACGAGCGGCGCCTGCTCGCGGCTCGAGCCCATACCGAAGTTCTTGCCGGCGACGAGGAAGGCCCCGTTCGGCTTGGCCTTCTCGTAGTAGTTCGGGTCGACGTCCTCCATGGCGTGGACCGCCATGGCCTCCATGTCGGCGCTCTTGAACTTGTACTTGCCGCTGATGATGTAGTCGGTGTTGATGTCGTCACCGAACTTGATGGCCTTGGCCTTCAGCTCCATGTGTGTCTCCTCTGCCTCTCGCGGCCTAGCCCGCGAAGTACTTCCGCGGGTCCGTGATCTTGCCCTCGATCACCGACGCGGCCACCGTGGCCGGGCTGCCGAGGTAGATGAACGCGTTGCTGTTGCCCATGCGGCCCTTGAAGTTGCGGTTGGCCGTCGAGATGACGTTCTCGCCGTCACTCGGCACGCCGTTGTGCGTGCCGACGCACGGGCCGCAGCCCGGCGTCACGAGCACCGCGCCGGCCTCGACGAGCGTCTGGATGTAGCCGGCATCGATCGCGTCGAGCAGGATCTGCTTGCTCGCCGGGGCGACGATGAGCCGCACGTCGGGGTGGACCTTGCGCCCGCCCAGGATCCCGGCCGCGATCGCGAGGTCTTCGAGGCGGCCGTTGGTGCACGTGCCGATGAAGCCCTGCGCGATCGGCGTGCCCTCGACCTCTTCGATCGGGCTCACGTTGTCCACCGCGTGCGGCTTGGCGATCTGCGGGCCGATCGTGCTCGCGTCGTAGACCAGCTCGCAGCAGTACTCGGCGTCGTCGTCCGCCGAGACGGGCGCCGGCGTCTTGTCGCCGCGGCCCTCGTACCACGCCAGCGTCTTCTCGTCGGCCTCCATGAGGCCGGCCTTCGCGCCCACCTCGATGGCCATGTTCGAGATCGTCATGCGCGCGTCCACCGACAGGTCGTCGATGACAGGGCCGTGGAACTCAAGCGCCTTGTACGTCGCGCCGTCCGCGCCGATCTGGCCGGCGAGGTAGAGCACGAGGTCCTTGCTGAAGACGCCGGGCTGCAGCGAACCGTTGTAGACGACCTTCATCGTCTCGGGCACCTTGAACCACAGCTTGCCGCCGGCCATCGCCGCGGCGCCGTCCGTGGAGCCCACGCCGGTCGAGAACACGTTGACGGCACCGTAGGTGCAGGTGTGCGAGTCGCAGCCGACCATGAGGTCGCCCGGCACGACGTGGCCGTTCTCGGGGATGAGTTGGTGGCAGACACCCTGGCCCACGTCGTACACCTTGCAGCCGGTCTTCTTGCCGAACTCGCGCATCTGCGTGTGCAGCGCGCTCACGCCCTCGATGGGGCTCGGCGAGCTGTGGTCCATGACCACGGCGACCTTCTTGGGGTCGAAGACCTCGTCGACACCCATGCGCTCGAGCGCGCGGATGGCAAGCGGCGAGGTGCCGTCCTGCCCCATGACGAAGTCCACGTCCGCCACGACGATGTCGCCGGCGTGCGCGTCGGTGCCTGAATGTGCCGAGAAGATCTTCTCGGCGATGGTCTTACCTGACAGGGTGATCAGCCTCCTTGGTGCGTGTCCGTGCGTGCCGTGGTGCTCCGCGTTCCTCCCGACATCTGCCGAGAAGCCCGCGGGGTGATTCCTAGCTCCGACCCGCCTTGTACTGGTTGTAGATCTCGACGAGCTCCTTGTCGAACAGCGGGCGGTGCTTCTCGACCGTCTCGTGACGGATCGTGGGGAGGATCGCGTTGGCATCCTCGCGCGTGATCTCGATGCCGTACTCGGCGAACTTCATCTCCACGGTCCGCGAGCCCGAGTGCTTGCCCACGACGAGCTGCCGGGCGAGACCGACCTCCTCGGGCGAGAAGATCTCGTAGGTCTTGGGGTTCTTGATGACGCCGTCCACGTGGATGCCACTCTCGTGCGCGAACATGTTGGTGCCCACGACCGGCTTCCACGCCGGAACCTGACGGCCGGCCGCCTGCATGACGTAATCGGTGATCTCGCGGAAGCGCGTGGTCTCGATGTCGAGGTCGAAGCCCTCGACGTACTTGAGCGCCATGACGATCTCCTCGAGCGCCGCGTTGCCCGCTCGCTCGCCCAGGCCGCCCACGGTCACGTTGACCCAGGTCGCGCCCCCGTGGATGCCGGCGATCGCGTTGGCGATGGCCATGCCGAAGTCGTTGTGCGTGTGCATCTCGATCTCGAGGCCCGTCTGCTCGACGAGCTCCTTGACCACCTTGTAGGTGCGCAGCGGCTCCATGACGCCGATGGTGTCGCAGAAGCGCAGGCGGTCGGCGCCCTCGGCCTTGGCGGCCGCGGCGTACTCGAGCAGGAAGCCGAACTCGGTGCGGCTCGCGTCCTCGGCGTTGACCGAGACGTAGACGCCCTCGCTCTTCGCGTACGCGACGGCCTCGCGGATGGACTTGATGACCCAGGCGCGGTCCTTCTGGAGCTTGGTCTCGATGTGGATGTCGCTCGTGGCGAGCGAGATGGCCACGGCATCCACGCCGCAGTCGATCGAGGTCTTGATGTCGGCGACGTTGGCGCGGTTCCAGCCCAGCACCGAGGCGCGCAGGCCCATGTGCGCGATCTCCTGGATGACCTCGGCCTCATCCCCGCCCATGACCGGGATGCCGGCCTCGATCTGGTCGACGCCGATCTCGTCGAGGTAGCGGGCGATCTGGATCTTCTCGGCGTTGGTGAAGACCACACCGGCGGTCTGTTCGCCGTCGCGCAGGGTCGTGTCGTCGAGCTTGACCGGTTTGTTGCCCAGGTAGCTCAGGACGGGGAGTTCCCAGATCTTGGTCGTTTCCACGTGCGTGGACCTCCATATGCGTGTCGGGTTCGCGGGCAGACCGAGCCGCCCGAAGAGACGCTTCGCGAGGGGTTCGGCACGCGGTGCCCCTCGGAGTGAACGCCCATTGTAGTCGAGGAGTGCGCTCGTGTCAGCGATACACGGGGATGTAGTGGTGGAGCGTTGCTGAACGGGGGGACCGCATGGACGTGGAGGCGGTATATACGGAACGGCTCGCCGGCTACCGGCTCTCGGCCGACCACCCGCTGCGCCCCGAACGCTTCACGCTGACCATGGCGCTCGCGCAGGAGTGGGGACTGCTCGGCGGGGGGCTCGAGAGTGCCGGGACGCTCGCTGCGGCGCCTGCGGCCTACGTGGTCGAGCCCGTCCCGGCGACCGATGCCGAGCTGCTGCGCGTCCACGCGCCCGAGTACGTCGCGGCCGTAAAGCGCGCGGGCGCCGAGCCGCGCGAATGGCCGGGCGGCTTCGGGATCGGCCCCGGCGACACGCCTGCGTTCGCCGGGATGCACGAGGCGTCCGCGCTCGCCGCCGGCGCGACCCTGCGCGGACTGGCGGACGTGCTCTGTGGCGCGATCGGCCGCGCATTCTGCCCCGCGGGCGGACTCCACCACGCGCACGCCGACCACGCATCGGGCTTCTGTGTCTACAACGACCTCGCGGTCGCCATCGCCTCCGCGCTCGCCGCAGACCCCGCGCTGCGCATCGCGTACGTGGACGTGGACGCGCACCACGGCGACGGCGTGCAGGCCGCCTTCTACGAGCGGCCCGAGGTGCTCACGATCTCGCTGCACGAGTCCGGGCAGTACCTGTTCCCGGGCACCGGCCGTGCCGTCGAGACCGGGGCCGGGGCAGGCGCGGGCTTCGCGCTCAACCTCCCGCTCGTGCCGGGAGCGGACGACGCGTGCTACGAGCTCGCGCTCGCGCGCCTCGTCGCGCCGGCGCTGCGCGCGTTCCACCCGGACGTGATCGTCGCCCAGCTGGGCGCCGACTCCCACCGAGACGATCCGCTCACGCATCTCGCAACCACCGTCCGCGGCCAGCACGCGAACGCGAAGCGGCTGGTCGCACTCTCCGAAGAGCTGTGCGGCGGGCGCATCGTTGCGACCGGCGGCGGCGGGTACGACACCTTCTCGGCGGTGCCCCGTGCGTGGGCCTGCGCGCTCGCGGCGCTGCTCGGCGTGGAACCTCCGGCCGAGCTTCCCGGCGACTGGCGCGAGCTCGCGCGCGACGCCGCCGAGCGCGCGGGGCTGCTCGGCTTCGAGGCGCCGACCGCCACCTTCGCCGAGCGCGTCACGGCGCCGCGCGGCCTGCCGCCGGACGAGGCGCTCGCCGAGACCGAGCGCAGCGTCGAGCGCCTGCTCGCCGAGCACCCGCTGTTCGCGTGAGACGCGTCTACGACGCGCGGCGCCGCTCGGCCCGCAGGATGAGCAGCCGCGTGAGCTCGGCGCCCCACAGCGACACGAGCGCCGCGTAGTAGATCCACACGATGATCACGACGAAGAACTGGAACGCGCCGAAGACGTTGAACCGCTGTGTGGTCGTGAGGTACTCGGCGAGCACCAGATCGCCCGCGGTGAAGAGCACGGCGGTCACCATCGAGCCGAGCAGCGCGTCGCGCCACCGGGTGCCACGGTCCGGCGACACCGTGAAGGCGACCGAGAACAGCACGGCGCTGACCACGAAGATGAGCACGCCGCGGAAGAAGAGCGAGAGAAGGAACTCCGGGATCGCGACGCCCAGCTGCTGCGCGAACGAGAGCAGGAGCGACGCGACGATGGCGAGTACGCCGAAGACGACGAGCGCCGCGAGCAGCCCCAGTGTGAGCACGCCGAGCAACCCGAGCGACCACGCGTGGTGGCGCAGGAACGCCCGGGCGGGCGTGCGGTTGGGCGGCAGGTCCCAGATCTTCTCGAGCGCGCCGATGAACTGCCCGAACACGCCTATCACGCCGAACAGCACGAGCGCTGTGGCGACGTAGGGCGCGTACGAGCCCGCCCACGACACCGCCTGCTGCATGCTCGCCGAGGCACCCGCAGAGAATTCGGCGATCTTGTCGGCGGAGACGTCCGCACCGATCCGCTGGCTCACGACGCCCACCGCGGCGTTGACCATGAGCAGCGCGGGCGCGAGCGCCAGCAGCAGGTAGTACGACATCGCCGCAGCGAGCCGCGGCACGTCGTCGGCGAAGAAGCGGTCGAAGGTCGCCACGATGAGCGCGACGATGCCGCGAAGCGGTCCGGGCACGCGCGCGATCCACTCGGGGTCGGGCACGAGTTCGGCGTGGTCGGGGCCGGGGTTCTCGGCAGGGCGCGGCTCAGGCATCGGCCCACGCCGGCACGAAGCGGCCGGCCCCCTTCATCTGCTCGCGATGCGCGTGAGCGAGGGGGTCGTATGCCTCGAGCGTGCGCCAGTACCGGGCCGAATGGTTCATGACCCGCGTGTGCGCGAGCTCGTGGAGCGCGAGTGAGCGGACCAGATGCTCGGGCAGGAAGACGAGGTTGCGATTGAGCGAGATCGTCCGCCGAGACGAGCACGAGCCCCAGCGGCTGCGCTGCCTGCGGACCCGCGCGCTCGCGTACGGCAGCTGCGCCTCCGCCGAGACGCGCGCCAGGTACGGCAGCAGCTCGTCGCGGGCGACGCGGTCGAGCCAGCGGGACAGCGCCCCCAGGCACGCCTCGGCGTCGTCGATCGCGCCCGAGACCACCAGCGAGCCGCCGCTGACGGCCGCTCGCACCGTCGCCGAGTCGGTCGCGCGGTACTCGACCGGCAACGTCTGCGCGCAGAATCGCAGCTCGACGTCGCTCGGGAGCAGCGCCTCCGGCCCCGCCGAGAACAGCGCGCGCTCGTCGGCGATCGCGGCCAGGGCCCTCTCGGCCCACGCGCGCTTCTCGGCGACGATGCCCGCGACGTCGCCGCGGAAGCGGGCGGGCACGACCACGACCAGGCCCTCGCGCGGGGTCACGACGAGCCGCACGCGGCGAGCGCGAGTGGAGACGCGGACGGCGTAGGGCGGCAGCGCGGACTCCGCGATGCTTCCGGTCTCGGCCACTCACCCCTCCCTGCGACGGACGGTCCAGCACGCGTGCACGCCCGGCCGCCGCTCGAAGTCGCGCGGGATCGTCCGGGCAGTCACATCTTCGCACGCCAGTCCCGCCGCATCGAGCGCGGCGACGTCCATCGCGAAGCCCTTGCGGTTGCACGAGAACACGAGCAGGCCACCCGGCGCGAGCAGCTTCGCTGTGCTCTCGATGAGGCGCACGTGGTCGCGCTGCACGTCCCAGGTCTCGGCCATGCGTTTGGAGTTCGAGAACGTGGGCGGGTCGCAGAAGATCAGCTCGAAGCGCTCGGCAGGCGTCGCGCCCGCCGCGTCGATCCACCGCAGCACGTCCTCGCGCACCCGGCGGTGGTTCGGCCCGCTGAAGCCGTTGCGCACCAGGTTCCGCTCGGCCCACGAGAGGTAGGTCGCCGAGAGGTCCACGGTCGTCGTCGCGCTCGCTCCCCCGGCCGCGGCGTAGACGCTCGCCGTCCCGGTGTAGGCGAACAGGTTGAGGAACCGCGTGCCCGGCGCGAGCTCGCGGATCCACTCGCGCGTCAGCCGATGGTCGAGGAACAGCCCGGTGTCCAGGTAGTCCGAGAAGTTCACCTCGAAGAGCAGCCCACCTTCCGAGACGACCCCGGTCACGCTCTTCTCGGAGACGCGCTCGTACTGCGCCGTCCCGCGCTGGCGCTGGCGGGTCTTCACGAAGACGTCGGCCGGCGCGACGCCGAGGACCTCGGGCACGATGGCACGCACGTCCTCGAGCCTGCGCGCCGCTCGGTCCGGGTCGATGCCGGGCGGCGGAGCGTACTCGGCGACGTGAGCCCAGCGCTTGCCCTCGTCCGGGCCCGAGCCTGCGTAGACGTCGATCGCGACCGCGTAGTCAGGGAGGTCAGCGTCGTATACGCGATAGCATCCGATGCCGCTCCTCCGAGCCCACTTCTCGTGGTGCTTCGCCATCTTGCGCAGCCGGTTTGCGAACGCCTGCGCGTCGGGCGGGAGCGCGGCGGGAACCTCGGGCGCACCGCTCGCGGCGACGCCGGCGCGCGGCACCGCCGCGAGCGGCTCGCTGCGACCGACCACGAACACGCGCACGGGTGAGAGGATACGGCCGTTGTACAGATCGTGGGTTCGCTCGGCACGCATGCCCAAGCCCCGCTCGAGGGACTCGTCGGGCGTGATGACCGCGAGCGTCCAACCCGCGTACCCGCCCTCGGCCAGGACCCGCGCCAGGTCCGCATAGAGCGCCGGGAGCCCCTCGTGCGCCTGGATCCGCTCGCCGTACGGCGGGTTGGTCGCCACGAGTCCGTGGGCGACATCCTGCAGCGCGGGCGGAAGCGCGGACAGCGGCCGGCGCTCGAAACGCACGACTCCCTCGAGACCCGCGCGCCGCGCTGCGGCCCGGGCGATCTCGATGGCGCGCGCATCGGAGTCACTGCCGCTGATGGGCCGAACCGAGGCCATCCCCGCGTCTCGGCGTCGCTCTGCGTCGGCGAGCACGGCCGCCCACGCGTCGGCGTCGTGACGCAGCCAGCCCTCGAAGCCCCAGCGCCGGCGCGTGAGGCCCGGCGCGACGTCACCCGCGACGAGCGCCGCCTCGATCGCGAGCGTGCCCGAGCCGCACAGAGGGTCGAGGAACGAGCCGCCGGCGCGCGCGATGTCCCGCCACCCCGCCGCGGCGAGGACGGCGGCGGCGAGCGTCTCCTTCATCGGCGCGGCCACCTGCACGCCGGCCTCGCGATAGCCCCTGCGATGCAGCGGCTCGCCGGCCAGGTCGATCGAGATCGTCGCGCGCTCGGCGCGGACCACGACGTTGACGAGCAGGTCCGGTGCGGCGGTGTCGACGTTGGGGCGGCGCCCGTAGCGCGCCGTGAAGCGGTCGGCGATCGCGTCCTTGACGCGCACCGCGGTGAACTGCGTGTTGCGAAGCGCCTCGTTGGTGCCGGTCGCATCGACGGCGATGGTGCCGTTCGCGCGCACGTGGTCCTCCCACGGCAGCTCCCCGACGGCGGCGTACAGCTCGTCGGCGGTCGCGGCGGGCACGCGCGCGAGCGTGAGCAGCACGCGCGAGGCGATGCGCGACCAGAGCAGCGCGCGGTAGGCGGTCGCCAGGTCACCAGCGAAGGAGACGCCGGACACGAGCGGCCGGATTCGAGCGCACTTCAGCTCGCGAAGCTCGTCGGCGAGGAACCGCTCCGTGCCACGCGGGCACGGAGCGAAGAACTCGAGCAGCTCGGTCACTGCCCCGTGCGCAGAACGCCCGCGAGCGCCGCGCGCGTGTTCTGCGTGATCGTCTTGATGCCGCCGAAGACGCGGGCGCGCTGGATCGCCGCGTGGTTCTCGGCGATCAGCGCGCGGACGCCGGGGTCGAGCGAGCCGCCGGGCGTGAGCACCAGGAGCGATCCGGTCTGCCCCTGCGCGGCACCGCCGGACAGCGCGTCGGCGAACGCGGCACCGGAAGCGACGCCGATCTCGTCCCACTTGAGGCCGACGCCCATGCCCGCCCCGAACCGCGCGATCTTGATCGCGGTCGAGTAGCGGTTGGCGTCGGCGATCCGGGTGACCTTGTAGCCCTGCTTGGCGAGCGCCGCCTCGACGGTGGGGCTCACTGAAGCCGGGCCACCCAGGATGACGACGTTCTTGATCTTGAGGTCGCGCAGCGCGGCCGCGGGGGCCGGCATGAGCGCGTTGGGCTTGGTGAGCAGGATCGGGTAGGCGGTCTTGGCGGAGAGCGGCGAGGCCGCGAGCGCGTCGGGGAACGTCAGTCCGGTGGCCACGAACGCGGTCTCGATGACGCTACCCTTCGCGCGCGCCTCGCCCACCGCGATGCGGCCGACCGACGCGGCGACGTCGTAGCGGTTGGGGCCTCCGACGCGTGTGATCGGAGTCCCCGGAACCACGCCGGCGATCTTGCTCACGACGGTGCTGCTCACGGTCGGCTCTCCGCCGAGCACGTAGATGCGGCCGGGCTTGAGCCGCACGATCTCGGCCGCCGTCGCCGCGGGCAGTGTCTTCGCCGCGGTCAGCAGCAGCGGACCTCGGACGGCGCCGGAGAGCGCGGCTCCGCCCAGCGCGTCGGGCCAGTTCTCGCCGCTGGCGATGACGAGTGCGGGAACCGACGCGGTTGTGCTCGCGGGGAACGCGGCGTTCGATGCAGCAGCAGCGGTCGAGTAGCGGTCGGCACCGGTGACGCGCGTCTGGCAGTCAGCGAAGTCCTCTTCGATGCCTTCCAGGCGGAACGGGCGATAGTACGCCTGCCCATACGGCCGAGTGCGAAGGACGGTCCCGTCGTGCGAGCTGCTCGTCGTCTGCTCGAGCGCCCAGTACTCGCTCATGTCGGGCTTGCTCCACCCCGCGAAGATGATCGCGTGCGGGTACTTCGCGCCCCACTTCGCCGAGGCGAGCAACATGTCTCCCGGCTGCAGCTCGCCCTTGGATATCTGGCGGATCTTGTAGAGCGAGGAGTTGTTGTTCCCGAACTCCCACGTGCTCGACGAGTACGGCCGGCCCTGCCCGTCGCGCAGGTTCCAGCACATCGAGACGAAGCCGGAGCAGTCGGTGCGGTAGCCCGCGATCGAGGGCGACGGCGTCGAGGTGGGGACCGGCGCCCCGCTTTCGAGGGCCCACTTCGCCTGGCTGTACGGGACGCTCGTGCGAGTTGCGCCGGTCTTGGGATCGACCCACGTGTAGTTGAGCCAGACCTTGCCGCGCGCGATGGCCGTGTCTCGAGTGATGGCGGATGCCGCGGCAGGGGCTATCGCGGACACGAACACGACGGCGAGGGCGACGAGTGTCGCTGTGGACAGGCGCTTCCGGATCATGTGATGACTCCGCCTCAGGCTTCGACGATGGCTACGATGGTGGGCGTGTCTGGATAGGCTCCGCCCGCCAGTGTACCACATCGGCACACCATGCCCGGCGTGTTACCGCTGGTAACGGGATTGCTGTGACCCGCGTCACGTCCCCGCGGAGCGCTGCGCCCCTATCCGGCGAACCCCTCGACGACGTACGTGCCGCTCCGAGGGTCCTTGCGCAGCGTGATGAACCCGAGCTTCTGCGCGTCTTCGAGCATCTGCGTGAACGAGCGGTACCCGTAGGTACTCTCCGAGAACTGCGGCTGCTTGCGCTTCATGGTGTCCTTCACAAGCGAGCTGTGCATGCTGTCGACGTTCTCGCGCTGCAGTGCCTCGATCGTGTCGAAGAGCAGCTTGAACGCGGGGCGCTTGGCGCGCGGGATCGCCTCGCCGAGCGTCGGCGCGCCCGCGGCGCGGCCGATGTCCTCGTAGTAGATGAACTCGTCGCAGTTGGCGGCGAGCAGGTCGCTCGTGGAGTCCTTCATCCCGACGCCCACGACCGTCTTGCCATTCTCCTTCAGCCGCAGCACGAGCGGCGTGAAGTCGCTGTCGCCGGACACGATCACAAAGACGTCGATGTGCTCCTTGGCATAGCTGAGCTCCATCGCGTCGACGACCAGACGGATGTCGGCGGAGTTCTTGCCGGTCATGCCGCGCTCGGGGATCTCCATCAGCTCGATGCCGAGTTCGTGCAGCGGCGTCGTGTACTCGCCGAACCGGGCCCAGTCCGCGTACGCACGCTTCGCGACGACCTTGCCCTTCTCCACGAGGCGCTCGAGCACGCGCTTCATGTCGAGCACCTCGGTCTTCTTGGCGCGCCTGCCACCGCCCCTCGGCGTCAGGCCCAGAGCGAGATTCTCGAAGTCTATGAATACGGCGAGAGAGTGTGCCTCGTCAGCCACTGTCGCCCCCCTGTCCTGGTCGGCCGAACACCGCTCCCCATTCTGACACACGCCTGCAGCGCGCGTGGCGCTGGCCGATGCGAGATGCGCGCGACCCGCGAACCCACCGCCGCGCGCGGGACCGATGCCGCGACGGGTACATGAATCGCAGGCACCGGACGGACGGTGTGCACCGCCGCAAGGAAAGGACACCTCCATGAGCGACAACGCCACCCCGCACGTCACGATGTACTGCCGCTCGTGGTGCGGCGACTGCGCCCGCGCACGAGCCTGGCTCGAGGCTCACGACATCCCCTACACCGAGATCGACGTCGAGGGAGATCCCGACGCCCGCAAGCGCGCCGCCGAGCACAACGAGGGGCGGCTCCACACGCCGACCTTCGAGATCGGCGATGGTGTGTGCGTCGACTTCCGTCCCGACCGGCTCAGCGAGCTGCTCGGACTGTAGGCGCGCAGCGGGAGGACCGACGCCCGCGTGCCGCGGCCCTACGAGCGGTCGTCTCGGAAGACGCCCTGCTCGGGTCCGGGCATCCCGTCGTCGGTCGGGCCCGCGTCGTCGACCGGCGGCCTCAGGTCGGCGTCCCCGCCGGTCCAGGTGTCGAACATCTTCCAGATGCCGATGGACTCCGAGTAGCCGTACTTCATCCCCGTGATGAGCCCCGCGAGCAGACCGAGCGCCGAGACGGCGAGCCAGTGCCAACCCAGCGCGAGTCCGACCATGTCGAGCAGCACGCACACCACGAAGGCCACGGCGTTCCACGTCCAGTACTCGCGCGGATTGCCGCGCACGTGCTCGCCGAGCTTGTAGCCGCCCCAGATGCCGCCGAGCAACCCGGCGAGCACCCCGATGATCGCGCCCGCGAGCTGCACGCTACGACCCGCTTGCTGTCGCGCGCGCCGAGGCATCCACGCCTGCGCGCTCGCGCTGCGCGTCACTCGCGTACAGCAGCCAGAGCGCCTGGGTGCCGAGATTCGCTCCACCGCTGGACTCGAGCAGCTCGTACAGGCGCTTGGCGGTGGCAAGGCCGGGCAGAGAGATCCCCATCGCCTCGGCGGACTCGATCGCGATTCGCATGTCCTTGACGAAGTGCTTCACGTAGAAGCCGGGTGCGAAGTCGCCCTTCAGGATGCGGGGCGCCAGGTTCGCGAGCGACCACGACGCCGCGGAGCCCGCGCCGATCGAGTCGAGGACGCGCGCCGGATCGAGACCGGCGTGCTCGGCGTAGGCGAGTGACTCGGCGGTGGCCAGCATCGACCCGGCGATCGCCACCTGGTTCGCCATCTTGGTGTGCTGGCCGGCGCCCGGACCTCCCTGCAGGACCACGTTGGCGCCCATGACCTCGAACAGCGGCAGGACCGTGTCGAAGGCCGCCTGCTCGCCGCCGACCATGATCGTGAGCGTCGCGTTGCGCGCGCCGATGTCCCCGCCCGAGACGGGCGCGTCGAGTGAGGCGAGTCCGCGCTCGGCCGCTGCCGCGGCGATCTTCTCGGCGAGGGCGGGCGAGGAGGTCGTCATGTCGACGAGGACCGCGCCCTCGCGTGCGCTCGCGACGATGCCGTTGGCGCCCAGGTAGATCGCCTCGACGTCGGCGGGGTAGCCGACCATCGAGATGACGACGTCGGCCTGCGCCGCGGCCTCTCCCGCAGTGTCGGCCCAACGCGCTCCCCGCTCCTCGAGCGTCTGCGCGCGGACACGCGTGCGGTTGAAGACCACGACCGGATAGCCGGCGTCCATGAGGTGCCCCGCCATCGAGGCGCCCATGACGCCGGTTCCGATGAAGGCGATCGTGGTGGTCTCGGGCGACACGGTCATGGCGGTCCTCTCGGCGGGTCGGGGTGGAGGTCACGAGCGTAGCACGCTCGGCGTGTGGCGAGGACGGCGGTGGGCGCGACCCGACGCTCGGAGCGGTCAGCCCCGCTTGGGCGCCGTCACGTCGCAACGCGTGTAGACCACCCGGAAGCCCAGGCGCTCCATGTTGCGCTGGCTCCCGCTGCCAGGCACCGACTCGGTCACGGCGAGCGTGCATCCGGCGTCGCGGCCCAGCGCGAGCCGGGCGCGCTGCAGCGAGCGCTGGACGCCGCGCCCGCGGAACTGCGGCAGGGTGGTGTCGGCCGAGAGCCACGCGATGTCGTCCCAGATCTCGAGCTCCCCGGTGCCGGACGGCTGCCCGTCGAGCATCGCCGTGAGCAGTCGCGCCTCCTCGCGCGCCGCCGCCGCACGCCCCAGCCGCAGCTCGGCGGGCGTCGGATCGTCGGGCGCCGCGAAGCCGTTCGCGACCATGAGCGCCCAACGCTCGCGCTCCTCGGGGGTCTCGGCGAGCTCGATGCCCACGTGCGGATCGGGCTGGGGCAGCTCCTCGTCGCGAGGCAGGTCGCGGACGAGCACGTTCTCGAACGAGACGATCGTCCAGCCGCGCTCGCCGAGCACCCGGGGCAGCGACGCGTGCGCGAGCGGGCACAGGTTGATGACCGGCCGCTCGCCGCGCTCCTCGTAGAAGTGCTCGAGCCGCTCGATGTCGTCGTGGCCGACCTCGCCGGCGAAACCGAGACCGCCCGCCGAGTTGAGCGGCGATCCCGGCACGACGTACGCCGCGACGCCGCCCGCCACCTCGAGACACTCGGCATCGGTCTCGGGCCAGAGCCGCCGCGTGGTCTCGGCGAACGAGCGCAGCGACACGGCGACGATCGCCTCGAGCCTCTCGGCGAGCTGCTGGTCTGCGAACGCGTGCACGTGGCGCCCTTCTGTCGGATTCGTCGTGCGCACAGGACCCGCGGGTGAACCGGGCCGTGCGACCGCACCAGTCTGACGCCGCTTCGGGTACGCTTCAACCGGCGGGCGCTCGCCCGTGCTCGCAACCGAAGACCCGACCGCCGAGGAGCCACTCCATGGCCGAGACCCCCGAGACGCCGAACCCCGCCTCGCCCGACACGCAGAGCGCGACCGCCGTGCTCGAGCCTCCCGGCGGAGGGGTTCCGCCGACCGGCACCGCCCCGGCGACCGAGCCGCCGGAGGGTCCCCGACGCAAGCGCACGGGGCTGATCATCGGCATCCTCATCGCGGTCCTGGTGCTCGCGGGATTCGTCGCACTCATCGTCTGGGCCCTCAACCGCGGCTCGAACAACGCCCCCACCTTCGAGTCGCGCCGCTCTGCCTACGAGTCCGCGATGAAGAAGGCCGGGGTCGACGCGCCGTTCCCCACGCAGCCGGTCGAGCTGACCAAGCTCGAGCCGACCGGCAGCCACCCCTTCAAAGCGACGTTCACGCCCGAGGAGCTCTCGGCACTCATCAACGCGTTCACCTACCTGCCCGACACCGGCGGGACGAGCCTCGATGTCTCCCGCGTGGACCTGTCGCTGCCCGGCGAAGGCGTCATCAAGCTCGACGCCGTCGTCGTCGTGGACGGCAACGGCTACAGCGGTTCGGTGTCCGGTCCGGTCGAGTTCAAGAACGGCGAGATCGTGAAGGCCGGCGAGGTGAAGGTCGTCGCGGAGGGCATCCCGCTCGGCGGTGACAAGGCGGCCCAGGCGACCGAGGCGGTGTTCACCTACGTCAACGACTTCCTCGACGCGGCACCGGGCCTGTCGGTCTACAAGGCCGAGGTGACCGCCAGCGGCATCGCGGTCGAAGGCAGCGCGCCTGACGCGATCAAGCTGCCGTAGCGTCCGACGACCGGTCCCGCGGCCCTACTCGGCGAGCTTGCCGAGCAACCACGCCATGTTCTCGCCAAGGTTGCGCATGTTGCGCAGGCCCTCGTCGTCGCCCTGGACCTCGCCCTTCTCGCGGCCGTAGCCCAGGTTCCAGTACGTGGAGCCGACGATGAGCATCTGCTGGATGGTGAACCAGTGGTTCATCGTGTCGTGGACGTGGATGCCGCCGCCGCGGCGCACAGCGACGACCGCCGCACCGGGCTTGCGCGCGAAGAAGCCGCCGTTGCCCATCGAGACGTAGCCCACGCGGTCCATGACCGCCTTCATCTCGGCGGTGACGTCGGCGAAGTACGTGGGGCTGCCCAGCAGCACGGCGTCGGCATCGCGCAGCGCGTCGATGACCTCGTTGCCGAAGTCGCGCCGCCCGTGGCACTGGCCGTCCTTGAGCTCGCGGCAGCGCATGCACGCGGTGCACCCGCGGACTTCCTTGCCGGCGAGGTTGACGACCTCGCACTCGATGCCCGCTTCACGCAGCGGCACGAAGACCGCCTCGATGAGCTGCGACGTGTTGCCGCCCTTGCGCGGAGAACCGTTGACCGCCACGACCTTCATGTCGCGTCTCCCCCCATCGGGTACCGTTCGCTCTTGCCGGCGGCGCATCGGGCGCCCACCTGCACGCTCGTGAATCTACCCGTCGACCTGATGCTCGACCGCGTCGAGCTGCTCGGGCGTCTTGGCGAGCGCGGCCTGCCAGTACACGCGGTCGGCGTACGCGAGAGCGGTACCCACCGCGACGTAGATCACCGCGAGCACGTCGCGCCCCCACGGGATGATGTCTCGGCTATCGGCGAGTACCGAGTGCCTCAGCGCGATCCCGCCGCCCATCATCACCACGATGAACAGCCACGACTTCATCGAGAAGAAGCCGAAGTAGCACGCCTTGCCGCGCCGGTGGATCCGCACGACCGCCTTGCGCGCGTAGTTGCCCAGGATGTAGCGCTCCTTGGCGAACCCGATGACGAGCGCCGCCACGACGATCGGGACGACCCACTTGTCGTGGAGGAACGTGAAGCCGCGCACGAGCAGGATGCTCGCGCCCACCAACCAGATGATCGCCGCCGAGAAGAGCTGCACGCGGACCCCGGCCCGCGGCGTCAGCCGGTCGAGCCAGCCGGGGATGTGCCTCTTGGGTGTCGCGGTGTCGGCCGCCGCGGAAGTCGATTCGGTCATGGGCGAGGGTTCAGCAAGCGCCGCGCCGACATCAGCCGAGAGCCCGGAAGACCGCGAGGCCCATGGCACCGAGCGAAACGAGCACGCCGACGACCCCCAGGACGCGGAGGCGGGCGGTCAGCCGGGCCTGCGTCCAGCCCTTCTCGGCCCACCCACGGTGCAACAGCGCACTCGCGAACGAGTCCGCCCGCCAGGCGATGAGCGCGAAGTAGGCGGCGGCAACCAGTGCCAGCACGCCGAGGATGACGGGTACGACGGGACTGCTCATGATGGACGCTCGTCTCCCCAGAAGACCACGGCCACCATCCCGGGCCCGGTGTGGGAGCCGATGACGGGACCCACGTCGAGGTGGATGACCTCGCCGATCTCGGCACGCTCCCGGAGAGCGGCCTCGAGCGCCTCGGCATCCGCGCTCGCATCGCCGTGCGCCACGACCACGGGATGGCCGGCGTCCTTCTCGGCACGCTCGGCGAACGCCTCGACCAGGGCGCGCACCGACTTCTTGCGGCCGCGGACCGGCTTGTCGACGACCAACTCGCCGCTCGAATCGATGCGCAGCACCGGCTTCACGTCGAGCATCGCGCCCGCGACGGCGGCGAAGTCCGAGACCCGTCCGCCGCGGCGGAGCGGCTCGAGGGTGTCGATGGTGAAGTAGCCGTTCACGTGCGGGATGGCCTCGTGGACCCAGGCCTCGAGCTCGTCGACGGTCGCTCCGGCAAGCCGCCTGCGCGCGGCCTCGATGACGATCCAGCCCTGCGCGACGGACGCCGAGAGCGTGTCGATGACGCGGATGTCGGCACCGGGGTGCTCGGCGAGCACGGTGTCACGAGCCAGCAGCGCCGACTGGAACGTCCCCGACAACGCCGAGGAGAAGCTGAGGAAGAGGATGGGCACGCCCTGCTCGGCGGCCGAGCCGAACGCTTTCAGGTACTCGGGCATGGGGACCTGCGCGGTGGTCGGCGCGGAGCCGGCCCGCATCGCGGCGTAGAACTCGGAGGCGGGCATCGAGACACCCAGGTCGTCGAAGTGCTGCTCGCCGTCGAGCGTGAACGGGAACTCCAGCACGATCAGGTCGAGCTCGGTGGCGAGTGAGGCAGGCAGATCACAACACGAGTCGGTCGCGAGCAGGTACGGCGGCAACGTCACTCCCAGTCCCTGGCGGTCGTGTACACGATCCCGACGGCCGGTCCCACGTGCAGTCCGATGACCGGACTGACGGGAATCACCCGCACGGCGCACTTCGCGACCGGCTCGATCTGTTCCTTCGCGTAGACCTCCGCGGTGGCCCGGTCGCTGATGTAGTGTACGCAGACTTGGGCCAAGCCGTGCACCTTCACGTCGTCGGTGAACTTCGCGGTCATCTCGGCGAGGGCCTTGGCGTGCGTGCGAACGCGGCCGAACTGCTGCGTCTCGCCCCTCTCGACCGTCAGGATGGGCTTGATCTGCAGCAGCGCGCCCAGATACGCCGAGGCGCCCCCGATCCGCCCGCCGCGGCGCAGGTACTCGAGCGAGGCGGGCGTGAACAGGTAGCGGGTGCGCTTGAGCGTCTCGGTCGCCGCCGCCATGCAGCGCTCGATCGCCTCCCCCGCCTGCGCGGCCTTGGCCGCGGCGAGCGCGCCGTAGCCCTCCTCCATGGAGTTCGATCCGCTGTCGATCAGCTCGATGCGCGCCCCCGGGTGCTCGCGGCGCACGATGTCAGCCGCCATCCGCGCGGTCTCGAGCGTGCCGCTCATCTTGCTCGAGACGAAGACGCCCAGCACCTCGCTTCCCCGCTCGACGGCGCGCGTGAACGCCGAGAGGAGCGACTCGACGCTGGGCTGCGACGACGTGGGCAGGACGCGCAGGTCCTCGAGACGCCGGTAGAACGCGTCGAGGTCGATCTCGTTGTCCGGCCGGTCCATCTCGCCGTCGTGGACGTGGAGCTGGACGACGTCGATGCCGTATTCGGCGAGCAGGTCGGCGGGGATCGACGCGACGGAGTCTGTGACGACGCTGACAGGCATGGGTCCTCCAAACTGAACCGGTCAGTCAGGTTTGCGCTTCCACCTTACACGACAGGGCCCGCCCTACGGCACGACGTTGGTGCCCGCCTCGCCCGCGGCGATGCGGCCGATGTCCTCGAGCCGCCCGATCGCTGCGCGGTTGCCGGTCGCGCGCACGAAGCGCACCGCCGCGTCCACCTTAGGTCCCATCGAGCCGGACGCGAAGTCGCGTGCGGAGATCTCGTCGACGGTCACCGTGGTGAGGAGCTTCTCGGCGGGCGTGCCCCAGTCGAGGAAGACCCCCTCCGTGTCGGTGGCCATCACGAACAGGTCGGCTCCCACGCCCCGGGCGAGCAGCTCGCTCGCCAGGTCCTTGTCGATGACGGCCTCGACGCCCACGAGCGTCCGCGTGCCATCCGGCAGGTAGGCGGTCGGTATCCCGCCGCCGCCCGTGCAGATGACGACAGCGCCCTTCTCGAGGAGCCAGCAGATCGGGTCCATCTCGAAGATGCGCTTGGGCTCGGGCGACGCGACCACCCGGCGCCACGCGTCGCCGTCCTGCTTGAAGGCCCAGCCCTTCTCGGCAGCGAGCCGGGCGGCCGACGCTTCGTCGTAGCAGGGGCCCACGAACTTGGTCGGGTCGTCGAAGGCGGGGTCCTCGGGATCGACCTCCACCATCGTGAGCACGGTCGCGATCCGCTTCTCGAACGGGAGCAGGTTGCCAAGCTCCTGCTCGACCATGTAGCCGATCATGCCCTCGGTCGCGGCGCCCAGCACGTCGAGCGGGTACGGCTCGGCCGGGTCGTACGCGGCCGCCTGCAGCGCGAGCAGTCCTACCTGGGGGCCGTTGCCGTGCGCGAGCAGCAGCTCGTGCTCGAGCGCGAGCGGGGCGAGCGCCCGCGCGGCGGTGGCCACGTTGCGGCGCTGTGCCTCGACGGTCAGGGGGTCGGACCGGCGCAGCAATGCATTTCCGCCCAGGGCGACGACGATCCTCACGTGCTCGTTCCTCCACTCGGATGTGCGGGCCGTATTCGTTTCCAGGCTCAGATTATGCCCTAGAACCCGCCGGCACGGTTGGTCCGGGAGCCAGCCAGCGCCGCAGTTGTGACCCAGGTCACACGCACGTCGACCTCGGTCATTCATCCCACTCGCACGCCTGCCGATACACACAATCACGACGACCAGAACCATCCTTGCGGAGGATCCAGTGCTCACGCTCACGAGCGGTCTCGCCCAACTGAGGCCGCACTTCACCGACGAGACCCGCGACCTGTTCCGGGTGCTCCTCAACGCGACATCAGCCGCCGAGGCCAACCTCGCGCTCGAGGTGCTGCGCAAGAACGTGCCCGAGAAGCCCTTGGTCACGGCGTGCAACCTCCGCGAAGTCCTCCGCTCTCTCCCGTCCACCCCGTTCGCGATGCGCGTGGACGAGGACACCCTGTGCAAGGCCGCGCGCCTCGAGCGCCAGATCGCCGTGCTCAAGAAGAACCTCCCCGGCGACATCGAGCTCGCCGTGACGACCGCCGGCAACCTGGTGCTCGACATCATCGTCAAGCACGACGGCCGCAAGTTCTTCTGGACGCCGATACCCATCACCGACGACTACGTGAACCCGGAAGTCGTCGACCTGGTCGTCGAGAGCGGCTACCTGCTCGACGAGCTCATCGACCTGGTGAAGTGCATGGGCGTCGTCTTCAACCCGACGTTCTACCTGTCGCTCGAGGACTGGCACATGGAGTACGCCTCCGACGTCATGCAGGGTCTGGGCGACCTCTTCTAGGACCGCCCGACCGTCCGTGGCCACGCGTCCGTGGGCGCGTGCCGCCTATCCCGCGCCGCTCGCCACATCCGAGCTGGTCACGACGTCGCATCCCGCGGCGCGCATCTCGTCGAGCGCACGCTCGACGTCTCCCGGCGTGTTGTCGACACCGCGGCACCCGTCGACGACAAGGCTGACCGAGAAGCCCATTTCTCGCGCGTCGAGCGCCGTGTAGCGCACGCAGTAGTCCGTCGCGAGCCCCGCGATCCACACGGCGTCCACACCGCGGTCGCGCAGGTAGCCCGCAAGCCCGGTGTCCTTGCGGTGCCCGTTGTCGAAGAATCCCGAGTACGAATCGATCTCGGAGTCGGTCCCTTTGCGGACCACGTGCGAGATCCGAGCGACGTCGAGCCCCGAGTGGAACGAGGCACCGGCCGACTGCTGCACGCAGTGATCGGGCCAGAGGAACTGCGTCACGCCGCCGAGCGTGATCACGTCGCCTACCGAGCAGCCCGGATGCGCACTCGCGAACGAGCCGTGATCGGCCGGATGCCAGTCCTGGGTCGCCACCACCAGCTCGAACCGCTTCGCCAGTTCGTTCGCCACCGGGACCACGAGGTCTCCCTCGGCGACGGGAAGCGAACCGAACGGCATGAAGTCGTTCTGGACGTCGATGAGCAGCAACGCGCGCATTCTCACTCCTTGGTCGGCGGGGCGTCGATTCCTCGGGCTTCGAGCACGAGCCGCGTGCGCAGGTCGTTCAGGCCACGCTCGAGCCCGACGGGGTAGCCGTGCGGGTTCAGGAACCGGGTCTGGGACGGGTCGAGCTCGCCGAGCGACGCGAGCGCCCGCTCGCGCACCTCGGTGATCGGCGGCGGTGAGTAGACGAGATCCCCCGCCGAGAACACCTCCACGAGCAGTTCCTCGGCGGTCTGCTCGGCGGTGAAGGTCTTGCGGCGCGTGACGTCGGTGGGGTCGACCATGGTCGGCTCGGAAGCGGCGGGCGGCGCCTGGGTGTCGTAGATCATGTCGCCGGCGAGCGAGCCGTCCTCTCGCCGGTAGCGCCGCACGCCGAGCACCCCGGGCGTCGTGACCTTGGCGGTCTGCTCGGACAGCTTGACGCGCGGCGTCCAGTCCTCGCCGGGACGGCGGATCGCGGAGAGCTTGTAGACGCCGCCCAGCGCCGGCTGGTCCCACGATGTCGCGAGCTTGGTGCCCACGCCCCAGACGTCGATCGCGGCGCCCTGGTCCTTGAGCGAGACGATGAGGTGCTCGTCGAGTTCGTTGCTCGCGACGATGCGCGCCCTGGGGAAGCCTCCGTCGTCGAGGATCTCGCGTACCCGCTTCGAGAGCCACGCGAGGTCGCCCGAATCGATGCGCACGCCCACCATCTCGTGGCCCCGCTCGCGCAGCATCCGGCCGACCTCGACCGCGTGCCGCGCACCCTCGAGCGTGTCGTACGTGTCGATCACGAAGGTGCAGTTGTTCGGGAGCGCCTTCGCGTACGCGGTGAACGCCTCGAGCTCGGTGTCGAACGCCATCACCCACGAGTGCGCATGCGTGCCCGAGACCGGGATCCCGTAGCGCTTGCCCGCGAGCACGTTCGAGGTGCCGACGCAGCCGCCCACGTAGGCGGCGCGGCTCGCCGACAGCCCACCGTCAGGCCCCTGCGCCCGCCTCAGCCCGAACTCGACCACGGGATCGCCCTGCGCTGCGAGACACACGCGCGATGCCTTGGTAGCGACGAGCGTCTGGAAGTTGACGATGTTGAGCAGCGCCGTCTCAACGAGCTGGCACTGCACGATGGGCCCGCACACGCGCAGGAGCGGCTCGCGCGGGAACACGACCGTGCCCTCGGGGACCGCCGCGACGTCGCACGTGAAGCGCATCTCGGCCAGATGCCCCAGGAACTCCTCGGAGAAGAGCGGCCCGCCGTCATTGCCGGTCTGCTCGGCGAGATAGGCGAGGTCATCGGGCGCGAATCGGAACGCCGAGAGGTACTCGATCGCCTGCTCGAGCCCGCACGCCACCGAGTAGCCCCCGCCGAACGGGTTGGAGCGGAAGAACAGGTGGAAGCACGCGTCGGTCGAGGCGATCCCTGCCGAGTGGTACGCCTGCGCCATCGTGAGTTGGTACAGATCGGTCAGCAGGGTGTGAGACGACTCGCGGTTCTCGGCCATGCGGACTCCCTTCCGGTTCCTTGTAGTTTCCCCGAAGCGGGTGTGCCGCGCGTCACGAGCGACCGTTCGGAGAGGTTGTGGATTCCGCCGAACGGCATGTTACGGGTGCACCCTCGCGGGTATGATGCAGACGCCGCTCGGCTCCGGGGAGGAGGCCGGGCGCAGGACGTGGAGGAAACGATGACTAGTGGTGTTGATCGTCTTCCCGCGAACGCTTCGGACAAAAGGACCGAGTACCGCTACAGCGCCAGCGTCGACGTGCCGGGAGAGCTGGTGAGTCGCGTCACCGACCTGTACGCCGAGGAAGAGCGGCGGCGTCGGGCTGCACGCACGGAACTCATGATCCAGAAGGCACAGTCCGCGCACTAGCCACGACGGCTCCGCCCTTCGCAACCCATCCGGCTGATCGAACCCGTCTTCCGCTATGCCCCGACGGCTTAGTCCCCGTCTTCCGCGACCGCCATCTTGAGGGCGCGCTGTCGCGTCATCATCAAGCGCAGCGCGCCGAGCGCCGCGATCAGGAACGACATGGCGACGAGCTCCTGCCAGTGCAGCTCCTTGGAGAACATCCCGACCCATACCTCGCGGAAGACGATCGCGAGCGTCACGTCGACGAGGTCCCGGATGTCGATCCGGTTCACGCGCAGGAAGTGCATCGACACCGCGAGCACCTCGACGATGATGAAGATCGTGAGAATCTCGATGATGATCTCGGTGGACACCTGGTAGTGGCCCGCGCTGATCGCCTCGAAGAGCAGTCTGCAGACGCCCCATGCCGACCAGGCCAGCGTGATGAGAGCGACGAGGGCCATCAGGTCGACCACGAGCATCGCGACGACCGTGAACCAGCGGTCGACCTTCGCGTTGGCGACCTGGATCCCCTTGGGGACGTCCGGACCCCTGCGCTGCTCGTCTGTCACGAAAGCCCTCCCTCGCCCGCCTGCCGACACACCATGGTCGTCGCCACCTGCGGTGACGATTCGCGCCCACATGCACATAATGACATGACGGAGACGATCGAGAGGGGAACCGCGCGATGTGCCAGTTCTGTGTCGAGCACGGTGAGGGAAAGCGCTGGTATCTGCAGGCGCAGAACTACGCCTTCGATCTCGATTCGGACCTCAAGCGCCGCGAGTACGTGCTCGAATTCATCAAGGGCTTCGATCAGATGCGGTCGAGGGCCATCGTCGCCGGCGAGACGCTCGAGAAGCTCCCCGCGCCGCTCGCAAAGGCCGGCCGCAACGCGATCTCGAAGAACATGCGTCCCACGCACTTCGGGCAGCCCCTCTCGCTCGAGGACTGCGAGAAGGTGCTCGAGATGTCGTCGAGCATCACGGCCATCCCGTGCATCTGCCGCATGCACGCGCCCAATCGGACCGCCGAGGAGGTCTGCATCCTCGTCACGCAGAAACCCATCGCCGACACGTTGCTCGAGGGCTTCTCGGACTACGAGAACGGGCCAGACCTCGACGACTTCCACACGATGAGTGTCGAGGAGACGATGGCGCTGCTGCGCTCGTGCGAGGAGCGCGGGCTCATGCACTCGATCTGGACGTTCAAGACGCCGTTCACCGCGGCCATCTGCAACTGCAACATCGAGAGCGGCTGCATGGCGATGCGCCTGACGGCCGGCTACGACATCAAACTCATGTGGAAGGGCGAGGACGTCGCGGTCTTCGACCCGAGCGCCTGCACCGGCTGCGACCAGTGCGTCTCGCTGTGCCCCTTCGACGCCATCGACGCGCAGCCCGGACGCGCCCCCGTCGTCCACCACGCCGAGAAGTGCTGGGGCTGCGGCATCTGCCGGACCGCCTGTTCGCGCGGGTGCATAACACTCGTGGACCGCCGGACGGTCTCTGAGGTCGCGACGGCCTGGTAGGCACCGGCCGCCGCGGCGACCCGCCGGCGGCCGACCCCGAACAGAGCGAGGCCCCGGCGTTCGCGCCGGGGCCTCGTTGGCTTCACGCGTCGTCGAGAGCGCTACTTCTCGGCGGTATAGAGGGCGATCATGGCGTCGTTGGCGTCACGCAGCTCCAGTTGGTCGCCATCGATCCGGTACTTGGTCGCCTGCGGCAGGGCCGCAAGATAGGCGGCTTCCTGGTCCATCAGGTCCTGCGGGCCGGCCATCTTGGTCGTGATGATCGCAGCGCTGATCTTGATCTCGCCTTGATCGGCCTGGTACGTGGTGTTGTACGAGTTGACCCCGGCGTCGCCGGAGAGCTTCTCGTCCGCAGAGAACTCGGCGGTTATGGTGCTCGTCTCGATCACTCCCACGACGGCCTGCTTGCCGTTGTTGTACGCCGTGCACACCCACTTGGTTCCCGTGAGCGTCGTGGGCTTGAGCGGGCTGTAGCTCACGAGCACGGTGCCATCGTCGGCCTTGAGCTCGAGCTTGGTCGCACTCACGTCGAAGCTCGCCGCCTTGCCGAGCGCGGCGAAGTACGCCTGCTCGACGTCCATGAGGTCCTGGGGCCCGGCCATCATGGTCGAGGCGATCTTGCCGAACTCGATCGTGTTGCCTGAAGAGGTCTTGTACGACCCGTTGTAGCGGTTGACACCGCCGCTACCCGAGACCATCCCGCCCTTGAACTCGGCGGTCACGTTGACCGCAGGTTGCATGCTGGTACCCACGAGGACCTCATCGGCCTGCCAGAGCCCCTCGAGCTTCGCCGAGTCGTCCGCCTTGGCCCCGCCGCCGCCCGTGCCGGTGCAGCCGGCAAGCGCCAGGCTTCCCGAGAGCGCCAAGACGACCAGTGCCGCCCACACGAATCCACGCACACGCCTCATCATCGACCTCCGTCATCGGTTGTGCCGTGAGCGTATTGTCCCCGATGAGCGGCGCGGCGAGACGCGTCGCTACCAGTCGGCCGGCTCGGGCTCGCTGGAGAATACGTCGTACAGGTCCTCCGCGAGGTGCGAGAGCTGCTCCGCGTGCTCGACCCGCGCGGACCACTCCGCCGGGAGCGCGTCGTCTCCGAGCGCCGCACCCAGCAGGGCTCCTGTGATCGAACCGGTGCTGTCGCTGTCTCCGGTGATGTTGACGGCAGCCAGCACACCCTCCCGGAAGTCCTCCGGGAAGCTCAAGGCGGCATACAGGCCGATCGCGAGCGCCTCCTCGGCCACCCAGCCCTCTCCGAGCAGCTCGAACGACCGCTCGAGCGGGGCGTCGGAGATGTAGAGCTCCACCGCCCGGTCCACCGCATCGAGGGTCTCGTCACACTCCTCGTAGCCGAGCAACACCTCGCGCGTCTCGGCGATCGCCCCGGGGATGGGCCCGCCGCGTGAGGTGCGGAACTCGGCGGTCCCTCGCGGGCCCCTTACCAGGCGCGATACCACGTCGGCGAGGAAGCCGGCGGCGAGCCACCCGGTGGGGTGCCCGTGCGTGAGTGCGGCGACCTCGGCTCCTCGCTCGAATGCCTGCACGGGCTCGAAAGCAAGGGCGACCGGCGCCACGCGCATCACTCCGCCACAGCCCTTGCTGTCGTTGACCGGGTCGTCGGGCGAGCCGGGCGAGCCGCCTCGGATGGCTGCCAGGCAGGTCGTGCCCGGGTAGCGCGCCTGCCCGGGATCGTGTTGCGTGAGCTCCCATTCGGAGTAGCGCGCCCACACCGCGTCGGAGACGTCGATGAGACCGCCCGATGAGGCCCTGCTCGCAGCATCGAGAAGACCCAGCGCCGTGGCCATCGTCATCTGCGTGTCGTCGGTCACCGCCCCGGGCGCCATCGGCACGCCGCCGCCCGTCGCCCACGGCTCCAGCCCACCGACGCCGTACGGTCCGTAGCGCTCGAGTATCCGCGCGCGGTCGAGAAATTCCACCGGGGCGCCCAGCGCATCGCCAACGGCCACGCCCAGCAGCGTGCCGCGGAACCGAGAGCGAACGATGCGCTCCCCCACCCTCACGGCGTGGCGGTGGCCGGGGCAGCGGGAACGGCGGCGGTCGAGTCGCCTGGCACCTGGATCACGGTCGGCTTCCCCCGGTTCGACACCATCTCGCCCAAGGTTCCGGAGTAGTAGTAGAACGTGCCGGCGAGCGCGACTCCGAGGAGCATGCTGACAAGCAGCAGGTTCGTCGCAAGCTTGGGGTCACGCCGCTTGACGACAAGCCAGGCAACCAGTCCCCCGAGCACGGGGACCAACACCGCCAAGAACCACCACAGTACCGAGGGGCGCCTGGCCGGCTTCCCCTCAGGCGCGACGGGAGGTCCGAGTGAGCTTGAAGGCACGGGCGCGGTCACGGGCGCAGGTACGGCGGCCGCGCCTGGATCGATACGCGTCTCTCCCTCAGCCGGGGCGACAGGCCCGTCCACCGGCTGTCGCACGGCACCGCCGACGCTGGTCGGCGCCAGGAGCGCTTCGAGGTCTTCGGCGCTGCCGGGGACCTCACCGCCGACGTGCTCGGCCACGGGTGTCGGCGCTGGGGCCGGCGTCGGCGCAGGGGCGGGGGCAGGAGTCGGTACAGGCGCGGGCGGCGCGGCCTGCGGTGGCGGCGCAGCGAGCGCAGAAGGTGGTCCGACCACCAGCGTCTCGCCTTCCATGCGCAGGTCCTCGGCGGCGTGTCGCTCGGCGTAGGCGGACAGTACGCCGACCCGATCCTGGACGGGAATCGACGTGAGGTCGGCGGGGCGTACGCGGCCGTTCACGCCGAGGACCATCGCGATGTAGCTCTCCGATCGCGCGTCCAGTCCTGCCACCGTGCTCCCCCTTCGCCGGACGTGTCCCGTGACCCGCTTCGCTAGTATCGGCCGCCGCGTGCCGGTGCTGTACCGAGAATCCGCGTCGTCGCAGCAAGCGGCCCGCCGGCGTGGGATGGCCGCCGACGGGCGCTGGACCGGTTGTACACCCGCAATGTTGCAGGTCCGTTACGCGCGGCAGAATCGTGCGTCACTCGCCCGCGATCGACCGTGTCGCCTCGGCGACGGCGGCGTCGAAGGCGTCCGGGTCGACCGGAAGCTCGCCCTCCCACTGCCGCTTCGCCTTGATCTGCTCGGTGTCGATGGCCTCCTTGAGCGATGAGCGGCCGAACACCAACAAGGCGGCCTCGCTGTTCTCGATGAGGTCTGCGAGCATCTTGGCGTCCGCGCGCGACAGTCCGCTCCTGAAGTGGGCGACCAGCGCCCCCGCACCCGCACCGAACGCGGCGAGCGCGAGGTCGGCGAGGAGGATGGGCGGGAACACCAATCCGACCACGGCACCGACTGCGAGGCCGGTCCACGCGCCGTACTGGGTGGGCTTCTCGTCCTTGCTCACCTTCACCTTGCCGTTGGCGTCCTTCGACACGACGGCGGCGTCGTAGGTACCCACGATCCCCGTCGAGTGGAGCTCCTTGATGTGGTCGTAGGCCGCGTTCGCGTCATCTCTCGACTCAAACGTAGCGAGATAGAGGAAGACCGGTTCCTTCGCCATGGCAATCCCTCCGATGCCGATAGATGTGTGGGGCCATAGGGGTACCTACCCCGTGACCCGAGGTCCGACGACGCGTCATGCCACGCACCCGCATGACGAGCACCGAGGCGCGCCGAGGACTCCGCGGGAGCCCGCATCGCCAGATCGACGACGACAGGAGGAACACGTGCCCGACGAGAAGATGGTGACGGTCATCATCGGCAACTACGACTCTGTGGACGACGCGTCCATGGATCTCGACTTCATACTGGCCGAGCGTGAAGAGCACTTGATCAGCACGTTCGACGGGGCAGTGGTCGCCAAAGACGAATCCGGGCATGTCCGCATCGTGCGCAAGCACGAGACACCTGCGCGATTCGGGGCATGGAGCGGCATGATCGTCGGCGGGCTCGTGGGCATCCTCTTCCCGCCGGCGCTCCTGGAGGCTGGCGCGATCGGTGCCGCCGGCGGGGCCGTCGTGGGCCACTTCTGGAAGGGCATGTCGCGCAACGACGTGAAGGAGCTGGGAGAGGCCCTGGAACGCGACGCAGCGGCCCTCGTCATCGCCGTCGATTCGGCCTCGGCCGACCAAGCGAGATCGATCATGGGACGAGCAAAGAGCGTGACGCTGCGCGAAGTCGGAGCGACCGCCGCCCAGATCGACCAGGCGATTGCAGAGGCCGCGAGCGACGAAGCCTAGAGCGCGGGGCGTACCCCGCTTGCGTGATCACGGCGCCGGACGCTGACGTGTCCGGCGCCGTTCGCGTCTCTTGGCGATGACGAAGGCCGCGGCACTCCCCGGATCGAAGGACGACGCGCGGTCGGGTGCCACCGCGAGCACCGCTTGCCCCAGCGCGATCCGACGAGCGTGCTCGTCGTCCTCATCGCACGTGGCCGTGACAAAGAGACCCACCGGAACCGCGTCCTCGCGCCACACTTCGACGAGGTACTCCCACTTCCACCCACCCTCTGGATGCGGAGCGCCAGGAGCCGAGCCCACCGGCTCCGCGTGCGCGAGCGTGCCGTCCGCGACCTCCTCGCGTTCCGGCCACGTGCCGTGCGGAACGGCCGACGCCCACGCGGCGACCAAGGCCGCCATGCTGCGCACGCTGGACGCTCGATCGGCCTCGGCGCGCGCGAGCCACTCTTCGCGTTCGAGAAGGTCGACGTGGGCGAGCATCGCGACGGCGCGTTCGCGCGTCGACGTGCGGCTCGAACGAAGCGCGCGCTCGAGTACGCGCAGGGATCTGAGATACGTGTCTGTGGACATGGTGCTCGCCTCCACAGCCACGCTAGCAACCGGGACTGACACGTTCCGGCGCAGGACCTCCCTAGGGGACGACCTGGATCTGGACCTCGCCACCTTCGGGCAGCGTGTCTCCGCCCAGGGGCCACTGGCTCTGGACCGTGCCCTTCTCGGCGGTCGTTCCGTAGCTGATCACCGGCACGAGCCCTGCCGCCTTGATCTTCTCCTCGGCAGCGGCCCGTGTCAGGCCGACCAACTTGGGAACACGCACCTGCACGGCGTCGTTTCCGCCGGTGGTGACGACGATGTTGACGGTCTTGCCGGGCTCGAGCTCGGTGCCGCCCGCGGGGCTCTGCTCTTGTACGAGACCGGTCGCCTTGGAGGTCGTGAAGACGTAGCTCGTCGCGGCCACGTAGCCAGCCGCGTCCAGCTTGCGCTTGGCGCGATCGGCCGGGTCGCCCAGCACGTCGGGCACGAATCTCGTGTCGGTCGTCTGAGTGGCCGGAGCGGTGGAAACGGGAGCGGCGGGTTCGGGCTGCGCGGGCGGCGGCGTCACGGCGATCTCGGTCTTCTTGACGACGGTGACGGCACCGTCCTCGGGGGTGCGCCAGTACCACCACAGCAGCAACAGGACGATCAGGATGAGGACGGCGAGCGCGATCCAGGGCCAGGCGCTGCGGCGCTTGCCCGGCTCCCGCTCGGCAGGCTGCGGATCGCCCGCCTGCGGACCCGCGTCCTGTGATCCGACTTCCTGTGCCATCAAACCCCCCTGACGCCAACCATTGCCGTGCATGACGCTCACTCCTGCCTGCCAGTCTACCGCGCCGCACGAGCGCCCGGTAGGAGGTGAGCTGCGGCCCCGTGACGAGCGGTATCCTCGCCCTCTGTTGGGTACTCTCTCCGTGTCCGCAACGCGATTCCGGAGGTGGCCTTCGTGTACGTCCTCGCACTCGACCAGGGAACGACCTCGACCCGCTCGATCGTGTTCGATGAGGCCGGCGAGAAGCGCGGCATGGCCCAGATCGCGCTCGAGCAGCACTTCCCGCGACCCGGCTGGGTCGAGCACGACGCGAACCGCATCTGGTCCGACCAGCTCCAGACCGCTCGGGACGCGCTCACACAGGCGGGCATCACCGCCGAGCAGCTCGCGGCCATCGGCGTGACCAACCAGCGCGAGACCGTCGTGCTGTGGGACCGTGCCACGGGCGAGCCGCTGCATCACGCGATCGTCTGGCAGGATCGCCGCACCGCGGAGTACTGCGACCGGATAGCCGAGCGCCCGGGCGTGGACGCGCACGTGCGGGAGCTCACGGGACTCGGCATCGACCCGTACTTCTCGGCGAGCAAGATCGCGTGGTTGCTCGACAACGTGGAGGGAGCGCGGGAGAGGGCCGAAGCGGGTGACCTGGCGTGCGGGACGATCGACACGTGGTTGATCTGGAACCTGTCGGGCGGCGCACTCCACGTCACCGACGTGACCAACGCTTCACGCACGCTGCTCTTCGACATCGGCCGCGGCGAATGGTCCGCAGAGCTGTGCGAGCTGTTCGGCGTACCGATGACGCTGCTGCCCTCGGTACACCCGTCCTCGGCCGTCTTGGGCGAGTCGGCAGCCGACGTCCTCGGCGCGCCCGTGACCATCGGCGCGGCGTGCGGCGACCAGCAGGCCTCCCTGGTCGGCAACGGTGGCTTCGAGCCGGGCGACGCGAAGGTCACCTTCGGAACCGGGGTGTTCGCCCTGACGCACGCTGGCACGACACAGCCCTCTTCGCAGCAGCTCGCGGTGACACTCGCGGCGCAAACCGGCGACCAGCTCGAATACGCGCTCGAGGGGTCGATCTTCATGGGCGGCGCGGTCGTGCAGTGGGTCGTCGAGCAGCTGCATCTCGCGGACTCGCCCGCGGCACTGACCGAACTCGCGCTCAGCGTCGAGGACTCCAACGGCGTCGTCCTGGTGCCCGCGCTCACCGGCCTCGGCGCGCCCGAGTGGGACCCGTACGCGCGCGGAGCGATCTTCGGACTGACGCGCGGCGCGAACGCGGCGCACATCGCGCGAGCGGCTCTCGAGTCGATCCCGCTGCAGGTCGGCGACTTGATCGGCGCGATGTCGACGGACTCCGGCCGTCCGCTGCACTCGCTGCGCGCCGACGGAGGCGTCACCGTGAACTCGCTCGTCATGCAGACGCTCGCCGACGTGCTCGACATGCCGGTCCACGTCGCGGCGATGGCCGAGTCGACCGCGCTTGGCGCGGCGTACCTGGCCGGCAAGGCGGTCGGGGTCTGGAAGTCGCCGGCAGACCTGCCGATGCTCTCGGCGGTGCGCCAGACCTACGAGCCGAACGCCGAGGGTGAAGCGCGCATCGCGCACCTGCGGGTGCTGTGGGCCGAGGCCGTGAAGCGCTCGCTCAAGTGGGAACGCGACTGAGCCGGCACCGGCAAGTCGCCACGAGCGAGCGACGCTGATCGATCCACCCTGCGACGGCGGCCTGGCGGTTCTAGTCGAGTGGCACGACCGCGACACCCCAGCCGGTGCCGGTGTGCGTCGCGATGACGGACCCCGTCTCGTACACGAGTACCTCGACGGCGTCGTAGCGCTTCACGATCTCGTCACGAAGCCACTCGGCACGCTCGAGCGAGAGCGCGTGCCCGATCGCGAACTTGCCGCGGCGGTCCGGGCCGAGCTGCGAGCCGACCCACTCCATCGTGTGCTTCAGGGCGGCCTTCTCGCCGCGGCTCCGTGCGACGGGCAGGAAGGCGCCGTCCTCGCCCACGGTGAGCGTGACCTTGATGTCGAGCAACGAGCCGAGGAACGCCCCGACGCGGCCGATTCGACCGCCCTTCGCGAGGTTGTCGAGCGAGTCGAGACCGACGATGAGCTTCACGCGCTCGCGTACCACCGCGAGCCGCTCGAGCGCCGCCTCCGCCGCCAGCCCCTCGGAGGCTGCCGCGGCAGCGTCCATGACCTGCCACGCGAGCCCCCAGGACAGGTTGAGCGAGTCGAAGACGTGCACGCGCCCGCCGAACTGCTCGGCGGCCGCGCGGGCCGATTCGATGGTTCCCGAGAGCTTGTTCGAGATGTGCACCGAGACGACGCGCTCGGCCTTGGCGAGCGCGCGCTCGTAGGCGTCGACGAACGCGCCGACGGGCGGCTGCGAGGTCGTCGGGAGCTTGGCGCTCGAGCGCATCCGTGCGAAGAACTCGGCCTGCGTCAGCTGGCCGTCGGGGAAAGCCTCGCCGCCGAAGACGACGTTGAGCGGCACGACCGAGATGCCGTGCTTCTGGGCGAGCTCCGGGGGGATGTCGGCCGTCGAATCGGTCACTACCGAGAACAGTCCCATGCGTGCTCCTCGTGGTCACGTCCCGCACCGGCGGGGTCTTGTGGTGCGCTAGCGTGGAGCGAGCTCGACGACTCCCGAGCGGACGGTCGCACGGGTCCCTCGGCCTCGCGAGGTCTTCACGATGATGGAATCGATCCTGCGAGCGGTCGAGCCGGTGGCGACCGAGGGGCGGCCGCGTCCGTCGATGTGTACCGGGCGCGCGGTCACGGCGGTCGGACCGTCGGGTGTCAGCGTGAGCGACAGGATCATCGTATCGTGTCGCGCCGCACTGGGTGGCGCGAAGACGAAGTTACCCAACGAGTACGCGATGAGCTTGCCGCGGTAGAACTCGACGCCCTGGATCACGTGCGGGTGGTGCGAGAGCACGAGATCGGCACCGGCGTCGACCGCGGCGCGACCGAACCGCACCTGCGAGCTCGTCGGCTTGTAGCTCTCCTCGACACCCCAGTGGAACGACACGATCACGTAGTCCGCCTGTCCGTGCGCCGCCGCGATGGCACGCTTGACCTGCGACGCGCTCATCGTGAAGGCGGTGCCCGGCGACGTCGAGGTCGCCGAGAAGTTCGCCGGACCGATCTGGGAGAACGACAGGAACGCGATCCTGGCGCCGTCGCGCTCGATGATCGCCGGCTGGAAGGCCGCGGTCCGGTTGACGCCAGCGCCCGCGTGAGCGAGACCGGCGGCATCGAGGTACCTCACCGTGTCCCGCAGCGCCGCGGGACCGTAGTCGCGCGTGTGGTTGTTGCCCAGAGCGAGCAGGTCGAACCCCGCCCAGGTCAGACCCGCCGTCATCTTGGGACTCGACCGGAACGTGTACGTCTTCCCGGCCACCGCGCGCCCGCGTTTCGAGAGCGGTGTCTCGAGGTTGCCGACGGTCACGTCCGCGGCCGAGAGCAGCGGGCGGACCTTCGCGAACGGGGCAGTCGGACTCACGTGCGACACGGATCCGGAGGCGAAGCAGACGTCGCCCACCGCGGTCACGGTGATGGTGGGTGGCTCGGAGGCGAGTGCGGATGGGGGTGCGAACGCAAGTGCGGCGACCACGCAGGCCATCATCAGGACCCCCGCACGCACGCGCGATCTGGACTGTCGCATTCTGTCCGCCCCCTCTCTCGCACCAGACTACGACACCGCAGGTCGCCGTGCTACGCTGGCAGCACTATCCAGTTGCCCTCCGGTCAGCCGCCAGACGCGGCCGGGCCGGGAGCCCTCTAGAGGGGGAAGCCGTGCCAAGACCGCACGCCACGCCCGCGCCCATGCATCGCACCCTGAGGACCGCGATCGCCATGGCGGTCCTCGTCGTCGCGCTCTTCTGCGCGGCAACCGCCCACGCCGGGCCTGCCGAGGAGACCCTCGACCTCGCGACCCTGAACACCAAGCTGCTTGCCGCAAGCGGCGGCACGCTCCCCGGGGCGATGCGCACCGTGCTCAAGGGGTCCGAGATCGAGACCATTCCCGTGACCATCATGGCGGTCGCCGGAGGCCCCGACGCCGCCGACGCGCTCATCCTGTTCGAAGCGACGGGCACCGCGATCGAGAAGATCGGCGGCATCGCCGCCGGAATGAGCGGCAGCCCGCTGCTCGTCGACGACGGCGGTACCTACAAGCTGGTCGGTGCCGTCTCCTACGGCGAGGACTTCACCGCCGGCGGCACGGGGCTCGCGACCCCCATCGACGCGATGTCGGCGATCGAGTCGGCCGCCGCCGCGCGCGCCATCCCGCTCGCCAAGCCGGTACTCACCGAGAACGGCGTGGTCAACCAGGTGATCGTGACGCCGGACGATGCGTCGCTCTCCGGGCTCCGGCCCTCGGGAACGCTCGTCGCCCGCCCGCTCGCGGCCGTGTACCTGGGCGGTCTCGACACGCGTTCGACTGCGTACCGGAAGCTCTCGGCACGGTTGCGCGCCCAGGGCGCCACGGTCTTCTCGGCGTCGAATCCGCGCAGCACGGGAACGGGTCCGGGCGAGGGTGGGTTCACGGCGCCGCTCGTCGGCGGCGCGGGCGTCACCGCACTCGAAGCGTGGGGCGACCTGTGGGCAGGTGCGCTCGGCACGGTGACTTATGGCAACGGGAGCACCGTCGTCGCGTTCGGTCACTCGGTGCTGGGAACCGGTCCGAGTGCGCTCGCGATGACCAACGCGTGGGTCGACGGCGTCTGGCCGAGCCTCCAGGAGCCGTACAAGCTGGGTCGGCCGACCGCGATGCGCGGCACGTTCACGCTGGACCGCTCGGTCGGCGCGGTCGGCACGACGTCGTCGCTGCCCCAGGCGACTCCGATCACCGCGACCGCGACAGACGCGAGCACGCACGAGACCACCACGAGCGCGGTCAGCGTTCCGATGGCACTGCTCGCCGACGGCTCCATCGGTACCGACGTCATCGGTGCGGCCGCGTCGATCGCGACCGCGCGCCTGTACGCTGACGGCCCCTCGAAGGGCAGCGCCGACATCACCACCACGATCGACGTCACCGACGGCGTCACGAGCTACCGCATCGTGACCGCGGACCTGGTCGATGACGCCGAAGACGTGAGCTGGGCGGTGGCGTTCGACGCGCTGCGGGCGCTCGACAAGCTGGCGCTCGTGCGCGCGGAAGGCGTCGAGGACGTGGTCATCACCGCCGTCGACGTCGACGCGACGGTACGGCGCTCGCGCCGCGCGGCACAGATCATGGCGGTCGAGATGCTCGACCCGATCCACGCGGGCACGAACGTCGCCCGCGTCTCGCTGCGGGCGTACGGCGTGGCGACGACCCAGACGGTCGACGTCCCCTTCACGCTGCCCGGCAACACGCCATTGACCGGCTCGCTGACCGCCAAGTGCGTCGCGACGCCGACCGACAGTGGCGTCGACCTGCCGACGATCCCGCCTCGTCCCACGCTCGCCAAGACCGTCGAGGACCTCAACGCCGCACTCCCCTACAACGCGGTGAGCGTCGTCTTCAAGCCTGAAGCGGCTGTGGGTCTCGACTCTGAGGAGGACCCGGGACCGACCGTCGACAACGCGACCTACGAGTCGGTCACGGGCACGGTACTCTCGCCGTTCTCGTTGACCGGCAGCGCATTCAGCATCGCGCCGGCCATGACGCTCAAGCCACTCGACCCGATCGTGCCGTTCGGCTCGGGGACCCTGCTCACGGGCGTGATCGCCGGCGCAGGCAAGCCCGCGAACGTCACGTTGTGGGCGACGCCGGCGGGAGGCGTCGAGCGGCTGCTCGGCACCGTCGCGGCGGAGCCTGGAGAGACCGGCCTGCTCGAGTTCTCGATGCCGCTCGACGGTCTGGCGGTCAACACCTCGGTGCGGGCGCGGCTCGAGGGAGGCCCGACCTGGACGACGGCCGCGGCCGGCGGCTGGGTCCCCGTCTCGGCGGACGTGTACCTCAGCGCCGCCCGGTCGGTGAAGGCGAAGAAGCGGACCACCCTGCGCGCGTACGTCGCCCCGGTCCAGACCGCGGGGGGCACCGTGCAGTTCCAGGTCTACAACGCCAAGACCCGCAAGTGGCGCGCGATCGGAACGGCGTCGCTCACGCCCGCCGGCGACCAGGCCGTGGCCGCGCTGCGCTGGAAGCCGGCGCGGGGCACCTGGAAGGTGCGCGCCGTGTTCACGGGCGGAGCGACCAACGTGTCCTCGGTCTCGGGACAGCGGACGGTGAAAGCCCGCTAGCCGAGGGGTCCCATTCGGCTCGCGACGGACGCCCGGTGGCCACGGCCGCCGGGCGTTCCGCTACTCGCAGGCGGCCGACAGGTAGCGGACGAGCGTCTGGGCGACCTGCCAGTCGGTCTGGCCCTCGGGCGTCGGCGCCTCGAGCACCGTGATCGTGCCGAAGCGCTTGTGCAGCTCGCAGACGCGCGCGATCCCGCGCTCGTTGTGGCCCAGCTCTGCGAGGTACTTGTCGGTGAACGACGGCACCTTGCGGCGGTTGCGCCGCATCCAGCCGCGCAGGTTCTCGCTCGGGCCGAGCGACTTCATCCACTCGCAGCCCGAGGCCTTGCCCTTGGGCGCGCCGGCGGGCCACTCGGCACCGACGAAGATGCGGTAGCCATCGTCGGGAGACTTCGGGTCGTAGATCGACTTGGTTCGGAACACGGCGGGAATCCCCGTCCTACTCGGCGAGCTTGCGGGCGAGGACCTCGTTGACGACCGCGGGGTTGGCCTGGCCGCCCATCTCGCGCATGACCTGACCGACGAAGAAACCGATGAGCCCGGTCTTGCCGCCGCGGAACTGCTCGACCTTGTCGGGATCGGCCGCGATCACCCGGTCGACGACCTCCTCGATCGCGCCGCTGTCGCTGACCTGCCGCATGCCCTTGAGCTCGACGATCGCGCCGGGCGCGTCGCCGGAGGCAGCCATCTCCGAGAAGACCTCCTTGGCCTGCTTGCCGCTGATCACGCCGTCGTCGACCAGTTCGACGAGTTCAGCGACCATGCTCGGCACGATGCGCGACTCGGTGACCGCGATGCCCTCGGCGTTCAGGTACGCCGAGAGGTCGTTGAGCATCACGTTGCTGATGGCCTTGGCGCGCTCCGGCCCGCCGATGGTGACCGCGGCCTCGAAGAACTCCGCGAGCTCGAAGTCGCTCGTCAGAACCGTCGCGTCGTGGGCGGGCAGGCCGAAGTCGGTCATGAAGCGCGTGCGCCTTGCGTCGGGAAGCTCGGGCAGACGGCCGCGGATGCCGTCGACGAACTCGTCGCTGAACTCGAACGGCACCATGTCGGGCTCGGGGAAGTAGCGGTAGTCGTGCGCCTCTTCCTTGCTCCGGAGGCTGCTGGTGCGCCGTGCGGCGACGTCGTAGTGGCGGGTCTCCTGCACGACCGAGCCACCCGACTCGATGAGCTCGACCTGGCGCACGATCTCGACCACCAGCCCGTCGTGCAGCGCCTTGAAACTGTTCATGTTCTTGAGCTCGGCCTTGGTGCCGAGCTCGGTCTCGCCGCGGCGCCGGACGCTCACGTTCGCGTCCACACGCATCGAGCCTTCCTCCATGCTGCAATCCGAGATCCCGAGCGACAACCAGATGAGGCGCAGCTTCTGGGCGAAGCGGCGCGCCTCCTCCGGCGTGCGGATGTCCGGCTCTGTGACGAGCTCGATGAGCGGCGTGCCCGCGCGGTTGAAGTCGACGAGCGACTTGGTGGCGCCGCTGATGCGGCCCTCGCTGCCACCGACGTGGATCATCTTGCCGGTGTCCTCTTCGAGGTGGATGCGGGTGATGCCGATCCTCGCCGAGTAGCCGTCGCCGTCGGGCGCCATCTCGATCGCGTCGCCGGCGGAACCGTCCTCGCGCGCCGAGAGGTACTCGTGCCGCTCCTCGGCGAGCGTCCCATCGATCTCGACGTCCACCCAGCCGTCAGCGCAGAAGGGCAGGTCATACTGGGAGATCTGGTAGTCCTTGGGCATGTCGGGATAGAAGTACTGCTTGCGGTGGAACTGGCTCCATCGCGCGATCTCGCAGTTGGTCGCGAGACCCGCGAGCACCGTGGACTCGATGGCGGCCTGGTTGGGCACCGGCAGGGCGCCGGGCAGGCCCAGGCACACCGGGCACGTGCGCGTATTCGGCTCGCCACCGAACGCCACCGCACACCCGCAGAACATCTTCGTGTTCAGCGTGGTGAGTTCGGTGTGGATCTCGAGTCCGATGACGGCTTCCCAGGTCTCGAGGACCTCGGCGAGACGGTCTTTCGCCATGCGTGGTGCTCCTTGTTCGCGACAGACGACCGTCTCGGCCACGACGGGCCCGACGGTCGGGGGTCTTCTCGGCGTACCGCACGATTCTACCCGACGGCGCGCCCGGGTGACGGGGGCACCCGCGACGTCGCGTCGGGTATAGACATCCGTACCGGGGCAGAACGACCCCGCACGTCGAAACCGATCCCGGGAGGGACCCATGGACGAGAACACCCCGACGACCGAGACACCGGAAACGGTCGAGCCGGCCAAGCTCGAGACGCCCGACATCGCTCCACACGTCGCCGGCCACATCGAAGGCGGTTCGCTGCAGGCCAACCTGAGCGCGATCGGGACAGTGCAGACCGGCACGCTCGAGGCGGTCGGGACCGCGATCGGCTTCACCAAGGCCGACGGTGACGTCTCGATCACCGCGTCGGCCTCGCCGCTCGTCTACGCGAAGGGCGACGTCTCGGTGCGGCAGTCCTACACGAGCGCCGTCCTCGCCGGCAACGACATGGACATCACGCAGGCGGGCGCTCCGATCATCGTCGGCAAGAAGCTCGACGTCACCCAGGGCGGCGGCATCGTGATGCTGAGCGGGGAGTCCACCGTCAACAACGGGTTCGTCGGCGTGCTCCTCACCCCAAGGGCGACCATCAGCGACGACTCAAAGGTGCTCATCGGCACCAAGGCCGCACTCATCATCGCGGCGGCCCTTCTGGGCGGCGCGGGCATCGTCGCCGTCGTCATGGTGCTCGGCGTACGACGCGTCATGTCGTGGCGCCCGCAGATCAGCCTGCCGCAGATCAACCTCGCCAAGCTCGCGGACAACCCGCGCGTCCACGAGATCGAGCAGCGCATCCAGGCGATGCGCCGCTCGGCGTAGCTCGGCGGAGCCCCGCCGACCACCGCTCCATTTCGCGAAGACACGGAGAGCGCCCGGTCCCTCGGGCGCTCTCCTCGCGTTCGCGTCAGATTGCCGGCGTCCGGCGCCCCCGAGGGTGGCGCCAGCTACTGCCGAGCGTTCGCCACCGTCTCCTCGAACGGCTGCACCACGACGAAGCCCGTGCCCGTGAACGCCATCTGCCAAGTCTCCCCGCTCGCCCGGCCGGTGAGCGTCTTGAAGCTGACGTCGGTCTTGATGCTGACCTGCAGGCCCTCGCTCCAGGCGACGGTGGCGTCAGGGTCGGTGAAGAGCGGCGAGTCCGGCGTCACCTGCAGCACGAGCGGCTCGCCGTGCGTGGTGATCGCGGCGTAGCCGCTACCCCAGAGCTTGAACGTGAACAGCCCTCCTGCGACCATCCCGGCACCCTTGATGACGTCGATGTCCCACTCGAGCGAGCTCGAGTACGCGAGCAGATCGCCCGAGTTCACGAACAACGTCTCGCCTGCGAGCTGCAGGATCGAGATCTCCTTGGCCACGTCACCGACGTACAGCTTGCCGGTCCCCGTAACCTCGGTCGCGCGGCCGCTCTCGCTCGTGAACGCTGCCTTCATCATCTTCGAGATGCCGCCCGAACCGGCGCGCTCGAACTTCAGGTCGCCGCGGTACGCGATCATCGCCCCCACCTTGATGCGGACCTTCTCGGCGGCGAGGTTGATCTCGAGCGTGCGGGGACTCTCGAGCTGCCACGCGGTGGAACCTTCGTTCTGCGCGTGCTTCGCCTGGAACTGTGCGAGCCCGAGCGCCACGCCGCTCTCGGTCATGTCGGCCATCGACTCACCGGTCCTTCCGAGTCCGTGTCCTGACGCCGCGGCCCGTCCGCGGCGCTCAGGTGATGCTACCCATCGTCGAGTGCGATCGCATCGGCAGGAAAGGATTGGCGGCCCGCAAGGGGTATACCTTCCGTGTGAGTCCGACCGCGATCGTGATGACGTATGGAGGGGACCGATGGCCGACGAGAAGAAGTCAAGCCTGCCGATGGATCCTGCGGCCCTGGTCGAGAACGCGTTCCTGCTCGGGATCGGCGTGCTCGAGCTCACCAAGGAGCGGACGCAGGGCCTGACGAGCGACCTCATCGAGAAGGGCAAGATGTCGCAGAGCGACGCCAAGAAGGTCTCCGACACGATCACCGAGATCGCCGAGAAGCAGCAGGAGACCATGCGCGAGACCGTGGCCGAGGAGACCGACAAGGTCCTGAAGCAGAGCGGCGTCGCGACCAAGTCAGAGGTGGACGAGCTGAAGGCCCAGATCGCCGAGCTCAAGGCGATGCTCGCCGCCCAGGGCGGAGCGCCCGCGGCGGAGTAGCGCCTCCGCGAACACGATCCAGAACGCGGCGCCGGCACGCCGCGCTTCCGACGGCACGCCGAGACTGATCGGGAGTCGCATGCCTCCGTACAAGCACCTGGACCGCTACCGCCAGATCGTCGGCGTACTCGCCGACGAAGGCCTCGACAACCTGCTCGACGTCACCGGGCTGCGGCACTTCCAGCCCGTCGGCCGCCGCCTGCGGCCCGAGCGCGAGAGCCCTGAACCCTTCGGTGTCCGCCTGCGCCACACGCTCGAGCGCCTCGGGCCGACGTTCGTGAAGCTCGGCCAGGTCGCGTCGACGCGACCGGACCTGATTCCCGAAGACGTCATCGACGAGCTCCGCAAGCTCCAGGACGACGTGGCCCCCTTCCCCGACGACGAGGCGTTCGCGCTCATCGAGTCTCAGCTCGGCGCACCGGTTGACGAGCTGTTCACGAAGTTCGACCGCACGCCCATCGCCGCGGCCTCTCTCGGCCAGGTCTACTGCGCCGAGCTCGGCGAGGACCGGGAGATCGTCGTCAAGGTGCAGCGGCCCAACGTCGACCACGTCGTCGAGACCGATCTCGACATCCTCGTCACCCAGGCCCGCTTCGTCGCGACGCACTCGGAGTTCGGCGAGACGTACGACGTGCTCGCGATCGCCGGGGAGTTCGCAAGCGCGGTGCGCATGGAGCTCGACTACATCAACGAGGCGCAGAACGCCGAGCGGCTCGGCGACATGTTCGCCGGCGACGACACGGTGAAGTTCCCGGCGGTGGAGTGGGAGTACACGACCAACAAGGTCCTGACGCTCGAGCGGATGCAGGGCATCCCATTCAACCGCCCGGACCTGCTCGACGAAGCCGGGATGGACCGCACGCAGCTCGCAAAGCGCGGCATCTACTGCTACCTCGAGCAGATCTTCGTGCACGGCTTCTACCACGCCGACCCGCACCCCGGGAACCTCTTCGCGATGCCCGACGGGCGCGTCGCGTTCACCGACTTCGGGCGGTGCGGCACGATCTCCAAGGTCGGCCGAGACCAGCTCGCCGACCTGTTCATGGCGATCGTCGACGACGATGCCTCGCTCGCGGTGGACACCCTCGTCAACGGCGCGGGCAACCCCGGCGACATCGACGTCAACGAGCTCGAGCGCGAGGTCTCGCGCCTCATCACCAAGTACTACAACAAGTCGCTGCACGAGATCCGGATGGGCGACCTCATCACCGAGGTGCTCGACCTCGTGCGCGACCACCACCTGCTGCTCGACTCCGAGCTCGCCCTGCTCCTCACCACGCTCGTCGTCCTCGAGGGCCTCGGCACCATGCTCGACCCCGAGTTCGACTTCGTCGCCGTGACGGCGCCGTTCGCGCGGCGAATCACCAACGAGCGCCTCTCCCCCGGCGCGATCGCACGCTCGCTTACGAGCTCGGTTCGCCGCATCCTCAACATCGGCCAGGACATCCCCGAGTCGCTCGTGCGCCTTCTGCGCCGCGCCGGCCAGGGCGAGTTCCGCATCGCGGTGCACCCGACGGGCTTCGACCCGATGATCAAGCGCTTCGAGGAGGCCACCAACCGGCTCGCCTTCGCGCTGGTCGTCTCGGCGTTCGTCGTGGGGCTCTCGGTGCTGCTCTCCCGGACGGAGCTTCCGGAGTGGTTCGTCTGGGTCGCACGCATCTTCCTGGCGGGCGCGCTCGGCGTCGGCTCGTGGTACTTCCTCTCGGCGATGTCGGCGCACTACCGGCGAAAGTAGCTGGCCGAGAACCCCGCTCGCCACGGAGAAGGGCCGCCCGAAGGCGGCCCTTGTCGTTCGCGTTCGCGGCAGGCGCGGTCTAGACGAGCGCGCTCTTGACCTTGTCGATCGCGGTTTGCTCGGCCTCGTCGACACCGTCCGCCGCCTCGGCAGCCGACTCGGCGACACCGATGATGAACGCCTTGTAGGCGTCGAGGTCCTCGGGCGACGTGTCGGCGACGAGCTTGGTCGCCTCGGCGACCGAGTCGAGCACCTGCTTCTCCATCGCGGCCGGATCGGCGGTGTTGAGCTTCTCGTGCTTGGTCGTTGCCGTGCTCGCGAGGTCGCGGATGAGCGCGCTCTCGCTCGACTTGAACTGCTCGCGCATGAACTTGGCGCTCGCGCTCGCCTCCTTCATGCCCTCCCAGAACTTCGCTCCGTTGGCGAACGAGACGAACGCCATCGTGTTCTGGACCGCGAACAGCAGCTCGTGCCACTGCTCCTCGGTGTAGTCGGCCTTGGTTCCCATGGTCCTCCCCTTTCGTCGCGTGCAGTCGTCATGCCCGTGTCGCGGCACCTACGCCGAGACGAGCGGGCTTTCCAGATCCAGTCCCAGGTCGCGCTCGAGGGCCGCTGCTGCCGAGAAGACCTTCGACTCGGCGAAGTAGTCGCCGATGATCTGCAGGCCGATGGGCAGTCGCACTCCGTCCTCTTCCGCGAATCCGCACGGGACGTTGATCGCACAGTTGCCGGCGAGGTTCACCGGAATCGTGTAGAAGTCCGAGAGGTACATGGTCAGCGGGTCGCTCTTCTCCCCGAAGCGCCACGCGACCTGCGGGCTCGTCGGCGTCAGGAGCACGTCGTAGTCCCGGAACGCCGAGGTGAACTCGCGGGCGATCAGCGTGCGCGCCTTCTGCGCCTGGCCGTAGTAGGCGTCGTAGTAGCCGGCCGACAGCGCGTACGTGCCGAGCATGATCCGCCGCTTGGCTTCGGCGCCGAAGCCCTCGGCGCGCGAGCGCATGTACAAGTCGAGCACGTCGGCGGGGTTCTCGGCGCGGTGACCGTAGCGGATACCGTCGAAGCGCGCGAGGTTCGACGACGCCTCGGCGGGACCGATGATGTAGTACGCCGAGAGCCCGTGCTTGCTCGTGGGCAGGTCGACCTCGCCCACGGTGGCGCCCATCGCCTCGAAGCGCGCGGCGGCGTCCAGTACGCTCTGGCGCACCTCGGGATCGAGCCCCTCCATCTCGAGCATGTCGCGCACGATGGCGATACGCATGCCGGTCACGTCGGCCCCACGCGCGGCGGCGACGAAGTCCTCGGCGGGGCGCTCGGAGCTCGTCGCGTCGTGCGGGTCCTTGCCGCTGATCGCCTGGAGCACCAGCGCGCTGTCCTCGACGGTTCGGCTGAAGGGGCCGATCTGGTCGAGCGAGCTCGCGAAGGCGACGCACCCGTATCGGCTCACGCGGCCGTACGTCGGCTTGAGCGCGACCGTACCGGTCAGCGAGCCGGGCTGTCGGATCGAGCCGCCCGTGTCGCTGCCGAGCGTGACGGTCGCCATGCCTGCGGCGACGGCTGCGGCGCTGCCCGCACTCGAGCCGCCCGGCACGCGGCCGAGGTCCCACGGGTTCTTGGCGGGTCCGGTCGCGCTCGTCTCGCCCGAGCTTCCGAAGGCGAACTCGTCCATGTTGCACTTGCCGAGCGGGATGACGCCCGCGTCGATCAGCCGCGCGACCGCGGTGCAGTCGTAGGGGCTCTCGTAGTTCGCCAGGATGCGGCTCGAGCAGGTCGTGCGCGTGCCGATCAGGTTCATGTTGTCCTTGAACGCCGCCGGGACGCCCGCGAGCGGAGGCAGCTCCTCGCCGCGCGCGACGAGCGCGTCGATCCTGTCGGCCGCGGTCAGCGCGAGTTCCGGCGTGATCTGGTTGAACGCGCGGACGTCGGCGTTCAGGTCGCCGATGCGCTCGAGCATGACCTCGGTGACCTCGACCGCCGAGAAGTCCTTGGCCGCGAGCCCGGAGCGTATCTCGCTCGCGGTGGCCGTTGCGAGTCGCAGGTTGCTCACGCCTCCTCACCGCCGCCCACGATCTGCGGGATCACGAAGGCGCCGTTCTCGGCGAGTGGCGCGTTGGCGACCGCGACGTCTTGCGGGAACGACGGCGCGCAGACGTCCTCGCGCGTCACGTTGACGACGGCGGTGGCGTGGGCCATGGGCTCGACGCCCTCGAGGTCGAGGCGCTGGATCTCGTCGATGTGGCCGAGGATCGAGTTGAGGTCGGTGCGCATCGCCTCGACCTCGTCATCGGAAAGCGCGAGGCGGGCGAGCAGGGCGACGTGGCGGACGTCGCGCTCGGAGAGGGACATGCGAGGGGGTCCTTTCGTGCAGACGACCGAGGCGCGCCGGCGCAGGCCGGCAAGAGCACGGCACTCATCATACCCAACCGCCCCACAGCGTGCTCCGAAGGTCGCTCCGTTCGAATCGCGCCGAGGTGCCCGAACACAGTCGGGTGACTCACCGGCGACGAGCGCGGCGTCTACCGCACCAGCAAGTAGCTCGCCGCCACGGCGGCACCGTTGTAGAGCACGTGGAGGCAGATCGCCGGCCAGAGCGAACGGCGCGTCCACGCCAACCACGCCAGGGCGACACCCAGCACGAACGTGGGCGCGAACATCCACGCGCTGAAGTGGTAGGCCGCGAAGACGGCGGCGGAGGTCACGACCGCCGGCCATGCTCCCCATCGGGCACCAAGCACCGGCAGCACGATGCCCCGGAACGCCAACTCCTCGGCGAAGGGCGCGACGAACGCCACGAGGGCCACGGACAGCGCGACGCCCCACCAGCCAGTCCCGAAGAGAACGCCCAGGTCCACGTTCAGCTGCTCGGGCCTTACGAACCCCGCCGCCCGCATCGCGAGCCCATAGACGATCGCGAAGGTCTCGGTACCGGCGAACAGCAGCAGCACGAGCCCCGCCGAGCCGATCGCCGACGGGCTGGTGTCCGAGGTATCGGGCGCGCCGTCGGCACGGCGAAGCCCGAAGGCGGGGAGGAGCCGGGCGTGGTGGCGCGAGGCGAGCCACGAGAACGCGGCGAGCTGGAGACAGTAGAACGCGACCAGCACCGCGCCCCGCACGAGCATGCGCCCCTCGACGGGCATGAGACCGACCGCGCGCAGCCCGAAGACCAGGTCCTTCACCAGCACGGTCACCAGCACCACCGCGAGCGTCACCCCGAGATCGACCAGCGTCCAGCTGACGGCACCCGGCGGCGGCCCCCCGGCGCTGACGCCCGCCACCGCCACGCGCGGGCGGGGCGCCGGCGAGGCGGTCGCGGCAGCGCTACCGCCGGACCGCGCCGAGACTTGCGCGGCGATCTCGGCAGCGGTCTTGTCGGCCTTGGGCGCGTACGTGACCCCGCCTTTCGCCTGCGCCTTGGCGGCCTGCTCGGCGGCCTTGCGCACCGCCTTGGCCTCGGCTCGCGAGCCGACAACGACCTTGCTGACCGCGTCGGGCGCGAGAGGCGCCGAGGCCATCGCGCGCTTCGAGACGACCGCGCGCTCGATCGCACCGCGGTCGCACGCTTCGACGCACGCGTTGCAGCCGTCGCATGCGTGCCAGTCGACGTAGAGGTAGGACGGCCCCACCTTGATCGCATCGGCCGAGCAGGCGCGCTCACATCGGCCGCACTGGTCGCACCGCTCGGGCCGAAGCGACAGATGCGCGCCGGCGCCGGTCACTGCAGCCCCAGAGCGCGCAGCGCGTACAGCGCCATGACCCCGAGCCCGTTGAACGCCGCGTGTGCGATGACCGCGGTCCACAGGGAGCGAGACTTCACGAACAGCGCGCCCATCGACGCGCCCAGAACGAAGAGCGGCAGGAACGAGTACGGATTGAGGTGCACCGCCGAGAAGATCGCGGCCGAGACGGTGATCCCGGCGACGTCGCCCCACCGCGCCCGGAACGCCGAGAGCAGGACGCCGCGGAAGACGACTTCCTCGGCGATGGGGGCGATGACGACGAGCAGCACCACCGTGAACGCGGTGCCGAACACGCCCGGCGGCAGGATCCGGGTCATGTCGAGGTTCTGTCCCGACAGCGCCACGCCGCCGGCGCGGAGCAGCGCCTCGTACACCATCTCGAAGACACGCATGCCCGCGGCGACACCCACGGCGGCGAGCACCCACGGCACGACCGGGGCGATCGGCCAGAACCCGATCGATCCGAGCGAGGAGACCCCGCGAGTCCGCCCGCTCACCCACGCAGCGCCGGCCTGGCCCGCGTAGGTCAGCAACAGCAGACCGCCGACGATGAGCGACTGCACCTCGTCGCTGAGCCCGGACGCGAAGACGCGCGCCGTGACGAGCCCCGCGAGCAAGGTGAGCACGATAGCGAACACGACGAGCGCGAGGCCCTCGGCGACGCTCCACTCGACGAGCGTCAGGGGACGCTCGGCGGGCGCGACGGGTACGGGCTCGAGAGGCGTTGCGGGCGCCGTCGTCGACTCGGGGTTCTCGGGACTCATCGCCCGCTCGGGTCAACGTCAGCCATGAGCGGGACGTACGCCGAGAACGGCTTGGCCCGGCGCAGCAGGAAGTCCGCGCGGGGATAGCTTCCGCTCGCCGCCTTCGCCGCGATCTGCTCGCGTCGCCCCTCGTCGGCCTGGGCGAGGCGGCAGTAGTCCACCGCGAGGCGACGCGTCTCGGTGCGGCTCCGGTGGAGGACGACGGCCGTGCCGGCGAAGTAGACGCCAAGGACCAGGAAGCAGAGCCACTCGTAGAGCGAGAAGTAGGGCAGCCCGTACAGCCCCCGCTCGAAGGGCCACCAGTAGATCGACACGGGCAGCCAGTACATGGCGTACCAGAGGAACGCCGCGAGCAGCACGGGCATCAGGACGATGGCGAGGATCGACCAGCCGGCGATCCGGTAACGCTCGGCCTCTCCGGTCAGGCCGGTCTCGATCCTGCCCAGGATCTCGCTCGGCTCCGAACCCGCGGCCTGGCACTCGGCGTCCTTGGGATAGCGCATCACGCGCGGCACCGTGAAGACGTAGAGCCGCAGGAACCCCAGATCGCTCTTGATCCGCCGACGTTCGCGCGCCGCGCTGCGCTCGTCTCCGGAGCTGCCGGTCGCGCTCGTTCCCACGCTCATCGAGGTCCTTCCATCGAGGGCGGCTCCCCCGTCTCGATGATGCGAGCGAGGTCTTCCTCCCCCAGTATCGGCACGCCGAGCTCGACTGCCTTGTCGTACTTGCTGCCGGCTTCCTCGCCGGCGACGACGAACGACGTCTTCTTGCTCACGCTTCCGGAGACCTTCGCCCCGAGCGCCTTGAGCTGCGCGCCCGCCTCGTCGCGCGTGTACGCCGAGAGCGCGCCGGTGAGAACGAACGTCAGCCCCGCCAGGGTCTGCGGACGCTCGGGCTGCGTGGTCGCCTGCTCGAGCACGACGCCGGCGGCAGCCAGCCGCTCGACGACGGCACGGTTCTCGGCGTCGGCGAAGAAGGCGCGCACGCTCGCCGCGATCTTGGGGCCGACGCCCTCGACGCTCGCGAGCGGGTCGGCCGCGAGTGCGGCGGCTGCCGAGACGCCGTCGCCCGGCACGGGCGGTTCGACCGCGGCCGCGGCCTCGATCGCGGCGATGCTGCCGAACGCGCCGGTCAGCGCCTCGCTCACGGTCGCGCCGACGTGCCTGATCCCCAGCCCGAAGATGAGCCGCGCGAGCGGCCGCCGCTTCGACGCCTCGATCGAGATCGCGAGCTTGGCCGCGACCGTCTCGCCGAGCGTTACCGCCGACCCGTCGAGGCGCTCGCGCCCCATCGGCAGGGCGGCGAGCCGGTCCGCTGTCAGCGAGTAGAAGTCGGCCGGATCGCACAGCAGCCCGGCGTCGACGAGGCGTGCGATGATCTCGCTGCCCATACCGTCGATGTCCGCCGCGCCCCGAGAAGCCCAGTGGCCCAAGCGCTCGAGCCGCTGCGCCGGGCACGCCACGTTGAGGCAGCGCACCGCGACCTCGCCGGGCTCTCGCCACACCGGGCGGCCGCAGCTGGGGCACTCGGCCGGCATGCACCACTCGCTCGCGTCGTCGGGGCGCATACCCGCGACCGGACCCACGACCTCCGGGATGACATCGCCGGCCTTGCGCACGACGATCGTGTCGCCCACCCGGACGTCCTTGCGGTGGACCTCGTCCTCGTTGTGGAGCGTCGCGCGCGCGATCGTGGAGCCGGCGACCGTCACCGGATCGAACTCCGCGAGCGGCGTGAGCGTCCCGGTGCGGCCCACTTGGACGCGGATCTCGCGCAGGACCGTGGTCTTCTCCTCGGGCGGGAACTTGTACGCGATCGCCCAGCGGGGAGCCTTGCTCGTGTACCCCAGCTCCTCCTGCAGCGCGAGAGAGTCAACCTTCACGACCACGCCGTCGATCTCGTACGCGAGTTCCTCGCGCCGGTCGAGGGCGCGCTCGCAAAACGCGTGCACCGAAGCACTGTCCGCGCACGTCACGACGTCCGGGTTGACCCGGAAGCCAGCCTCGCGCAGCCACTCGAGGACCTCGCTCTGGCGACTGAGCCCGAGCGCGCGCGGGTCGGCGATCGCGTACATGAACGTTGCGAGATCCCGGCTCGCCGTGATGGCCGGATCCTTCTGGCGCACCGCACCCGCCGCCGCGTTGCGCGGGTTCGCGTAGGCAGGCAGCCCCGCCTCGTCCTGCTCGGCGTTGAGGCGGGAGAAGCTCGCCCTCGGCATGTAAACCTCGCCGCGCACCTCGATGCTCAGAGCCGGCCCGGGCGTCCGCGCGTCCAGCTCGAACAGCGCCTCCTGCCCGCCCGCCGAGAAGCCCGCGTCGCGCAGCCTGAGGGGCACGTCGCGGATGGTGCGCACGTTGGCGGTGACGTCCTCGCCCGTGCGCCCGTCGCCCCGCGTCGCCGCGCGCACCAACGAGCCGTCGTCGTACGTGAGCGCGAGCGAGCTGCCATCGATCTTGAGCTCGCAGACGTACTCGCACGGCCGGCTGCCGATCGCGTCGCGCACGCGAGCGAGCCACGCGTCGAGCTCGTCGAGATCCATAGCGTTGTCGAGCGAGTACATGCGCGAGGCGTGGGCGACCGGCGCGAACTGCTCGCTGGGGGCCACGCCCACGCGCTGCGTCGGGGAGTCGGGCGACACCAGTTCGGGGAACGCGGTCTCGATCGCCTCGAGCTCGCGCACCAGGGAGTCGTAGGCGGCATCGGAGAGCGTGGGACGGTCGAGCGCGTAGTACAGGTAGGCGTTGTGCTCGATCTCGTGACGCAGCTCGGCGGCACGCGCCGCCGCCGCCTCGCGGGTGGGGGGAACCTCGGACATGTGCTAGTCGTCCTCGCCGCGCAGCTTCTGCACGTGAACGGGACCCACCTCGTAGATGACGACCTCGGGGACGAAACGCTGCGGCCGCTCAGCCTCGTAGATCCAGGTGTCGGTGAGCGTGACCCGGAAGTACGTCCCTCCCGGGGCCGGCACCGCGTCGACGTCCACGCCGTTGCACAGATAGGCCCGCAGCTCCGTCTCGACGTAGTAGCCGAAGACACGGATCGCGTCGCGGTACTCGTTGTAGAGCGCGAGCCGCTTCTCCGCCTCGTACATGTCCAGCTCGTCGATGCTGTCCACCACGCCACCTCTCTGTACGCTGTCTCGCCGCTCACGCGGCGTCTCCATTCTATCTCTCCACCCCAGGCCGCCGCTCCTCGCGCGCGACGCCTGGAGAACGGGCTTCTCGGAACGCCGAGACGCCCGCTCGCAAGCGAACGGGCGTCTCAGACAGAAAATGAAGAAGTTCCTCTTCGGCGAGTCTCCTCGCCGACCCCTCATCAACTATACCTCTGTCGGTTCGGAAGCGTAACCGTATGAATCGAGATAGGTTCGCACCAACGGATCGCGCGGCCAAGGCGTGTGAGATGCTTTGCTCGGGAACACAAGGTTACGGGCGACGCGACCGGGAACCCGCCTCCGAAGAGGCCCTCTGAAGCTGGAGACCCATGGACCACATCCTCCGACTATGCGTCGAGCTCGATCACATCGCCGAGCAGACCTACTCCTCGATGGCCGCCGCAGCGACCGACCCCGACCTGAGCAGGCTCTTCGACCGTATGGCCGTGGACGAGCACGCACACGTCACGTGGTGGAGCGACCTGCTCGAGGCGTGGGGAGACGGGCTCGTTCCGGACCTCGCCGACGGCTCCGACGTTCGCGAGCGGCTCACGGCGCTACGGGAAGAGATCGACGACATCGTGCCGACCGACCTCTCGGGCCTGTCCGAGGACCAGATGCTCAACGTCGCGGCGCACCTCGAGTTCTACATGCTCGACCCGGTCTTCGGCGAACTGCTCGACCTGATGGAACCGGGGTCGTCCACCTACCACCGGGAAGCGTACGCTCGGCACGTGATGCGACTCGTGGACGCCATCGAGGCGCGCCACAGCCAGGTCGACCTCGCCCGCTTCCTCGCGCGCGTGCTCGCCCGCTCGTTTCGGGACCAGCAGCGCCTCGCCCAGATGGCGAGTCACGACCATCTGACGGGGCTCTACAACCGGCGTGGCTTCTACGGCTACGTCCACCAGTGGGTGTCGTGGGCCCAGAGGTACGGACACCCGTTGGGCCTGGTCCTGGTGGACGTCGACCGGTTCAAGACCGTCAACGACAACTGGGGACATCCGGTGGGCGACGAGGCGCTCAAGAGCGTAGCGCGAGCACTGGAGACCGCCGTGCGCGAGGCCGACGTCATCGGCCGCTATGGCGGCGACGAGTTCGCGATCCTCGCGCCCGAGACCGGGCCCGAGGAGCTCGAGCGACTCATGGAGCGCGTGGTCGAATGCGTCCGGGAGATCCCGTTCAGCGACTACACCGGCGGGCACGCCCTCACGGTGAGTGCCGGCGGCGCGGTCGTCTTGGACGGAGCGGCGGTGACGCCCGCGCAGTTGCTCGCCGCGGCCGACCGCTCGCTCTACCACGCCAAGGAGGCCGGCCGGGACCGAGCCGGCAAGCCACTCGACGCCAACCGCGAGTAGCCGCTACTCTCCCGCCGAGGACTCGTGGGCCAGATCGCCGGCGTGGTAACTCGAGCGCACGAACGGCGCGCTCGCGACCGCCGAGAACCCCAGCCGGTAGCCCGCCCGCGCCAGCTCCGCGAACACGCTCGGATCCACGAACTCGGCGACGGGCAGGTGGTCCTTGCTCGGCCGCAGGTACTGGCCGAGCGTCAGCATCGACACTCCGTGAGCGCGCAGGTCTTCCATCACCGAGACGACCTCGTCGGGCGTCTCCCCCAGCCCGAGCATGAGCCCGGACTTGGTCGGCAGGTCGGGTTGCATCTCGCGCACGCGCGCGAGGACTCCGAGCGAGCGCTCGTAGTCGGCGCCGGGACGCACGGTCGCGTAGAGGCGCGGGACGGTCTCGACGTTGTGGTTGAAGACGTCGGGCCTCGCCGCCGCGACCAGGTCGATGGCGTCCGGCGCGCCCGCGAAGTCGCTCGTGAGCACCTCGACCGCGACGTCGGGGGCTGCGGCGCGTACGGCATCGATGATCGCGACGATGTGCGCGGCGCCCCCATCCCGGAGGTCGTCGCGGGTCACCATCGTGACGACGACGTGGCGCAGGCCGAGCCGGCTCGCGGCCTCGGCGACGCGGGCGGGCTCACCTCGGTCGGGCGCGGCCGGGACCCGAGTCTCGACCGCACAGAAGCGGCAGCCGCGCGTACACGCGTCGCCGAGCACCAGGAACGTCGCGGTGCCGCTCGCGTAGCACTCGCCGCGGTTGGGGCACTTCGCCGACTTGCAGACGGTGTTCAGGCGCAGGTCGCCGAGCAGCTCCTCAACGTCGAGGGCCTTGCCGGGCTGGGCGATCGGTCGGCGCAGCCACTCGGGAAGCCGGGCGGTCGCGCCATGGCGGTACTCGGACACGCGCTGGGTCCTTCCGACTCGGGACGCGGTTCGGGCGCCCATACTAGCACCCGGTGCGCCTCGGTCGTCAGACCTTGCTCGCCGCGTCCGCCGCAGCGGCGCGGATGACCTCGCTCACCGTGGGATGGGCGTGGACCGTCTCGGCGAGCTCGCCGACAGTGATGCCCTGCGCCATCGCGAGGCCGACCTCGTTGATGATCTCGACCGCGTGCGGCCCGACGATCTGGCAGCCGACGATACGGCCGGTGCCCTTCTCGGCGACCATCTGCACGAAGCCGTCGCCCTCGCCCTCGCCGAGAGCCTTGCCGTTCGCCGCGAACTTCGAGACCGCCTGGACCGCGTCGATGCCGCGCTCCTTGGCCGAGTCGCGCGACGAGCCGACGACGCCGACCTCCGGGAACGTGTAGACACAGGCGGGGATGCAGTCGCAGCGAAGCGTCTCGAGCTCCGCGGGCGGGCCACCCGCGGCGGCCTTGAGCACTGCCACCGCGTTGCGCGCGGCGACGACGCCCTCCTCCTCGGCGACGTGGGCGAGCATCATGCCGCCGATCAGGTCGCCGATCGCGTAGATGCCCTCGACGTTGGTGCGGAAGTGCTCGTCGACCTTGAGCGCGCGGCGGTCGAACTCGAGTCCGACCTCCTGGAATCCCAGGCCGAACGAGTTGGGCACGCGACCGACCGCGCTCATCACGATGTCGCTCTCGATGGCGGTGCCGCTGCGCAGCGTGCTGACCATGCGGCCGTTCTCGCGCGCGACGGACTCGACGGCGTCGCCCAGGTGGAACTCCACGCCCAGCTCTTCGAGCTTGGCTTGCACGAGCTTGACCACGCGCTTGTCATTGCCCGGCAGGACCTGGTCCATGAGCTCGACGACGGTCACCTTGCTGCCGAAGACCGCGTAGGCGCACGCGAACTCGAGGCCGATGACGCCCCCGCCGATGATGACGATCTCGCCGGGGATCTCGCGAAGCGAGACCGCGTCGTCGCTCGTCCAGATGCCGGCCATGTCGTGGTCGATCGACGGCAGCCTGAAGGTCTCGGAACCGGTCGCCAGGATCACGGCGTCGCACTCGACGATCTGCGTGCCGCCCTCCTCGAGGTCGACCAGGAGCTCGTCGGCGCCAAGGAGCTTGCCCTCGCCGTAGACGACCTCGACCTTGAGCCGCTTCGCGCTCGCCTCGATCTGCCCGACGAGTTCGTCCACGACGCCTTCTTTGCGCGCGCGGAGCCGGTCGACATCGACCGTAGCGGGTGCAGCGTTCAGCCCGAACTCCTCGGCGTGCTTGGTGTCGTGCACGATGTGCGCGGAGCGCAGGATGGTCTTGGTGGGGATGCAGCCCCAGTTCAGGCACGTGCCTCCGAGCCGGCTCTTCTCGACGAGCGTGACCTGTGCCCCGAGTCGCGCGGCCTCGAACGCCGCAGAGTAGCCGCCGGGACCTCCACCGAGAACTGCGATACGCATTTGTGAATCCTCCGTAGCCGAACACGCACTTTCGGGCACAATGTCCGAAGATTCTAGCACGCGCCCGCCAGCTCTCGCGGAAGGGACGGAGTCATGCGAACGGCGACCCGGATGATGCTCGCGGCGACGCTCGTCGTCGCATCGATCGCGCTTGCCGGATGTGGCGGCGCCAAGCTGCCCGGCAACGCGCAGAAGGCCGGCCAGTATTCCGACCAGGCGCAGCGCACGGTATGCCTGAGCAACCAGCAGGTCTTCGAGAGCCAGGTCGCGCAGTGGGCCGCGGCGAACCCGGGGACGCCGATGCCGGCGACCACGGCTGAGCTCGTCTCGGCCGGCGCCGTCGACAAGGTCCCGACGTGCCCCAACGGCGGCGCCTACGCGTGGGACGCGTCGGCGGGGACGCTGACCTGCAGCGTGGACGGCCACTGGAAGTAGCGCCTGAAGCCCTGCGTCCGCGCGAACCACTCGGCGAGGATCGCACCCGGTCGCGGCCTGACGCGGCATGACGCAAGACCGGGTGCCAGCGGTACATCTGCCGCTGGTCGACGAATGGCGCCCGTGACCACGGATGATACGCCCGTCCGTCGCCCGTTCCGCCCCTTCGTCAGAGCATGCTTCCTTCCGTCGTTTCTATCGGCTAATTGACTGTAGACTATGTCGCTGTGTGCCGTTAGCTCCACCAAGTCGCCGTCTCGCGGCTCCCCGCGCCCGAGAGGAACACATCGTGCTCGTCCGCTCAGTCCGCACGCGCCAGCAAGAGCCTGACGCCGTCGGAGGTTTCCGCATAGCCGGAGGCCTGTCTCGACATGTGCGGCGACTCGCGACAGCACGGCGGACCACCGTCCGACGGATCGCCTCGCTGTTCGCGGCGGCACTCGCGGCGATCGCCTGTGCCACCGCCCCGTCAGGCGCGTCGGCCGCTCCCGTGTACTCGTACTTCCCGACCGGCGTCACCAACGACGGCAAGATGCTGTGCGTCGCAGGTGACGGGCTCTCCACGCTGTCGGGCACGACCGTCACGCTGAGCTTCTCGGTCGACAACACGCTGAGCACGTTCAACCTCGGCTTCTTCGACGGCGCGTCCAGCTCGCTCTGGGACATGTACACGCCGACGTTCCCCACGTCGTACACGCTGTACGCCGATCCGCTCGGCAACGGCACCGGCACCACGGTCGTCGCGACGTGGACCGACACTCAGATGGCCGAGAACGCGTGGACGGACTTCCCCGTCGCAACGAGCGCCGCGGCCAGGGCGCCGTCGGGCAACTACTTCTACCGCTTGGTCGTCAACGGCACGTCTCCGACGGTCAACTCCATGAATGTCTTCAAGGCGCGCGTCGAAGGTTATACCTACATCATCCCGACCACGGTGTTCGGCTATATCGGCGCGTTCCCGTCCACCCAGTCGCTCGTCTACCCGGCGTGGCCGACGCTCACGCCCACCACCTACGACGGCACGTGGGACTTCTACATGCAGGTCGCGCAGGAAGCCGACCATATCGACCTGTGGGACGGCGACTTCGACCTCATCAACGACACGAACGACGCGAACACCACCTACACGCCCACGTTCGATCCGGGGGCCGCGATCACCGAGGCCGCCAACGCCGGCGCACCCGCCGACGACAACACCAACGCCAACTACCGGCGCACGCCCAACGTGCGGTACTCGGTGATCGACCCGCTCGGCAACACCTGGGCGAACAACGACCCCTCCGGCACGACCGAATGGGAGCTCTTCCGGCTCGACACGGTCGCGACGAGCACGGCCGTCACTGACTACCACGTCGACTCGCTGCCCTCGGGCATGTATGACGTACGGGCCGTTGGCGTCGACATGCACAACCTCAACGCGTTGCGCTTCGAGCACCCGATCATCGGCGTTGACGAGTCGGGCAGGCCCATGCCGCCACCCGCGCCGTTCACCGTGGGCGACACGGTCTTCAACGACCTCAACGGCAACGGCGTGCAGGACGCGGGCGAGAACGGCATCGCCGGCGTCCTTTTGTCGCTCACGGACACCGTGACCGGCAGGGTCATCGCGGCCGCGATGACGGACTCGTCGGGAGCCTACGGCGTCAACACTTGGAACGGCACCTACCGCGTAGTCGTCGACTCGGCGAACTTCAACGCCGGCGGCGCGCTCTTCGGCTTCGCTCCGACGACCCCAAGTCCGGCGCAGGCCCTGGTCACGGTCACCAATACCAACGTCAACACCGTCGACTTCGGCTTCAAGGTCCCGCCCGCTCTCGGTCTCATCCTGTCGCCGGATCGGGCCGGAAGCGTTGCTGCCAGCCAGACCATCAGCTACACGTACACGATCGCGAACAACAACGCACAGCCGAACACGGTCAATCTGACCGCCGTGTCCGGACACGGCTGGCAGACCACCCTGAAGAACGCGGTCGGCAGCACGGTTACGTCGGTCTCGCTCGGAGCGATGGAGTCGACGACCGTGGTCGTGAGCGTGACGGTTCCCGCCGGCACGGCGGCCGGAACGCAGGACACGATGGTGCTGACCGGAAGCCTGCTCGCGAGCCCATCGACGACCGACAGCGCCCGCGGCGTGACGACGGTCGTCGGATCGGACCTGAAGATCGCGCCGAACGAGGCGTCGTTCGCCGCTCCCGGCGGAAGCGCTGCCTACGTCCACACGATCACAAACAGCTCGGCCACCACGCGGACGGTCACGTTGAGCGCCTCGACCAGCCGCGGGTGGACCACCGCCTTCTACGACACCGACGGAGTCACCCCCCTCACGAACGTCGTGATGGGGCCGTTCGGGACCACCCGTGACGTCGTCGTGAAGGTCACCGTGCCCTCCGGAACCGCGTCCGGCACCGTCGACGTCATGACCGTGACGGCCTCATCGGGTGGTTCGACGAGCTCGGCGACCGACACCACCACGGTCCGGTCCGTCGTCACCTACCCGGACTCCAAGTACGAAGCCGCCGAGACGACCTTCACGCGCGGCGCGACGGTCTACGCGAAGGCCACGGCGCTCGCGACGAACCGCCAATACTACTTCGTCTGGACCTCGCCGAGCGGCGCGACCATCCGCACCGGCGCCACGTCGGCGCCCAACTCGAGCGGCGTCAAGACCGACACGTACACCACGACCGCAACCGACGAGCTGGGCACGTGGACCTTGCGCGTCTACCGGTCGAACGGCGCGCTCACCTACACGACCACGTTCGTGCTCGTCGCCGAGAAGACCGCGGAGATCGCCGCGCTCTGGGCGACCGACGCAGCCACGATCGGCCAGAACGTCTCGGTGTCGTCGTCGCTGCACAACTCGAGCCCGATCTCGATCATCAACTCGACAGCGACCTACGTCATCTGGTGGGACACCAACGGGGACGGCGTGTTCGGCAGCCTCGACACCTACATCGACGCGTCGGGCAACCCGCAGACGTGGAACGGCGTGTCCGCGGTACAGACGCATACGAGCACCGGCGTCGATGTCGCGGGCACCTCGTACTGGGCCGATCCGGCCTGGTCGATCTCGAACTCGGCGTTCCCTAACCAGGGCACGTACAACGTCACCGAGTACTGGAAGGCGTCGGACGGGTCGTTGATCGACACCAAGACGACGCAGTTCTACTCGGTCCCAACTCTGGGCGCGTGGATGCAGGACATCGCGGCCACCGGACCGCGTTCGCTGCCGTGGATCCTCGCCGCCGGCGCCCTGTGGCTCGCGCTGACGCTCTACCTGCGCAGCAGGCGCAAGTGGCTGCGGATGTACCTGCTCGGCGCGTTCGGATTCGTGATGTTCGTGCTCTTCTTCTCGCAGGCGCTCGGCTGGGACGCCAAGCTCGAGGCGATCGAGGCGCGTCAGGCGGCGGCGATCGCGCAGTGGCTGACGCTCCACATCGAGCTGCTCGGCTCGTCAGGGCTCGCGATCAAGAACCACGTCGGCTGGGGCGTCTTCGACATCGGCGTCGAGTGCTCGGCCCTCCTCGAGATCGCCGCGTTCGTCGGGCTGACGCTCTTCTACCCCGCGTTCCGCAGCGGTCGCAGGCTCGGCACGGCGGCAGTGGGGGCCGCGGCGACCTACGCGATCAACCTGGCTCGCATCCTGATCATCATTGCGATGATCTCGGCACTCGGCACGTCGTGGGTCTTCATCGCCCACGCGGTCGTCGGGCGCGTGTTCTTCTTCACCGGCATCGTCGTAGTGTTCTGGTACCTCATGACCAGGCCGACCGTCGCGGTGGTCAGCGCCAAGATAGACCCGTCGGCCGAGAAGGACGTGCGCCATGGGTAGCGTCTGGGCGTTCATCCTCCTGTGGGGCGTCTGGCTGATCACGCCGATCATCGTCGACGGCGTCGACACCGTTCAGCGGCTCATCCTGGTCCGGCGCCGCCGCCACGACGACCACGAGACCTACTACGAGGACGACGAGCTGCCCAAGGTCACGGTGATCGTGCCCGCGCACAACGAGGCCGCGGTCATCGACCGTTGCCTGCAATCGGTCAAGGTCCAGGACTACCCGCACGACAAGCTCGAGGTCGTCGTCATCGACGACGGCTCCACAGACGGGACCGCCGAGCTCGCTCAGTCGCACGCCGACGGCACGCATCCGGCGACGGGCATGATCATCCGCGGCCAGCGGATCGAGATCGGACCGTTCGCCGGGCGCTTCGTCGTCATCCGCAACGGCCACGCCGGCAAGGCCCACGCGCTGAACACGGGCATCGAAGCATCCGAGGGCGAGATCCTGGTCAACATCGACAGCGACGTCGTGCTCGCCCCTTACTGCATCCGCGCTATCGCCGAGGCGTTCGTCCGCAACCCGGAGATGGGCGCCGCGACCGGCAACATCGAGGTCGACTGGGACCTGGTCGAGGCGCGCGACCGCAACGGCGATCTCATTCTCGACGAGGAGGGCATGCCGACGCCCCAGAAGCTCAACCTCTGGCAGCTGTTCCTCTCGGAGAGCCAGTTCCTCGAGTACCAGTCGTCGTTCAGCCTGGGCAGGGCCGCACAGTCCGAGACGGACACCATGTACACCTTGGCCGGAGCTTGCTCGGCGTTCCGGCGCTCCGAGTTCGAGCGGTGCAGCCTGTATTCGAACCGCACCGTCTCCGAGGACACCGACATGACCTGGGCGTTGCACCGGGCCGGCGTCAAGATCGGATTCGTGCACCGGGCGCGGGTCTTCCTCGATCCCGTCATCCGCCTCGACGACCTCTACGGCCAGCGCGTTCGCTGGGCGCGCGGACAGCTCGAAGTGGCCGCCCTCAACGCCGACCTCATCACCTCGAACTCGCGGACGTCCAACGAGCGCAAGTCGCTTCCCAAGATGCTGCTCATGGACCACACGCTCGCGTTCCCGCGCCTGGTGTGGACGCCGCTCGTGCTCTTCTTCCCGCTCTTGGGATACTCGCCCTGGCTCATCGCGATCGCCATCTTCGCGATGTACGTGTTCTACCTGCTCTTGGAGTTCGTGAACACCTTCGCGATCTACGCCATCGCCGAGGAGGACACCCGTCACCGGATCGAGCGCTCGGCGTGGTCCGTCGTGGCGCTGCCGATCTTCCGGTTCATGGTGTTCCACTTCCGCTTCTCCGGGTTCCTGACCGCCCTGACCGAAGACCAGCAGTGGACGGTGCCCGGCGTCATCGGGCCGACGCGCGAGCGTTTCGACATCGCGAGACTGCGGTCGATCCAGCTCCTCACGGGAGTCTTCAAGGGCTTCGTGCTGGCGTGGGCGTTCCTCGCGCGCGCGACACTCCCGCTGATCTCGGTCGCCGTGCTCGCCGGGGTCCAGCCGATCCTCAAGTGGTTGGCGAGCTTCCACAGGTCATCGTGATCCACGCCGGCACACAGGACCCGACCTCACCCTCGCCCGCCGATCCGCGACTCGTGCGGGCGTTCGCGCTCGTCGGGGCCCTCGCGCTCTACAAACTGGTCGCCCAGATCGTCGCCGGGCCTGGCTGGGACACGTACTCGTTCTTCGCGAACGCGGCCGCTCTGGCGGGACGCGGCTACGGCTACACCGAGCCGGCAAGGCCGCCGCTGATCTCGGTGGTCGCCGCGCCGCTCGTCCGCTTGGGTTTCATGAGCCCGGTCGTGATCCAGGTCGTCGACTTCGCGTTCGCGCTTCTCGCAGTTGCCGGCGCGTACCTGCTCGCGCGCAAGCGGGTCTCGCCCCTCGTCGCGGCGGGAGCCGGGCTTGCGGTGCTCGTCGCGCCGCCGGTATGGGAGTGGATCGGCGTCGGTTACACGGACATCGGCGCGGTTGCGTTGTGCACGTGGGCCCTTCTCGCCCTGTACCGGGCCACGGAGTCGGACTCGCGCTACTACATCGCGGCGTTCCCACTCGCCGTGTGCGCCGTCCTGATGCGCACGACCTCGCTGCTGTTCGTCTTCCCCATCGCGCTTTGGATGCTCTTCCGCACCCGCGTCTTCGCCCACGCCCGCGACATCGCGTTGGGCATCCTTGCGGCCTTGGCGCTGTACGCGCCGTTCGGCTACTTCTACTCGCGCCGTTTCAGCGAGCCGTTCTACCCGTTCGTGACCTCGCTTCGCATCCAGCAGTCCGCCGATATCACTGCAGGCGTCCTCCGCGAAGTCGGAAGCTACTTTGGCGCGCTCCCCGTCCTCGCCGCGCCGCGCCCCCTCGCCTTCTTCACGACGCTGCTGCTGATGCTCGCGGTGCTCGGGCTGGCGCTCGCCGCGTTCCGGTCGCTGCACGATCGGCACGTCTCGGCGGGTCGTATCGGCGTCTCGTTCGCGATCGCGGCCGCCGCGGCCTGGGTCGCCGTGCACGGTGGCCTGCTGTCCACGCAGGTCGCGATCGTGGGGAGCGTCTATCTGGTGTGGCGGCTGCTCACCTCCGAGGAGCACGATCCGTCGAGCGCGCACAAGCGCGCCGTGCCGGCTGACCTCGCGCTCGACGCCGTGGTGATCGCGTGGCTTCTGGGCTACTACACGTTCCACGAGCAGTGGGCACAGCGGGTCACGCGCTACTACATCGTGATGGCGCCGCAGGTGGCCTACCTTGTCGCGCTCGGCTGGGACCGCTTGGTCGCGGCACTCCCGGTGCGGCCCGAAACCGTCGACGAGGAGACCTCTCTTTCGGACGACGGCCGCTTCGCGGCCCGGTCGCTGGTCCGATTCGCGTGGCTCCCGCTCGTCTTGGTGCTGGCCGCCGGGGTCGCCATCGACGTCGCACGGACGAACTGGCGGCCGGATCCCACGGTCGCCGACGCGCGCAAGACCGCCGCCTACCTGTCGAGGCAGCCTTCGTCCGCGCAAGGGACGGTCTTCTCGGACATGTGGCCGGTCACCGCCTTCTACGCCCGGCGCAACGTCCTCGCCATGCCGTTCTTCGAAGACGCCCGGGCTTTTGGACACGAACTCGACAAGCGTGATGCCGCCTACTACATCACCGTTCATCCCGAGACACCGTCACGCTTCAGCGCGGTCTTCGACACGGGGAGCGCGCGCGTCCTGAAGCGGGACCGACCGGTGACGCCGTTGCCACGTGCTCTGTACCTGGGCTCGGGATGGGAGAACTACCTCGAGGAACTGCAAGGCTTCACCACGTATCTGAAGCACGAAGAGGGAGACTACAACCTCGAGGGGACCGCCTACTACGACGGCGTCACGCTCGAGGAGCTGAAGCGGTACCCCTACGTGGTCGCTTTCGGGGGCCTGTGGCACGACCGGGGCAACGCGGAGCGTCTCCTCATGCGCTACGTCGAAGAGGGCGGCACGCTCGTGTTCGACGCGTCGGGCAACCTGAGCGAGCCCACTTCGCTGGGCGAGTCGGTCCTCTTCGACACCGTGATCGCCCGGCAACACGTGAGCGAGAACGCGACCATCTCACTCGATCCGGACTTCTCGGCGAACCACCCTGAGGTCGGGCGGATCTCGCCGTCGGCCTGGCGCACCGAGACCGGCGAGCCGTGGTTCGGGGCCGGCTACTCGGCGCTGCCGGGCTCGGGGCCACTCCGCGTCCTCGCGCGGCTCGACGGCAAGCCGCTCGTCGCCGAACGCGCGTGGGGCAAGGGGCGCGTCATCTGGGTCGCCTACAACCTGCCGTGGCACGCCAAGACCAGCCACAACCCCGGCGAGGCGCGTCTGGTGGCAGCGATCCTCGATGAGGCCGCGCGCCAGCGGGACCGCTAGGCTGCCGAGAGACTCGCCGCCCTAGCGCGGAATGACCGAGAGCGGGTCGGCCGTCGACGCGGGGTCGCGGGGCAGCGAGTCCGCCCACGCCCGCGATACCTCGAGCAGAGCGCGGGCGCGCTCCTCCATCGAGGCTGCGTCGGCCGGCTGCGGCACGGGCGCGTGCCCGGAGACCGCGAAGGCCCGGCTCTGGCTCGCGGTGGCTCCGGTGACCTGCACGTAGTTATCGTCCGCGTACGAGCCGGCCGCCAGGAAGCCCGTCCCTGCGACGACCCGCGGACCCTTGACGAACAGTGACCGGCCGACGTGCGGCGTGCCGGACAGGTCGATGCCGAGCAGGTCGGCGATGGTCGGCATGACGTCGACCTGCGCCGCCACGCCCTGCTGCAGGCGCCCCTCGGTCTGACCGGGAAGGTGCACGACCATCGGCACGCTCACGCGGTCAGCCTCGTTGTACTGCCGGCCGAACAGCGCCCGCTGCGCGGCGGCTTCGTCTCCGAGCGTCTCGACGTCCTTGATGCCGAAGTGGTCGCCCACGACCACGACGACCGTGTCTTGGGAGAGCCCGGCCGCCTCCAGCGAGCCGAGGAACCGGCCCAGCGCCCGATCGACGTACTCCATGTTCTGGAGGTACGCGCCCGTCAGCGTGCCGGCGTACGGCTCGGCAAGGCCAAGGCGCCGTTTCGAAGCGGGCAGCGAGTCGTACGGGTAGTGGGAGGAGAGAGTGATGACCTCGGCGTAGAAGGGCTTGCCGCTCGCCCTTCTGCGCTCGAGCTCCTCCACCGTCTTGGCGAACAGCACCTCGTCCGAGGCGCCCATTCCCACGCGGTCGTCCGAGCCGAAGTACGTGTCGTCGAAGTACTGCGTGAAGCCCAGGGCTCGGTAGAACTGGCCACGGTTCCAGAAGTGCACGGTGTTCGCGTGGAAGGTGAGACTGTCGTATCCCCGCTCCGCCAGCAGCCGCGGCAACGACCGCGCCTTGCGGTCCGCCCACTGCTGTGAGGACGCGGTCTCCGCAGGCGGATAGAGCGACGTGTTCTCGGCCCACTCGGCGTCGACGGTGGTTCCCCGCCCGACGTTGGCGAGCGTGTTCGGGAAGTACCAGCTCTGCGAGGCCAGGCGGCTCAGGTTGGGCATGACCGGCACGCCGCCGACCTTCGCGTCCACAGCGGCCGACTGCAAGGCCTCGACCTGCACGATGACCACGTTCTTGCCCGCGAACGAGCCGCGCTCGAACTCGGCGACGCGAACCCCCGAACCACCCCCGTTCAGCTGATCGATCGCGCGCTGCACCGCCCGCGGGTCGGTCGTGTCGACTTCTCCCGAGACGTCGGCCTGGCGCGGGACGATCGTCGCGACCTGGTAGGCGAACAGCCCGTCCGCCGCCGCGAGCCGTCGCCCGTCGTCGGAGGCCCCAGCGCCCGCGACCCTGCCCACGGCTATCGCGAACACCACGATGGCCGGAACGGCGACGAGGTAGATGCCGCCGTGCAGCCGAACGATCCCGGGCCGCTCCGGCGTTGCGTCACCGCTGAAGACGCCCAGACGGCGGGCCGCCATCGCGATCGACAGCCCGCCGAGGAGCACGAGGTCGATGGCGTAGAGCGCCAGGACAGGCGTCGCGGCGAGCCGCACCGCGCTCGAGACCGCCGAGAGCTGGCCGGCGAGCGGGATGAGGCCGGCCGTCGGTACGGCCGCATAGTGGTTCGCGTACATCACCGAGGCGACCATGACGACCGTGACGACGAGGTCGAGGAAGAACAGGGCACCCAGGCGGTGGTCGGGCGCCAGCGCGTCGACGATCAGCACGAGAGCGACGACGAAGGCCACGTCGCTCGCCACCGCGAGTGGCGCGAACGCCACGCCCAGTATCAGGTACCGCGTCAGCAGCAGCTTCGCGACGAGCGCGAGCGCCACTGCGAGCGTGATGAGGAAGGCCCTCCGGTTCGCCATCGCGTGCTTTCAGTCGTGCGTTCGGGTTGGTCGTGGCGCGCACGCGGCCCTATCGCAGCCGCGCATCTCACGCCGCGACAGCACGACGCCTGCCAAGCGTGTTATCGGCGCGACACGACGCCTAGACGAGCCCCGCGCCCTCGAGTATCCGCGGCACGGCGTCGTCGGCGCCGAGGGGCATGATGTGCACGCCGTCGGCGATGTCACGCAGCTGCTCCACCTGCTCGATCGCGAGCTGGATCGACTCCTCGAGCGGGTCGTCCGCCCGCGCGATCCTCTCGGCGATGTGGTCGGGGATCATGAGACCGGCCAGCTTCTCGTTGATGAACCTGATGACGCGCGGGTTCTTGAGCAGCAGCACGCCGGCGATGATCTTGGCGCCCGTGGGACGCAGCGCATCGTACGCACGCGCGAACTTCTCGGGATCGGTCATCGCCTGGGTCTGGAAGAACGTCGCGCCCGCCTCGATCTTCTGCAGCGCGCGCTCGAGTTGGATGTCCCAGGGCTCGGCCTCGGGGAACAGCGCGCCGCCGATGTAGAAGTCAGTCGCACCGTCGAGCGGCGAGCCGTTCATGTCGACGCCGGCGTTCAGCTTGGCCGTGACCTCGATGAGCTGCGTCGAGTCGAGGTCGAAGACGCCCTTCGCCTGCGCGTGGTCGCCGCCCCGGGGATCGTCGCCCGTCACGACGAGCACGTTCTCGAGCCCGAGCGTCCACGCCGCGAGCAGGTCGCTCTGCAGCGCGAGCCGGTTCCGGTCCCGGCACGTCTGCTGGAAGATCGGCTCGCATCCCCCGCCGTTCTCGAGCACCACGCGCGAGGCGGCAAGAGAGCTGAGGTGCAGCGTCGCGCCCTGGTTGTCGGTGACGTTGAGCGCGTGGCAGACGGGTGCGAGCTTCTCGACGCTCCTCAGCATCGCCGAGTAGTCCGTGCCGTGAGGAGGCGCGACTTCGCCGGTGATGACGAATTCGCCGCGCGCGAGCGCTTCGCGCAGCCGGCTCACGAGCGCTCCTCCCCGCCCGAGCCGCGCCCGAGCGCCGAGTCGCGCAGGTTGACCGCACCCGGCTTCAGCTTCGCCGAGTAGTCCTTGGCGGGGATGGTCCTCAGCCGGCTGCGCCCCTGCTGAGCGAGCCGGTGATGGATCCGCACGTGCGTGCACTCGCGATCGCGGAGCACCTCGCACTTGCCGTCCCACATGCCGCCACACGGCCCGTTGAGCAGGCCCTTGGGGCACGTCGTGACGGGACAGATGCCCGCGGTCTTGTCGAGCACGCAGTCGCCGCACATCTGGCAGCGCTCCTCGAACACGCCGTGCCTGACGACGTTGCCGAGAAACACGCTCTCGAGTCCGGGGAAGACGGGCTTGCTCGTCGCGTCAGCGACCGTCTGGACGCCGGCTCCGCACGTCAGGACGACGATCGCGTCCGCGGCGTCGATGGCGGGCGAGTTCTTGCGGACGAGCAGCTTGGTGCCACCCGAGTGGCAGGCGACGTCGTCGACGGCGGTCCCCGTGACCTCGTAGCCCTTGCTCTCGAGCGCCGCCTTGGCCTTGAGCACCTCCGCGCCGCCGCCGGTGTGCGCCACGGTCGCGCACTCTCCGCAGCCCATCACGAACACGCGCTTCGCCCCGATCTCGGCGAGGTTGTCGAGGATCCGCTGCCACGCTCTAGGCTTGGTGATGATCATGAACCGCTCCGTCGGCCGACGATCGCTTCGCGCACCGCCGCGACGCAGCCGGGCGCGTCTGCAGAATACCCCGCGCCCACGCCCGCCGCCCAATCCGCGGTGACCACCGCGCCGCCCACGAAGACCGGGACGTTGCCCGCCGAGCCGACCGCCTCGACCGTCGCCTTCATCGCCGGCAGCGTCGTCGTCATGAGCGCCGAGAGGCAGACGGCATCCGCATCCGCCGCCGCCGAGACGACCTTCTCGGCCGGTACGTCCACGCCCAGGTCCTCGACGTCGAAGCCCTGGCTCTCGAGCAGCGAGACGCAGATGTCCTTGCCGATGGAGTGGATGTCGCCCTTCACGGTCGCGAAGACGACGCGCCCCTCCGAGACGCCCTCGCCCTCGGGCAGGTGTTCCTTCACGCGCGCGACGGCGGCCTTCATGGCGTCGGCGGCGATCATCATCTGCGGCAGGAACGCCTCGCCGCGGCCGTACGCGTCGCCCAGGCGCTGGATCGCCGGCGTGAGCACGGCGCCGATGACCTCGGTCGCGGGCGTGCCGGCTGCGATGACCGCGTCCACCAGCCCCGGAGAGGCGTCGGCGTCGCCGCGCAGCACCGCGGTCTCGAGGGCCGCGCGAGGCTCGGGCGCGGCGCCGCCCGGGCCGCCGACTCCCTCGGCCGCGCCCGCAAGCGCGTCGGTGCCCGCGGCCGCATCTGCGAGCGCGGCCTCGTACGCGGCGTCCCACGCCGCCCACGCTTCGCCGTGGGCGTCGGACGCCTCCCCTGCCGCGCGGGCGCTGTTCGCGAGCTCGACCGCCTGCATCACCACCCGGTCGTTGGGGTTCAGGATCGCGGCGTCGAGCCCGGAGGCGGCCGCCGCATCGAAGAACGCGGCGTTGAGAAGCGCGCGATCCGGCAGCCCGTGGCTGACGTTGGAGACGCCGAGCAGCGTCGCCAGGCCCGACTCGTGCACGCGCGCGAGCGTCTCCACCGTGACCCGCGGCGCGTGGGCGTCGGTTGCCGCCGTCATGACCAGCGAGTCCACGATCAGGTCGCGCTCGGCGATGCCGGCCGCGACCGCCGCGGCACGGACGCGCTCGACGATGGCCACGCGCCCTTCGACGTCGGCGGGGATCCCCTCGTCGTCAAGCGCGAGCACCACGAGCGCCGCGCCGTACTTCGCGGCGAGCGGCAGCACCGTCGCCATCGACTCGGGATCTCCGTTGACGCTGTTGATCAGCGCACGGCCGGGGTAGACGCGCAACGCCGCCTCGAGCGCCATCGGGTCGGTGGTGTCGAGCACGAGCGGCAGATCGGTGGAACCGGAGAGCGCGATCACCGCGGCAGGCAGCGTGGTCGCCGCGTCCACCCCCGCCGCGCCTACGTTCACGTCGAGCACGTCGGCCCCTGCGGCCTCCTGCTCGGCCGCATACGCGCGCACGACGCTCATCGAGCCCGCGAGCAGCGTCTCCTTGAGCTTGGGCTTGCCCGTCGGGTTGATGCGCTCGCCGACGATACGGACCGGGGAACCGGGACCGAAGGTGACGACCTTGCGCGGTCCCGCGATCGGGGCGTCCGAGTAGCCTCGCTCCGCGATCTCGACGACGTCCCGGTCGGCCACGGCGTCGACGATCGCTCCGGTGAACGCAGGCGTCGAGCCGCAGCACGAGCCCACGGCGGCGGCGCCGACGGCTCGCGCGTCGGCAGCGAACCGACCCATCTCGTGCGGAGTGCCCGGGAACACCGTATGGCCCTCGTCGTCGAGGAAGGGCAGCCCGGCGTTGGGCTGCACGATCACCGGCAGCTTCGTCGCGCGGACCATCGTCTCGGCGAGCGGGAGCATCTGCTCCGGGCCCAGGCCGCAGTTGAGTCCCACCGCGTCGGCGCCCGCCGCCTCGAGGATGACGGCCGCGGTCGCGGGATCGGTCCCGGAGAGGTCCATGCGTCCCGACATCCCAAAGGTGCAACTCGCGAAGACCGGGAGGTCGCACACGGACTTGGCGGCCAGAACGCCGCAGCGCAGCTCGGCGATGTCGGTGAACGTCTCGAAGAAGATCGCGTCCGGCTTCTCGGCGGCGAGCGCGGCGATCTGCTCGGCGAAGACCGCGAAGAGCTCGTCGAAGGTCGCCGTGCCGAGCGGCTCCATGACCAGCCCCGTGGGGCCGACGTCGGCGAGCACGTGCGCGGCACCGTCCGCCTTGCAGATCCGCACCGCAGCCCGGTTGAGCTCCGCGACGCGATCGGCGTAGCCGTATTCGGCGAGCTTGGGCCGCGAACCGCCGAAGGTGTTCGTGGTGCAGCAGTCGGCACCGGCGAGCGCGTAGAGCCGGTGCACGTCGCTCACCATCTCGGGCGCCGTGACGTTGAGCAGTTCGGGGCACTCGCCCGCGGGAAGCCCGGCGCGGTGCAACATCGTGCCCATCGCCCCTTCGAGCACGAGCACGTCGCGGCCAAGTCGCATCATGATGTCGGGCATGGCTGGTCCTTCCCAGGCGGCGCTCCTGACGGTGTGATTCCCCGTCGAGGGAGCGTAGAGAGTACTACTTCTCGAGGCCCTGCGTGTAGCGGACCGCCATGAACCACATCGAGCCCACGACGAGCGTGCCGAGCATCGCCATCTCGACAAGCGGGCCGGACCCGAACGTGGCCATGAAGGCCGACCACTGGCCGCTGAGTACCGCCCAGGTCACGTCGGCGACCCCGCCCACCACGAGAAGCACCACGCACGCGCGGATCCACTGCTCCGCCGCCCGGCGGCCTCTTGAGGAGCCGACCGGGTACACGAGCGTGAACCCGACCGTGGCGATGAGGACGACCCAGAAGCCGAACGAGACGAAGGGATAGCTGACCAGGCTCACGTACCCGAAGTACACGCGCTACCCCCTACAGGCACCGCAGCCGCCACAAGGCGGCGGCGATGACTTCGTCGTGGTCGAATGCGAGCTTCGACGGCAACTCGTCGGCGAAGAACCAGGCCGCCTCCGAGGCGTCGTCCCCGCCTACGACCGTCAGCGGCTCGAGACCGATGTCGGCGAGATACGCCGCGGTCACCACCCACCCGCGCGGGTCGCGGCCGGGATCGCCGAACGTTCCCACGGGCACGAGCGGGCCCTCCCAGATCAGCCCCGTTTCCTCCGCGAGCTCGCGGCGCGCGGCTTCGACCGGGCGTTCGCCTTCGTCGACAAAGCCGCCGGGGAGCGCCCAGCAGCCCAGGAACGGTTCGGCTCCGCGCCGAACGAGCAGGACCTTGCGCGCGGCCGAGGGACCGGCGAACACGACGGTGTCGCAGGTGAAGGCGGGTCTCGGGTACTCGTACGTATACTCCGTCATGGCTCCAGTGTAACCGAGGCGCGCGAGCGCGTGAGGCGTCCTGCACCCCCGCGCCCGGAGCGCTACAGTGGCAAGATGTCGCAGCCTACAGCCTGGTGAGGAGCTTCGTGTCCGCCCCCTCGAATCGCTTCAAGGTCGTCCTCTCGATGCTGATCATGTACGTGGTGTGGGGCACCACGTACCTCGCCATCAAGGTCGGTCTCGACGCCGGGCTGCCGCCGACAGCCTACGCGGCGATGCGCCAGATACCGGCCGCGGCGATCATGTTCGGCATCGCGGCGTGGAGGCGCGTGCCCCTCAGGATCTCCGCCAAGGACCTCCGCGTATCGGTCATCGTCGGCATCCTGCTCATCGTGGGCGGCCAATACTTCACCTTCCTCGCCGAGCAGAACGTGCCTTCCGGTATCTCGGCACTCGTGGTCGCGCTGCTTCCGCTGTGGATCGCGCTCGCGGAGTCGGCGTTCCCCGACATGCAGCGTCCCAGCAGGCTCGGCTGGATCGGGCTGGCGGTCGGGTTCGCCGGTCTGGGCGTGCTGTTGTGGCCCAGGCTCGTCGGCGTTTCGGCGGGAGCGACGGAGCTGCTCGGGATAGGCCTGCAGATCGTGGGCACTTGGCTGTGGGCGAGCGGCTCGATCTACTCCAAGCGTCACCCGGTCACCTGCGACAACACCGTCATGACCGCCTACGAGATGCTCGCCGCGGGACTGGTTCTGATCGCGATCGCGGCCATCCGCGGCGAATGGCCTCTCGTGACCTTCAACGCCAAGGCGATGTCGGCCCTCCTCTACCTCATCGTGTTCGGCAGCGCGATCGCATTCACCGCTTTCACCTACGCGCTCAAGCACCTGCCCGCGAGCAAGGTGATGACGTACGCGTACGTGAATCCGGTGATCGCCGTGTTCGCCGGCGCCCTCGCCGGCAGGATCGGCCTGGTGCCGCCGGAGCCCATCACGGGAGCCACGCTGGCGGGAATGGTCGTCATCGTCGGCGGCGTCGCGCTCGCGACCGGCGCGCCCACGCGACCGCCCCGTCGACCCCCCGCGGACGACGCCGCGAGAAGCCTCGCCGAGGAACCACTTCTCGAACCCGAGCCGAGCGAGGTCTAGCACGCCGTCGCGTGAGACCGCTCCAATTTCCAATCCATACCTTCTCCACGCGGCGTTCATTCCGCCTTCGCACCCTTCGCCGATAGTGAGGTTGCGGCAACCGAACCCGACGAAGAGAAGGAGGCCGAGATGTACCTGGCACTTGTCGTCATCGCCGGCCTGACCGCGTACGCCGCCCTTGCGGTCGTCGGTCGTACCACCGGCGTGTTCGCCGGCAACGCGGCCCACGCGACCGCTCCCGCCCGGCCGACGTCGCCCCTCGACGAAGCCGAGAGGATCCTTGCCCACCGCTACGCGAAGGGCGAGATCTCAGCCGAGGAATACGAGCGCATGCTCGTGATCCTGCGCCGCTAGAACGCCCCTATTCAGGCGCTCACACCCCAAGCGCCGTGCTTTCCCCCTCCTTGTGCGAAGAGACCCGGTTTGGCAGAGCCGGGTCTCTTCGTGTCTGGGCTTGGACTACCCTCCACCCTGACTTGAGCTCGACGAGAGCTTTCTGAGCTGCGCAAATGCGGCCTACCTCAGCCTTTGGTCGAGACTTGCTATTCATATATGTCTTGTCTAGTATATGTTTTGTCATGTATTCATCAGAGGGGGCCAGAGGATGTCGCTAGAAGCCGCGATCCTGGGCTTCCTCAGCGAGCGGCCGCGATCGGGCTACGACCTCAAGACACGCTGCTTCGATCACGACGCTCGCTTCATCTGGACCGCCGACCAGGCGCAGATCTACCGCACTCTGGAGCGGCTGCAGGGCGCCCGCTTGATCTCCTCGACGCGGAAGCGCCAGGCGGGTCGGCCCGACCGCCGTGTCTATGAGATCACCCCCGCAGGCCGAGACGCCCTCACTGCGTGGCTGCGCGAATCGCCCGCCCTCGCCTCCGCCCGCGACCCCCTACTGCTGTGGCTGTACTTCGCAGCCGCACTTCCCGAGGGCGAGCTGCTGGACGTCATCGAGAGCCGGCGGTCCAGACACCAGACCCGACTCGACGCACTGCGCGGGGAAGCCGTCCTATTCGCCCAGGAGACCGGCTCGACGGCCCGGGAGGCTGCACTGAGGGGCTCGGCCTTCGAGGGCGCGATTGCGCAGGAGCGGACGACCATCGACTGGCTCGACGACATCGCCGAGGCGATTCGCTCCGGGCAGCTCCCCGGGGCGGGAGAGCCGCTGCAGAGCCAACAGCACCTGTTCGGAACGGGTTCGGCGTGACGATGAGTCTCGACGTTTCAGAGGGGGATGCAGTGTGAGGATCGTGGCCATCGACGCGAGCCCCACGCGGGGAGTGCTGAGTGTGTCGGTCGAGGAGGCCGCCAGGGCGGCAGAGGCCGTCGGGGCGGTCGTCGAGCGCGTGCGGCTGTCCGCGCTCAGGATCCACCCGTGTGGCGGGTGCGGGATGTGCCGCTACACGGGCGCCTGCAAGATCCCGGACGACCTTCCCGAGCTTGCGGAGAGGATCTCAGAGGCGGACGGGGTGATCTTCGGACTACCCTCGTACTTCCGTCGGCCCGATCCGCTCCTCCAGACGACGCTCGACCGGCTCAAGGCGTTCTTCCCCGACGATCGGCAGCTCGTCCTACCAGGAACCGGGCGCAGGGACGTGCCACCGTGCACGACCGTCACCGCGGTCAAGCGCGCCGTCATCATCACGGCCGGTCGGACGCCCGAGCCGCTTGCGACGTTCTTCGGCTACACGAGCGGCCCTATCCGGGAGCTGAGGCAGGCGCTGGAAACCGGCGGGATCAAGACGGTGGGCTCGCTGTCGATAACGGGCGGATGGCACAGGGAGCCGCTCGACGAGTGGGACCGCGACAAGGCTGCGCAGCTCGGCAGGATGCTCGCCGGAAAGATCTAGGCGCGGCGCCGGCGTGGAGCGGAGACGCTGATCGCCGCTAGGGCAGTACCGCGTGACAGTTGAGACACAACCCGTCGCCGGTCTCCACCAGCATGTGCGCGTTCTGCGTCTCATGGGGGAAGTTCTGGAACCGCGGGTTGTCGGTGGCCACGCTGCCGTCGAGCGACACGGTGAAGGTGGCTGCATCGGCGCCGGCAGTCGTCAAGACGCCCACGTATCGGCTGTCCTCGTGGCACTGCTGGCAGATCGGCTTGTGGCCCGACTGCTGGGTGGATCTCGGGTCGGGCATCAGGTAGCCCCGGTTTGAGCCGGCGAGCGGACCCATGACCGTCTGGGTCGTAAGCGACTCGCCCTGCGTGAGCGCCGCGTTGGAGTACGTGAACGCATCGGCACGGGACGCCTTCGAGTCGGTCGGGTGATTGTGCTCTGCCGTACCCTCGCCGCGGCCGCGGTGGCACGCGAGGCACCAATCGGAACCGTACACGTCAACGGTCGCGGTCGTGCCTCCGGGGCTCTTGCGCAGCAGGCGGTTGGTCTCGAGCGACTGCCATGTCGTGCGCGAAGCCGTGGTGTACGGGACGCGCCGGCGCTCGCCGGGGAAATCGGCGATCGTGTTCGCGTTGTGCGGGTTGTGGCAGTCGGAGCACGTCAAGGTCCCGCTAGGCCCGGCGAACGTCGCCTCGAGACTGCCGCCCGTGGCCGGATTCCCACCAGGGACGGTGCTGGTCGCCTCTATGCGATGCTGCTGTGCCGGGGCGACGCCGGTTCGCGCAAGGATCGCGCCGTAGACTCCCTTGCCGCCCGTTCCGTCGTGGCACGTCTCACACGTCGCCAGGACGGTCGCCTCGGGCAGCAACGCGTAGCTCCCAAGGGCGGTGTGGACGCTGTGGCAGACCGAGCAGCGTTCGGAGCCCGTAGTGTAGCCGGCATGCGGGCCCCGTCCGTACTGCACCGTGTCGGGGAAGAGCGGCGGTCCGTGGCATCCCATGCAGTCCCCGGATGCCTGGGAGTAGCCGTGGCACGAGAGGCACTGAGCGTAGCCCGTCGCATGTCCGAGCGGTGTGGGATAGCCCGTCGTCTCGTCGTAGGCCAAAGCGGGCTGAGCGAATGCGAGACACACGGCTATGACAAGCATCGCCGTGAATATGAGCGCGAGCAGTCTCATGGCATGATTCGCCCGAACCAGCCCGTTCACCCCCAGGTGATCGGCATGGACCCAACAACTCAGTTTCTCAAGTTCAGGCCGCTAACGCAATGACGCCGCGCACGGTTCGCGCGGGTACGAGCACGCTCGCGTCCCGTCGATGTCCAAGCAACGCCCGTGCCGCGAACCTACGGCGCGAGAAGCAGCCCGATGAGCCCGCTCGCCGGGTCGACGAACGTCCCGGAGCCCTCGGCACAGAGCTCGTGGAACTCGTCCCCCTCGTTCGAGGCGATCCCGGCTCCCGCCAACACGAACGGCACCGGCTCACCCGCATGTGTCTTGATCTCGAGCGGTGTCGGATGGTCGGGCATCGCGAGCAGTCGCACGGCACCGGACTCGACGAGCGGACGGATGCGTCCCACGACCTCGCGGTCGATCGCCTCGATGGCAGCGACCTTGCCTCTCGCGTCGCCGGCATGGCCCTCTTCGTCGGGCGACTCGACGTGGATGAACACCACGTCGTCGTGCGCCAGTGCGGCCAGAGCGCCCTCTGCCTGGGCAGCGTAGTCGTTGTCCGGCCCTCCGGTGACCCCGGCGATCTCGAGCCGTCGGATACCCGCGAGCACGGCGAGACCGTTCAGCAGGTCGACGCCGCTGGTCATTGCCGCGCCGTGCCCCCGGACCTCGCTGAACGGCCGCATTCCCCGTGGAGCCACCCCCGGCCAGAACGGCCAGACGTCCGTCGCCGCGAGCTGCCCGCTTTCCGCACGGCGACGGTTGGCGGCACTACGCTCGAGGAGTGGACGCGACCGCTCCATGTACGCGAGCAGGAGGTCCGCTCCCGGTCCCTTGGGAACGAACGGCGCCACGGGCCGGTCTGAGATGTCGTGGGGCGGGGTGTACGTCGTGTCGAGCAGTTCAGGGTGACCCTTCACCACGAGGATGTGCCGATACGCCACGCCTGGGTACAGGGTGAACGTCTCGTCGTCGAGGACCGATGCCATCTCGGTGACGATGGCCGAGGACTCCTCGGTGGTGATGTTGCCTGAGGAGTAGGAACTCATGACGCCGTTGGCCACGGTGACCAGGTTGAGTCGCAGTGCGAGTTCGTCGGGCCCGAGCTCGATGCCCATGCTCGCCGCCTCGATCGCGCCCCGACCGACGTAGTCGGCTACCGGGTCGTACCCGATGATGGAGGTGCAGGCCGCCGACGACGATGGCTCCATCCCGTCGGGAACCGTTCGGGCCATGCCGAGCAGTCCGATCCGCGCCATCTCGTCGAGATTGGGAGTCGACGCCGCATGGAGAGAGGTCTTGCCCTGGAGCACGTCGAGCGGCCATCCGGACGCTCCATCGAGTATCACGACCACGTACTTCATCGCGAGGCCCTTCTCGGCGGGTACGCACAGTATGTGAAGCGTACCAGCCGCCACGAGGAGAGACCATGACACAGAGCGCCCAGGGACTGCCCACGCTCGTTGGCCCGCGCGTCACGCTGCGCCCGCCGCGCGAGGGCGAGGCGGAGGCGATGGCGCGTGCCATCGCGCGGGACCCCGCGTCCGGTCCGCGCTGGAGCACCGACGAGGCCACGATGCTGCGCTGGCTCACCGAGGAGGGGCTGCGCTGGCTCGTCGTCGAGGTGGGAGATGAAGCCATCGGGCTCATCGACTTTCACGAGGTTCCCGAGCCCGAGTATCGCTCGGCAGGCATGGACATCGGGCTGCTGTCCGACAAGACCGGCAGGGGGATCGGCACCGAGGCGCTCAGGTTGCTGGCCACCTACCTGATCGACGAGCGCGGCCATCACCGGCTCACGATCGACCCCGCCGCCGACAACGAACGGGCGATCCGCGCGTACGCGAAGATCGGGTACCGGCCCATCGGCGTCGCCCGGTGCTACGAGCGCGGCGACGACGGCACGTTCCACGACAACCTGCTCATGGACCTGCTCGCCGAGGAGTTCGTCAGGGAGTAGCCGACGGCGGCCGCCCCGCACAGGCCCCGCTCGGCCACGCGTCGGGGTAGAATCGCCTATGCCGCACCGCGGCGCCCGACCGCGGCGATTCGAAAACCGGGGGACCGAACGCATGAAGCCAGTCACCTACCACGACACGCGCGGTCTCGACCGCTCGCCCAAGACCTTTACCCAGGCGATCATCGAGGGCATTGCGCCGGGCGGTGGACTCTACGTCCCCGACGACCTGCCGCACTTCACGCTCGCCGAGATCCTCGCGTTCGAGAGCTGGCCCTATTGGCGGCGCGCAGCCGCCGTGTTCTCGAGGTTCGGCGTCGACCTGGACTCGACGCGCGTCGACGCGCTCATGCAGGAGGCCTACGGCTCGCAGTGGGACGACCCGCGCATAGCTCCGGTCGAGGAGGTCGTCCCCGGCACCTGGGTGCTCGAGCTGTGGCACGGCCCCACGAGCGCGTTCAAGGACATGGCGCTGCAGTGCTTGCCGCGCTTCTTCAGTGAAGCGATCGACGAGCAGCGCAAGCGGGGACGCGAGTCCAACGACTACCTGATTCTCGTCGCGACCTCGGGCGACACGGGCAAGGCCGCTCTCGAGGGCTTCGCCGACCGCGAGCACACCGGGATCGTCGTCTTCTACCCCGCCGAGGGCGTGAGCGACATCCAGCGCAAGCAGATGGTCACGCAGCACGGCGACAACGTCGGCGTGTTCGGCGTCCGCGGGAACTTCGACGACTGCCAGAACGCGGTCAAGGCCGCGTTCAACGACGCCGCCTTCGCCGAGGAGCTCGCGCAGAAGTACGCGCTGAAGCTCTCCTCGGCGAACAGCATCAACTGGGGTCGGCTGCTCCCGCAGGTGGTCTACTACGTGAGCGCGTACGCCGACATGGTGAAGGCCGGCGGTGTCGTGGCGGGCGAGCCGATCGACGTATGCGTGCCGACCGGCAACTTTGGCAACGTGCTCGGCGCGTACTACGCGAAGAAGATCGGCGTGCCCATCGGGCGGCTGATCGTGGCGGCGAACGAGAACAACGTGCTCTCGGACTTCATCGCGACGGGCACCTACGACATCAGCGACCGCCGGTTCGTGACCACCCCCTCGCCTTCGATGGACATCCTTATCTCGAGCAACCTCGAGCGGCTCCTCTACGAGGTGACCGACGATCCGGTGCGCGTCCGCGAGTGGATGTCCTCGCTCTCCGAGACGGGCCGCTTCCAGATCGACCGCGAGTCCTTCGCGGAGATCCGCGCAGCATTCTCGTCCGACTACGTGGACAACGACGAGTCGCTCGCCACCGTGCGCGAGGTGCACGAGCAGACCGGCTACCTGCTCGACCCGCACACCGCCGTCGCATGGGAGGTCGCCGAGCGCCTGCGCGAGCGCGACCCGGTGCTCGTGGTCTCGACCGCACACTGGGCGAAGTTCGGGGGCGACGTCTACAAGGCCCTCGCACAGATCCCGTACGCAGAGCCGCTCCCCGACGGGGTGCGCGAGCTGAGCGGCGTCGAGCTCCTGAGCCGCGTTCAGGAACTCGCCGGTGAGGGAGCGTGCGTTCCTCGCGCGCTCGCCGAGCTCGACGAGAAGACCGAGCGCTTCACCAACGTGGTAAGCGCCGGGCGGGACGGCGTCGAAGGCGCCGTCCGCAGCTGGCTCGGCTAGTCTCGGCCCTCCGCCCCCCGTCCTGGCGAGCACGCCGGTTCGGCTGCCCGGTGGAAGTTCATCGGCTACGGAGACGCGTCATCAGGGTACGGACACCTTTGTAGGCTTTCAGAGACGGGCCGCACGGCTCGCCTCGACCGAGGAGGTGCCATGAGATTCCTGACCACTCGGCGCATCATCGCGTCGTTGGCGCTCGCTGTGCTCGTGCTGGTGCTGGTGGCCGGCTGCTCCGGCTCGTCGTCCGGCACGAGTGGCTCGACCGGGACCGGGTCGAGCACCACTCCCGCGACCACCGGAGGTAGCTCGGCGACGTCGCTCACCATCGTGGAGAGCAACTTCGCGTTCGATCCGGCCTCGCTCACCGTGAAGGTCGGCGACACGGTCACGTTCGACAACCAGGACAGCACCACCCACCGCGTCGTCGTCGGCGACAGCGACCTGGGCGACCAGGCGCCGGGCCAGAAGGTGACGTGGACGGCGAGCGCGACCGGGACGTTCCCGGTGAAGTGCACGATCCATCCGTCCATGACCGGCGAGATCGTCGTGGAGGCCGCCAAGTAGGCTCCCTCCCCGCACGGGTGCGATAGAATGGCGCTCCGCCCTCCACCGGACCCGGAGCGCCCGTGCCCGACGACGACCGCGAAGTCCTGCAGCGCTTTCTCGACAACCTCTTCCGAGACCGGAAGCGCGTGTCCCGGCTCGACGTGATTCTGCGCGCCGAGACCCTCGACCTCGACGCGGACCTGCTGCCGCTCTTCGAGAACCTGCCGAGCGGCGGGGCCTACACGCGGCAGCGGCTGGCCGACCAGCTCAACTCGGCGATCGTGGGACACGGCTGGAGCCGACGCTACGGGACGGTCGACTGAGCGCTGCTGTCGACGCCGCGACCGTACGCCTCGCAGCCGGTGCTACGGCACCGCAGCCCCAGGGTTGGCCGTCGCCGCCCCGGCTGACGTCTCAGCTGCCCCGTACAGCGGCAGGAGCAGGGCGTAGATCTCGTCAAGGCGCTCGGCATTCTCACCGTCCGGATCGATCAGGTCGTGCAGGTAGCCCTTCGAGGCGGGTATCGTGACGACCCGCCAGTCGTGTGCGATCGGCCGCAGTGCGGACTCGGCGAGGTGTGTCGCCTGAACGTTGTCGAGCCGGGGGTCGCCAAGGTTCTCGACCACCACGACGCTCCCGATCCGCCCTCGACGCTGCGGCCGCCGTCTCAGGACGGAGTCCGAGACGGCCGAGAAGCGCGCGAAGGCGGCGAGCGGGAAGCGCGGGTACGGGACCCCGTCTTCGAACCGCTTTCCCTCGTCCTCGGCGTTCCACCAGTACCAGACGGTCGGCAGGAGCGGTGCGATCTGGTAGACGGGCCGGTTCGCCCAGCCGGGGTAGCTCTTGGGCCGGAACAGCGGCGCGATGAGCACCGCGCCGTCGACCTCGTCGCGGTTCGCGGCCGCATACGCCGCGAGTCCGCCGCCTGCCGAGAGACCCGATACCACGACGTGGCGCCCCAGGCCGGCCGCGATGTCGACCGACTGGTCGACCGTGGCGATGACCTGCTCGGTGGAGACCGTCGTCAGCGCCGACGTCATCGGGTCGGCGAGCCCGTGCCCGGGCAATCGCGGCACGTAGACGCTGTAGCCCTGCTCGGCGAGCGCCGAGGCGAGGCGCGCCATCTGCTTGGGACGGTTGGTCAGGCCGTGGAAGAGCACGACCGCGGTCTCGGCACGGCTTCCCTGGCCGAGGAAGATCGCGCCGCTCGAGACGCCGGGCGGGTCCTGCTCCCGCGCGGCCTCGATGCGGCGTACCGCATCCGTGTAGCTCGAGGCGGGATCGGGGTGCGCGGCGGGTACGCGCGGCGGCCAGACGTAGGACCACACGATCAAGGCGACCACCGCCACCACGATCGCTGCGACCGAGACGAGCGTCCACCGAAGGATCCGGCGACCCATGCCGCCTCCTCCCCGTAACCCTACGGTGAGTCTACCCGCTGCGCCGGCTGCCCCCGCACAGCGGGCCCACAGCGCCTGCGGCGCGGTCTACTCGGCAGCGGACCGGCGTGTCGCGAAGCGCAACGTGAGGTAGCCGAGCGCACCCGCGATGGCCGATGCCACCAGGATGGCGACCTTCGCCTCCGAGATCTCGAGGGCGCCTCTGAACGCGATGCTCGCCACGAACAGCGACATGGTGAAGCCGATGCCGCCGAGCATGCCGGCGCCGAGCATGTGGCTCCACCGGACGCCCTCGGGCAGGTCGGCGACGCGGAGCTTCACGGCCACCCACGACATGAGCCCGATGCCGAGCGGCTTGCCGACCACGAGCCCGAGCATCACGCCCAGCGCGACGCGGCTCGACAGCAGCGCGCCCACGTCCTCTCCGACGATCCGGACCGCGGCGTTGCCGAGGGCGAAGAGTGGCAGCACCAGGTAGGTCGTCCACGGGTGCAGCGCGGTCTCAAGGCGCTGGAGCGGCGCGGCGGTGTGGCGGGCTTCTCGGCGGATCTCTCCGGCGTAGACCTGCTGCTCGTTGTCCTCGAGCACGTGCGCGTCCTCGACGTGACACTCCTCGATCGCGTCGAGCCGGGTCCGCGCGAACCCGACGAAGTCCATGGGATCGGTCTTGGCGACCGCCGGGATGGTGAACGCCACGAGCACGCCCGCGATCGTCGAGTGGATGCCGCTGTTGAGCATCGCGAACCAAAGGGCGCCACCGACGATGAAGTAGGGCCAGGGCGTGTCGACCCCTCGCCGGTTGAGCACGACGAGCACGACGAAGAACAGCGCTGCGACCGCGAGCCAGCCCCAGAAGATCTGGCTCGTGTACACGAGGGCGATGACGATGATCGCGCCGATGTCGTCGGCGATCGCGAGCGCGACGACGAAGACCTTGAGCCCCGGCGGCACCCGGTGGCCGAGCAGGGCCATCACTCCGATCACGAAGGCGATGTCGGTCGCCATCGGTACTCCCCAGCCGTGGGCGCCGGGGCCACCGACGTTCAGGGCGTAGTAGATCACCGCGGGCACGAGCATGCCGCCGAGGGCTGCGAGGATCGGCAGCATCGCTTTACGGCGGTCGGACAGGTCGCCGACCAGGAACTCGCGCTTGATCTCGAGCCCGACCACGAAGAAGAACAGCGCCATGAGGGCATCGTTGACCCAGTGCAGGGCGCTCTCCGAGAAGCTCCACTCCCCGACGTAGACGCCGATCTCGGTGTGCCACAGGTGCTCGTACGCCGGCCAGAGCGCGGAGTTGGCGATCAGCAGCGCCGCGAGGGTCGCGGCGAGCAGTACCACCGCGCCGGCAACCTCGGTGTGGAAGAACGCCGCAAAACCCGCGGCGAGCCGCTCGTGGAGACGCCGCTCTGCGCCGACGTCGCCGTTTGGCGCCGTCACGGCGTCACCCCTGTCCATCGGCGGCCGGGTCGTCGCCGTCGAGGATGAGTTCGAGCAGCACGACGTCGAGCCACCGGTCGAACTTGCGCCCGACCTGCCGGAGCGTGCCCACACGTTCGAAGCCGCCGCGCTCGGTCGAGCGAAGCGAGACTTCGTTCTCGTGGACGATCTGGCTGACGATCGCGTGGTGACCCGCACTACGAGCTGCGGCCACCAGGTCCCTCGTGAGCAGGGGGCCGATCCCCCTACCGGTCGCGCCGGGCGCGACGTAGACCGATATCTCGACGGTGTGGCGGTAGGCGCATCGCGTGCCCCACGGGCTCAGAGAACCCCATGCAACGACGCGCCCGTCCTCCTCCGCGACGAGCACGGGGTGCTCGTCGCCGTGGTGGGCGAGCCACTGCTCGCGGTCCGCCACCGACTTTTCTTCGGTGTCGAAGGTCGCCGTGGACGTGCGTACGTAGTGGTTGTAGATCTCGGCGATCGCCGAGGCGTCGGAGAGGGTCGCGCGGCGGACGGACGGAGCGGGCATTCGGCCTCCGGTTCGGGCGGACGTCGGCGCGGGCATCAGGCGGCGCAGGTCGTTCGCCACCGGTCACCTACCGTCATACCCTTTCGCGGGGGGCGCAGACAAGTCGGCCAGCTACACTGGCCTGCTCACAGTGTTACCCACCGGTATGCACTTCCGGCTGACTTCGCGTCGCCCTCCATACTCAGTTCACGTAACCTTCATACAGTTCGACCCTAGGGCTACCCAATCTGGCATACCCGTTGCTTTTCCCTTGCCGAGAGCTGGGCGACCCGCCAACCCCTCCCCCCTCAGGTGGGAAACGCCCCTCGAACATGACAGGACGCGCCCTACCCCCCTCGGGCGCGTCCTGCGCTTTTCTCTGAAGGTCTCCCGCCCGGGCCTACCCGTCGCGGCAGCCCGGTCCTAGCCGAAGCGGCCCGTGATATAGGCCTCGGTGCGCGTATCGGCGGGCGTCATGAACATCGTCTTGGTGTCCCCGACCTCGACGAGCTGTGCGGGGGCGTCCATCGACTCGCGCAGCATGAACGCGGTCTGGTCGGAGATGCGAGCGGCCTGCTGCATGTTGTGGGTGACGATCACGATCGTGACCGAACTCTTGAGTTCTGCGATGGTGTCCTCGATCTGCTGAGTCGAGATCGGGTCGAGCGCTGAGGCCGGCTCATCCATGAGCAGGACCTCGGGCCGGGTCGCCAGGGCCCGGGCGATGCACAGCCGCTGCTGCTGACCGCCCGAGAGCTCGAACGCGTGCTTCTTGAGCACTCCCTTGACCTCGGTCCACAACGCAGCCCGGGTCAGCGACTCCTCGACGATCGCATCGAGCTCGGCGCGCTTGCGGATGCCTTGCGTCCGGGGCCCGTACGTGACGTTCTCGTAGATCGTCATCGGGAATGGATTGGGCCGCTGGAACACCATGCCGACCCGCATCCTCAATTCGACGGGATCCACCTTGCCGCTGTTGATGTCCTCACCGTCGAGCAGCACGCGACCGCCGACCGTCACGCTGCCGAGCTCGTCGTTCATGCGGTTGAGGCAGCGCAGGAGCGTGGACTTGCCGCACCCTGACGGCCCGATGAGCGCCGTGACCGCCTGCGGGGGGATGTGCAGGTCGACACCGGCGATCGCCGTTTCCTTCCCATACGTGACCGACACGTCGTGGAGGTCGAACGTGCCGGTCGCGCTGCTCGCGGAACCTACCATCTGATCTTGCTCCTTTGCCGAGAACGCCAGGTCGCCGCGAGGACCCCCGCGGTCGTGACCCCGGCGACGAGGACGAGGGCCGTGCCCCAGATGATCGCGGGAGACGGCCTGACCGCCTGAGTGGCCATGATGTAGAGGTGGTACGGCAGCGCCATGACCTGGTCGAACGGTGACCGCGGCATCGGCGCGTAGAACGCCGCGGCGGTGAGGATGATGGGAGCCGTCTCGCCCGCCGCCCGTGACAGGCCGAGGATCGAGCCGGTCACGATGCCCGGGGCCGCAGCCGGGAGCACCACCCGCGTGATCGTGCGCAGCTTGGTCGCACCGAGCGCGAGCGACGCCTGCCGCAGGTCCTGCGGCACCTGGCGCAGTGACTCCTCCGTCGCCGCGATGATCACGGGCAGCGTCAGACAGGCGAGGGTGAGCGAGCCGGCGAGCAGCGAGACGCCGTAGCGCATGACGATCACGAACGCCGAGAGGCCGAAGAGCCCGTAGACGATCGAAGGCACGCCGGCCATGTTCTGGATCGAGAGCCGGATCACGCGCGTGCCGGCGCCGCGCCGCGCGTACTCGGCGAGGTAGACGCCCGCACCGACGCCGAGCGGCAGCGCGAAGAGCGCGGTGCCCAGGGTGAGCAGGATCGTCCCATAGATCGCCGGCCAGATGCCGCCCGCCGTCATGTTCTTCCGGGGCATGCCGAAGATGAACTCGAGCGAGATCGACGGCAGGCCCCGGTAGATGATGAGGGCGATGATCGCCACGGTGGCGCCCACCGCGAACAGGAGGCACGCACCCGTGACCACCTTCGCGACCTGCTCGACCATGCGCGCCCGGCGGACGCGAGCGTGGCTCATCCGTCGATCGGTCATCGGCGCCACCGCTTCCGCTGGCGCTCGAGCACCAGGTCGGCCGCGAGGTTGACCGCGAACGTGATCGCGAAGAGCACGAGTCCCATCGTGAAGAGCACGGAGTAGTGCTCCCCGCCACGAACGACCTCGCCCATCTCCTGCGCGATCGTGCCGGTGAGCGTACGCGCAGCCTCGAGCGGCGAGGTGATGACGACGCCCGAGTTGCCCGCGAGCATGAGCACGACCATCGTCTCCCCGATCGCGCGGCCGAGGCCCAGCATCACGGCGGCGAAGATGCCGGATGATGCCGCCGGGATGGTCACCTTGTACGTCGTCTGCCACCGCGTGTTGCCCAGGGCGAGCGACCCCTGCCGCAGGTCGAACGGCACGTTGTGCAGCGCGTCCTCGGCGATCGAGATGATGGTCGGCAGTGTCATGACGCCGACCACCAGGCCCGCGGTCAACGCGGTCAGGCCAGAGTCCAGGCCGAACACGCTGGCCACGAGCGGCGAGAGGTACGCCAGCCCCAGCAGTCCGAGCACGACCGACGGAACGGCGGCCATGAACTCGACCACCGACTTCATGAGCTCCTTGGGGCGCCCTGTCGCGAACTCCGACAGGTAGACGGCCGCACCGATTGCGATCGGCACGGCCAGCAGCAGGGCGACCCCGGTGACCCAGAGCGAGCCGACCTCGGCGGGGAGGAAGCCGTAGGACGGCGGCGTCGAGACCGGGTACCAGTCGGTCCCGGTGATCATGTTCCACAGGCCCTGCGACTGGATCGCCTTCCACGAGTTGAGCACGAGGAAGCCGAAGATGGCGGCGAGGATGACGATGGCCACCCAGCCGCATACCCATATGAGGTTCCTTGCGACGGCGTCGGCCGCCCGGCTGAATGCCGGGCGGCCCTTGCGCGCCGTGCGCGAGTGCGACGGCTCTATCACGTATCTACTCCGTCGCTACTTGGCGAGGGGCACGAAGCCCTGCTCCTCGACCAGCTTCTGACCCTCGGGACCCAGGATCCAGTCCAGGTACGCCTTCTTGGCGCCGTCAGGCTGACCATCGCTGTACATCAGCAGGCCGCGGCTCAGTGCGTAGCTGCCGTCGAGCACGCTCTCGACCGAGGCCTGGGTGCCGTCGATCGAGACCGGCTTGATCGTCGCGTTCTCGTAGCCCAAGCCGACGTAGCCGATCGCGTTCGGGTTCTTGCCGACCTCGTCGACGATCGCCTGCGAGGACTGCAAGTTGCGCATCTCCTTGGCGTACTCCGGCTTGTTGGGGAGCTTGCCGAGCACCTCGTCTTTGACGAAGCCGTAGGTGCCTGACGAGGTGTCGCGGCCGAGCAGCACGATCGCGGCGTCGGCACCGCCGACGTCCTTCCAGTTGGTGAGCTCGCCCGCGTAGATCTTGCCGAGCTGCTCCTTGGTGAGTGCGGCGACGGCGTTTTGCTTGTTCACGATGATGACGACGCCATCACGGGCGACCTCGGTCTCGACGGGATCGACGCCTGCCGCCGAGGCGGCCGACTTCTCCTCGTCCTTCATCTCACGCGACGCGTCGGCGAAGTCGACGGTCTTGTTGATGAGCGCGGCGATGCCGTTGCCCGAACCGCCGCCCTTGACGGTGATCTGCACGCCCGGGTTCGCCTCATTGAACTTCTCGGCCCAGGCCTGCGCGAGATTGACCATCGTGTCCGAGCCGGCCACGTTGATCGTGCCGGTCAGCTCGCTGCCCGAGGACGACTCGGTGCTCGAACCCTGGTCGCTGCCGGCAGGTCCGCAGCCCGTCAGCGCCAGCGCGCCGACCACGGCGGCGGCGAGGCCGAGGACCACCAGCCACTTCGATGCTTTCACGATCACTCCCCTGTCCAGGAATTGACGACGTTTTGGCGGCGATACCGCCGAGGGAAATGCTATGGGCGGTCGAGCAACGAGTGGTTGCACCGAAGTAAACTCCGAAACACGTGTGTTAACTGTTCGTGAAATCGCTCGTCGGGACGCGTCGCGGGTGCCATCATGGGCACGCGAACGGCACCCTTCTCGGAGAGGCGCACATGATGGCTACGATCCTCGTGGTCGAGGACGACCCGATCATCAGGCAGACGGTGGAGTACGCTCTCAAGCGAGCGGGCTTCACGGTGCATGCCGTCGCGGACGGCGGCGACGCGCTGGCGGCCGCCGAGACGGTGCGGCCCGACCTGGTGCTTCTGGACCTCATGCTGCCCACGATGGACGGCTACCAGATCGCCGAGCGGCTGCGCGCCGAGGACAAGGAGACCGCCATCGTCATGGTCACCGCGCTCGACACCGAGCGCGACAAGGTTCGCGGGCTGGACGCCGGGGCCGACGACTACATCACCAAGCCGTTCTCCATGGAAGAGCTGCTCGCGCGCGTTCGCGCGAACCTGCGCCGCGTGCGGACCAAGGAGACCCTCGCCGACGACACCCGTATCGAGGTGGGCGACCTGGTTCTCGAGCCGCGAAGCTTCCGGGCCTCGGTGGCGGGCGCGCCGGTCAAGCTGCGCCTCAAGGAGTTCCAGCTCCTGCTCTCTCTCGCGCGCCGAGAAGGCCAGCTCGCCACGCGTCAACTGCTCGCGGAAGAGGTGTGGGGCTACGAGCACCTGCCGTCCTCGCGCACGATCGACGTCCACATCCGGCGAGTTCGCCAGGCGATCGAGGACCCGTCGGAGTACCTGTACGTCCACACCGTGCACGGCATGGGCTACCGCTTCGAGCCGGTCCTGAAGTCCGAAGCCGCGCTCCGCGAACCGGACGCCGACTGATGCGGATCGCGCGCATCGCCGACTCCTACCGTGCCCGCCTCATCATCGGGTACGTGCTGGTGGGTGCGGTCTTCGCCGCCGCGTGGCTCTGGTCGCTCTACGGCCCGCTCACGCGCGCCGTCATCGAGCAGCAACAGCGCAACCTCGGCGCGGTCGCGCAGTCGGCCGCCCTCTACGCCGCCGAGACGACCGAGTCCCCTCAGGTCGTCGCCAAGCGCATCGTCGAGAAGACCGACGTGCGGCTGACGATCGTCTCGGCGGACGGGGCGGTTCTCGCCGACTCGGCGAACTCGCCCGCGACCATGGACAACCACGCCGGACGGCCCGAGGTGGCAGCCGCGCTCGAGGGTCGCGTGGGCACCGCTCGGCGCGTCTCGAAGAACGACGGCGTCGAAGAGCTCTACGTGGCCGTGCCGGCCCAGCTCGACGGCGCGCGAGTCGCGGTCCGCGCCGCGCAACCGCTGTCGACGGTAGGGGCGATCGCGCAGACCTCTCGCCGGGTGGGACTGGCGCTCCTGATCGCGGCGGTCGTGTTCGCGGGGATCATCGCGACCTGGGCGAGCGGGGCGGCTGCGCGCCCGATCGCCGAACTCACCTCGACCGCCGAGCGCATGGCCGCCGGCGACCTGACGACGCCGGTTCCCGAAGTCCCCGCCGACCTCGCCGACCTCGCCGCGGCCCTCACCGGACTGCGATCGCAGATGCAGTCGCGTCTCTCGGCGTTGGAGACCGAGCAGCGGACGCTGAGGACCGCGCTGGACGGCCTGTCGGACACGGTCCTGCTCCTCGAGGGCGACGTGGTCCGCTACGCGAACAGCGCGGCGGGCCGCATGTTCCGCGCACCCCGCGCCGGCTGGCGCGACACGCGCCTCGAGCGCCTCGGGCTCCCCGAATCACTCGCCGCGCAGATCCTCGACCACCTTGCCGAGAAGACCGGCTTCGCGGCGGAGCTGCCACCGGACCCGCTCGGCCGCACCCTGCGCGTCGTCCTGGTCCCGCTCGACGACGCGCGGGGCGAGGGACGGACGCTCGTGGTCGTCTCGGACGTAACCGAACTCGCGCGCCTCGACCGGGTCAGGCGCGACTTCGTCGCCAATGCGAGCCACGAGCTCAAGACGCCGGTCGCCGGCATCCAGCTGCTCGCCGAGTCCGCGGGCCACGCCGCAGCCGACGGCGACGTCGAGCAGTCGCTCGCGTTCTCGCGCCAGATCGAGGCCGAGGCCTCGCGTCTCAAGCGGCTGGTCGGCGACCTGCTCGACCTCTCCCGGCTCGAAGGCACGCCCGCGCCGGGCGCCGTGACCGACGTGCGACAGGCGCTCGACGTGGCCGTGACGGGACACCGGGCGGCGGCGAGCCGTGCGGGGCTCGACCTCGACGTCGACTTCTCGGCGGTGCGGGGGCTCGACGTGTTCGTGGCGGTCGAGCGAACCGACCTCGCGATCGCACTCGACAACCTGCTGGACAACGCGATCGCCTACACCGAGAGCGGTGGCGTGCGGGTGAGCGTGAAGGTCTCGGAGTCGATCGTGCGGCTGAAGGTGAGCGACACGGGCCCCGGCATCTCGGCGGAGCACCTGCCACGCATCTTCGAGCGCTTCTACCGCGTCGACCAGGCGCGGAGTCGCGACAGCGGCGGGACCGGGCTGGGACTGGCGCTCGTCAAGCACGTGGTCGAGCGCAACGGGGGCGCGGTCTCGGTGACCTCGGAGGTTGGAGCGGGGACGGAGTTCACGCTCTCGCTTCCGCGCGCGGTGTAGCGGCACGAGGCGCTGCCCGCGCCTGGGCGCCCTACGGCCGCTTGGCCTCCATGCGGACGGACCCGAAGTAGATCGCGGTCATGAGTGCCCACCACGCAAGCCCGAAGAACCATGCCGCGAGCACGTCGCCCGCCCAGTGGACGCCCAGGTAGACGCGCGACCAGCCGACCAGCACGATGGCGAGCGCGGCGATCCCGAACACCCAGCGCTTCACGTGTCGGCCCGGCGGGGTCTCGATCATCACGATCGCGACGATCGCGGCGTACAGCAGGAGGCTCGCGAGCGCGTGCCCGCTGGGCAACGAGTAGCTCTTGGGAAGCTCGATGAGGGCGACACCTACCGGACGCGCGCGCTGGATCAGGTTCTTCGCGAGCACGTCGCCCAGGAACCAGCCGACCGGCACCGTCATGAGCAGGTAGATCAGCCCCGCCCACGCCCTGCGCGTGGCGAGCCAGATGCCGACCGCGACGGTGACGCCCGCGATCACCCACGTGCTCCCCAGGGTCGTGCAGGCGACGGCGAAGCGCGTCAGCAGCGGGTTCTGCATCGCGCGGACCACCGCCGAGAGCATCGCGTCGAAGCGTCCGACCGCGGGCACCGCGAGCTCCACGATCGCGAGCGCGACGAACGCGGACGCCGCGAGAGCCCCCAGCCCGCCGAGCGCGATCCAGCCCGCCGCCGGGTCGCGGCGCCAGCTCTCGGTCGGTGTCGGCGTGCCCGGCACGTCAGCCCCTGACCGCGTCGACGAGCCGCGCGGCTACCTGCTTCTTGCGCGACAGCACGCCCGGCATCCACGCCGAGCCGTCCGCCAGGTCGATGCCCAGCGCGCGCTCGACGGGACGGACCGCGCCCACCGCGAGGATCTCGCTCCCCTCGCGCACGATGTCGGTCACCATGAGCACCACGGCGTCGTAGCCCTTCGCGGAGGCGACCGCCTCCATCTGCGCACGGATCTCGCCCGCATGCCCCATGACCGACTCGACGTCGACGGTCTCGTACTGCGCGACGAGGACGACCGTGTCGCCCACGTGGAACTCCTTGGCGTCGGTGCCGACGACCTTCTCGGCGCTGAAGACCTCGCCCTCCATGCGCGAGCGGAAGACCTCCATCCCGAACTCGAGCGCGTCGACGCCCACCATCGCCGCGAGACGCTCGGCGACGCGCCGATCGGTGTCGGTCGTCGTCGGCGACTTGAGCAGCACCGTGTCGGTCAACACCGCCGAGAGGAGCACCGCCGCGATCCCCTTGGGGATCTCGACGCCCAGTTCCTCGAAGCGCGAGGCGACGATGGTCGCCGTCGCGCCGACCGGCAGGTTGAGGAAGAGGATCGGGCCGGCGCTCTCGATGTCGCCGACGCGGTGGTGGTCCACGATCTCGACGACCGTCGCCTCTTCGATGCCGGGGGCGGACTGGCCCTTCTCGTTGTGGTCGACCAGCACGACGCGGCGGCGCGTGCCGCGGGCGACGTCGGTGCGGGTGATGATGCCGATGACGCGGTTCTCGGCGTCGGTGACGACCGCCTCGCGGTGCACGCTCGAGATGAGGTCCTCGGCGGCCTCGGAGAGCAGCGTCTCGGGACCGACCGTGGGGACCTCGTCGTCGACCAGGTCGCCGACCGAGTGCGCGAGCGAGATGCGGCGCGCCGCGATGTAGGCGTCGAGCTCGGTGCAGACGAGCGCCGCGCCGCGCGCACGGGCGAGCTCGACGACGTCGTCGGACGGCCGAAAGCCGCCCGTCGCCACGAGCAGCGCGATCCCGGCCTCGAGCGCGAGCGGCGGCGTGCGCAGGCGGTCGCCGCTGATGACGACGTCGCCGGGTGCGAGCCTCGCGACCAGCGTGGACGGCTCGTTCGCGGCGACGAGCACGTCGCCGGTGATCTGCGCGTCCGGGTCGCCGCACACCAGCTCGCCCTCGAGCGTACGCGCGATGAGCCCTACCGAGACGGGCATCCGGCGGAAGCCCTCGATGCCGGTCTCGTGCAGGTAGCGCTCGGCCAGGAGCCGCTCACTGACGAGTCCGGCCGCGCGGCCCTCGGCGTCGACCACCGGAAGCGCACGGACGCCGCGCTCGCGCATGAGGAGCCCGGCGGCGAGCATGGGCTCGTCGACACCGATGACGACCGGGTCGGGCGTCATGACGTCGCGCACGCGTGTGCGGACGTGGGTGACCTCGTCGGGCAGCTCGACGCCGAAGCGGCGGAACACCCACTCGGCCTCTTTGGGCACCGGGCCGAGACGCGCCGGCACGTAGAAGCTCTCGGGGTCGGTGACGTTCTTGAGATGCGCGTAGGCCACCGCCGAGGCGATGGAGTCGTTGTCCGGATTCTTGTGGCCGAACACGAGGATGGGTCCCACGAGCGCCCCCTACTGCTTGATCTTCACGATGGGAGCGTACCCGACGAGCAGCTTCTTCGTCTCGCCCGTCCGGTCGAAGCGGATCTCGAGCGCGTCTCCGTTGACCGACATGACGCGCCCCCGCCCGAACGCCTTGTGGTCGACCAGGTCCCCCGCCGAGAAGGACTCGGTCGGCTCCTTGGGCCCGCGCTTGGGACCGCTGCCCTGCGCGCCGCTCCCGAAGACCCGCTCGCCGGCCGCCTTGCCGCCACCAAACCCGCCCTCGCGGCCGCCGCGCGAGTAGCTCCCGCCGCCGGCGTCGTAGCCGTGCCCGAAGCTGCCGCCCCGGTCGCCGCGCTTCTCCCACCCGCTCCCGCTCACGCCCAGCGAGCCCACGCCCGAGACCTCGAGGTGCTCGGCGGGTATCTCGGCGACGAAGCGGCTCTGCGGGTTGTGCTGCGTGGTGCCGTAGAGCGAGCGAGCGTGCGCGTGCGACAGGTAGAGGCGCTCGCGGGCGCGCGTGATGGCGACGTAGGCGAGCCGGCGCTCCTCCTCGAGGCCGGACGGGTCGAACATCGAGTTCGCGTGCGGGAAGATCGACTCCTCGAGACCGGCGACGAAGACGACCGGGTACTCGAGACCCTTGGCCGTGTGCACGGTCATGAGCGTGACGTACTCGTCACCCTCGGCCAGCGCGTCGAGGTCGGTGCGCAGCGCGAGCCACTCCATGAACGCGGGGAGGTCGGGGGCCTCGTGGTTCTCGGCGAACTCGGAGACGACGCCGAAGAACTCGCGGATGTTGTCGGCTCGGCCGCGCGACTCGTCGGTGTTCTCGGCCTCGAGCGCCTCGATGAGCCCGGCGCGGGCGACGATCATCTCGACCAGGTCGCGCAGGTCGCCGCTCATCGCGCGCATCTCGTCGAGGATGCCCAGGAAGCCGGAGACCGCGATGCGCGCGCGGGCCTGCAGCGAGTCGTCCTCGACCGCGAGGCGCAGCGCGGCCTCGAAGCTCGAGCCCGTCTCGCGCGCCGACGCCTCGACGCGCTCGACGGTGGTGTCGCCGATGCCGCGACGCGGCGTGTTGATGATGCGCTTGAGCGAGATCTCGTCGGCCGGGTTCACGACCGCTTTGAGGTAGGCCATGACGTCGCGGATCTCGGCGCGGTCGAAGAAGCGCGTACCACCGACGATGCGGTAGGGCACGCCGGCCCGCAGCATCGCGTCTTCGAGCGATCTCGACTGCGCGTTGGTGCGGTAGAAGACCGCGAAGTCGGTGTAGCGGCGGCCGTCGATGCGGACGAGCCGCTCGATCTCGGCGGTGATGAAGCGGGCCTCGTCGCGCTCGTCGCTCGCGAGGTAGCTCGAGATCTTCTCGCCCTCGGCGTTCGCGGTGAACAGCGTCTTGGGCTTGCGGTTGGGGTTGTTCGCGACGACCGCGTTGGCAGCGGCGAGGATGCGCGCCGTCGAGCGGTAGTTCTCCTCGAGCTTGATGACGGTCGCCTGCGGGTAGTCGCGCTCGAACTCGAGGATGTTGCGGATGTCCGCCCCGCGCCACGAGTAGATCGACTGGTCGTCGTCGCCGACGACCATCAGGTTGCCGTGCCCGCCCGCAAGCAGGTTCGTGATCTCGTACTGCGCGTGGTTGGTGTCCTGGTACTCGTCGACGCTGATGTAGCGGAAGCGGTCCTGGTAGGCGCGCAGCACCGTGGGCTCGGAGGTGAGCAGCCGGTACGCGTTGACGAGCAGGTCGTCGAAGTCCATGGCGTTGGCCGTCAGCAGCCGCTGCTGGTAGCGGTCGTAGACCTGAGCCGCCTTCTTGTCAGGCGGCGTGATCGCCTTCGCCGCGAACTCGGACGCCGAGAGCAGCTCGTTCTTCGCCGAGGAGATCCGGTTCGCGATCCCGTTGACCGGGTAGTGCTTCTCGTCGATCTCGAGCCCGCGCATGACCTCTTTGAGCAGCCGCTTCGAGTCGTCCGCGTCGTAGATCGTGAAGTTGCGCGTGAAGCCGAGCAGTTCCGCGTCGTAGCGCAGCATCCGGACGCACATCGCGTGAAAGGTCATCACCCACATCGACCGCACGCCGGGGCCGATCAGTGCACCGAGGCGCTCGCGCATCTCGGCGGCAGCCTTGTTGGTGAAGGTGATCGCGAGGACCTCAGCGGGCGAGACCCGCAGGTCGCCGACGATGTGCGCGATGCGGTAGGTGAGGACGCGGGTCTTGCCGCTGCCGGCACCGGCGAGCACGAGCAGGGGGCCTTCGGTCGCGAGAACCGCCTCGCGCTGGGCCGGGTTGAGTGAGGAGAGGTCGATAGTCATGGGACGGAAGTGTACCACTCGGAACTGCGCTCGGGAGGGGTCGAGAGCGGTCGGTCGCCAAACGGGAGGAGCGCCCCGAAAAGGGCGCTCCTCGAAAGCTCGTTCAGCATCGCGTCGCGCCGTAGCCTCGCGCGCGATGCGATCTCGCTACCTGACGGACACCTTCGTCTTCGCGGTGGTCACACCGACGTACGAGGCGTCCTCGGGCGACATCCAACGCCAGTAGGTGGTGCCACGCCTCGACATCTTGATGGACGCCGAGGCCTGCCCAGACGCGTTCGTCGTGAAGGAGGCGTAGTCGGACCACGTGCGCCCGTTGCTCGACCGCTGCAGCACGACACGCTTGCCGGCGACCGCGCCACCGCGGGCGGTGACCGTCACCTTGGGCGCCCAGTACTTCTTGTACCGGACGCTCACCGTGCTCTTCGAAGGCGACTTCGCGAGCGCGGGCGTCGTCCGGACGGCGAACGTCCACGACGCGCTCGTCACCTTGCCGGCGACGTCGGTCGCGCGCGCGGCGACCGTGTGCGAACCGAGACCGGTGGTCGTGCAGACCGCCCAGGTGCTGCTCGCCGTCGACAGCGGCCCGCCGTCGAGCGAGTACTCGAGCTTGGCGACGCCCGCTCCCGAGTCAGAGGCGGATACGCGCACCGACGCGCCTTCGAGGTAGCCAGATGCGGCGTCGCTCGAGAGGACCGGCGCGGCGCGGTCGATGTGGACGCCCTGGACCTGCGGCGCCTCGAGCCCATCGGCGTCGGCCGACCAGAAGCGGATCGACGTCTCGCCCTCGGCGCTGATGGTGAACGGACCGGTGTAGAGCGTCGGGGCGAGCGTGGTCGCGCCCGCGAGCGAGTAGAACTTCATGCCGCTGCTCGACGTGAGCTGTACCTGGACCGACGCAGCATCCACCCACGACGAACCGGCCCCGGCCGGCGTGAGATCGCACACCGTCTCGGGAATCACGACGTCGATGGGCGTCGAGGTCACGGACACGCCCGATGACGGCACGTAGGCCGCGCGCAGCTGGAACGTGCCGCGCAGGACGCCCGTATCGAACGTGTAGTCGCCGCTCGCGTCGGTCGTCGCCTGGTCGATCTGGGTCCAGACCCCGCCCTGGTAGACCTCGAGCGCCACCTCGGCGCCCGCGATCGGCTCGTCGCCCAGGCCCAGCAGCGTGCCCTCGACCTGGAACCCGCTGCCGTCGACCGGCTTGCCGCCGACGATCGCGGCGCTCAAGGACGCGTCGTAGGCGAGCGCCCACTCGTAGGACTTCTGGAGGCCGGCGGTCGCGTACGCGGGGTTGTGGATGCCACCCGAACCGTCAGTGACGACGAAGTCGCAGTTCTGAGCCGCGTGCTGCAGCATCGCCCAGACGGCCGGCGACAGTGCCGAGCCCGGACCGACCGTCGGCTTCGACGCCATGAAGCTCGTCCATCCGCCCGCCAGGCCCAGGTCCGTCGCGACAGCACCGAGGGTGCCGGTGGCGTCGTCCGTGGCCGTCGTCACGCTCGAGCGCTTCTGGTCGATCCACGCCTGGAAGTCATCCCTGGTCCACTCGGAGGCGTCCTGCTCGTGGCAGGAGGCCGTGCAGGAATCGCCGTTGGGGCGGAGCTTCCACCGCTTCGCGTCGCCCGGGAAGACGACGTGGAACCGGTGCGACATGCGCGTGCCGGTCGTCGAGCCGTCGTCGGTCGTGGGCATGCCTTCCTTGTGCGTGCGGGGCATGTGGCAGTCCCGGCACTCCACGTCGGGCATGCCCGACTCCATCGGCTCGACGCCCCACATGCCGCCCGTGCCGTCGCTGCCGCCCTTGCCGCCCGAGAACATCTCGCGCTGCGCGTAGTTCACGCGGGCGTTGGCGGCCGGTCGGGCGTACTCGGTGCCGTCGATGGCCTCGTACTGGACGCTCTTGCCGAGCGCCTCGTACTGCCAGTTATGGCAGTCGGTGCACTCGACGGTCTCACCGTTGCCCTTGCGGCGGAGGCTGTCGTAGCCGCCGCCCTCCTTCTTGGCGACGTGACCGGTGTGGCACACCATGCACGAGATTCCGGGGTCGTCGGTCTGGACCGTGGCCCAACTCGGGAACGTCCCGACGATGCGCGTCCCGGACGGCGACTTCGCGTCGACCCGGTTGAGGAACGCGAGACCCGAGTGGCACTTCAGGCACGTGGTGTCCCCAGCCGCGGCGGCCGTCCGGACCTCGTTGTTGAGCGGATCGGCGTGACCGTGCTCTCCGCCGGAGGGCACGGGCGTCTTGTTGACCAGCCACTCGTTGTAGTAGGTGTGCCGCATCGAGAAGTCCGCCCCGTTGGGCAGGAACCTGGGCTTGGTCCCGCCCGGCCAGCTCGGGTTGTTCACGTACTTCATCATCTGGCCCTCGGTCTCGACGACCGAGTACGCGGTCAGGTAGTCCGAGAGCTTCTGGTCGGTCGTGAAGCCGTTCGGGTTGCCGAAGGCGGTGCCCCCCACGTTCAGCTGCGGCGTTGCTCCGCTCACATGACACTGGCCGCACGTCTGGGCCTTGAGGACCTGGTAGCCGCCCACGACTCCGGGCACGCCCTTCTTGTGGCCGTCGGGCACCTTGCCCGACCCGTGGCACGCCTCGCACTGGATGCCGAGCTCGCTCACGGTCGTCGGAGTGTTGGTCGTCTGCGTCGCTCCGCTCGGCAGCGTGTACTTCGCGTTCGCCGGACGAGTCTGGCCCACGTTGTGGCACTGCGAGCAGCTCTGGCCGTATACGCCGTTGCCCATCTTCGACGTCTGCGCCTCGAGCCTGTCCTCGGCGATCAGCCAGTTGGCGGGGCTCCACACGGGCAGGTCGTCGGTCGGCTTGACGTTGACGGCCTTCGAGTTGCCTTCCTGACCGATGTACTCCAGGAAGCCCTCGTCGTCGCCGACCTGCAGGTAGATGTCGCGCGGCAGCACCGAGATGCCACCGATGATCGGGCTCGTGAACGGCCAGTGACCGCTGTCCGCAGCGGGATACAGCTGCCCCGGGTTCGCGCCGATGTCCTTGACCATCTCGCTGTGCGGGGTCTTGACCGCCGCGATCGCCGAGTGACACCCCTCTTGCGCGCACGCCTCCTTGCCGGCGTACCAGTACCCGTACGGGTTCTGCGTCTGGTTGCCTCCGCCTCCAGTCACCTGGAAAGCGAGTGCCGATGCGGGTGCCGCCAACAGTATGGCGACGGTGACCGCGGCGACGATGAGTCCGTATGAGCGCTTCATGGATCCCCCTAAACGGGTATGGCACGTGCGGGTCGACCCGGCTGCGAACGGGCACAGTCCCGGCCGGCCCTCCGGGACCGGTCGTACATAGGTTCTCATCGGAGAGAACGCGCCCCGACTTGACTGAATCAACGTGAACAGCGTACCGCACGCGGGCGGCACGAGTCCTTCCCGGCGCCGCGGTCACGCCCGACGGTCAGCCCGCCTCGGGTCCGAGCGGCCCCGTTCCGTCCGCGTACGCCAGCCCGAGCGCGGCGTCGGCGGCGACCCGGTTCGTCCGCGCGATCTCGCCGTAGAGCCGCGCCGAAGGCCTCAGCGTGCGCCGTTGCGTCGCGTAGTCGACCTCGGTGAGCCCGAACCTCGGCCCGTACCCGAAGGCCCACTCGTAGTTGTCGAGCATCGACCAGTGCAGGTAGCCGAGCACCTCGGCCCCATCGTCGATCGCCCGGCCGAGCCAGCGCAGATGGTCGACGATGAAGCGCGCCCGCTGCGTGTCCGCCGCATCGGCCAGCCCGTTCTCGGTCACGATGATGGGAACCCGGTAGCGTTCGCTCGCTTCTCGCACCACGTGGTAGAGCCCTTCCGGTGCGATGCGCCAGCCCATATCGGTGCGGGGCGGCGTGCTGCCGTCGCGGTCGACCAGCCGCAGCATGCGCGTCGGCGAGTCGTAGTAGTACTGCACGCCCAGCCAGTCCATCGCCCCGCGGCACTTGTCGAGGAAGTGGTGGACGCCGAGCCAGCGCCAGTACGCCTGCATCCCCGCCGAGAACCCCCCGCGAACCGCCGCGCGGTGCGTCCAGGGCATGACGTGAGTCAGGCCGACCCGTGCACTCTCGCCCGCCTCGTGCTTGATCGCAGCGTACGCGCGATTGTGCGCCCTGCTGAGGTACTCGTAGACACGGAACCCGCCCGGCCAGTCGTGACGGTGCCCAGGGGGCCAGTCGCCCTCAAGCCATCCGTGGCTCGAGTAGGTGTTCGCCTCGTTCAGCGTCGCCCACCAGTCCACGTGTGGCGCGAGCGGCCCGGCGACGTGCCGCGCGTAACGCTCGAAGGCGCTCGCGGCGGCGTCCGAGTGCCAGACACGCCCCGAGACGCCGAGCCACGCCGGATTGGTGAAGTGCCACAGCACGACCATCGATCGCATCCCGCGCTCGCGGATGCCGCGCACCACGTCGAGGTAGTGAGCGAGCGCATCGTCGTCGAAACAGCCCGGCTCGGGCTCGATGCGCGCCCATTCGAGTGAGATGCGGTAGGTGTTGAGCCCGAGCTCGGCCGCGAGGTCGAGGTCCTCGGCCCAGCGGTTCCACGAGTCGCACGCGTCACCCCGCGGCTCGAGCAGCCGGCCGGCAGCAGCGAACGAGTCCCAGTCGGTCTTGGTCTCCCCGCCCTCGATCTGGTACGAGGACGTCGCGGCGCCCCACAGGAAGCCTTCGGGGAAGACAAGGTCGGCGACCACGGGCGGCTACTTCACGAACTTGATCATCCGGAACTGCCCGCCGTCCTTCTTGATGCACTCGCGGTGCATGATCTTGCGCTCGCCCGCGGCGATCTGGACGCTCCCGCACATCTCGCAGACGGCTTTGTGGCAGACCGAGCACTCGCCGAGTTCGCGCGCGTCCCTGCTGCCGCAGTGCGAGCACATCTGACGTCTATGAGCATGCCCCGGGAACCCCACGCGGATCGCACCCACGATCGTCGGTCGAGACGCCCGCACCCCTCGCGCGGGCGATGCCCCGGCCTCGACGCCCGGCGCGCCCCACGATCAGACGAGCTCGGTCCCTACCGCCGAGGCTACTCTGCGTAGTTCGCCGACAAGGTTTCGTAATCCTTCCAAGTCGAGCGATTGCGGGCCGTCGCACAGCGCCTCGCGCGGGTTGGGGTGCACCTCGACCATGATGCCGTCGGCGCCCACGGCGACCGCGGCGCGCGAGACGGCGGGAACGAGATCGGCCTGCCCCGTGGGGTGCGACACGTCGATGATGATGGGGAGCAGCGACAGCTTCTTGACCACGGGGACCGCCGTGATGTCGAGCGTGAATCGCGTGGAGGTCTCGAAGGTCCGGATGCCGCGCTCGCACAGCACGACGTTCTCGTTGCCGAACATGGTGATGTAGTTGCTCGCCTGCAGCCATTCCTCGATGGTGGCGGCCATGCCTCGCTTGAACACGACCGGCTTGCGGCTCTCGGCGGTGACCTCGCCGATCTTCTTCAGCAGGCTGAAGTTCGCCATGTTGCGCGTGCCGATCTGCAGAATGTCGGCGTAGGCGTCGACCTTCTCGGCGTGGGCGGAGTCGGTGACCTCGGTGACGACGAGGAGACCGAACTCGTCGGCGACGGCCCGCAGGATCTTCAGGCCCTCCTCTTCGAGGCCCTGGAACGAGAACGGCGAGGTCCTGGGCTTGTAGGCGCCGCCGCGCATGACCTTGACGCCCAGCTCCTTGAGCGCGGCGCCCACTTCGCGCATCTGCTCGAGACTCTCGACCGAGCACGGGCCGGCGATGATCGTGAAGCCGGAGTCGCGCGTGATCGCCCCGATGGCTGCCGCTTCCTGCGCCGCCATCAGCCCCTCATCTCCTTGGCGACGTGGAGGATGGCCTCGTAGATCTCGCGGAGGTTCTCGGCGTACAGCGGGCCCTCGTTGCACTTGGCGACGTTGGCGAAGATCTCCTCTTCGCGCTTGGGGTCGTAGAGGCCCCAGTGGGCGTCGGGCTTGAGGGCGCGTATGTCGAGCGAGCACTGCGCGCGCTCGTTGAGGAGCTTGACGAGCTGGCAGTCGATCGCGTCGATGCGGCCGCGGATCTCGGCGATCCGCTCCTGCGCCGAGTTGCTCTGGTCGGTCATGACTGACTCCCTTGCATATTCGTGCCGAGAACACCGCGGTCGGCGGTTCACGACAGTGTAGACGATGGAGCGCCGGCGTGCGGTCGCGATGGCCGCTGCCGGGCGCGAACGGCGCGAGAGCAGCCGGGAGCGGCGCCGAATCGCCGAGAACCGCGCGATCGCTAGTACGCGGGGATCACCGTGACCGTCGGGACCGACGAATCCCCGCCGCCGTCGAGCTCGGCGAGCTGCGCGTACACGTGCGTCGCCTGCTGGCTGAACGCGGGCACCGCCGACGATGCCGTGGGCGTGCCGCTCGTGTCACCCGAGGGCACGACGACGGGCGCCGGGACATAGTGCTTGAAGCCCCAGTCGAGCAGCTTGCGCGCCTCGCTGAAGCGCGCCGCATTCGACTTGGCGCCCAGCACGACCGCGACCAGCTCGACGTCGCCGCGCTTGGCGGCCGCGACGAAGCAGTAGCCCGCCGGGTTGGTGAAGCCGGTCTTGACCCCCTCGATGCCGCGATACTTGCCGAGCAGCGCGTCGGTCGAGCGGTACCAGCGCGCCTTGCCCTTCCTGCGCGGGACACTCACGCGCTTCATCGCGACGATCGTGCGCAGCTCGGGGTCGGCCATCACGTACCGCGCGAGCACGCTGAGGTCCTGCGCCGTTGACTTCTCCTTCTTGCTCAGCCCGTGCGGGTCGGCCGCGCGCGTGTTCTTCAGCCCGATCTCGGCGGCCTTCTCGTTCATCATCCGCACGTACGCCTTCTCGCTGCCCGCGATGTGGATCGCGAGCGCTTCGGCGGCGTCGTTCGCCGAGGCCACGAGCATCATCTGCAGGAGCTGCCGCACGGTGAGCTTCTGGCCCTTGTAGAGCCCGACGTCACCGTTGTCGATCGCCGCTGCCTTCGCGGCGACGACGACCGTGTCGTCGAGCGAAGCGTTCTCCATGACCACGAGGGCGTTCAGCATCTTGATCGTGCTCGCCACGCGCCGCGGGGCGTTGGGCTTGCGCGCCCAGATCTGCTGACCGTCGATCGTCATGAGTGTCGCCGAGGGCACGCTGACGGGCGGCCTGGACGCCGCGAACGCGGACCCCGGCAGCAGCGCGAGCACAAGCACGCTCGCGAGCACCGCCGAGAACACCCTCGGCGCGCGGCCACCCGTACCTGTCCCGATCCTGCTGCGATTCGCGGTCATCGGTTCACCTCGTCTTCCAGAATAGCACCGGCGCGGCCCTGTTCGGGTCCGCGCCGGAGGCTCTGCGTCTGTCGGTGCTTCTCGGTGCTTCTCGGCGGGGGTTACTCCCACTCGATGGTGCCGGGGGGCTTGCTCGTGATGTCGTAGGCGACGCGGTTGATCCCGTCGACCTCGTTGATGATGCGGTTGCTCATCTTGGCGAGCAGGTCGTGGGGCAGGCGCGCCCAGTCGGCGGTCATCGCGTCGGCCGAGGAGACCGCGCGGATGATGATCGGGTGGCCGTAGGTGCGCTCGTCGCCCATGACGCCGACGCTGCGGATGTCGGGCAGCACCGCGAAGTACTGCCAGACCTCCCGGCCGGTGTCCCACGCGCCGATCTCCTCGCGGACGATCGCGTCGGCGTGGCGCAGCGTCTCAAGCTTCTCGTGCGTGATCTCGCCGATGATGCGGACCGCGAGGCCGGGGCCGGGGAAAGGCTGCCGGTGCACGATCTCGTCCGGCAGGCCCAGCTCGGTGCCGACCGCGCGGACCTCGTCCTTGAAGAGCGCCTTGAGCGGCTCGATGAGGTCGAAGTGCACGCCCGGCGGGAACGGGATCAGGTTGTGGTGGCTCTTGATCTTGGCGGCCGTCTTGTTGCCGCTCTCGATGACGTCGGGATAGAGCGTCCCCTGCGCGAGGAACTTGACGCCCTCGAGCCTGGTCGCCTCGTCGAAGAAGACCTTCCAGAACTCCTCGCCGATGATGTGGCGCTTGCGCTCCGGGTCGGTCACGCCGGCGAGCAGATCGAGGTAGCGGTCCTCCGCGTCTACGTGGATGAGCTCGACGTCCATCCCGTCGCGGAACGTCTTCACGACCTGCTCGGCCTCGTTGAGGCGCAACATGCCGTGGTCGACGAAGACGCAGGTGAGCTGGTCGCCGATCGCCCGGTGCAGCAGCGCGGCCACCACACTCGAGTCGACGCCGCCCGACAGCCCGCAGATGACCTTCGCGTCGCCCACCTGGGCGCGGATCGAGTCGACGGCGTCGTCGATGATGTTGACCATCGTCCACAGCGGCGGGATGCCCGCGATCTCGTGCAGGAACGTCCGGATGATGTGCTGGCCGAACTCGGTGTGCGCAACCTCGGGGTGGAACTGGGTCGCGAACAGCTTGCGCGTCGGGTCCTCCATCGCGGCGACCGCCGTCGTGGCGGTCCGGCCGGTCACGACGAACCCGTCGGGCACCGTGCCGACGCTGTCGCGGTGGCTCATCCACACCTGGCTGACCTCGGGCACGCCCGCGAGCAGCGAGCACGACGGGTCGGTGACGGTGAGCTCGGCGAAGCCATACTCGCCGATGTCGGTCTTGGGGATCGAGCCGCCCAGCTGGAGCGCCATCTCCTGGATGCCGTAGCAGAAGCCCAGGATCGGGATGCCCAGCTCGAGCACGCGCGGGTCCATGTGGGGCGCGCCCTCGGCGTACACGCTCGCGGGGCCACCCGAAAGGATGAGCGCCGCGGGTGCGCGGCGCTCGACCTCCTCGGCGGATATGTCGTACGGCACGATCTCGCTGTAGACCCGGGCCTCACGGACGCGACGCGCGATGAGCTGCGCGTACTGGGCGCCGAAGTCGAGGACGAAGACCGTGGGCTGGCTCTCGTGCTGCGTCGTCACCGGGCGCTACCGACCCATCCCGACGCCCTGCGAGTTCTGCAGGACCTTGCCCTCGGTCTGGAGCGACGGGGCGACCATGACCTCGGCCTTCTGGAACGTCTTGAGGTTCTCGTAGCCGGTGGTCGACATCGAGGTGCGCAGACCGCCGAGCAGGTTGAGCGTGCCGTCGTTCTGGTGCGCCGGGCCGAGCAGGATCTCCTCGAGCGTGCCCTTCACGCCGGCGCGCACGCGCGTGCCGCGCGGCAGGTCGGGGTGGAAGGTCGCCATGCCCCAGTGGTAGCCGCGGCCGGGCGCCTCGGAGGCGGCGGCGAGCGGCGAGCCGATCATGATCGAGTCGGCGCCGCACGCGATGGCCTTGGCGAGGTCGCCGCCGGTGCGCATGCCGCCGTCCGCGATGACGTGCGCGTAGCGGCCGGTCTCCTCGAGGTAGCGGGTGCGGGCCGCCGCGGCGTCCGCGATCGCGGTCGCCTGCGGGACGCCGATGCCGAGCACGCGGCGCGAGGTGCACGCGTGGCCGGGGCCGACGCCGACCAGCACGCCGACGGCGCCGGAGCGCATGAGGTGCAGCGCGCCCTGGTAGCTGCAGCAACCGCCGATGATGCACGGGATGTCGAGGCCGCTCACGAAGGCGTTGAGGTCGAGCGGCTTGTCGTAGCTGCTGACGTGCTCCGCCGAGACGACCGTGCCCTGGATGATGAGGATGTCGAGCCCACCGGCCATGGCCGCGTCGATGTAGCGCTCGACGTTCTGCGGCGTGAGCGAGGCGGCCGCGAGCACGCCGCCGTCCTTGATCTCCTTGATGCGCTTGGTGATCAGCTCTTCCTTGATCGGCTCCTTGTAGATCTCCTGCATCTTCGCCGTCGCCTCTTCGTTGTCGAACGAGGCGATGAGGTCGAGCTGCTTCGCCGGGTCCTCGTAGCGAGTCTGGATGCCCTCGAGGTTGAGGACCGCCAGGCCGCCGAGCTTGCCCATGGTCACCGCGAACGCGGGGTCGACGACGCCGTCCATCGCCGAGGCGAGCACCGGCAGCGGGAAGCTGTACTCACGGTCCTTGAACGTGAACGTCCACGCGATGTCCACGTCGCGCGGATCGCGCGTCCGACGGGACGGGACGATAGCGATGTCGTCAAAGCCGTAGGCACGACGAGCGGTCTTTCCGCGTCCGATCTCGATCTCCATCTGGAAGCATCCTCCTCATAGGTCGAATCGCCCTGCGGGCGGTGGTTCCTGCGTCACCGGCGCGCGGCACGGTTCATCGCCGGACCTGTCCCCGGATATGACGAAACCAGGCACACGTCGCCGAGAATCGAGTAGCGAGCTGCCTGGTCCGACTTCTGCTGCGAAGGGTGGCCCGCGAGCCCGAACTGGTTCGGACTGCGCCCCGGTGCAGACATTCTAGTGGAGAGCGGCCCGTTCGTGAACCGCCCCCCAGCAGGTAGTGTGCATCAGATCGCCAGTCGGGCTAGACCGTGACCCCTCCCGCGGGGTTCGCCCGCGCCGCCAGCTCCGGCGTCGTGCGCTCGGGATCGACCGTGTTGCGCAGGCGCCCGGCCGTCACCCACCAGAAGCCCGCGGCAACCAGCGCGAAGCTGACCGCGCCAAGGACGCCGACCGGAACGCGCACGAGCTCGTTCGCCCCGCCTACCAGAAGCAGGAAGAACCCGGCCGAGCCGTTCAGCGCGCCGTGCATGATCGCCGGAGTGAGCGTCGAGCCGGTGAAGTCACGCCCGCGCCAGAACAGGAACGACATCGGGATGCAGAACAGCACCATGAACAGGGGGCCGACCAGCCGGTACGGGCCGTAGTTGAAACCCAGGAAGATGATGGGCGCGTGCCACAGACCCCAGAGCGTCCCGGTCAAGACGTTCGCCTTGAACTCCCCCAGCGGCCGCAGCTCGTTCATGAGCCATCCGCGCCACCCGTACTCCTCGCCAAAGGCGAACAGCCCGTTGACCGAGAACCCCGCGAGCAGGCCGGCCACCGCGCCCAGCGCGATCAGCGGCACGGGTCCCGGGATGGATGACACCGCGTCGGCGGGAACCGCCGCCTTGCCCAGCAGCGCGGTCAGGTTGGCGGCAATCTGCTCCGCGTTGGAGGCGAGCGTACCCACGCCCCACACCTGCAGCACGTTGCCGAGAAGGTAGACCAGCGCGATGTTGAGCAGGAACCACACGGGCATCACGCAGACGACCGTGAGCAACAACCGCGGCAGCTTGCGCAAGAACCGCTGGAACGTGAAGCGGATGAGCGTGCCTTCGCCCGCGACCCGCTCGACGATGAGCGCCGCGGCAAGCGGGGCGGGCATGTAGAGGAACGCGACGATGAGCTGCGCGGCCTGCTGTGCGCCCGCGCCCATCTGGCCCAGTCCGACCAGCCACAGGCCCACGGCGACCAGCGACACCAGGCCCAGCGCGATGCCGTAGAACAGCCAGACGAGCTTCCAGCGCGGCTGCATCGTTTCCCCTCCAGTCCGGATAATGCAAGTAGTCACTTGCACCACAGGGTAGACGCGGGGTCGACGCGGTGTCAATCGGTTGGGACCGGATCCACCGCCGCCGGACCCCGGCTACGTCGGCCAGGCGGTGAGTACGACGGCTACGAGGGCCATCGCGATACCGACGCGCTGCCAGCCGTGCATCCGCTCGTGCAGCACGAACCGCGCGAGCAGCACCGTGAACGCGGGGTAGAGCGAGCCGATGACGGCGGCGATCGAGACGGGGCCGAGACGCAGCGATATCACCTGCGCCGCGTTGGCCGCGGTGTCCGCGACGCCGGCGGCCAACGCCATCGGCAGCGCGGCCCGCAGGCCGCTACCCGCGAAGCTGCCGCGGACGAGCGCCGTCGCGCCCAGAACGACCACCGCGACGACCCGCGCCAGCAACAGCGGTGCGAACGCTGCGCTGGCGGGCGTACGCGAATAGGCGAGGATCGAGGCCGCGAAGCCCAGGCCCGAGAGCACCGCGAAGAACACCGCGCGCCCCGGATGGTGCCCCTCGCCCGGCTCGGCCTCCGGCGTGATGCTCACGATGACGACGGCGACCAGCGCGAGCGCGATACCCACCCAGCTCACCAGGCCGAGCCGCTCGCCCTGCACGAAGCCGACCAACGCCGGGACGGCTGCGGCGAGCGCGGCGGTGATCGGCGCCACGACACTCATGCGACCCGCGGCGAGACCCGCGTACAGCGACAGCACGCCGATGCAGCCGCCCATGACGCCCGCCACGAGTCCCCACAGGATGCGCGGGTCGCTCCAGCTTTCGGGCGGAATCACGACGCACACGACGCCGAGGATGACGAACCCGACCGCTTGGACCAGCACCGTCGCCGCCAGCGCATTGACCCTGCGGCTGGTCAGCCCGCCCAGGAAGTCCGCGACGCCGTACAGCGCTGCGGATAGCCCGGCTATGACGGCGGTCAACATGCGCTAGACGTTGAACTTGAAGTGCATGACGTCGCCGTCGGCGACCACGTACTCCTTGCCCTCGAGGCGCATCTTGCCCGCCTCGCGCGCACCCTTCTCCCCGCTCAGGGCCACGTAGTCCTCAAAGCCGATGACCTCCGCCTTGATGAAGCCGCGCTCGAAGTCGGTGTGGATCACGCCGGCGGCCTGCGGCGCCTTGGCGCCGATGGGCACGGTCCAGGCGCGGACCTCCTTCTCGCCCGCGGTGAAGTAGCTCTGCAACCCGAGCAGCCGGTACGCCTCGCGGATCAGGGAGTTGAGGCCTGGCTCGGCCAGGCCGATCTCGGCGAGGTACTCGGCGGCCTCTTCCGGCTCGAGCTCGGCGAGGTCGGCCTCGACCTTCGCGCAGATCGGGATCGGGGTCACGCCGTCGATCGGAGCGAACTCCTGGGCGACCTGGCTCTCGTCGACGTTCGCCACGTAGAGCATCGGCTTCATCGTGAGCAGGTGCAGGTCGCGCACGAGCTCGCGCTCCTCGTCGGTCATCTCCATCTTGCGGGCGCGATGTCCCTGGTCCATCCACTCCTGGAGGCGCTTGAGGACGACGACCTTGGCTTCGCCGCTCTTGTCCTTCTTCGCCTCCTTCTCGAGCCGCGGCAGTGCGCGTTCGATCGTGCCCAGGTCGGCGAGGACCAGCTCGGTGCGGATCGTCTCGACGTCGCTCTCGGGGTTCACGCGGCCTTCGACGTGGATCACGTTGGGGTCCGAGAAGTAGCGGACGACCTCGCAGATCGCGTCTGTCTCGCGGATGTTCGCGAGGAACTGGTTGCCCAACCCCTCACCCTCGTTCGCACCCTTCACGAGGCCCGCGATATCCACGAACTCGACGGTCGCCGGCAGCACGCGCTGGGGGTTCACGATCCGTGCGAGGGCGTCGAGGCGCGCATCGGGCACCGTCACCAGGCCCACGTTCGGCTCGATGGTCGCGAAGGGGTAGTTCGCCGCGTCGGCCGCCTTGCGGGTCAGCGCCGTGAACAGGGTGGACTTCCCCACGTTGGGAAGGCCGACGATACCGAGGGAAAGCGCCACGTCAGAGAGCTCCTATCGTGCTGGTCGGGGCGCGTGCCGCCCCGAGTGCATGCGGTATAGTACCACCCATGAGCGGCCCGACCACGATAGCCGTCGCGCACGCCTCGGTCGGCTCGGGACACCGTATCGCGGCGGAGTCCATCGCCGCCGAGCTGGCCGCCCTCTCCCCCGACGCCACCATCGAAGTCATCGACGTGCTCGACTACGGTGCGTACCGCGTCTCCGGCGACACCGCCGCGGGAGCGTTCACCGGCCCGACGGCCCCGCTCTACGACGCCGTCTGGGGCAGCTCGACGGTGGGTCGGGCGTCCATGGCGGTCTCCGGACCGCTGCTGAGCCTGCTGTACCGCCGCTACGCGCTCTGGCTGCGCGAGCGCCGCCCCGCGGCCATCGTCGCCACCCACTCCCTCGCGGCGACGCTCTCCGTGCGCGCGACCCGCAAGGTCGACCTGATGCATGTCCCCGTCATCGCCGCAGCGACCGACTTCGGGCTTCACGGCTACTGGCCGCACAAGGGGCTTGCGCTGTTCTGCGTCGCCGACGACGCCGAGCGCGACGAGCTCGTTCGCCGAGACGCCCGTATCGGCGAGATCGCGGTCACCGGCATCCCGGTGCGCCAGCAGTTCGCGATCGAGCCCTCACCGGCTGCAGCTCGCGAGAAGCTCGACGTGCCCGCCGACTCTCGGCTCGTGCTCGCGCTCGCCGGCGCGACCATGCCGGGCCCCTACGCGCGCTTCAAAGCGTCACTCGCGGTCACGCTGCCCGCGATCGCCGCGCTCCCCAACGTCCACGTCGCGGTCGTCACCGGCCGAGACGACGCGTTCGCGGAGGAGCTGCGCACGCGCGTCGCCGGGTTCGGCGCCAAGAACGTGTTCGTGCTCGGCTACGTCGAGCAGATGGCGACGGTGATGGCCGCTTCGGACCTGGTCGTCTGCAAACCGGGCGGCTTGGTGACGGCCGAGTGTGTGGACGCCGGGCTCCCGCTGGTGCTGGTCGGTCCGGCGGTCGGACAGGAGCGGGCCAACGTCGAGGCGCTCTCGAAGGCGGGTGCCGCGGTGTACGAGGACGACCCTCGCCGGCTCGCCGAGGTCGTCCGCAAGACGCTGGCGCGCCCGGGCGCGCTCGAGAAGATGCGCGCGACCTCCCGCGCGATGGCGCGCCCTCACGCCGCTCGCGACGTCGCCGAACGCGTGCTCTCGCTCGTACGGTGAGCGAGCGCCGCTAGCGCTGTCGCTTGCCGCGGACCCATCCCAGCAGTGCCGCGACTCCCAGCGTGATCGCCACCGAGACGAACGCGACAAACCACGAGACTGCCGGGGGCCAGCCGAGTCCTTCGAACTGCGGTTCGGAGAGGCCGACCATCACGACACCCACGAGGACGGCCGGCACGATGATGATCGCCTTGCCGATCACCTGGCTCGCGAGCTCATTGCTCGATCCGGGAGTCGAGGTCGGAACCGCACCCGCGTTTGGCCGGGTCGTCGCGGCCGGCCGGGCGACGGGGGCCGCCGGCTCGCCCTCGCGCACGTCGCGCAGCGCGCTGCGCGGGTGGCCGTTGGCGCATTGGCCCGCGCCGTCGACCGTCACCCTTGTTCCGCACTCGCTGCAGTATGCCGTGGTAGCCACGTCCCGGTCCCTTCGTGCCATGTCCGCTGTCACGCAGTATCGGCAGGAACGTTCCGTACGCTGAGACTCGTCTCGTGCGGTCCTCGCACGAAGAAGGGCCCCGGCGCGATGCCGGAGCCCTTCGACCGTGTGCGTACGGTGCGGTGATGCGGCGAACGAGCCTGCCTACATCATCCCGCCCATGCCGCCCATGCCCGCCATCGCAGCGGCAGCAGCGTCGTCCTTGTTCGGGACCTCGCTGACCGCGGCCTCGGTGATGAGGATGAGCGACGCGATCGACGCGGCGTTCTGCAGCGCCGAGCGGGTGACCTTGACCGGGTCGATGACGCCCATCTTGAGCATGTCGCCGTACTCGCCGTTGGCGGCGTTGAGACCCTCGCCCACGGGGAGCGTCTTGACCTTCTCGACCACGACGGAGCCCTCGAAGCCGGCGTTGTCGGCGATGGTCTTCATCGGAGCGACGAGCGCCTTGCGGATGATGGCCACACCGACGGCCTCGTCGGCGTCGGCGGTCTCCACGGCGTCGAGCGCCGGGAGTGCGTCCACGAGCGCCACGCCGCCGCCGGCGACGATGCCCTCTTCGACCGCCGCGCGGGTCGCCTGCAGGGCGTCCTCGATGCGGTGCTTCTTCTCCTTGAGCTCGGTCTCGGTCGCCGCGCCCACCTTGATGACGGCGACGCCGCCGGCGAGCTTGGCCAGACGCTCCTGGAGCTTCTCGCGGTCGAAGTCCGAGTCGGAGTTCTCGATCTCGGTCTTGAGCTGGCTGATGCGAGCCTTGATGGCCTCTTCGCTACCGGCACCGTCGATGATCGTGGTGTTGTCCTTGGTGACCTTGACGGTCTTGGCGCGGCCGAGCATGTCGAGCGTGACGTTCTCTAGCTTGAGGCCCAGCTCCTCCATGATGGCCTGGCCACCGGTCACGATCGCGATGTCCTCGAGCATGCGCTTACGGCGGTCGCCGAAGCCCGGGGCCTTGACGGCGACACCGGTGAACGTGCCGCGCAGCTTGTTGACGATGAGCGTCGCGAGCGCCTCGCCCTCGACGTCCTCGGCGATGATGAGGAGCTGACGACCGGCCTGCATGACCTTCTCGAGCACGGGCAGCAGGTCCTGGATGTTGCCGATCTTCTGATTGACGATGAGGATCAGCGGGTCGTTGAGCACGGTCTCCATGCGGTCGGCGTCGGTGACCATGTACATCGAGATGTAGCCCTTGTCGAACTGCATGCCCTCGACGGTGTCGATGTCGATGCCGAAGGTCTGGCTCTCCTCGACGGTGATGACGCCGTCCTTGCCCACGACGTCCATCGCGTCCGCGATCTTGGCGCCAATCTCGTCGTCGGCGGCCGAGATGGCACCGACGTGCGCGATCTCGTCCTTGCCCTCGATGTCCTTGGCGTGGCTCTTGACCTGATCCACGATGGCCTCGACGGCCTTCTCGATGCCGCGGCGGATGGCGAGCGGGTTCGCGCCGGCCGAGACGTTACGCAGGCCCTCGGACACGATCACCTGGGCGAGCAGGGTCGCGGTCGTCGTACCGTCACCGGCGACGTCGTTCGTCTTGACGGCGACTTCCTTGACGAGCTGGGCGCCCATGTTCTCGAGCGGCTCCTCGAGCTCGATCTCCTTGGCGATGGTCACGCCGTCGTTGGTGATCGTCGGCGCGCCGAACTTCTTCTCGAGCACGACGTAGCGGCCCTTGGGGCCGAGGGTGACCTTCACGGCGTCGGCAAGCTTGTTGACGCCGTTGGCAAGCCCGTGACGGGCCTCCTCGTCGAAACGGATCTCCTTAGCCATTGGCTCTTCAATCCCCTTTCAGATGGTTGCTTACAGGTGAGCGGGTGAGTACTAGGCGACGACCGCGTAGATGTCGTCCGCGCGCAGGATGAGGTACTCCTCGCCCTCGAGCTTGACCTCGGTCCCGCCGTACTTGCTGTAGATGACGGTGTCGCCGACCTTGACATCGACCGGGATGCGCTCGCCCTTGTCGTTGAGCTTGCCCTCGCCCACCGCCACGACGTTGCCGCGCTGGGGCTTCTCCTTGGCGGTGTCCGCCAGGATCAGGCCGCTGGCGGTCTGGGTCTCGGCCTCGGCGGCCTTGACGATGACGCGATCGCCCAGAGGCTTCAGGTTCATCGACGTTCCTCCTACTTCTCGTCCGACGTATCCAACAACGCGGGCTCGGCCCGCGAGAGTGCCGGTGCGCTCAGGCGCGCGAAAAGGTACATACCCAGGACGCGCGCTGAGGACTCTCGACTGCTGGCACTCAATGCCCCCGAGTGCCAGCATGAGGATTCTACCCGCCAGAGCGACCGTGTTCAATAGCCGTGAGCAGGGTCTTCTCGGCAAGGGTTGACAGTGGGACGCTCAGATTTGCGCGGATGCCGCACGCCGACGCACGCAGCCGACGCACCCCGCCGAGAACCCCGCGGGTGCGGTCACTCGGTGTCGAGCCGAAGCGACGCGACCGGCTCGGCGTCGGGGCCCAGGCGGTCCCCCCGCAGGTAGCGGTAGTGGGCGGCGGCCGCGATCATCGCGGCGTTGTCGGTGCACAGGTGCAGCGGCGGGATACCCACGTGCACGCCCAGCGGCTCCATCGCGCGCGTCAGCGCCTCGCGCAGCGCAGGGTTGGCAGCCACACCTCCCGCCAGGCAGAACGCCGTCGCGCCGGTCTCCTCGACCGCGCGCACGGCCTTCGCGACCTGCACGTCGATCACCGCCTGCTGGAACGACGCCGCGAGGTCCGGGAGGTCGATCTCGCGGTCGGCCTCGCGCTCGTGCCGGATGTGGTTGATGACCGCGGTCTTGAGCCCGGAGAGCGAGAACGCGTAGTCCCCGGAACGCATCATCGCGCGCGGGAAGTCGATCGCGGCCGGATCACCCTCCTCGGCGAGGCGCGAGAGGACCGGGCCGCCCGGGTAGCCGAGCCCCAGCACCTTGGCGACCTTGTCGAACGCCTCCCCCGCCGCATCGTCCAGCGTCTCGCCGAGCGTCCGGTAGACGCCCCATGCGGGCATGTGGACGAGCGAGGTGTGGCCTCCCGAGACGACGAGCGCCACGAGCGGCGGCTTCACCTCGGAGTCGGCGAACACGTTGGCGAAGATGTGGCCCTCGAGGTGGTTGACGCCGACGAGCGGCAGTCCGGTCGCCATCGCCACGCCCTTCGCGTACGCGAGACCGACGACGAGCGCGCCCACGAGCCCCGGACCGTACGTGACTGCTATGGCGTCGAGGTCAGTGAACGCGAGCGGGCCGCGCCCGAGCTCCGCGCCGGCGCGGTCGAGCGCCTCCTGGACCACGCCCACGATCGCTTCGGTGTGCTTGCGGCTCGCGATCTCGGGCACCACGCCCCCGAAGCGCGCGTGGAAGTCGACCTGGCTCGCCACGACGTTGCTGAGCAGCTCGTGACCGCCGCGCATGACCGCGGCGGCGGTCTCGTCGCACGAGGACTCGATCGCGAGGATGAGTTCGCTCGTGTGGCCGGAACCGGGCGCCATGCCCTGCGCGTCGATGTGGTCCGCGAACGCCGCGTCCGCGCTCACCGGTGGCTGCGGCAGGTCACCCCACATGATCACGGCGTCCTCGCCCGTGTCGGTGTAGTAGCCCGGCCGAACGCCGACCGCCCGCAGGCCCACCGACTCGTAGAGCGCGATCGCGGTCGCGTTGCTCGGCCGGACCTCGAGCGTGAGCCGGCGCGCGTCCTTCTCGGCGGCGGCCTCCATCACCCCGACCAGAAGCCTGCGTCCCAGGCCGCTGCTGCGACGGTCTTCTCGGACCGCGATGTTCATGAGGTGCGCGTCCTCGTCGAGCGCCATGACGCCCGCGTAGCCCACGATCTCGCCGCCGTCCTCGGCGACCAGATACGCGCGGCCTGGCGCGTCGAGCTCGTCGGCGAAGATGCCGGTCGTCCAGGCGTCGCTGAACGTCACCGACTCGATCGACTCGACCGCCGCGATGTCGTCTCGCCGCATCCGGCGCAGCCCCACGCTCACGGGCGCTCACCGCCGGCCACGCCGCTCGCGGGTGTCGATGCGTCGGGAGACTCGCCGCGACGGGCCGCCTCCGCTTCCTCGGCGTCGGAGAGCCGCGTGTAGACCGGCAGCACCGCCCCCGGATCGCCGCTCCCCAGCTCGCCGTCGCGCCACGCCGCCGCGTACGCGAAGAACAGCCCTCGCGCGTACGGCGGCCACTGCTCTTCGGGCGCGAACGTCGCCGAAGCGCCCAGCGCCTCGCGGAACACCGGCGCGTACTTGCGCAGCCCGTTGCCGACGAGCAGCATCGGCTCCCCCAGCGCGGCCCACTGCCCGGCGACCGCCTCGGGCTTCTCGACGCGATCGGGCGTCAGGCGCGTCAGCAACCCGCCGGACGCGTGGAACAGGGCCGGATACACTTCGCCCCGCATCGCGTCGCCGAGAACCCCCACCACGCCCTCGGTGCCCGTCAGCCCCCACGCGACCGCGTCGAGCGTTCCCACGCCGTGGAGCGGCACACCGAGCCCATGCGCGAGCCCTTTGGCCGTTGCCACGCCGATGCGCACGCCCGTGAACGAGCCCGGACCGCGTCCCACCACGACCTCGCCGACGTCTGCCGGGACGAGCCCGTTCGCCGAGAGGAGCGAGTGCGCCGCGGGCAGCACCCGCGACATCGCGGCGCGGGGCGCGTCGACCACGGCAGCCGCGAACATCTCGAGTCCCTTGTCGCGCTTCCATGCGAGGCCGACGGTGGTGATATCCGTCGCCGTGTCGAGGGCGAGCAGCAGCGTACTCATCGTTCTCCACCCGTCACCCGTACGCCCGGCAGTCCCGCGCAGCTCGCTCCCCACGCGTCCGCCAGCGCGGTCCCGCGCGAACCCAGAGGCCGCACCTCGATCGCGCGGTCGTCGTCACCGGTGATGTGCAGGCGCACGAGCAGCCCGTCAGGCGGCAGCGCTTCGTCGAAGCGATCGCCCCACTCCACCACCGAGACGCCACCCGATTCGAGCGTCCCCCAGTAGTCGATATCCTCGAGCTGGTCGGCGTCTTCGAGCCGGTACAGGTCGAAGTGGAACAGCGGCAGCCGGCCCTCGTGGGCCAGCAGGATGTTGAAGGTCGGACTCGTGACCGCGTCGGCCACGCCGAGCCCCGCACCGATCCCCTTGCTCAGGTGCGTCTTTCCGGCCCCCAGGTCGCCCGAGAGCACCAGCACGTCGTCCGGCTCGAGAAACGAGGCCAAAGCGACGCCGCACGACTCGGTCGCAGCCTCGGAACTGGTGTGGAGTGTCATCGTGTCCACGATCGCCTCAGAACAGGTGGGGTTGCTCGGCGGTGGGACCCGAGGCGGCCTCGGCCGGCCCAGCGACGGCCTCGACGTCATCACCGGCGACCGATGCCACCCCGGCTTCGTCGGACGACTCGCTGCGGGACTCCGCCAGGATACGACCGAGCAGCTCGAAGTCGGCGAAGAGGTCGTCGCGCTTGGTGCGGTCGTAGATGGCCGCGGCCGGGTGGAAGATCGGGAGGACGGTGAAGCGGCCGGCCTGTTGGACGGTCCCACGGAGCCGCGTGATACCCGTCTCGGTCTTGAGCACGAACTTCGTCGCGAAGTTGCCGAGCGTCACCAGCACCTGCGGCGAGATGAGCCGGATCTGCTCGCGCAGAAACGGCGTGCACGTCTCGATCTCGATGGGCTCGGGGTCGCGGTTGTTCGGCGGGCGGCACTTGAGCACGTTGGCGATGTAGACGTCGCTCCGCTCGAGTCCCGCATGCGCAAGCAGCTCGTTGAGCAGCTGGCCGGCGGCGCCCACGAACGGCTCGCCCTTGAGATCCTCGTTCCTGCCGGGCGCCTCGCCGATCAGCATGACCGGCGCGTCCGGGTCGCCGACGCCGAAGACCAGCCGCGTGCGCGTATCACCCAGCGGGCACCGGTGGCAGTCTCCGATGTGCTCGTGAAGTTCGGGGAGCGACTGGCAGCCCAGGCCGGGCACGTCTCGGCCCCTCTCTAGATCCAGTTGGCGACCTCGGCGAGGGGCCGCCGAGCCGGACGGCCGGCGCTTTCCGCCGAGTGGCCCACGGGCAGGATCGCGAGGGGCTCGATCGGCGGCTGCAGCCCGATGGCCTCGCGCACCGCGTCGGCATCGAACGCGCCGATCCAGCACGAAGCGAGTCCGCGGTTGACCGCCGAGAGCAGGATGTTCTCAACGGCCGCCGAGGTGTCCTGGATCGCGTAGAGACGCTCGCCGCGGTCGCCGTAGCGCGCGGCGCACGGCCGCGGGTCGACCGAGACCACGATGACGACCGGCGCCGCGGTCGCCCACCGCTGCGCCAGCGCACCCGCGAGGCGCTCGCGCGCATCGAGCGAGCGGACCACGGTGAAGCGCCACGGCTGGATGTTGCCGGCTGTGGGCGCGGCGACGGCGTCCTCGAGCAGGCCCCGGATCTCCTCGTCAGACACGTCGAGCTTCGCATTGAAGTGCCGCACGCTGCGACGCTTGGCGATGACTTCCGAGAACTCCATCGGGGCTCCTTCGAAACGGGCATTCAGGATGCGAGCGGAGTCGTCCGCCGCCCGTCACATTCTAGCCGAACCCCTGCCCCACGGTGCCAGAAGGGGCACATGCTTCGCAGGGAGACGCGCGGGCGCGTCGAACATACGCGCAGGGGGTGATTCACGACATGTACGATCCACATCCTGACGTCAGCGACGAAGACCTCGGAATCCGAGCGTTCCAGATCAAGCGAGCCAAGGCCGTCGAGCGGGCGGTGCAGCTCATCCGCCACGGTCTTGGGCCCTCGTGGAGCGACCTGAACGGCGAAGAGATCGAAGAGCTCGAGTGGGTTCTCGGCGAGCTGTGGGCCTACGTCGCCAGGCACGACTGGGACGGGCTTCACTTCGGCAAGCTGACCATGAGCGACATCATCAAGATCCTCACGCTCGGTAGCCAGATGCGCCGGCATGCGCGCAACAACATCGAGATCCTCCGGGAGGTCCAGGCGATCATCGTCGCCGAGACCCCATACCGCGAGTCATTCTCGGACGAGCCGGTCGGCTAGCAGGCGTTCCCTCACCAGAAACACAAGCGGCGCCGGGAAATCCCGGCGCCGCTTTCGTGTGCCTCTGAGCGGTCGACGTCTACGCGCTCGCAGCCCGCTTCTTGTTCTCGATCTTCTTCTTGACCTTCTTCAGCCGGAACAGGTCCTCTCGGGCGCGCTCGTCGAGCGTCTGCCGGATATAGGTGACCTGCTCGTTGAGCGCGGGAACCGTGACCTGCTCGAGCGCGTTGACGCGGCGGTTCGTCTTGTTGATCTCCTCGCCCAGTCGCTTGAGCCGCGTCTCGATGTCGGCGTACTCGATGATGACGTCGAGGATGTGCTCGAACTTCTCGGCGGTCTCGTCGACTCGCGATGAGACGCCCGTGACCGAGTAGCCTCGCGTGAACGACGACTTGACCGGCGACTCGCCCTTGGTGACGACCGGGACCGACACGCCCATGATCTTGGTACCGGTCATGTCCACGACGATCTCGCCCTTGGTGGCGAGACCGGCGGAGCGCAGGGCCACCGTACCGTCGACGGCCTGAGCGACAACGAGCGAGTACTGTGCCTCGCGCACCGTCTTCTGCAGCGAGTCCGAGAGGCGCAGCGTCTCGTCCATGACGCCCATGAACTCGATCAGGAGCGCGTCACGCTTCTGCTTGAGCAGGTCCATGCCCTGCTGCGCGAGGGCGATCTGCGCCCTGCGCTCGAGCAACTCGGACCGTGTCGGGCGTACTTCTTCCATGTCAGTTCTCCACGGCCTCGTCGGCCGGCTCGTCGGCTTCGGCCGGTTCCTCGGCCGGCGCAGCCTCTGCCGGCTTCTCGGCATCCGCGAACGCACGGTAGTCGGGGTGGTACTTCTCGACGAAGTCGCGGACTCGCTTGAGCTCGCCCATCGGCAGTCCGCCGAGCAGCTCCCAACCGATGTCGAGCGTCTCTTCGATCGAGCGGCCTTCGTCGCCCTGTCCGACGATGCGCTCTTCGAACTGGTCGGCGAAGCGCAGGTAGCTGCGGTCGACGTCGGAGAGCGCTTCCTCGCCGACGATCGCGACCAGCTTGCGGAGGTCGCGGCCCTGCGCGTACGCGGCGTAGAGCTGGTTGGCGACGGCGCGGTGGTCCTCACGCGTCTTGCCCTCGCCAATACCCAGGTTCATCAGGCGCGAGAGGCACGGCAGCACGTCGATGGGCGGGAAGACCGCACGCCGGTGGAGCTGGCGCGAAAGCACGATCTGGCCCTCGGTGATGTAGCCCGTGAGGTCGGGGATCGGGTGGGTGATGTCGTCGTCCGGCATCGAGAGGATCGGGAGCTGCGTGACCGAGCCCTTGCGGCCCTTGATGCGGCCGGCGCGCTCGTAGATGGTCGAGAGGTCGGTGTACATGTAGCCCGGGAAGCCGCGGCGACCCGGCACCTCTTCGCGAGCGGTCGAGACCTCGCGCAGCGCTTCGCAGTAGTTCGTCATGTCCGTGAGGACCACGAGGACCTGCAGGTCCTTCTCGAACGCGAGGTACTCCGCGACGGTGAGCGCCGCCTTCGGGGTGAGCAAACGCTCGACCGTCGGGTCGTCAGCGAGGTTGAGGAAGAAGACGACGCGCTCGAGAGCGCCCGTGTCCTCGAACTGCTGACGGAAGTAGGCCGCCTCGCGGTTCGTGATGCCCATCGCCGCGAAGACGATGGCGAACTCCTCGCCCGACTTGACCCGCGCCTGGCGGATGATCTGCGCCGCGAGCTCGTTGGCAGGCAGGCCGGATCCCGAGAAGATCGGGAGCTTCTGGCCACGCACGAGCGTGTTGAGTCCGTCGATCGCCGAGATGCCCGTCTCGATGAAGTCGGCCGGCTGCTCGCGGGTGTACGGGTTGATCGGCGCACCGGTGATGTCGAGTCGCATCTCGGGGATGATCGGGGCTCCGCCATCGATGGGCTTGCCGGTGCCGTTGAGCACTCGGCCGAGCAGCTCGCCGGAGACGTCGATCTTCGCGACCTCGTCGAGGAAGCGGACCTCAGTCTTGGCGATGTCGGTGCCCTGCGTGCCCTCAAACACCTGGATGACGGCGGTCGTGCCCGATACCTCGAGCACCTGACCCGAACGGCGCGAACCGTCCGGCATCAGGATCGAGACCATCTCGTTGTACGCGGCACCCTCGACGTCTTGGACGAAGATGAGCGGGCCCGTGATGTAGCTGAGCGTGCGATAGTCGGTCGAGAGCAGCGATCGTGTCGGCTCCGCCGGTGTCATTGTCTCGTTCGGCACTCTAGTACACCTCGATTCCGGCGATGTCCTCGGCGATCTTGCCACTCATCTCGTGCATCTTCTCGAGCGACTCCTCGTGCGGCGTCGTCTTGAGGACGGCGATCTCGTCGCGTACGGGGAGGTCGAGGATCTCGCGCAGTGCCACGCCGCGGTTGAGGGCGTTGGTCGCGTGGTCGTTGAACGCGAGGATCGTCTTCAAGATCCAGTACTGCTTCTCCGGCGGGCAGTACGCGTCGACCTCATCGAACGCGAACTGCTGCAGGAAGTCCTCGCGGAGCATGCGCGCCACTTCGAGGATGAGCTTCTCGGACTCGGGAAGCGCGTCCGGGCCGACGAGCTGCACGATCTCCTGCAGCTCGGTCTCCTTCTGGAGAATCGACATCGCCCGGTCGCGTGCCTCCTGCCAGTCCGGCGCGACGTTCGTCTCGTACCAGCCGCGCACCTGGCCCAAGAAGAGGGTGTAGCTCTTGGTCCAGCTGATCGCCGGGAAGTGGCGACGGTGTGCCAGCGAGGTGTCGAGGGCCCAGAACGCGCCCGTGACGCGCAGGGAGTTCTGCGTCATCGGCTCGGACATGTCGCCGCCTGCCGGCGAGACTGCGCCGACCATCGTGACGGAGCCGACACGGTCGTCATCGTCGCTGCCGAGCGGCTTGACGCGACCGCTGCGCTCGTAGAACGCGGCGAGACGCGTCGCGAGGTACGCCGGGTATCCTTCTTCACCCGGCATCTCCTCGAGTCGTCCGGAGACCTCACGGAGCGCCTCGCCCCAGCGAGAGGTCGAGTCGGCCATCATGGCCACGTTGTAGCCCATGTCGCGGTAGAACTCCGCAAGCGTCGCGCCCACGTAGATGGACGCCTCGCGCGCCGCGACCGGCATGTTGGACGTGTTGGCGACGAGCACCGTGCGATCCATGAGCGGCGCGTCGTTGCGCGGGTCGTCGAGGTGCGGGAACTCGGTGAGGACCTCGGTCATCTCGTTGCCGCGCTCGCCGCAGCCGATGTAGACGATGATGTCGACGTCGGCCCACTTCGCGAGCGACTGCTGCGTGACGGTCTTGCCCGTCCCGAAGCCGCCCGGGATGATCGCGTTGCCGCCCAGTGCGATCGGGAAGAACGTGTCGAGGATCCGCATGCCGGTGGTGAACGGCGTGGTCGGGTCCATCTTGTGCATGTAGGGGCGGCCTTGCCGGACCGGCCAGCGCTGGCTGAGCCGGATCTCCGTGCCGTCCTCCATGGTCGCGATGACCTTGTCGACGTTGTACTCGCCCGCGGGCACGATGCTCGCGAGCCTTCCCGGCTTCGTCAGCGGCGGCACCATGACCTTGTGCAGGATCGTCTTGCCCTCAGGGATCGTGCCGAGCACGTCGCCCGGTCCGACTTCGGCGCCGACATCGACCACGGGAGTGAACGCCCACAGCTTCTCGCGATCGAGAGCCGAGGCAACGGTCCCGCGCTCGATGTAGTCGCCGCTCTGCGCGGCGACCACGGGCAGCGGGCGCTGGACGCCGTCGTAGATCGACGTCAGCAGACCGGGGCCGAGCTCGACCATGAGCGCGCCCTCGGTCGACTCGACGACCTCTCCCACCTTCAGGCCCGAGGTGTCCTCGTAGACCTGGATCGTCGCGGTGTCGTTCTCGAGCCGGATGACCTCACCCATGAGGCCCTGCTCGCCGACACGCACGATGTCGTACATGCGGGCACCGGTCATGCCGTCCGCGACCGCGACCGGGCCGGTGATCTTCGCAATCGTTCCGACGATCATGTCATCCCCGCCTCAGAGTGATGTCAAAGCCGATCGCTCGCCTGATGAGCCTCGAGAGGTAGGCGCGGTGATCCTCGCCCAGCTCGAGCTTCTCCCTGATCGGCAGGGAGACCACGATCGGCCGGTAGATGGAGTCGATCTTCTTCTGGATACGCTCGTCGATGGCGGACATCAGCCGTTCGTTGACGGCGATGATGCCGGTCTCGTCATCGTCGAGCAGCGACGTCAGCGAGCGGCGCGCAGTCTCGGGAGACTCCACCACCTCGACGTCGACGCCGGCCAGGCGGAAGCCGTCCGCAGTGTCCGGATCGGTGAGCACGACGAGCTTATACAAGGATCAGCTCCTCCCTCACCCGGTCCGCCGGCATCCCGACGGCCTTGCCCTTGACCACGATCCGGAGGTTCGTGATCTCGTTCTGCTTCCCGTACAGATAGGCGATCGCGACGCCAACACCGTGCGGGTCCTTGACTCCGGCCATCAGCGCCTTGCGCATGAGCTGCTCTTCGAGAGCCCGCTCGAAGACCGGTATCGATGCGGTCTCGAGGTAGCGCAGCGCCGCCTGGTCGAGCGTCTCGGCGTAGGCCGTGCGCTTGAGCCTGTCGAGCACCTCGTCAACGTCCGAGAGCTTGGTCAGCTCCATGAAGAGGTCCTTGCGAACGACCTTGCCGCCGTCGAGGTAGTACTTCTCGGCCTTGGGCGCCTGGACGTCTGCCTTCAGCAGACGGAACACCATCACCAGGTTCGAGGTGTCGATCTGCATCCCCAGGATCTTGCGCGCGATCGCGACGTCCGCGTTCTCTCCCACGAGCCGCGAAGCGGCCCACTCGGCGTACTGGCGGTCGAGCGCGAGCTCGAGCGGCGCGAGATCGTTGTCACGCGCGTACTCCGGATAGGCCCGCCTGAGCGGGGCGGCGTATACGAGCCCCCACACCGCCATCGTGTCGATCACGGCGCGCACGTCGTCGAGCTTGCCGAGCGCCTCGAGCTCTTCCTCCGACATGTAGCCGGCAGGGAAGAAGCTCTCCTTGACCTCGTCTATCCCGACGTGGTTGTGCGCGCCTCTCAGGACCGTCTTGATGTTGAAGACGTCCCATCGTCCCAAGAGGGTGGACAGAAGCTTCTGTGCTTTGGGGTCCAGGAACGAGAGGACCTTCTTGTACGTCCTGACCATGTTGTCCTTGAGCGCGAGATCGACGACGGCCGCGGTGCGGCCGTGCACGATCTCGGATTCAAGGTCCGGCGCGTACTCGGTGTCCATCAGGTCTTTGACCACCTGGTTGACGTCAGCCGCGTCGATCAGCCGCGAGTAGAACTCGGACGGCAGGAACCGCGACCGCATGCCGCGCAGTCTCGCGTTCGCGTACCCCGAATCGGTTTCGGGAACCTTTCGCGCTCCCGCGGTGACGACAGCCTTGCTCATGAGAACAGCACCTTGGCGACGTCGGACTGCACCAGTTGACGCGATCGCTCGAGACGGTCCTCAAGCGTGTTCCTTCTCACGATCCGGCCGCCGTTCATCTCGACGACGAGACCGCCGGCCGAATCCAGGTCGCCTCGAACGTCGGCGCTCAGTCCTGCCGCAGCTGCGGCGGACTGTGCCAGATCGACGTCGGCGGCAACGACGTGCACGGTCACGGATCCCGAGAGCCCGGCAAAGGCCTCGGCCGCGAGCTGGCCGAAGAGCCGGTCGTAGCCGGATGACCTGAGCGTAGGCAGCTGCGTGCGTGCGCTGTCGAACACCGAGGCGACGCCGTCGCCCTTGACGCTCGACACGTTCATCTTCGCGGCGAGCCGCGCGGCGTTGACCTTCTTCGAGGCGTCGGTCGTCGCGACGCGCTCGACTTGCTTCACGAAGCCGTCGTGCACGTTGTCGGCCTCGCGCTGCGCCTCTTCGAGGATCAGCTTCGCGTGCTCTTTGGCCTCTCCGATGACGGCGTCACAGTCTGCCTGTGCCTGGTCATCCAGGGCTTTCAGGATGTCTTCGATTGCCATGGGTCGCCCCCCTCGGTGCGGACAGACGGAATGGAGTCGCCTCCGTCTAGCCGTTCAGGAGGATTGCCATGACGAATCCGAGGAGAACGATGACCTCGGGAAGAGCGGTGAGCGTGAGCACGAAGACGCGCTCTTCAGGACGCTCGGCGAGGGTGCCCTGACCGGCGGAGCCGATCCTGGCCTGAGCCCAACCTGCCGCAAGAGCGGAAATGCCCATGGCCGCCGCAGCACCGCAGGTCTTGACGGCAGCAGCCATCGTCACAACGCCGCCACCCTCACCCTCCTGCGCGAGTGCTATGGCCGGGATGGCCATGATTCCCAGGAACGTGCACCAGAACACATACTTCGCGAGCCTCTTGCTGATCATGCGCTCTTCTCCCCTCCGGTCTTTTGGAACGGCTTGTACTCGTTGGAACCCTTCTCGTAGAACCCCCCGAAGAACTCGAGGAAGTTCAGACGAACCGCATGGATGTTGGGCGTGAACGCCGCGATGACGAAGTTCAACGCCTGTAGCGGGATCGCTATGAGCAGGCCCAGGATCGGGTTGCCCATCGAAACCGCGATCTCGTTCACGGCCTCGGCGAAGATGGCGCCGGCGAGACCGACGGCCATGATTCGCAGGTAGCTGGCGACGTGCGTCAGCGCGAGCACAGACTCGATACCGCCGCTGATCGATCCGCCCTTGATGGCGAAGATGAGGCCGACGAAGAGCAGCAGCGCGGCCAGCGCCTGAAGGACATAGGCGGCCGTCGTACCGACGTTGGCTGTCAGGACGCCGCCGAGGACGACCATCAGCACGAGTGCGACGAAACCGACGACGAACGCGAAGATCCCGCCCTTCTCATACACGTGCGACCAGTGCTTCGTCTTGATGCCGTTATAGACACCCAGCGCGAGCCCGAGGAGCACCTGGAACAGTCCGATCGCGACCGCGATGATCAGGAACGCGGTGAGCATCTCCGCTTGGGTCCGCTCGAACGGCAGCACGATATGCGCCCCGGCCGGAACCGGATAACCGAACCCCCAGCTCCCATTCAGGTTCCAGATCGGCTGGATCACGTTGCCGAACTTGGGGCCAAGCAGGTTGCCGAAGAACTCACCGTAGATGAACCCGAAGATGATGCAGGACGTCGCTGCCGGGCCGAGGACGGCGGTCGCGAGCTGGACGCCGTTGTTGTCCTTGAACTTCATGCGCAGCCAGATGACCGTGCCCAGCATGATGAGGCCGTAGCCGATATCGCCGACGATCATGCCGAAGAAGAGCGGATAGAAGATGGCAAGCATCCACGTGGGATCGTAGGTGCCGTACTTCGGCTTACCCATCACTCCCATAAGCGTTTCGAACGGCTGTGCCCACTGGGGGTTGTCGAGCGCGATGGGCGCGTTCTCGAAGTCGTGCTCGCCGATCTCGAGCTGCGAGATGACGATCTCGTCGCCGAACTTGTCCTTGAGCATCGTCTGCAGCTCGGGAAGGTCGGCGACCGGAATCCATCCGTCCATCAGGAACGCATAGTCGGTGCGCCCGAACTGCGGGATCGCCACGATCTCGTCGATGCGATCGACGAGCACGTCGCGCGCGGTAGTGAGCTTGACCCACCACTTGCTCGACATCTGCTCGAGTTCTTCGCGGACCTTGTCGAGCTCGGCGGGGAGCTCGGCGCGACGCTGCCGGATCGTCTCGTAGGCGACGTCCAGGGGCATGTCCTGGAAGTCCTGCGGGAGCCGGATCTGGTTCACGTTCTCCATGGCGAGGAACTTGTGGACCGGCTCGGCGTACTGCCGCGAGTAGACGACGATGGCCGCGGTGGTCTGGTCGTCGATGTCAGTCGAGAGGATCTCGCACTGGGAGTTCGTGATCTTGTCGAGCTCGGTCTGCAGGTGCTCGAGACCGGCCTTGTACCGTCGCTCGATGAGCAGAGCCACGCTGTCGAACGCGCCCGTGACGACCAGCTGCTTCGCGAGCGGCTGGATCTTGCCGAGGATCGGCTCGTAGCGCGCGAGCAGGGCCAGCTCGCCCTCGGCGGCGGTGTGCAGGGCAGCCAGGTCCGAGGTCTTCTCCTCGACCTCGTCGATCACCGTGCCGATCTGATCGGCGAGCTCCGCGGGCGTCAGGTGCCAGAGGCGCTCGTACTCGACCGTTCGAGCCTTCGGGTCCACCCCGCCCTCGGGCTCGTTGAGCGTCTTGAGGATCGCGCGAACGCGAATCAGCAGCTCATCGAGCTGGTCGTAGACCTTGACCTCGTCGCCCTGGATCTCCATGCGGTCGACCGCGATCTCGCCGCTTTGGATCTTCTTCGACAGGTCTTCGATGTGGATCTTGCCCTGCTCGTGCAGGGCGCTTACGACGTCGAGAAAGTAACTCTTGGGACCAATGATCTCGACCTTTGCCATCGGGACAAGCACACCGACCACCCTCCCCCGGGGTCTGTACGTCCCGTCGTGACCGCCTGTCTAGACGGTGGCCACGGCGTCCAATACGAGGCGCACCGCTTCTTCACGGTGCGCGTCGATACGAGCCTTGAGTTCTGCAGCCTCGGCTTCGGCCTCGGACTTGAGCTTCGCGGCCTCCGCCTCAGCCTGAGCGCGGATGGCCACTTCTCTGTCCGCGGCGCCGGAGCCACCTTCGGCCTCGGCTTTCGAGACGACCTCCGCCGCCTTCTTCCGAGCCTCGGTCACGATCTCGTCCGCTTCACGCTTCGCCGCGAGGACGCGGCCCGAGATCTCGAGCTCCTTCTCGCGGATCAGGTGTAGCGGCGAGTTCGCGTCGGTGGAGATGGTCTCCTGGTGCAACCGGAGTTCGTCGACGAGCTTTTCGTCCACAGCTGATCCCCCTCGTGCGGTCTGAGAACGTGGAGTCGAACACAGCTCACAGGGCGCACAAGCGCCCTGCCATGTGTGTTCGTGAAAGGGGGGGCGACTCCTGCACGATATGTGCGGGAAAAACCGCGAATCCGCGACCGGCCTGCTACGACTGCGACCTGCTGCTTTGCCCTCGCGGAATCAGCGGTAGACGCGCTCGAGGCGCATGCCGAACGCGCAGGCCAGCTCGTAGTTGATGGTGCCGGCCTGCCCGGCGAGCTCGTCGAGCTCGATCCGCTCCCCGCTCTGCGACCCCACGAGGACGACCTCGTCGCCCCGGCGGCACTCGATCCCGCGCGGGACCTCGGCCATCATCTGATCCATGCAGACGCGTCCCACCTGTGGGCAGCGCTTGCCGCCGATGAGCACCGACATCGAGTTCGAGAGTACGCGGTGTACGCCGTCGGCGTAGCCGAGCGGCAGGGTCGCGACGGTCGTCGGCGCCGCCGCCGTCCACGTGAAGCCGTAGCTCACGCTCTCCCCCATCGGCACTCGCTTGACGAGTAGCGCGCGTGCCTTCACGGACAGCGCGGGGACGAGCGCGACCTTGCCCTTGGTGCTCTCGGCCGGATGCAGGCCGTAGATCGCGATGCCGCAGCGCACCATGTCGAGGTGCGCCGCCGGGTACAGGATCGTCGCAGGGCTGTTGGCGGCGTGCACGACGCCGGGGTCCACGCCCTCGTCTCGCATCGACTCGATCGCCGAGAGGAACCGCTCAAGCTGGCGCTCGACCTCCCAGTCGCCGGGCACGTCGGCAGTCGCGAAGTGCGTGAAGACGCCGGCGAGTCGCAGCCCCGGGAAGTCCGAGAGGTCGCGGGCGAACGCCGCGGCGTCTTCGGCGCGGATGCCGATGCGATTCATGCCGCTGTCCACCTTGAGGTGGTAGCGCGCCTCGGTGCCGCGAGCGGCGGCCCACTTTCCCAGAGCGACCGCGAACTCGCGGCTCGTGACCGTGGGGACGACGTCGTGCTCGAGCAGGGACGGGATCGATGACTCCGGGGGTTCCGAGAGGATCTGCAGCGGCGCGGTGATGCCGTCAGCCCTCAGCGCGAGCGCCTCGTCTACGGTCGCCACTCCCAAGCGATCGGCCCCGGCAGCGAGCGCCGTGCGGGCGACGCGGCTCGCACCATGTCCGTACCCGTCAGCCTTCACGACTGCCATGAAGAGCGTGCCGGGTCGAGTCAGGCCCTTCAGCGTCGCGACGTTCGCCGCGATGGCGGACAGGTCGATCTCGGCCCATGCCCAACGGTTCTTGGTCACCGCGCCATTCCTCCAGCATTCGATCTGGACGACAGGGAGTACCCGCTCACGATACCAACGAACGCAGCCACGTACAGCGGCTGCGCGCCTACCAGCTCTGGAGAAGCTCCGCGACCGCCGCGGGAAGGTAGTCCGGGACGTCCTCGGCCGTGACGCAGAGCGGCGTGAGATCCGCGGCGGCCGCCTCTCCGGCCCGGCCGTGGAGGTAGGCGCCCAGTGCGCCGGCCTCGAGCGGCGTGAGCCCCTGGGCGAGCAGCGCCCCGATGACGCCCGCCAGGACGTCGCCGGTGCCCGCGGTCGCCAGCGCCGGCGTGCCCGACGTGTTGATGACCGCACGACGGCCGATGCTCGTCACGGTACCCGCACCCTTCAGCACCACGGCGCGCGCCGGCCCGGCCAGCTCGGCCGCGGCCTCGATCCGGTCGCGCTGTACGTGCTCCACCCCCATGCCGAGCAGCCTCCCAAGCTCGCCGGGGTGCGGCGTGAGCACGGTCGGGGCGGTGCGCTGTGCGATGAGCTCGTGCGCGTCCACCAGCGCGTTGAGCGCGTCGGCGTCCACCACGAGCGGCGTCTCGAGCCTCGAGACGAGGCCGCGTACGGTCACGACGGCGCCGTCGACCTGCGTGAGCCCGGGGCCGAGCACCACCGCGTCGTGGTCCTTCGCCAGCTGCAGTGCTTTCTCGAGCGCCGCCGAGGAGAGCGCCCGGCTGTGCCCCTGGGGCAGCCCGACGACGGGGACCGCCTGCAGGTGCGCTTGGGCGACCGGGACCACCGACGACGGCACCGCGAGCGTGACGTAGCCGGCTCCGGAGCGCATCGCGCCGCGCGCCGCGAGCACCGCGGCCCCGGGGTAGGCAGCCGAACCCGCGATCACGAGCACGCGCCCACGCTGGTTCTTGTGAGCGTCGACCGCGGGGAGCGGGAGCAGCGCCGCGTAGTCCGAGACCGACCAGACCTCCGGGGCGTGCGCGAAGTCGGCGGCACCGTGCTCGATACCGATGTCGGCGACGACGACCTCGCCGGCGCATCCGGCTGCCGGGTACAGGACCAGCCCCAGCTTGGGGGCGGTGAACGTGACGGTGCAGTCCGCCTGGATCGCCGGACCGGCGAGCAGACCCGAGTCCGAGTCGACGCCGGTCGGCAGGTCGACCGAGATCACGTAGGCGCCGCACTCGTTGACCGCCGAGACCCACTCGTCGAGGGGCGCCCGAAGCGGCGCGGTGCTCCCCGTGCCGAGAAGCGCGTCGACGACGGCTGCGGCGCCGGCCAGGTCCTCCGACGTCGGCGGGCGGTCGGGCACGCGCCACGACACGACATCGGCGGCGATCGTCTCGGCAGCCGCCTCGGCGGCGATGCCCGAGAGCTCCTGGGGGTCGCGCGTCGACAACACCACGACGTTGCGGCCGCCGACGGCGAGTTCTCGAGCGGCGACCCAACCGTCACCGCCGTTGTTGCCGGGACCCGCGAGCACGACGATCGTCCCAGCGGGGACTCGCTCGGCCACTTCGGCGGCGACGGCGGCGCCGGCGGCGCGCATGAGCGCAGCGAGCGAGGTGCCCGCGTCGACCGCGGACTGCTCGGCCGCGCGTGACTGGTCTGCGGTCAACGCTCGGTACATCGCGGCTCCCCTCAAGTGAGTAGGCGGCCCCCGCGAGGGCCGCCTACCAAGCTACTCCGATTCGCCCGCCGGCGTCTCGCCTTCATCGGCCGCGACCTCGTCGAGCAGGGCCCGCGCCTCCTTGAACGAGGCGGCGAGCTCGGCCTTGGGGTCCGGCCGCTCGTCCTTGCGGGGCCGCGCGCCTTCGGTGATCGCCACCGCCGAGGCCACCGCGTTGTTGTGCGTGAACGAGAGCGACAGGTGCATCTCGACGATGCCTAGCTCTTCGGCGCGCTCAGCCGCACGCCCAGAGAGTCTCGGCACGGGGCGGCCGCTCTGCTCGCGCACGACCTCGACGTCGGTGAAGCGCATCCCGGAAAACCCGGTCCCGAGCGCCTTGAGCACTGCCTCCTTGGCCGCGAACCGCAGCGCGTAGTGGACCTCGGGCTTGCTCCGCGCGTCGCAGTACGCTCGCTCCTCCGCCGAGAACAGCCGCTCCTTGAGCTTGGGCCTGCGCTCGAGCGCGGCCCGCATGCGGTCGATCTCGACGATGTCGACGCCCAGTCCGGTGATCATCGCTACTCGACCGTCACGCTCTTGGCCAGGTTGCGCGGCTGGTCCACGTTGCAGCCCTTGAGCTTCGCGATGTAGTAGGAGAGCAGCTGGAGCGGAACGGTGGCCGGGATCGCAGAGAGCGCCTCGCTCGTCTGCGGGATCGTGAGAACGAAGTCCGCGTGCTGCCGGATGTCCTCGTCGCCGGCGGTCGCGACGGCCGTGACCCGCGCACCTCGCGCGCGGACCTCCTGGATGTTGCTCACGACCTTCTCGTAGGTGCGGCTCTGGGTCGCGACGACCACGACGGGCACCTCGTCGGTGATGAGCGCGATCGGGCCGTGCTTCATCTCGCCGGCGGCGTACGCCTCGGCGTGGATGTAGGAGATCTCTTTGAGCTTCAGGGCGCCTTCCATGGCGACCGGCACGCCCATGCCCCGGCCGAGGAACAGCGAGGTGCAGCACGCGTCGAAGTCGGATGCGGCGCGCTCGATCGGAGCGAGGTCCTCGAGGAGCGCCTCGACGATGTCGGGGATGGTGGCGAGCTCTTGCCACACGGAGTCGACACGCTCGCTCGACATCGTCCCCTTCGCCTGCGACAGCTTCAGGGCGAGCACCGTCAGCGCGGCGATCTGGGCGGTGAACGTCTTGGTCGCGGCGACGCCGATCTCGGGACCGGCGTGGGTGTAGATCACGCCGTCGGACTCGCGGGTCACGCGGCTGCCGACCACGTTGGTGATCGCAATGACCTTGGCGCCGCGCTCGCGCGCCTCTCGGACTCCGGCGAGGGTGTCGGCGGTCTCGCCCGACTGGGTGATGGCCACGCACAGGGTCTGCTCGTCGACGATCGGGTCGCCGTAGCGGAACTCGCTGCTGCACTGAACCTCGACGGGGATCCTCGCCCACGACTCGATCAGGTTCTTCGCGACGAGGCCTGCGTGCAGCGAGGTGCCGCACGCGATGATGTAGACGCGGTCGATCGCGGCGACCTCTTCCGGCGTCATCTGCAGCTCGGAGAGCTGGACCTGCCCGTCGTCGCCCATGCGGCCGCGAAGCGTCTCTCGGATCGCCTTGGGCTGCTCGTGGATCTCCTTGAGCATGAAGTCCTCGTAGCCGCCCTTCTCGGCGGCGTCGAGGTCCCACTCGACGTGCATCATCTCGGGGTCGACGGGCGCCCCCGCGAGGTCGGTAACGGTCACGCCGTCTGCAGTCACCGTGGCGACCTGGCCGTCGTGAAGGACCAGCACCTCACGCGTGTACTCGAGTACCGCCGGTATGTCGCTCGCGACGATGTTCTCGCCGTCGCCAACGCCGATGATGAGCGGCGAGTCCTTGCGCGCGGCAACGATGGTGCCCGGGTGGTCGCGATGCACGACCGCGATCGCGTAGCTGCCGTCGAGCCGGCCAAGCGCCTTGATGACCGCGCGCGCAAGATCGCCTTCGTAGTAGCTCTCGACGAGATGCGCGACCGTCTCGGTGTCGGTCTCGCTGCGCAGGCTGTGACCCGTGGCCGCGAGCTCCTCGCGCAACTCCACGTAGTTCTCGATGATCCCGTTGTGCACGACGGCGATGTCGCCGTCGCAGCTCGCGTGCGGGTGAGCATTCTCTTCACTCGGACGGCCGTGTGTCGCCCAGCGCGTGTGGCCGATGCCGAGCCTGCCCGGCACCGGCGCGGTCTCGAGCGCATTGCGCAGGTTCACGAGCTTGCCCACGCGGCGGACCACGCTCAGACGGTCGTTCTCGAGCACGGCGACGCCGGCCGAGTCGTAGCCTCGGTACTCGAGACGAGCGAGCCCGCCCACGAGCACGTCGCTTGCCTCACGGGGACCGATGTATCCGACGATTCCACACATAGGTATCCAGACCTCCGGATCGGGGAGTCAGTGTCAGCGTGCGGCCGATGTGCCGCGGAGAGCCCGAGACGCGAAGTCCTGTCACGGGCCGGGGCGCGTGCCCCTGGAGGAGTGGTACGACCGGCGCGATACCGTTTTGACTCCGCGGTCGCCCGCGGGCTTTGTCGGTACCGTCACGACCCCGGTCAGGGCCGGAGAGCCATCCGCCGAATCTCTCGATGAGCTCCCACCTCGTCAACTGGCGCTGCCCAAGCGCGGCGCTGCCAGTCCCGGCGCTTCTCGAACGACGTCTTGTCGGGCGACCTCCTGTCAGATGGCTCTCGTGACCGCGTGCGGCGGCCGCGAACAGTGTACCAGCGTCGGACCCGGCGTGGGTGACGGCGCGTTGACGGCGGTTCGCCCGTCGCCCTAGCCGAGAGCCGCGCGCACGACCTCCACGAGCCGGTCGACCACCTCGGTCGCGACATCGAGCGACCGGGCCTCGGCCATGACGCGCACGAGCGGTTCGGTACCCGAGGGGCGGACCAGGACACGGCCGCTCTCCCCCAGCTCCTCCTCCACCTCGCGGATCGCGTCGGTGATCGCCGCGCTCGTCGCGAGACGCGCCTTGTCCGCGACCGGCACGTTCACGAGCACCTGCGGGTAGCGCTCCATCACCGTGCGCAGCTCGGCCACCGGCGTTCCGGTCTGCTTCACCACTGAGGCCAGCTGAAGAGCGGTCACCAGGCCGTCGCCGGTCGTGTTGTGCTCGAGGAAGATGATGTGCCCGGACTGCTCGCCGCCCAGGATCGCACCGGAGGTCTGCAGCTGCTCGAGTACGTAGCGGTCGCCCACCTTGGTCTTGATGACGTTGATCCCACGCTCGCGCATCGCGACCTCGAAGCCCAGGTTGCACATCACGGTGGACACCACCGTGTCGAGCGGGAGCTTGCCGGCTTCGTGCATCCGCGCGGCGCAGATCGCCATGATCAGGTCGCCATCGACCTCGTCGCCGTTGCCATCGACGGCGAGCACTCGGTCGGCGTCGCCGTCGTGGGCGATGCCCAGGTCGAACCCACCCGCCGAGACGATCTCGGTCAGCGGTCCCAGGTGCGTCGACCCGCATCCGACGTTGATGTCCATGCCGTTCCAGTCGGCGTTGATCGCGACCACCTCGGCCCCGAGGCGCGTCAGGGCCTCGGGAGTCGCGACTGACGCCGCGCCGTGCCCGCAGTCGACGGCGATGCGCAGGCCGGACAGGTCGCCCGGGATGGTCGCGACACAGTGGTCTATGTAGCGCTCGACAGCGTCGAAAATCGGGTCGATCCGTCCGATCTTGGCTCCGACGGGCCGCTCCCACTCGCGCTCCTTCGTCACGAACTCCTCGATCTCGTCCTCGAGTTCGTCCGGGAGCTTGAAGCCGTCTCGGCTGAAGAACTTGATCCCGTTGTACTCCGGCGGATTGTGCGACGCCGAGATGACCACGCCGCCGTCCGCGCCCATCTCTCGGACGAGCAGAGCGACCGCGGGCGTCGGCACGACGCCTGCCACCAACGCGTCCGCTCCTCCCGAGCAGATCCCGGCGACCAGCGCGGCCTCGAGCATCTCGCCGCTCTTGCGGGTGTCTCGGCCGACGACGATGCGCCCGCGCCCCTGGTCACCCAGGAAGTGGCCTGCCGCCTCGCCGAGACGGAAGGCCAACTCAGGGGTGAGCTCGGAGTTGGCGATCCCGCGAACGCCGTCGGTGCCAAAGAGTCGAGTCATGGTGGTCTCTCCCGGGTACGGAACGGGGCCCGCCGCTGTGCGGCGAGCCCCGACGTGTGCGATTTGCGGCCGCGGTCCTAGCGCTTCGAGAACTGCGGCTTCTTGCGGGCCTTCTTCAGGCCGTACTTCTTGCGCTCGACCATGCGCGGGTCGCGGCGGAGGTACCCGGCGCGCTTGAGCTCGCCGCGATACTCGTCGCCGGCCTCGAGGAGCGCACGGGCGATGCCGTGGCGCAGCGCGCCGGCCTGGCCCGAGACGCCGCCGCCGTGGATCTGGGCGATGACGTCGAAACGGCCCGTGGTCTCGGTGACCTTGAACGGGGTCTCGGCGAAGTTGACGAGGGCCTGGCGACCGAAGAACTCGAGCGCCGGCTTCTTGTTGACGGTCATGACGCCGGTGCCGGGGACCAGTCGGACGCGAGCGACCGAGGTCTTGCGGCGGCCGGTGCCGTAGTACGTCGCCTTGGTATCAGCCATTACTTCTAGCCCTCCAGGGTGATCTCACGGGGCTTCTGCGCCGCGTGGGGGTGGTCCGGCCCGGCGTACACCTTGAGCTTGCGATTCATCGCGCGGCCGAGCGTGTTCTTGGGCAGCATGCCCTTGACGGCCTTCTGGATGATGCGCTCGGGGTGCTTCGCCAGCATGCGCTCGTACGAGACCTCCTTGAGGCCTCCGATGTAGCCGCTGTGCGAGTAGTACATCTTCTTCTCAGCCTTGTTGCCGGTCAGGCGGACCTTCTCGGCGTTGACGACGATGACGAAGTCACCGGTGTCGACGTGCGGAGTGTACTGCGGCTTGTTCTTGCCCTTCAGGATCTGCGCGATCTGCGTGGCAAGGCGGCCGAGCACCTGGTCGGTGGCGTCGATGACGAGCCACTCGCGCTCGACTTCACCGGGCTTGGCGTGGTAGGTCTTCACAAGTCCTCCAACGAAACGTGTGCGAACGTGTTCGATTCGAACCTTCACGGGGCTACTGAAACGAACCCTCACATAGTAGCCGCGGCGTGCGCGTGCGTCAAACAAACGCGCCCGGGCGTGTCCATCCCGCTTCGGAACCCGTCATCACGCCGAGAACCGCTGCCGGGCTCCCCGCCCTGTACGCGGAGGTGGCGCCTCAGGAGTCCGGGAGCCAGACGCCGTCAGGATACGTGACGCTCCACAGCGTCAGGCCGTGCGCGGGCGCCGTCGGACCCGCCGCGGCGCGGTCGCGGGCCTCCAGCGCCTCGGCCACCCAGGCGGGATCTCGGCGACCCGTCCCCACCTCGACGAGCGTCCCGGTGACGACGCGGACCATCGAGTGGAGGAACGCGTTGCCGACGACGCGCAGCGTGAGGCACGCCTCGCCCAGGTGCTGCTCGGTCGAGAGCTCGATCGCCTCGATGCGGCGCGTGGTGGTGCGTTGCTTCTCGGCGGACTCGGTGACACAGAACGAGCGGAAGTCCCGCTCGCCGAGCAGGTGCGCAGCTCCCTCGCGCATCGCCTCAACGTCGAGCGGTCGGTTCACCCACCACGCGGTCCTGGCGAGGAACAGCGGCGGTACCGGGCCCGGCACCAGCCGGTAGCGGTACTCGCGGGCCGTCGCGTCGAACCTCGCCGAGAACCCCGCCCGAGCACGACGGATCCTCGAGACCGCGACCCCCTCCCCCGCGAGCGCGTTGAGCGAGCGAAGCAGCGTCGCGCTGTCGGGCTCGTCTCCGGTGGCGTCGAGCGAGACGACCTGGCCGAGCGCGTGCACTCCGGCATCGGTGCGACCCGCCCCGACGGTCTCGACCGGCCTGCGCAACGCCGTGGCGAGCGCCGACTCGAGCGCGCCCTGGACCGTCCGCTGGCCCGGCTGCCGAGCAAAGCCCGCGAACGGCGCGCCGTCGTAGGCGACGGTGAGTGCCAGAGCGTGGTGTTCGGACGACGGGTCGGGCGTGACGGCGTCGTCAGTGAAGGCCGAAGACCCCACGGCGTTGCTCCTGTCTCCCTCGCTGGTCACTACAGCACTACCACGGCTGCCACCGCGACCGCCACCGCCCCGGCGAGAACACCCCAGTCCGCCGCACGCATCGTCCGTTCGTGCAGTCGAGAGCGCCCCACGCCGGTGTAGCAGCGTGCCTCCATCGCGACGGCCAGGTCGTCGGCCCTGCGGAACAGCCTCACGAAGAGCGGCACGAGCACGGGGATCCACGCGCGAGCGCGGGCGATCGGCCCGCCTCTGTCGAAGACCGCACCCCGTGCGGTCTGGGCGACGACGATCTTCTCGGCCTCCTCGGCGGTGGTGGGGATGAATCGAAGGGCGATCGAGAACATCATCGCCACGTCGTCGGCGGGAAACCGCACGACCCGCAGCGGGGACATGACGGACGAGAGCGCGTCGGTCAGCGCGACCGGCGACGTCGTGAGCGTCAGAAGCGACGTGCCCAGGATGAGCAACACGATGCGGAGTGCGAAGAAGAGGCCGCGCTCGAGCCCCGACCCGTCAACTCCGAGCGGGCCGACCGAGAGCAGTGGCGACTCGGCGTTCCATCGCAGTGCGTTCACGAGAAGCGTGAACACGAGCAGCAGCGCGACGGGCCTCAGGCCTCGCAGTGCCAGGCGGACCGGTACCCTCGAGATCGCGATCGCGAGCACCGCGGCGATTGCTGCGGCACCGAGGCCCGCCCAGCCGCGCCCGGCGAAGAGCACGATCGTGTAGGCGGCGACCAGCGCGAGCTTCACCCGAGCGTCGAGCCGGTGCAGCGGCGTGTCGCCGGGGACGTACTGACCGAAGGGGACGGGGACGGCCACTACGACCACCCGCCCTCGGCCGACAGGCCCTGCGCCGCGGCCAGCGGGTCGAGTGTGTACTCCGCCCGAAAGGCCCCTCGCTCTCGGGCCAGCATCTGCAGGCGCAGCACGTCGGGAGCGGCGAGCCCCGCCTCGCCGAAGGCATCGGGTGCCGCAATGAGCTCAGATGCGGTCCCGGAAAACGCGGGACGGCCGCACGAGAGGACGACGACGCGGTCGGCATCTCCCAAGAACTCCTCGGGCGCGTGGGTCACCACGACCACGCCCGCCTCACGCCGGGCCGCCGAGACGATGCCGCGGACGGCGGCTCGGCCCGCGGCATCGAGCCCGGCTCCCGGCTCGTCGAGGAGCAGGTAGCGCGGTGCCATCGCCAGCACGCCGGCGATCGCGGCGCGGCGCGCCTCCCCGCCGGACAGCGCGAAGGGCGACCGTTCCGCGAAGCGCGCCGGATCGAGCCCGACGGCCTCGAGCGCTCTACGCGCTGCCGTCTCAGCCACGTCGGGCGTGGCCCCCAGGTTGCGAGGGCCGAAGGCGACATCCTCGATGACCGACTCGGCGAAGAGCTGGGCCTCCGCGTCCTGGAAGACGAGCCCCACCGCGCCGCGCGCGCTCTCCCGGTCCAGCGGGACATCATCGATGGATGCCGAGCCCCCCGTGTGCTGGAGAAGCCCGGCTGCGATGCGCAGCAGCGTGCTCTTTCCCGAGCCGGTCGCGCCGGCGACGAGCACGAGCTCACCCACGCCGACCTCGAGGGACACGCGGTCCAAGGCGCTCTGAGCGTACGTGGTGCCGGCGCCGTACGTGAACGAGATGTCGGTGAGCCTCAGCGCCACAGCGCCTCCGCGATCTCCTCGACGCCGAGAAGCCCGGCGGGCAGCGGCGCCCCCTCGTGTCGCAGCTCCTCGGCGAGCACGGCAGTCCCGGGCAGCTCGAGCCCCCAGCCCGCGAGAGCGTCACGCTGGTCGAGGAGTCCCGCCGGGTCGCCGTCGTAGGCGACGACACCGCCTTGAAGCACGAGCACGCGATCGGCCCCCACCGCATCCGAGAGGTCGTGCGTCACGAAGAGGACGCCGTGGCCGGCGTCGCGCAAGGACCTCACGATGCGAAGAACGTCCGCGCGCCCACGCGGGTCGAGCATCGACGTCGGCTCATCGAGCACGAGGAAGGCGGGGTCCATGGCGAGCGCTCCCGCGATGGCCAGGCGCTGCTTCTGTCCGCCCGACAGTGTGTGGGGTTCTCGGCGTTCGAGCCCCGCAAGTCCCACGGCGGCGAGTGCGGCGTCGACACGCTCTCGAAGCGCGGCGCGATCCAGCCCGAGGTTCTCGGGGCCGAACGCGACGTCGTCCTCGACCGTCGTGGCGACGATCTGGTCGTCGGGATGCTGGAACACGATGCCGACTCGCTCCCTGAGCCACCGCGAACGAGAGCCGTCGGACGTGGATACGCCGTCGATCCTGACCTCCCCCTCGCCGGGGAGCAGCAAGCCGTTGGCGAGCCGGACGAGCGTCGACTTCCCCGACCCGTTCGACCCGAGCACGACGGTGACGCACGCCTCCGCGACGTCGAACGAGACCTGCCGCAGCGCGGGTGTCGACGCGTCCGCGCCGGGGTAGGAGTAGCTGACTCGGTCGAAGCTGATCACGTGTGGTCCCGGTCGTCCTGACAACGAGGGCGGCATTGAAGAGGGCCCCCCGAAGGAGGCCCTCACATCGTACCTGTTCACGCCGCACAAGGCGTTGAGCGCGGACCTAGTCCACGAGCTCCATGATGACCATCGGAGCGGCGTCGCCCTTACGCGGGCCGAGCTTGAGGATGCGGGTGTACCCGCCGTCGCGGCCTTCCCAGCGCTCGCGATCGTTGAAGATCTTGGCGACGAGGTCCTTGTCACCCAGGGCGGCGATGGCGAGACGGCGAGAGTGCACGTCTCCACGCTTGGCCCAGGTGACGACCTTGTCGACGAGCGACCGGACTTCCTTGGCGCGCGTCTCGGTAGTCTTGATGCGCTCGCTCGTGAACAGCGCGACCGCAAGGCTCTTGAGCATGGCCTTGGTGTGGCTCGCGTCGGTGCCGAGCTTGCGACCCTTCTTGAGATGTCTCATCGTGTGCGCTCTCCCACTACTGCTTCAGGCCCAAGCTCATCTGCTGGAGCTTGTCCTTGACTTCTTCGATCGACTTCGCGCCGAAGTTGCGGATGTTGAGCAGGTCATTCTCGGAGCACTCGGTCAGCTGCCCGATCGTGTTGACGCCCTGACGCTTCAGGCAGTTGTACGAGCGGACCGAAAGGTCGAGCTCCTCGATCGGCGTGTCCAGAACGCTCTCGCGTTCGTCCACGGCCGCGGCGAAGATGCCCTCCTCGTCGATGCTGGTCGATGCCTGCTCGACGAAGAGCATCATGTGCTCATCGATGATGCGACCGGCACGAGCGACGGCGTCGCTCGGGTCGATGGCGCCGTTTGTCTCGACCTCGAGGGTCAGCTTGTCGTAGTCGGTACGCTGGCCGACACGGGTGTTCTCCACCACGTACGTGCAGCGCGACACCGGGCTGAACAGCGAGTCGACCGTGATGACCCCGATCGGGTCCTCCGGACGCTTGTTGCGGTCCGCCGAGACGTACCCGCGGCCCACGCCGATGCGCACGCCCATCTCGAGCTTCGCACCCTTGTTCAGGTTGGCGATCACGTGCTCGGGGTTCACCAGCTCGAACTCGGCGGGGACCTTGAGGTCCGCGCCGGTCACGACCGCAGGTCCGGTCGCCGACAGCGTCGCGACAGCGTCGCCTGCGCCGATGCCCGTCTCGCGGAACACCAGGCCCTTGACGTTCAGCACGATGTCGGTGACGTCCTCACGGACACCCTCGATCGAAGCGAACTCGTGCTGCTGGCCCTCGATGCGAATCGAGGTCGCGGCGGCACCCTGGAGCGACGACAGCAGCACGCGGCGCATGCAGTTGCCGAGCGTGTACCCGAAACCGCGCTCGAGCGGCTCGACGACGTAGCGTGCAACGCGATCGTCGATACGGTCGACCGTGACCTGGGGCCTCATGAACTCTGTCATCCAGTAGCCTCCTTGGCTTTCCGGTCAGTTACTTCGAGTAGAGCTCGACGATCAGCTGCTCGCGAACCGGCGCGTCGATCTGCTCACGCGTCGGCAGCGACAGGACCTTGCCCTGCAGCTTCTCGATATCGACCTCGAGCCAACCCGGGACCTCGATCTTCTCGGACGCGATGAGCGCCGTCTTGATGACGATGAGGTCGCGGGACTTCTGAGCGATCGCGATGACCTCGCCCGGACGGACCCGGTACGAAGGGATGTTCACGCGACGGCCGTTGACGGTGATGTGACCGTGACGGACGACCTGACGGGCCTCGTCACGCGACTTGGCGAAGCCGAGTCGGTACACCACGTTGTCGAGCCGGCTCTCGAGCAGGCGCAGCAGGTTCTCGCCGGTGATGCCCTTCTGGGCAGAGGCGATCGTGTAGTAGCCGCGGAACTGCTTCTCGAGCAGGCCGTAGATGCGCTTGGTCCGCTGCTTCTCGCGCAGCTGGACACGGTACTCCGAGTCACGCGGGCGCTTCTTGCCCGCCATGCCCGGCGGGTACGGCCGCTTCTCGACTCCGCACTTGTCGGAGTAGCAGCGGTCGCCCTTGAGGAACAGCTTGATGCCTTCACGGCGGCACAGACGACAGTCCGCCCCGGTATATCGAGCCATAGGTCTAGATCCTCCCGAGTTACACGCGACGACGCTTGCGCGGACGGCAGCCGTTGTGCGGGACCGGCGTGCAATCCTGGATGCTCGAGATCTCGAGGCCAGCAGCCTGGAGCGAGCGGATTGCGGTCTCGCGGCCCGAACCCGGGCCCTTGACGAAGACGGCGACCTTACGCAGGCCGTGCTCTTGTGCCATCTTGGCGGCCGCCTCTGCGGCCATCTGCGCGGCGAACGGCGTGGACTTGCGCGAACCCTTGAAGCCCACGGTGCCGGCCGACTGCCAGGAGATCACGTTGCCCGAGGGGTCGGTGATGCTGACGATCGTGTTGTTGAACGTGCTCTTGATGTGCGCCTGACCGACGGCGATGTTCTTGCGCTCGGAGCGCTTGAGCCTGGTCCGGACGTTCTTCTTCTTGGCTACCATCGGTTACTTGCCCTTCTTCTTCGCGCCGATCTGGCGACGCGGACCCTTGCGGGTGCGCGCGTTCGTGTGCGTGCGCTGACCGCGGACCGGAAGGCCCTTGCGGTGACGAAGGCCGCGATAACAGCCGATCTCCATGAGGCGCTTGATGTTCTGCGAAACCTCGCGACGAAGGTCACCCTCGACCTTGAGGTTGCGATCGATGTACTCGCGAAGCCGAACGACCTCCTCTTCCGTGAGGTCGCGAACGCGAGTCGCCGGGTTGATGCCGGTCTCGCGCAGGATGACCTGGCTGGTCGTCAGGCCGATCCCGAAGATGTAGGTCAGGCCGACCTCTACGCGCTTCTCGCGCGGAAGGTCGACACCTTGAATGCGGGCCACTCGTGCTCCCTCCTAGCCCTGGCGCTGCTTGTGGCGCGGGTTCTCGCAGATCACGAGGACACGGCCGTGGCGCCGGATGACCTTGCACTTGTCACACATGCGTTTCACCGAAGGACGTACCTTCATCGTTCTCCCTTTCGGTACTGCTCTGTCTCTATCTGAACGCCGCAGCCGCAGGCGTCGTCTTTCCATACTCGAACCCGACTAACACGCCGCCGGGAGTGTCCACTAGTCCGAGGACACGTTGGCTTCCTACTTGTAGCGGTAGGTGATCCGGCCCCGCGTGAGGTCGTACGGCGAGAGCTCGACGACCACCTTGTCGCCGGGGAGGATACGGATGTAGTGCATGCGCATCTTGCCCGAGATGTGCGCCAGCACCTTGTGGCCATTCTCCAGCTCAACACGGAACATCGCGTTGGGCAGGGGCTCGACCACCGTACCTTCGAGCTCTATTGCATCGTCCTTCTTCGCCACGAAAGGCTGCTCCTCACAAGGGCCTGAATTCGCAAGTGGATATCTTATCTCAGAGTGTATGCCGCCGTCCAGCGGCCACCTCGGCGTGCCGGTCTGACCTACTCCACAGTGAGCACGAGCGGACCGTCATCGGTAATTGCGACCGAATGCTCGAAATGCGCGGACAGCGACCCGTCGCGGGTCACGACCGTCCATCCGTCCGGCAGCGCATCGACCGCCGCCGACCCCGCGTTGACCATCGGTTCGATGGCGAGCACCATCCCCCGCTCCAGCTTGGGGCCCTTGCCCCGCTGGCCGTAGTTGGGGACGTTGGGGTCTTCGTGCATGTTGCGCCCGATGCCGTGCCCGACGTACTCGCGCACCACCGAGAAGCCCGCGTTCTCCGCGACGCCCTGGACCGCGGCGCCGATGTCGAAGAGGTGGTTCCCCGGGTGACACTCGGCGATTCCGGCCATCAGCGACGCCTCTGTCGCGTCGAGCAGGCTCTGCGCCGTCGCCGAGATGGGCCCGACAGCGAACGTACGGGCGTTGTCGCCGTAGTAGCCGTCGACGATGGCGCCCACATCGACCGAGAGGATGTCCCCCGCGAGCAGGCGCACCAGCGCCGAGGGGATCCCGTGCACGACCTGCGAGTTGACCGAGGTGCACAGCGTCTTGGGAAAACCGTGATACCCCTTGAACGCGGGGATGCCACCTTCCTCGCGGATGACGGCCTCGGCGATCTCGTCGAGCTCAGCGGTCGTGACGCCGGGCACGACGGCTTCCCCCACGACACGGAGAGCCCGGGCGCTGACGCGCCCGGCCTCTCGCATGGTCTCTATCTCGGCAGCGGACTTGCGTACGATCACGCGGTCGCAGCCTCCAGGGCCGTCACGACGTCATCGAACACGACGTCCACCGGACGGTCGCCGTCGATCTCGACCAACACGCCCTTGGACCGGTAGTAGTCGACGAGCGGAGCAGTCGACTTCGCGTACACGTCGAGACGATTGCGGACCGTCGTCTCGTTGTCGTCGTCGCGCTGGTAGACCTCGCCGCCGCAGACGGGGCACGCCCCGCCGACCAGTGCGGATACCGTGGTGATCGCGCCGCAGTCCTTGCAGGTGCGCCGGCTCGTGAGCCGGTCGACGATGATCTCTGGCTCGACCTCGACGGCGACGGCGGCCTCGATCGCCTTGCCCAGCGACGCGAGCTCGGTGTCGAGGGCTTCTGCCTGTGCGACCGTACGCGGGAATCCGTCGAGTATGAAGCCCGACGCCGTGTCGGGCTCGGCGAGACGATCCTTGACCAGACCGATGACGACGCTGTCGGGCACCAGGTCTCCGGCGTCCATGAACTTCTTGGCCTCGAGGCCCAGCTGCGTGCCGTTGGCTACGGCAGCGCGCAGGATGTCCCCGGTCGAGATCTGCGGGATCCCGTACTTCTCGGTGATCATCTTGGCCTGCGTGCCTTTGCCGGCACCCGGCGCTCCAAGCAGAACGATGTTCATGACGCCTCCTTCGTACCTCACGCGATGGCGGATGGACCTACGACTTGAAGAACCCGTCGTAGTGACGCATCTTCAGCTGGCTCTCGAGCTGGGTCATGGTCTCGAGCGCGACGCCCACCATGATCAGGATCGAGGTGCCGCCGAACTGGCGGACCAGATCGTTGCTCGTGACCGTGAACAGCATCGTCGGAGCAACGGCGATCACGCCGAGGAAGAGCGCGCCCGGAAGGGTGATCCGGTTCAGCACGTTCTCGATGTAGCGCACCGTCGCGGCACCCGGACGGACTCCCGGAATGAACCCGCCGTTCTTGCGCAGGTTGTCCGCGAGGTCGATGGGATTGAAGACGAGGGCCGTGTAGAAGTAGGTGAAGAACACGATCAGGATGAACTCGAGCGTCCAGCTGACCGGGCCCGACGCCATCGCCGAGGCGATGTTGATGAAGGTCTGGTTGCCGGTGAACTGAGCGATCTGCAGCGGGAAGAACAGGATCGCGGTCGCGAAGATGATCGGCACGACGTTGGCGCCGTTGATCTTCAGCGGGATGTAGGTGCCGGTACCGCCGTAGACCCGGCGACCGACGACACGCTTCGCGTACTGCACCGGGATGCGCCGCTGCGCACGCTCCATGTAGACGATCGCGGCGATCACGAACAGCACGATCACGATCACCAGGACCGTGAAGAGGCCGCTCCTGAGGGTGATCGACGAAACGATGGCCTGCGGGAAGCGCGCGACGATGCTCGCGAAGATGAGCAGCGACATGCCGTTGCCGATACCACGCTGCGTGATGAGCTCGCCCATCCACATGATGAACGCGGTGCCGGCGATGAGCGTGATGATGATGACCACGTTGGTGAACCACGCGGACGGGAAGACGCCCGCCGCACTGGTCGGCAGGGCGGTGCGGAACACTGCGAGCAGACCGATCGCCTCGATGAGCGCGATACCCAGCGTGAGGTAGCGAGTGATCTGGGTGATCCGGCGCTGACCGGTCTCGCCCTCCTTCTGCCACTGCTCGAGCTTGGGGATGACGCCCTGGAGGAGCTGCATGATGATCGACGCGGTGATGTAGGGCATGATGCCCAGCGAGAACACCGCGAACTTCTCAAGCGCGCCACCCGAGAACAGGCCGAGCAGGCCGAGCGTCTGGTTGGACTGCAGCAGGTCGGTCACCGTGGAGAGATTCACGCCCGGCACGGGGATGTGGGCACCCAGCCGATACAGCGCGATCATCCCCAGCGTGAAGATGATCTTCCGGCGCAGCTCCGGAACGCGGAACGCGTTGGAGATGGCAGTTAGCACGGCGACTCGACCGTCCCTCCAGCTGCCTCGATCTTCTGCTTGGCGGGTCCGGAGACCTTGTCCACCTTCACGGTGAGCTTCTTCTTGAGCTCGCCGTCGCCGAGCACCTTCACCGACTCGGACGCGGACTTGATGATCCCCTTGGCGACGAGGGACTCTCCATCGACGACGTCGCCGTCGGCGAAGGTCTCCTCGAGACGCGAGACGTTGACGACCGCGTACTCGACGCGGTTGCGGTTCTTGAAACCGGGCAGCTTGGGGAGACGCATCGCGAGCGGTGTCTGTCCACCCTCGAAGCCCGGACCCTTGGTGCCGCCGGCACGCGAGCCCTGGCCCTTGTCGCCGCGACCGGCGGTGGTTCCGTGGCCGCTGGCGTTTCCGCGACCCACGCGCTTGCGCGGCTTGCGGGACCCCGGTGCGGGGAAGAGGTCGTTGATCTGCATCTGTCGTACTCCGTTTCTGTTCGCTTCACGGGATCGCGCTCCGCGTCCCGCTGCCGGCCGCTCGCCGCCGGCTGACTCCAACTTCGTACATCAGGGTACCTGACCCTGGTACGCCTCAGGCCCGGCGAATCGCCGGGCCTGCAGGTCACATGGCTAGAGCTCCTCGACCTTCACGAGGTGCTTAACCTTGAAGATCATCCCGCGCACTGCGGGCGAGTCGGCCTGTTCGACCGAGTCGTTGATCCGCTTGAGCCCGAGGGCGCGGATTGTGGCCTTCTGGTCGGCGGGACAACCGATCCCGCTCTTGACCTGAGTGACTTTAAGCTTCTTCTCGGCAGCCTTCTTGGCCATCGACTATTCCTCCCAGCCGTAGATCTGGCCCACAGACAGGCCGCGACGGCGCGCGATATCCTGCGGGCTGGCCAGAGCGCCCAGCCCCTGGGCTGCGGCCTTGACCATGTTGAGCGCGTTGTCGCTGCCAAGGGACTTCGACAGCACGTCGCTGACGCCCGCGAGCTCGAGGAGCGCACGGACCGGACCGCCGGCGATGATACCGGTACCGGGGGCGGCCGGCTTCAGCAGCACGCGGCCGGCACCGTACTCGCCGATGATCTCGTGCGGGATCGTGTTGTCCTTGGTCAGCGGGACCTTGAACATGTTCTTCTTGGCGTCCTCGATGCCCTTCTTGATGGCGATCGGGACTTCCTGCGACTTGCCCATGCCGACGCCGACGTTGCCGGCACCGTCACCGACGACGACCAGCGCGGTCAGTGCGAAACGACGGCCGCCCTTGACGACCTTCGAGACGCGGTTGATGTATACGACTTTCTCCTGAAGCTCGGAGACAGGGGCTTCCCTGCGCGCCATGCTCATCCTCCCTAGAACTCGAGGCCGGCGCTGCGCGCGCCGTCCGCAAGAGCCTTCACGCGGCCGTGGTAGATGCGGCCGCCCCTGTCGAAGACGACTTCCTTGATGCCGGCCGCGACAGCGCGCTTGCCGACCAGCTCGCCAACGGCGCGCGCAGCGTCGATGTTCGAGCCGTTCTTCAGATCGCCACGCACCTCGGCGTCGACGCTCGATGCGGCAGCCACGGTGGTGCCGGCCACGTCGTCGATCACCTGTGCGTAGATGTGGGTGTTGGTGCGGGTCACGCGAAGACGCGGACGCTCAGCCGTGCCGCTCACCTTGCCGCGGACCCTGCGCTGCCGGCGCTCGAGCTTCGCCTGCTTCGCCTTCAGCTTGTCCATGTGCTCTCTACTCTCCTCGATCCTGCCGGCCTCGTCGGCCGGTCAGCCTGGTGTCGTTACTTGGCGGCCTTGCCGAGCTTGCGACGCACGTACTCGCCCTCGTAGCGAACGCCCTTGCCCTTGTAGGGCTCCGGCTTGCGCCACTTGCGGATGTCCGCGGCGACCTGCCCGACCTGCTGCTTGTCGATACCGCTCACGGTGATCTTGGTGGGCTGGGGCACCTCGAAGGTGATGCCCGGCTCCGCCTCGACGACCACAGGGTGGCTGAAGCCGAGCTGCAGCTCCAGGTCCTTGCCCTTCATCGCCGCACGGTAGCCGACGCCCACGATCTCGAGGTTCTTGGTGAAGCCCTCGGAGACACCGGTGACCATGTTGGCCACCAGCGTGCGGGTCAGGCCGTGCAGCGAACGTGCAGTACGCGAATCATCGGGACGGGTGACCAAGATCTCCCCGTCCACGAGCTCGATCGAGACGACGTCAGAGAACGTCTGAGTGAGCTCACCCTTGGGGCCCTTGACCGTCACGGTCGAGCCATCGATCTTCACCTCGACCCCGGAGGGGACCGGGATGGGCTGCTTGCCGATACGAGACACGGCTGTTCGCTCCTTTCTCAGTCCTGTCCGGTTACCAGATGTAGGCGATGACTTCGCCGCCGACGCCCTCTTTGCGGGCGACGCGGTCGGTCATGACGCCGTGAGACGTGGAGATGACGGCAACGCCGAGTCCGCCGAGCACGCGCGGCAGCTCGTCCTTCTTCGCGTAGACGCGCAGACCAGGCTTGCTGATCCGGCGGATGCCGGTGATGGTGCGCTCCTTGCGCGGACCGTACTTCAGCGTGACCTCGAGCGAGTCCTGGGGCTCACCCTCGATGACGCGGTAGTCCGCGATGTAGCCTTCCTGCTTCATGATGCGCGCGATCTCGACGAGCTTCTTCGAGGACGGCATCGTGGTCGTCGCCTTGTACGCCGAGTTCGCATTGCGGATGCGAGTCAGCATATCGGCGATCGGGTCGGTCATGCTCATGTGTTCCTCCTATGGTCCGGGATGATCCGGTCCGCGGTTCGCGTCCGCCCGTGGCGGGCGCGCCTCTCGGGTCGGGTCTCCTCCGTACGTGCCTTCGGCCTACCAGCTGGCCTTGTGCACGCCGGGAAGCTCGCCACGGCTTGCAAGCTCGCGCACGCAGATCCGGCACAGGCCGAACTGGCGGTAGAACGCGCGAGGCCGCCCGCACCGGTTGCAGCGGTTGTGCTGCCGCACCGAGAACTTGGGCTGACGCTTTGCCTTGGCGATCATCGACTTCTTAGCCACTTCATCCTCCTTGTCACGGCACGCCTGGTGGCATGCCGGGATGGACGCTCTACTTGCTGAACGGGAACCCGAAGGCGTCGAGCAGTGCCTTCGCGGCTTCGTCTGATTTCGCGGTCGTGACGAACGTGATGTCCATTCCGCGGACCCGGTCCACCTTGTCGTAGTCGACCTCGGCGAAGATGAGCTGCTCGGTGACGCCCATCGAGTAGTTGCCGCGGCCGTCGAACGACTTGGGATTCAGGCCGCGGAAGTCGCGCACGCGCGGGATGGCCGTCGAGAGCAGGCGGTCCATGAACTCCCACATGCGGTCGCCGCGCAGCGTGACCTTCGCGCCGATCGGCATGCCCTCGCGGATCTTGAATCCGGCGATGGACTTGCGGGCCCGCGTGATCGTCGGCTGCTGGCCGGTGATCGTGCGCAGGTCCTCAACGGCGGCGTCGAGCTGCTTGGTGTCCTGAACGGCTGCGCCCACGCCCATGTTCACGACGATCTTCTCCAGGCGCGGAACCTCGTTCACGTTCGCGAGGGCGAGCTGCTCGCGAAGAGCGGGCACGACCTCCTTGACGTACTTCTCTTTGAATCTCGGTGCCATCAGATCCTCCATCAGGGGTTCTCAGCGCAGGATTTCCGACCCTGCGCCTCCCCGCACTCGCGGGGAGCCTGTTCTAGTCGATATCGTTGCCGCACTTCTTGCAGACGCGGACGCGGGAGCCGTCCTCGCGCTTGCGGCCGATGCGGGTCGGCTGCGAGCACTTGGGGCACACGAGCATCACGTTGGATGCGTGAACGGTGCCCTCGATCTCGAGGATGCCGCCGGCCGGGTTCTTCTGGGTCGGACGCGTCGCCTTCTTGATCATGTTGACGCGCTCGATCACGAGGCGCTGCTTGTGCGGGTACACCGCGAGGACCTTGGACTCCTTGCCCTTGTCCTTGCCGGCGATGACCCTCACCTTGTCGCCCGTGCGGATGCTCATCTTGGTCATTGGTCCTGCCTCCTAGAGCACTTCTGGCGCGAGCGAGACGATCTTCATGTACTTGCGGTCGCGAAGCTCACGAGCGACCGGGCCGAAGATACGCGTGCCGCGCGGGTTGCCCTGGGCGTCGATGATGACGGCCGCATTGTCGTCGAACTTGATGTAGCTGCCGTCGGGACGACGGACTTCCTTGGTGCAGCGCACGACGACGGCCTTGACGACATCGCCCTTCTTCACCGTGCCATTAGGAATCGCTTCCTTGACGGTGCAGACGATGACATCGCCTACGTACGCGTAGCGGCGCTTCGAACCGCCGAGAACCTTGATGCACAGCACCTTGCGTGCACCAGAGTTGTCGGCGACCTTGAGCCGTGTCTCTGCCTGAATCATCTGTTCCTCCGGTTAGGGACTACCGCTGCAGAGGTGCGCCACGATGCTCGGCGCACGTACGGCGGGGTATCAGCGACAGCTTCGCTGTCCGCTGCATACGTCGTTACTTGGCCTTCTCGACGATCTCGACAAGGCGCCAACGCTTCAGCTTCGACAGCGGACGCGTCTCCATGATGGTGACGGTATCGCCGACGCCGCAGTCGTTGTTCTCGTCGTGAGCGTGGAACTTCTTGGACTGGGTGATCATCTTGCCGTACAGCGGGTGCTTCTTGCGGTCCTCGACCTTGACCACGCAGGTCTTGTCGCCGGCCGCCGAGACAACCACGCCCTGGCGAAGCTTCCTACGGTTACGATCGGTGCTCATGCTTCTCCTTCACCTGACCCTTAGGACGCAGCCGCGTCGCGCTGAGCGCTCAGCTCGCGGGCGCGCAGCTCGGTGTGCAGGCGCGCGATGTCCTTCTTCACGGCCGCGATACGACCGGTGTTGTCGAGCTGGCCCGTAGCAAGCTGGAACCGGAGGTTGAACAGCTCGGCACGGGTGTCCTTCAGCTTCTGGACCAAATCCGCGTCGTCCAGGTTTCTGATATCTGTTGCCTTCATCTACGCCTCCCCGCCTGACTCGGCACGGGTCACGAACTTCGTCTTGATCGGCAGCTTGTGCGCCGCCAGACGCATGGCCTCCTTGGCCACCTCTTCCGGCACGCCGGAAACCTCGAACATGATGCGACCGGGCTTGACGACCGCGACCCACTTCTCGGGGTTACCCTTGCCGGAACCCATGCGGGTCTCGGCGGGCTTCTGCGTGATCGGCTTGTCCGGGAAGATGTTGATCCAGACCTTACCGCCACGCTTCATGTAGCGGGTCATGGCGATACGTGCGGCCTCGATCTGGCGGTTGGTGATCCACGCCGGCTCGAGGGCCTTGAGGCCGTACTCGCCGAAGTTGACCGTCGTACCGCCCTTGGCGGCACCCTTGCGGGAGCCACGCTGGACTTTGCGGTGCTTTACTCGCTTGGGCAGCAACATCTCTGGCTATCTCCCTTCACCGCGACGGGGGCGCTGCGTACGCGTGCCCTCGATGGCCGGGTTCGGGGCGTCCTGACCGGGCAGGACCTCGCCGTGGTAGACCCAGACCTTGACGCCGATGGCGCCCATGGTCGTACGAGCTGTCGCAGTACCGTAGTCGATCTTGGCGCGAAGGGTGTGCAGGGGCACGCGACCCTCGCGATACCACTCGCGGCGACCCATCTCGGCGCCACCAAGGCGGCCCGAGCACTGGATCCGAATGCCGAGCGCACCGCTCTTCACGGCCGAGGCGACCGCCTTGCGCATGGCACGGCGGAACGCGACGCGGCCCTCGAGCTGCTCGGCGACGCTCTGTGCGATGAGAACGGCATCGAGCTCGGGACGCTTGATCTCGACGATGTTCACCGCGACGGTGCCGCCGGTGATCTTCTCGAGTTCCTTGCGCAGGACGTCGACCTCGGCGCCCTTCTTGCCGATGACGATGCCCGGCCGAGCAGTCCAGAGCTGGATGCTCGTCTTGTCGCCCTTGCGCTCGATGTCGATCTTGCTGAGCGCGGCGCGGCGCAGGCGCTTCTCGAGGAAGCGGCGCACCTTCAGATCGTTCTCAAGAACCTGCGAATAGTCCTTGCCGGCGTACCAGCGCGAGCGCCAGTTCTCCGTGATACCCAGACGCAGGCCGATCGGGTAGACCTTCTGTCCCATGCGGCTCCTACGCCCCCTCTCGCTGCTTGACGACCACGGTGATGTGGCTCGTACGCTTGTTGATACGGAACGCGCGACCCATGGCGCGGGGCCGGATGCGCTTGAGGGTCGGACCCTCGTCGACGAAGGTCGACCCGACGATCAGGTCGTCCGACTTCACGTGCAGATTGCGCTCGGCGTTGGCGACGGCGCTGTTCAGCACCTTCTCGACCACCTCGGCGGCGGCGCGCGGCGAGAACTTGAGGATCGCGCGAGCGTCCTCGACCTTCTTGCCTCTGATGAGGTCGACCACCAGTCGTGCCTTGCGCGGGCTTACCCGCACGTAGCGTGCAACTGCCTTGGCTTCCATGTGCTCTACCTCTTGCCCTTCTTGTCGGAGGCCTTGTGACCGCGGAACGTGCGCGTCGGCGAGAACTCGCCGAGCTTGTGGCCGACCATCGACTCGGTGACGTACACCGGAACGTGCTTGCGGCCGTCGTGCACCGCGATCGTGTGACCGACCATCTCCGGGAAGATGGTCGAGGAACGCGACCAGGTCTTGATGACCTTCTTCTCGCCGGCCTCGTTCATCGTGTGAATGCGCTCGAGGAGTCGAGGCTGCACGAACGGGCCCTTCTTGAGGCTTCTGCTCACTGTCGTATCAGCTCCCTACTACTTCTTGCGGCGACGGATGATCAGGCGGCTGGACGCCTTCTTCTTGCTGCGGGTGCGGTGGCCCTTGGTGGGCACGCCCCACGGGGTGACCGGGTGACGACCGGCCGACTTGTTCTTGCCCTCGCCACCGCCGTGCGGGTGGTCGACGGGGTTCATCGCGGTACCACGCACGGTCGGGCGTACGCCCAACCAGCGCTTGCGACCGGCCTTACCGATCTTGATGTTGGCGTGATCGGAGTTGCCGACCTCACCGACGGTGGCGCGGCACGTGACCAGCACGCGACGCATCTCCGACGAGGGCATACGCAGGATCGCGTAATCGCCCTCCTTGCCCATCAGCTGGATCGAGGTACCGGCCGAGCGAGCCAGTGCGGCGCCCTTGCCCGGCTGGAGCTCGACCGCGTGCACGACCGTACCGACTGGGATGTCGGCCAGCGGCAGGGCGTTGCCCGGACGGATGTCCGAACCCGGACCGCTCGTGATCGTGTCGCCGACCGTGAGGCCCTTCGGCGCCAGGATGTAGCGCTTCTCGCCGTCCGCGTAGTGCAGCAGCGCGATGCGCGCCGAGCGGTTCGGGTCGTACTCGATCGTGGCGACCTTGGCCGGCACGCCGTCCTTCTTGCGCTTGAAGTCGATCACGCGGTAGCGGCGCTTGTGGCCACCGCCCTGGTGCCGCGTGGTGATGCGCCCGTTATTGTTGCGACCGCCCTTCTTGGGCAGCGGCTCCAGGAGCGACTTCTCGGGAGTCGTCGAAGTGATCTCCGAGAAGTCGGACACCGTCTGGAACCGGCGGCCCGGCGATGTCGGCTTGTACTGCTTCAGTCCCATGTCCTCTCCTTCCGTCCGATGGCCGGTGTCGTCTGGGACCGGCGGGCTTACCGCCGACGACTCCGACTCCGGACTACCACGGTGCCGGGCGGCTCCATAGCGAGCCGTATGCCGACACCCGTTGGGCCTTCGTTGCGGCCCGGGTTACCTACTGTGCGCCGAAGAACTCGATCGAGTCTCCGTCTTTCAGAGTGACGACAGCCTTCTTCCAGTCACGCGTCTTACCCTTGGCGACGCGCACACGGCGGGGCTTGCCGTTCACGTTCATGGTGTTCACGTTCGTGACGGTGACGCCGAAGATCTCGGTGACCGCTGCCGCGATCTGCGGCTTGGTCGAAGTCTTGGCGACCTCGAAGGTGTAGCGGTTGTGGTTGATCATGTCGTAGGACTTCTCCGAGATGACCGGGCGAAGAATGATATCGCGAGGATCGTACATTAGGACAGCACCCCCTCGAGCCAGGTCAGCGCCGGCTTCGTGAAGAGCACAGCGGTGTTGTCCACGAGGTCGTACGTGTTGGACTCGGAAGCCGCCAGCACGCGCGCCTTCGGGAGGTTGCGGAATGACAGCATCGCGTTGATGTCGTCGTCCGCGACGACGACGGTCACGCGACCGGTGATCCCGAGGGTGCTCAGGACCTGGGCAGCCTGCTGGGTGGAAGGCTTCTCGAACTCGAAGCCGTCAACTACATACAGCACCTCGTCGGCAAGCTTGGCCGAGAGCGCGGAGCGCATCGCGAGCTTGACGACCTTGTTCGGAACCTTGAAGCCGTAGCTGCGGGGCGACGGTCCGAACACGACGCCACCACCCGTCCACTGCGGCGAGCGGGTCGAGCCCTGGCGGGCGCGTCCGGTGCCCTTCTGGCGCCACGGCTTCTGGCCACCGCCAGAGACCTTGCCGCGGGTCAGGGTCGAGTGCGTTCCGGCGCGGCGGGCCGCCTGCTGGCTGCGCACGACCTGGTGCACGGCGAAGGTGTTCGGCTCGATGCCGAAGACGCCGTCTGCGAGGTCGGCGCTGCCCACCTTCTTGCCGGCAGTGTCTTTGATGTCGATCTTGGCCATCGTGACTGTTCTCCTTGGTCTCAGGGCAGGCGCTAGGCCATGCGGATGGTCAGCAGTGCGCCCTTGCCGCCAGGGACGGCGCCCTTGACGAGAAGCAGATTCTGCTCGGCGTCGACGCGCACGACGTCGAGATTACGGACGGTGACGGTGTCGGTGCCCATGTGGCCCGGAAGCTTCAGGCCCTTGAAGACCCGCGACGGGGTCGCGCACTGACCGACGGAGCCCGGCGCGCGGTGGAAATGCGAACCGTGCCCGCCGGGACCACCGCGGAAGTTGTGGCGCTTCATGACGCCCGCGAAGCCCTTACCCTTGCTCACGCCCGTGACGTGGACCGACTTCGCGTCGGCGAACGCCTCGACCGTGATCGTCTGACCGACCTTGACGTTGTCACCCTCGGTGAGACGAATCTCGCGGAGGTGCGCCTTGGGGTCGACCTTGGCCTTGTCGAAGTGGCCGGTCATCGGCTTGTTGACCTTACTGGCCTTCACCTCGCCGAAACCGATCTGCGCGGCACGATAGCCGTCGCGCTTGTCGGTCTTGACCTGCGTGACGACGCAGGGGCCAGCTTCGATGACGGTGACCGGGAGAAGACGGTCGTCTTCGCTCCAGACCTGCGTCATCCCCAGCTTGCGGCCGAGTATCGTGGTTACCATCGTGTCGTCCTTACCTCAGGCGGTCATGGGACCTGTGCGTCGCCCATGTGGCGTCGCTCCCCAGCGGACCGCATCCTCACGCCGTCGCGCCCTTTCGGACGCGAACGGCGATTCTACCAGAACCTAGAGCTTGATCTCGATGTCAACGCCCGCGGGAAGATCGAGGCGCATGAGCGAATCGACCGTCTTGGGCGTCGGCTCGAGGATGTCGATGAGGCGCTTGTGCGTCTTCATCTCGAACTGCTCGCGGCTGTCCTTGTTCACGTGCGGCGAGCGGATCACGCAGTACAGGCTTCGCTCGGTCGGCAGCGGGATCGGGCCCGAGACCTTCGCGCCCGTCTTCTGCGCCGTGTCCACGATGAGCTTCGTGGACTGGTCCACGATCTCGTGATCGTAGCCCTTGAGGCGGATCCTGATCTTCTGGTTCGCCAACTCTCTACCCTCCGTTGATGCGGTCCCGAGTGAAGTTCGGGTGTTCCTGGTGGTCAAGCCTACTAGGCGTTTCCGCCGACCTTGCTGATGATCTCCTCGGCGACCGACTTCGGCACCTGCTCGTACGCCTTGAACTGCATGGTGTAGGCGGCACGACCCTGCGTCTTCGAACGCAGGTCGGTGGCGTAGCCGAACATCTCCGACAGCGGCACCTTGGCGCGCACGACCTGTGCGTTGCCGCGGGGCTCCATGCTGTCGATGTGACCACGGCGGCGGTTGAGGTCGCCGATGACGTCACCCATGAACTCCTCGGGCGTGTTGACCTCGACGGCCATCATCGGCTCGAGAAGGATCGCGGCACTCTTGCGCAGCGCTTCCTTGATCGCCATGGAACCGGCGATCTTGAAGGCCATCTCCGAGGAGTCGACCTCGTGGTAGCTGCCGTCGACCAGTTCGACCTTGATGTCGACGACGGGGTAGCCGGCCAGCACGCCGGAGCCGAGTGACTCCTGGATGCCCTTGTCGACCGACGGGATGTACTCCTTGGGGATCGCGCCACCGACGACCTTGTTCTCGAACACGTAGCCGGCGCCCGGCTCCTGCGGAACGAGATTGATGACGACGTGGCCGTACTGGCCTCGGCCACCGGTCTGGCGGGCGAACTTCATGTCCACGTTGTTGGTCAGGCGGCCGGCGGTCTCGCGGTACGCGACCTGCGGCTTGCCGACGTTCGCCTCGACCTTGAACTCGCGCATCAGGCGGTCGACGATGACCTCGAGGTGCAGCTCGCCCATGCCCGCGATGATGGTCTGGCCGGTCTCGTTGTCCGTGCGGACCCGGAAGGTCGGGTCCTCCTCGGCGAGCTTCGCCAGCGCCGAGCCGAGCTTCTCCTGCTCGGCCTTGGTCTTGGGCTCGATCGCGATGTCGATGACCGGGTCCGGGAAGACCATGGACTCGAGGAGCACGGCGGCGTCATCAGCGCAGAGCGTGTCGCCCGTGGTGGTGTTCTTCAGGCCGACGGCCGCGACGATGTCACCTGCCGAGACGGTCTCGATGTCCTCGCGGTGGTTCGCGTGCATCTGGAGCAGACGGCCGATGCGCTCCTTGTGGCCCTTCGTGGAGTTCAGCACGTAGGAGCCGGAGTTCAGCGTGCCGGAGTAGACGCGGAAGTAGGTCAGCTTGCCGACGTAGGGGTCGGTCATGACCTTGAACGCGAGGGCCGCGAACGGCGCCTTGGCGTCGGAGGGGCGGCTGACCTCCTCTTCCGTCTTCATGTCGACGCCGGTGATCGCCGGCACGTCGAGCGGAGACGGGAGGTAGTCGACGACCGCGTCGAGGAGCGGCTGGACGCCCTTGTTCTTGAACGAGGCGCCAACGGTGACCGGCGTGAGGCCGCATGCGATGCAACCCTTGCGAAGCGCGGACTTGATCTCCTCGACGGTGACGTCCTCTTCCATGAGGACCTTCTCCATCAGGTCGTCGTCGTAGTCCGCGGCCACGTGCACCAGCTCGTCGCGGTACATTTCGGCGTCGTCCGCGAGCTCGGCGGGAATCTCGCCGACGGTCGGGTTGATGCCCTTGTCGTCCTCGTTGAAGAAGATGGCGT